>CAKPMY010000005.1 GCA_934168245.1 uncultured Bacilli bacterium
TAATTACAAAATAACTATATCATATTGCCTTTAATTTTTTTATAAATTTTGTCTCACATCATTTACAATTATACAATACTACAGCCACAAAAAAATTTTTTCAAGTAAAATTAAACTCTAAAATGCCATATTCAAGATACTTAACTATTAGTTTTGAAAAAATCAACTTATAAGGTTAAAAATTGCCATAACTAAATTTAAAAAAACGTACTTTTCCACAGTTTGCATACCTTATTTTTATTTGTTACTATAGTCTTGGAACATTTAATTGTTGGGTGCTGCCTCTTTCAAAAGGAGGTGATAATATGGCAAAAAAAGATTTTTTAATCACATCATTGCTTATTATTATTTTACTTCTTTTACTTATCATTTTAAAAATATAAGACAAAAGAAAAAACAGCACCTAACTAGTAGTTAGGTGCTTAACCCATATAAGGTAACACTCAACCGCTAAATTAAGTGTTCCTTTTTATTTTATGAAGTTTCCTTCATCTGTATTCATTATACCATGAACTTTGATCCAGTTCAACTGCATACTAATGCCACAAAATATTTTTTTTTCAAGCAGAATCAAACTCGAAAATATCATATTCAAGATACTTAACTATCAGTTTTGAAAAAATTAACTCATAAAGACAAAAATTACCATAACTAAATTCAAAAAATAGGACTTTTCCACAGTTTGCATACCCTATTTTTATTTGTTACTATAGTCTTGGAACATTTGATTGTTGGGTGATACCTTTCTATTAAGAAAGGAGGCGATATTATGAACAAGAAAGACTCTTTGATTACTTCTTTAGTAATAATCATCTACCTTTTACTATTTCTACTATTAATAGTTTTAGTATAAAAGAAAATCACCTAACTAGTTGTTAGGTAATACCAATATAAGGTAACACCCAACACACGAAAATTAAGTGTTCCTTTTTTATTTTATGAAGTTTCCTTCATCTATATTCATCTTACCACAGTTTTTTATTTATTACAATAACTATTCTTCCTTACCTAAACATTTAATATAACAAATATTATTAAAATCAATCTTTGAAATAATATCTTTCAACTCTTCAATACTCAACTTTTTAAATCTTTCAATCTTATCAGGAATAACATCACCATATCTAATTAAATCATCTGAAACATTACTAGCAACACTATCAACATAATCAAATAATTTAACTTCACTAGAAATCCATACCTTCTTCATTCTATTAAAAGCATCATCTAAAATATTAATATTACTGATTTCTTCCTTAAACTCTCTAATAAATTCAGCTGGATTATCTGTTGATACAATCATTAAATAGTTTTTAAATCCAGGAATTGATTCCCAATCTGCTGAAAAACTATTAAGCAACTTCTTATTTCTAACTCTTTCCCTAAATAAAGAAGAACTACCAAAAACAAGTGTACTAAACATCTGCAAATACAAATCCAACGTCAACTCATCATAATCCTTAAGATTATCAGTAGAAATTTTTAATCCAATCGCAACTTTAGGTACCTTAATATTAGTATAGAAAGTCTCTTCATGAACATTAACTTCCTTCTCCTCTAAAATATCTGTAACTACAGGTGTACCCATATTCTTACGACTCTTCATTTCCTCATTGATAATATTTCTAGCCTCTTCTACATCAAAATTGCCAACTAACAATAAAAACATATTATTAGGACTGTAAAAATTATTGTAACAAGTATATAACTCTTCCTTAGTAATTTTCATAATCTCAGGAACTGTTCCACCTATATCAATACGTCTAGGATGATTTACATAAATTGCTTCTCGTAACTTAGTCTCAATCTGCCAATCAGGCATATCAGAATACATATTTAACTCTTCCGCAATAATACCCTTTTCCTTCTCTACATTTTCATCTGTATAATAAGGAGAATCAACATAACTTAATAAAAATGCTAAATTATCATTAAAATTCTTAGTACCATAACAAATATACTGTGTTCTATCAAAAGAAGTAAAAGCATTAGCCCCAGTCCCAGATTTTGAAAAATAAGTAAATGGATCTATCCCATCTTCTTGTTCAAACATCTTATGTTCCAAGAAATGTGCAATACCATCTGGTACTTTTATTTCTTTATCTTCTCCTGCCGGAATAAAATTAGTAATTTCAGAACCAAACTTTGTAGCATAAGCCATAAAATAATTTTTCTTATTTGTAAAAGGTATTAAAAATACTTCTAATCCATTGTCAAGAACTTCTTTATAACAACTAACATCTAATCCTTTAAAATCAATCTTCTTCATCTTTAACTCCTTCTAAACAGAATATCGTATCTATAGTTACCTTTTTAGCAACCTTAACTATTTCACTCTTAGTAACTTTGTTCATCTTCTCGCGTTTTACATCTATATCATCAGCATTAATTAATTCCATCATCAAATAATTATGAACAATCTTACTCTGACTATCTTCAATCTCCTCTAATGCTGTATTATAGTACTCTTTTGCCATTAAAATATCAGTCTCATCAAACTTACCATTGCACATATCCTTTAAATCTTTCTCAATCAAACTAACTGTCTTCTTATAATTTTCTTTATCTATTCCCGCCCTAATTATTAAAACATTATCTAACTTATTAGTAATAGAATAAATTGAATAACATAAAGAATTTTCTTCTCGAACTTCTTTAAATAATTTAGAATCAGAACATCCTCCAAAAATAACATTAAATAAAGTTAACGGATATCCCCTTTCATATTCACTAAGTCCATTTACTCTACATGCAATCGCAAGTTTAGACTGAGTATTATCAATTTCCTCATTTTGCACCAATTTTTTACTTCTAGGCTTTCTCTCCTCAACCATAAACGGCATCTTTATTTTCTTTAATACGTCAAATTTAAAATACTTCTTAATTAAGTCGGTAGTCTCTTTAAAATCAATATCTCCAATAACAAAAATATCAACAAAGTCATTCTTAATCATATCTAGATAAAAATTATAAAGAGCCTCTCCATCAATCTTATCTAAATCTTCTAAATATCCCATCATTCTATAAGAGATAGGTTCCTCTTCTTCACCAAACATCTCAGCCATACGAATCAAACTATAATTACCAGCATCTTCTTTTATAGAATTTAACGCACTTCTACAATTACTCTTAACTATATCTAATTTTTCAGCATTAAACTTTCCATCCTCAACATCTGGATTAAACATAATTTCACTCAAAAACTCTAATGAGGCAGCAAAATTTCCCTCTTCTGTATATTTATCATGTAAAGTAGTTAAATAAAAATCTGTATTAATATAATTACCAAGTCTTGAATTAGAAGTTTTAAGTCCTGCTGCATACAAATCTTGTGCTTTTATTGTAAGTTCTCTTTTACTGCCATATTTCTTACTAGATTGCATAAACATATCACTTAAAATATTCCTAATAGTAATCTCATTTTTCTTAACTACTCTATGAAATGAAACTCTAACAAAAATAGACTTAAATTTATCAGTTTTAATTAAATGCAATTTATAAGAACCTAAATCTTTTTTTATATATTCCATAAGCCACCTCTATCAATTAGTATATTCAGTATTTTAATTTTTATTAGAAACACTTTCTAAAGCAAGTACAATCATATCATTTAATGATTGTTCTCTCTCTTCACTAGTTAAACTTCTCTTATCATATTTTGAATCAACTACTGTAAGCAATGATGTTGCCTGTTTATTTAGTTTTTTTGCTAAATAGAAAAGACAAAATGCTTCCATTTCACTAGCTAAAAATTCCTCATTAGGAAAATTACTCATAAACTTTTCTCCATCTACATATGGATCAAAAACATCACTCGTAATAATTTTACCAGCCTTTATATTAGTACCAAGTTCTCTTCCTTTTTCTATAATCAAATTATTTAACTCACTACTAGATTCATATTCTTTATTAGTATCTCCATCAAATAATAATGGAAAAGTACTAACAGAATAAGCACCAGTCGCTAAAATAACATCAAGTAACTTAACATCCTTATGAATTATACCAGATGTCCCAATTCTAATAATCTTCTCTACATCGTAAAACTTAAATAATTCATAAGCATAAATTCCTATACTTGGAATTCCCATACCTGATGAAAATACTGTAACCTTATTTCCTTTATAATAGCCAGTATAAGCAAACATATTTCTAACACTATTAACTAATTTATAATCCGTTAAAAAGTGTTCTGCTATATATTTTGCCCTTAATGGATCTCCTGGCATTAATACTACCTTTGCTATATCATCTTTACTACTTTCTATATGTGCTGTCATTTATATATACCTCCTATTTCATTATAACATACATAATCAAAAAAGAAAGTAACTAGATTATTCTGTTACTTCTCCTTTAGAACTCTCATCAAATTGTACCAATACTTCCCTAGGCTTAGAGTTTCCCGTCGCCGGTCCAATAACGCCTCTCTCCTCTAGTGTATCAATCATTCTAGCAGCCTTATTATAACCTATCTTAAACTTTCTTTGTAAAAGCGAAGCACTTGCTCGCTGAGTTCTAACAACAAATTCTAATACTTGTTGATATAATTCTTCCTCACTATCAGCATCACCTGCTACCTCATCAATAACCGTATCATCAACAGCATTATGATCAACTGCCTCAAGATTCAATAACGACTCATCATATTGTGCCTTTTGTTGTTCAACTGTAAAGTCAATTAAACGTTTAATCTCATCATCTGTAATAAATGAACCTTGAATACGAGTTGGTGAATTAACTCCAATTGGTAAGAATAGCATATCACCTTTACCAAGTAATTTCTCAGCACCAGTTTGATCAAGTATTGTTCTAGAATCAATTCCTGATCCAACTGCAAATGATATACGAGATGGAATATTTGCCTTAATCAAACCAGTAATAACTTCAGTTGAAGGCCTTTGAGTTGCAACGATCAAATGAATTCCTGCCGCACGAGCCTTTTGTGTAATACGTAAAATTGAATCTTCAACTTCTTTAGCCGCAACCATCATCAAGTCAGACAACTCATCGATAATAACAACTATATATGGCATCTTAGTCTTTTTATACTCATCATGAGAATTTTCTTTATTCCATTTATCTATATAATCATTATATGATTCAATATTCTTAGTACCAGTCTCACTAAATGTCTCATAACGTCTTTCCATTTCAGCAACCATCTTTGCTAAAGCAACAGCTGCCTTTTTCGGATCAGTAACAACCGGACACATTAAATGTGGAATTCCATTATAAACAGATAATTCAACTACTTTAGGATCAACCATAACAAGTTTAACTTCATCTGGTCTAGCCCTCATCAAAATAGAACAAATAATTCCATTAACACAAACTGATTTACCAGAACCAGTAGTACCAGCAATAAGTAAATGTGGCATCTTATTAACTTCACAGACTTCAACATCACCCATAATACTCTTACCTAAAGGTACCATTAATTTCTTATTCATAGCATCCTGCATTTTCTTACTACTAATAATCTCATAAAAACTAACCGGAGTAGATTTATCATTAGCAAACTCTATACCAACAGTATTTTTACCAGGAATAGGTGCTTCTATACGTACATCTTTTTTAGCAAGAGCAAGAGCAATCTCTCTATTAATAGAAGTAATTTTATTAACCCTTGTACCAGAAGCAATTTCTAATTCATATTGTGCAACACTAGGTCCAATATGTACTTCAACTACTTTACCAACAATCTTAAAATCTTTAAGTACTTGTTCAAGTATTTCAATATTTTTCTCTATTGCAGCATTATCCATACCTTTTTCTTTTTTCTTAGGTTGATCAAGTAAACTTAAAGGTGGCAATTTATATTGTAAATTACATACTGGTGCTTCTTTAACTTCATTACTAGCAACAGGTACACTTACTGGCTCAATCTTTTCATTTTTCTCAGGAACCTTAGTTAACTCATCAATACTAGTAATCTTAATATGATTATTTTCTGGAACTTTCTTATCACTTTCCTCCTCATCATCACCATCACTAATAATAACTGATGATTTCTTCTCTTTTTCCTCCTTCTTATGAATTTTAATCTCCTTACTCTTCTCAATAGAATTCTTTATAAAGTCAATTATTGAAAAACTTGTAAACAAACAGAATCCCGCAATCATTAACACCCAAGATACAATCTGCATACCAGCAAATGAAAATAATTTAACAAATACAGAAGCAAGCACTCCACCTATTAGTCCACCACCAACGGCTAACCAATTTTCCAAAGTACCAGTACTCATAATACCATTAAAAGACATAACTAATTGGTCAATAGTCTCTTTAAATATCAACGTCATATTACCATCATTTTGTAATATAAACTCTCTATGCATCATAATCAAAAGACCAAGTGTAAAAATATAAATACCAACAAGTTTAGTAGAAAAAAAGTCTGGCCATTCTCTTTTTAATAATAAATATCCACCTATAATAAAAACAACAATTAAAAATACATTATATAATGAACCAACTAAGAACAATCCAAAAGATGCAAAAAGTCTCCCTACTGGTCCATATTTTCCAATACCTAGAATTGCTATTAAAATTAAAACAATTCCTGTTAATTCTGCACTATAATTAAAACTCTTCTTAACAGTTTTCTTTCTCTTTTTCTTAGCCATAACACATCTCCTATCATTACAAAACCATTATACTAAAAATAAAATACTTTTAAAATACCAAATCACAAATTTTACAATAGAAAAAGGAATCATTTGATCCCTTTAACCTATCGTATAACAATAATCACTACCTAAAGCAGTCTCACTAGAAGTACAAGCACGTTTAGTAGATGATACAACACAAGAGGAAACATATGATCTGCCCAAGGTATTACCATTACAAACAAATGAACTTTGTCGAGTACAAGTATCCACATTATTTTGAGTACTTGAATCCCATGTGTAATTATAATTAGTATCATATACAGACCAAGCTCCTGAACAAGATGAAGAAGTTTGATAACAACTGCTTCCGTTAAGGTTGCCACCATTAGGACAATAATAGTCAGTTTCATAACCAGAATAATGATAACATTTAGTACCATCTCTTGTACCAGAATTACATGAATATGAGGTTCCAGTTTTAGTACAAGTTCTATTATAAGCACCATAACTATGTTCACCACACGAAATAACATTAGGTGAACATGAGGTAGTACTTGTAGATGACTCAGTACCAAAATTATAAGTATAAACATCTTTATAGCATGTTTTGCTAACTAACCTCCATGTATTGTCTTTACAAGAATATGTATATACCTTTCCACTACACTTACTACGACTGTTATTCCAACTACAACCTGACACTTTTTTACAAGTTGGCTTAGTTGTTTTACCACTACATACATTTGTAGCGGTAGCCGGGTCTTGTATTTGCGTTGGACCAAAGCGTTTACATTCTTTTTCTTTTTTTGTATATGTAGTAGTTGCTTTTGCATTAGTTGTGTAATAACACTTACTACCATTATCAGTATAACCAGATGGACAAACATATCTAGTACTTGCACTTCTTCTACAAATATAAGATGCAAATGATCTTTGGCATGTCTGTGACACCTTATTGTAAGTTGGCTGATTCGTTGAAACTAATGTTGCCTTACAAGTATTCTCATTACCTGCTTCATCCTTTACATAACCATAGAATGTTCCAACTCCAACATTTAATGTACTACTAGAATTATATGTTGGAGTTGTAGAAGTACCCATACCATATGCCGTAACTCCATTATTATCAGTCTTAGATGCAAAGGTAATACCAGAAAGACTAACACTAAGTTTACAAGTTGGTTTAGTGGAATCTACTTTAAATGACTGATCTGCTGGACAAGTTGTTGAATTACCAGCATTATCATAAACTTTACCAGGGGATTCATTAGTATAAACTCCATCTTTAGTAAATGTAAGTTTTGCATTATCCTTACAACCAGATCCACCTGTATCACTACAAGTTCCAACTAATGTAACACTTTGTTTCCATCCAGTAGAACCACCAGATGACACACAAGTAGGTTTTGTTTTATCAATTTTTATTATACTTTGAGTACTTTGTGAACAGTTACCAGCAACATCACATGCTCTAACTTCTATATAACCATCAAATTCCCTATCTATTACATTCAAATCAACTGGACTAGCATTTCCTGCATCTCTTGAAGAATTATTAATTTTTGTCCATTCTTGCTCCCCTGCTACCGAAGAATTAGGATATCTATATTCAAAATAATCAATTCCAGAAGTAGCATCAGTTGAAGTAATTGATATTTTAAATCCTTTATTAGTCCATTTGCTTTCATAAGGACTAGAAATGACTGGTTTACTAGGAGGCGTCGTATCAAGATAAATATTTACCGGACATTGATTAGATCCACCATTATTATCTGCAACTGTTATAAATCCAACCTTGGTATCCGTATTAAAACTTTGTGTATATGTATCTTGTTGACAACCAGTACGTGAATGATCTATACATCTAACTTCTGCTTGAACTGGTGCAACATTAGTCCAAATTTTTTTCTTGTTACCTTGTAACACTGTACAAGTTGGTCCCGCATTTGGATCAGGTCTTGGAACGTCCGGATCAAAGTCAGATCCCCCAGGTTCACCAGTAGGTTCAGGAGATTCCGGATCAGCAACTGTTGTACTAAAAGAACAACCTTGTTCAAATCCGGCATCATTACTATATCTTTTACACCTTAATTTAACATAATAAACATATTCAAGCAATCCATCAGAATCAAGTGAGCCATTTAAAGAAGCATCGCTCAATCTAACATTAACATTTGCTTTACAAACAACCGACTTATCTTCAGGATCTGTTAAATTTTCCAAATATTTTTCATTCATCAGATCTATTGCTTCATAAGTAATTCCATACTCTCCATAATCAGCAACATCTTCTTCTAAGCCTTCATTTGTAATGTAATTATTAACAGCATTACACAAACTCTTCTCCATTGTCTCATATGTTTTTTTCTTAGTTTTAACTGTATATCTATTAACAGCCACAACTGTTAAAGTAGATATAATTGCCAAAATAGTTATCGCCGCTAATATTTCAATTAAAGTAAAACCTCTATTCTTTTTTTTCATAAAATAGTATCACCCTCTACTATAAATATACTATATAAAGGATACCATAAATCCCCCTCCAAAACAACTCCCAAAAAAGTAAAATCAAAAAAAATAGTCAATGTCTTCTCCACACATTGACTATTAATTTTACTTAGTTTTTATAACAATAACTATCATTTAATGTTTTATATCCTGTTGCACAAGACTGAGTACTAGAAGTTTGAGTACAACTAGAAACATAAGTATCTTTAAGTCTATTAGAAGTACAAGCAAATTGACTAGTAACAGTACAAGAATCAGCATTTTTCTCTATACTTGTAGAAAAATCATAATCATAATTAGTTTTTGAAGCACTAAATCCTGTAGGACAATATGAAGTATTTTTTATGTAGCACTTATTATCACTACTATTTAGTGTTGAACTAGAATCAGTACATTTATATTTCTTAGTAGCATTAACTTCAATATCACACTTAGAACCATTAACTGTGCCTTTATCACATTTATAAGTAGTCTTAGTATAATCACAGGTAGTCCATCTTGCACTCGTTGAATTACATGTAGGTTTAGAAGGAGTACAATTAGTTGTTGCCGTATTAGAAACTTTAGATCTAGTTCCATATTTCCAATCTGGTTTAGTACATTTTTGACCAGACAAAGTATAACCAGAATCACACCAAGGTGATTTTTTACCAGATTTTACTCTACAAGAACCGCTTGTAGTACCTTTCCACTCACATCTTCCCCCTGTAGAAGAACCACAATTAGTTTTACTATAGTTACTACAATAACGAGTTGTACCAGTTTTAGTACCTTTCTCGCACTTTGCTTGATACTTATAATACCATTTTACTGCAGTCGCATTTGCTGTCTTTTTACATTTAGCACCACTCAAAGTATATCCAGAGTCACAAACATAATACGAAGTAGCAGCCTTAGAACAGTCATAACTCTTAACTGTTCTTCTGCATGTATGAACCGTCTTACTATATTTAGGCCCAGATCTCGCCGTAACAGTTGCAGAACAAGTTGCTACATTACCATCACTATCTTGTACATAACCATAAAATGTTCCCGCAGAAAGTGTCATTGATTTTTTAGAATTATAACTAGGTGTTGAACTAGTACCCATACCATATGACGTAACTGTAGTAGAATTATTATAAATATTTAACGTAACTCCTGAAGTACTAACTGATAACGTACATGAAGGCTTAGCCGTAGATGATTTAATTGATGCTGATTGATCAGCAGGGCAATCTTTAGAGTTACCAGCATTATCATATACTATACCAGGAGATAAATTATCATGAACACCAGGAGTATTAAATACTCTCTTAGCATTACCCTTACATCCAGATCCACCTGTATCACTACAAGTACCAATCAAAGTAATACTAGTAACTGGTGTAGTCTTTTGTCCACCAGATGATACACAAGTTGGAGCCGTTTTATCAATTTTTATAGCACTAGAAGAAGTCTCTGAACAGTTACCAGCATAGTCACATGCTCTAAATTCAACGTATTCATTTCTTTGTTTTGAAAAATTCGTAGTTTTAAATGCTGAAGAGTCCCCTGCCTTCTTTGAAGAGTTAGCATATTGATGCCACTCATTTTCTCCAGAAACAGTTGAATTAGGATATCTATATTCAAAATATGCAATACCAGAAACATCATCTACCGAACTCAACGAAACTGAATATGATTTATTAGTCCATTTATTTTCATAAGAATTATTAACAATAGGTTTAGATGGTCCCTTAGTATCTATATAAATATTAACTTGACAATTTTTCTCATTACCAGAATTATCAGCAATCTTTATAAAACTAACTTTAACATCAGAAGAAAATATTTGTGTATAAACAGCTTTTTGACATACGCTACTACCTTGAGCAACACATTTTACTTGTGCTTCAACCGGAACATTTTTTGTCCAAGTTTTATTTTCTTTTATAACTTGACATGAAATCGAACCAGTGCCAGGATCAGGTTCAGGATCTGGAGTTGGATCCGGATCAGGTGTTGGGTCAGGATCCGGTGTTGGATCAGGATCTGGCGTCGGATCAGGATCTGGCGTTGGATCTGGGTCAGGTGTTGGATCCGGATCAGGAACAGGATCGGTTGGAATAGTAGGATCTGGTGAACCAGGATCAGTAATTGTTGTACTTAATGAACATCCTTGAGTAAATCCGACATTACTCTCATGCTTTTTACATCTTACTTTTACAAAATATGAATATTCAACAATTCCATCATCAGCAACTGTACCATTAACAAGTCTAACATTAACATTAGAACCACACATATGTGTCTTATCCTCTGGATCAATCAATGCTTCCAAATACTTAGAAGACATTAAATCATTGCCATCAAAAGTAACTCCAGCATCTCCAGCATCAGCAATCTCATCTTCTAAACCTTCATTTAAAATAAAGTTATTAACGGCATTACATACACTCTTCTCCATCGTTTCATATGTCTTATTTTTAGTCTTAATTGTATATCTATTAACCGCCACAACTGTCAAAGTAGATATAATTGCCAAAATAGTTACAGCAGCCAATATTTCAATCAAAGTAAATCCTTTATTATTCATTTTCATAAAAGCAATCACCCAAACCTTACTTTATCATACTATCAAAATTATAGCACAACCACCAAAAAACAAACAATATTTTTCAAAAGAAAAGACAAATAATTACTCAAATTATCTGTCTATATACACTTTAATTAGTTTCAATAACATAAGGCGAATTAACACTACCATTACCTGTTGAATATGTAATATCCGCTCTTAACGAAATAGAAGGTCTAAGCCCAAATCTAGATGTTGTCAATGTAGAAAGATTAACCATTCCTGTTGGTCCAACATAATAAATCGATCCTGCCGCACTAGGAGATAATGTCCAGTAAACTTCTCCTGTTGATCTAGCATTATAATTATTTAATAAATTAACCTCCGAAATAGTAAGCAATCCAATGGTTTCATATGTTTTAGTCTTAGTTTTAATTGTATATCTAACTACCGAAACAACTGTAAGTGTCCCAACAATTGCCAAAATAGTTACTGCCGCCAATATCTCTATTAATGTAAAACCCTTATTATTTTTCATAAGCACCACATTATTTATTACAATAAGAATAGCACACTTAAATTTTAAAAGTCAAAAAAAAAGAGCACCGTTCATTATGCTCTTGACACATACTTGCCATCTGCTGTTGAAACAATAATAGTTTCTCCCTCTTCTATAAATAAAGGTACACGAACCATTAATCCAGTTTCACATTCAGCATCTTTTAAAGCATTATTAGTAGTATTTCCTTTAACAGCAGCCTCAGTATGAGTAATTTTCAACTCAACTTTATCTGGTAAATCAATACCTAATACTTCACCTTCATAAGTAGTAATATATACTTCTAAATTTTCTTTTAAGAATTTAGCTCCATCTCCAATAGAAGACTTATCAAGTTCTAATTGTTCATAAGTATCCATATTCATAAAATAATATGTCTCACCCATACAATATAGATATTGCATTAATGTCTTTTCTATTCTAGCAGTAGCAACTTTTACTCCTGCATTAAATGTCTTTTCAAAGATAGCACCAGTTCTTAAATTTTTTAATTTAGCCTTAACAATTGCTGCACCTTTACCAGGTTTAACATGTTGTGTATCCATTACTACAAAAATAGCACCATCAACTTCGATAGTAATACCATTTTTTAAATCGTTAGTACTAATCATAAGAACCTCCTATTTTCCTCTTTTTGATTTATTATACTTCTTTACATAAACTTTGCCTTTTTCGGCACTTTTTGTTACTCCACCATTATTAACAGGAGGAAATTTTTCGTCTAAAAAACTAGGCGTACTAGCCTGACGTTCAATTAACTTATCAATATTTTCTGGTCTTTTTAAATTTTTATCCATAAAATGTTCTTACCTACCAATCGAATTATTTCTTTTCCTTATGTACAGTATGTTTCTTACATCTAGGACAGTATCTATTTAATTCAAGACGGTCTGTTTTCTTAACATTTCTTTCAACTCTATAGTTTTCTTCTTTACATTCAGTACAAAATAGAGTTTTGAATTGTCTATTTCCTGCTTTAGCCATGTCTATCCCTCCTTACGTCTATAGGTATTATACCAAAATTTTCCCAAATTGCAAAAGATTTTTATACTTTTTACTAATTTCTATACCCCAAACATCTCATAATACTTATCTGTAACTGCTCTAGTAATTCTATAATTAACTAAACTCATAAAATCATACCCTGAATTTAAGTGTGAACAATTAGGTGAAGTAACCATAAATGAAACCTTTGGATTATTAAATGGTGCATATCCTATAAACGATGTTGTAATAGTTTCAGTATCAATAACTCCATCATTATCAGTATCAATAAAACTCTGTGAAGTACCAGTCTTCCCTGCTGCATCTAATCTATCATCTGTATAGTAATTACCATAACCACCTCTCATATGCATAACAGCATAAAAGCCTTGTTGTACTCTTTTTAAGTTTTCTTCCTTAACATCAACTGTATTTAAAATATCAGTCTTATAAGTATATAAAACTTCTCCCATCTCTAAACTATCAGTACTAGCCCTAACTTCTTTTAATAAATGTGGTCTAATCCTCTTACCATCCTCCGCTATAGTAGACACATACTGTAATAACTGTATCGGAGTATAAGTCTCATACTGTCCCATTACAAAGTCAAGCAAATTACCACTTGCCTTATCCGTAGAAGAATATCCTCTACTTTCAATTGGTAAATCAATACCAGTATAAACCCCTAGTCCAAACTTATGATACATATCTCTATAAGTATCAAAAGACTTCTGATTAAAATTAAGCTTCATTCCTCTAAAATATTCTTGTCCATTAACTCTAATAGCCGTTTTAAACTGATAAACATTACTACTCTTAGCCATAGCCGTAATATCATCTATTACACCTAAGTCTAAAACTGATGAACACTTAGCCGGAGCCCCTGCTATTTTTACACATTCATCTAACATTCTTTCTCCAAAATGAATTGCTCCCGTCTCATACCCCACTAACATTGAAGCACCTTTCACAACAGATCCAGGTGTAATTGGTGATATTAAAATACTATTAACATTATCTATTATTTTATCCCCTACTAATTTTCTAGATGCCATTGCTAAAATCTCCCCAGTATTAGGATCAGAAATAATAACTGATGAATGATCATAATACTCTGTATTGGCCTCATTCTTAGTCCTAATTAATTGTTCATCTATAATCTTTTCTACCTCTAATTGTAAATTCATATCAATAGATAAAACTATATCATTACCCTTTTTCCCTTCTTTAACAAGTCTCACTTCATGTGAATTAACTGCCTCATAAATACTCTTTTCTCCCTTAAGATACTCTTCATACTGTTTTTCCAAATAATTAAGTCCCACTCGATCATTTAAAGAATACCCAAGTTTTAAATAGTATTCTTTCTCTTCTTCAGGTATACCTTGACTACTAGAAGAAACACTTCCTAATATAGTTCTTAAACTATCTCCATAAGGATAAACTCTCTCCCAATCAACTCTCGTATTAAAACCATTTAACTCATTAACATTTTCCGAAATATAAGCAAATTCACTATCACTAACGTCACTCTTAATAACCTTCTCCTCATATGCATAACCCTTAGACATTAAATAATATAAATAAGCCGCTCTTAAATCATCTTCAGTAAATCCAGAAATATCATCTAAACTAATTCTTTCTATCTTTAATTCCAATATATCTTTATTAGATAACTTTCTCTGTTTAACTAACTCTCTTTCACTATCAGTAATTTTTAAATTACAAACATCTGGATACTTTGCCAAATAAAACTCTTTTCTAGCCCTTAAATTAAGTTTATTAATATCTAGTTCTAAATGCTTAGAAACTAAATAAGCAAGTTCAATCATCTCGTTAACAGTTGTCCCTTTCTCTTTCTTATATACAATGGTATTAATAGCCTTATTATCTACTATAACATTATAATTCCTATCATAAATTCTCCCTCTAGGAGAACTACTCAATGTAATCTTCTTATTAGTCAAAGTATCTAACTTTTCACTATAAAAATTCCCATGTACAATAATAACTGAAAATAATTTTCCAAATAAAACTAAAAAAAGTAAAATAACTACCCCATACATAAAATATATTCTCTTCCCAATAATAACTTCATAATTATATTTTTTCTTTCTTTTCATTTTAATCACCATTATTAGTTTATCTCATATTTAAAATCTTATTTCATATATTTTTTATGAGGTGATACTATTTATAAAGATCTAATTAAAAAATATATTAATTATCTAACACTAGATGACATTAAAAAATATGCATTAAAACAAAATATAGAAGCATCTGATCAAGAATTATTAATTATTTATAATTTTATCAAAGAAAACTACATCGACCTTCTAAATAACAATACTTCTATTTTTGATTCTTTAAAGTTAAAAATCCGTCCATTTCTCTTTGATAAAATAATTTCTCTCTACAATGAAAATAAGACTAAATACCTCTCTTAGTCTTATTTTTTTATTATTATATCTTTATTTTTATTTTTACTCTTCCCGCCTACTAACATTTCATCTAATTCTAAATTACTTGTAAAATCAAAAGCCCATTCTTCTTCTACTTCTGCTTCTTTCTTCTGTTTTTGTCTCATTTTATTTCTAAATTTTGCCGTCACTTCCGGCGTTATTTTATCTTCTTCATCATATATATTTTTTCTTAAATAATCTACTTGTTTTTCTACATCTTCTAATCCCTGTTTATCTAATGGAAAATACTTTGAAATTCCTAATATTTGCCCTATATTTCCTAAACATCCAAGTATTATATTAAAATTTTCTTGTTCACAAAAAAATCTATCTGGATAAAATTCTCCTGGATGTAATTCTATTGCCGGATCTTCATCTCTATATTCATGTCGCCTCTTAAATTCTGGATTAACCATAAAATCTTCTAAATCTCGATCATAATATCCTAAAAAGTACTCACTAGGAATACTATATCCTTTTTCTTCTTTTCTATATATTGGATTAAACTCTCTTTGATCAAGCCCCATAATAAGTATTTGATGTGCATCTCTATGTTCCCAATGTTTAAGTTTAGCAAGTGACTCATTAGTTAAGGATAATGGTATAAAATGCGAAGGAATATTACAATACTTACACATCATTTTACCTGTTTCTAATATTTCTTTAGCATTTCCTCCATGTCCATACAATAATAAATCATCATCCTCAAATAAACTTACTATTTTATTCTTTACTTTATCCGGTAAACATGTAATTTCTTCTCTTTCTCTCTCTTCAACTTCTACTTCTCTTGTCTTTGGATTTAAAATAATCCCATCTAACACATCCATTATCTGATCCATTGTATATCTATTATACAAACTAAAACTAACCGACGCTGTAGGATTCATCGGATTAGTCGGAAATACCTCATCTAGTAATTCACTATACTTACTATCATCAAAATAATAGGCTATTTTCTTCATAATATGCCTCTTATTTTATCAATCAATTGACTATCAAACTTTTTTTCCTTAATCATTTCTATTTCAAACTTATATGGTGCAAATTCTTTATCTACATATGGTGTTTCTAATATTTTAGGAATATTTTCTAATCGCTTATTATAAATAACTCCCAGTAATGTTTCAAATCCTATCCTACCAAATCCTATATTTTCATGTCTATCTTTATGACTACCTAAGTCATTTTTACTATCATTTACATGTACACAACCTATTTTATCTATTCCAATAACTTCATCGAACTTATCTAAAAATTTATCAAAATCTCTAAGATCATATCCCGCATCACTTAAATGACATGTATCTATACAAACTCCAATATGTTCTTTATCATCAACCAAATCTATTATTCTCTTAATTTCTTCTAACTTAGATCCCACTTCACTACCTTTACCAGCCATAGTCTCTAAAAGTATTCTAACATCAACTTCTCCAAGTATCATATTAAGTCCTCTTGCTATATTAGAAATACCAGCATCAATTCCAATACCTACATGACTACCAGGATGTAATACTACATTTTTTATTCCTAACTGACTACATCTTTTTAATTCATCTTTTAAAAACTGTACTGCAAAATTAAATTTAATTTCATCATCGTTTGCTAAATTAACAATATATGGAGCATGAACTACTACTTTTGAATAATCAAAGCCCATACTCTTCATCTTTTTAAATGCTTCTACAGTCAAACTATCATCTATTGGATACCTACTAGTATTCTGTGGAGCCCCAGTATAAAACATAAATGTATTAGCCCCATATCCTAATGCCTCATTTAAACTTCCTAGTAACTGACTATCCTTCTTATAACTAACATGACAACCAAGTATTAACATCAAATCACCTCATAATAAAAGTATATCAAAAAACAAAAACAAAAAAAAGACTTAAGGTATCTTTCTTAAGTCTTAATGTTCTATATCTAAGATTAGATTAAACTTCTACGCAAGTGTAATAAGTAGCATCTTTATCAACAAATATTGTTTTAAATTTGCTATCAACAATTTTTTCAGTAGTAACACTCTTAACACTACTACGTGATGGATCATTTGATTCTTGAATTTCATGTGCACCATCACTTACAGCAACACTGTAATCAGATTTAGCACGACCATCAGCTGTCGTTGTTACGGCAACCAAAACATAACCTTGAACATTTCTACTACCCCAAGGAGACTTTCCACCTTGCTCTAATAATACTGGAAAATTGCTAGCATCTGCAGTATTAACACCAACATAATAAGTACCAGTACCTAGAGCAGAAGAAACAACATATGTATTATCAGCTTCACCATTTTTCTTACATTTAAGACCATCAGCAGCCCACATTGTTTTTACTGAGTTAGAATATTGTTTAGCAACATCAACAAATGTATCCTTTCTTGAATTTTCAATAGTTCTTGAAACAGCTGGAATAGCAACCATCATTAAGATACCCATGATTACGATAACAGCCAAAAGTTCGATCAATGTAAAACCTTTGTCATTAATCTTTTTCATTAAATTTCACTCTCTCTCTTTCTATTTTATTTACATTTTAATAATAGCATATCAATTTTTAAAATTCAACTGTTTTTTTTACTTTTTACTAAAATTTACATTTTACCTATCTAGAGTACACAGTATTAACTGAAGCACACGTAAAACTGCTATCAAACTTATTAGCAAATGTCATAAAGTTATCCGTAGTTAAACTACTAACACTAGTCATATCACTCTTATTAGCGTTCTTTACATAGCTGTTTACAGCCCCATCTTCTACTAATTGAGAAGATTCAACTAATGTTACACCTCTATAAGTTCCTTTGTACTTTTCAATTAATTGAACATAATACTTTAATTCGTTTCCTACCTTTTTAACAACCACGAACGAAACATTCTTTAAATACTCTCCTCCATATGGTGGATCTTCAAATTCAGCGTTATCTAAATAAGATAAAGTTAATACAATACACTGATTTGTAGCCGGTTTCTGAATAACATTACCATTAGACCTAACTTGATACTCTGCTAATGTTGCTAACTTCTTAGCATCCTCAACATACGTATTAGATCTATTTCTAGATAAAATACCCATAACATTAGGAACCGCAACAACCATAATAATACCTAGTATAACTATAGTTGCTAATAACTCTACCAAAGTAAAGCCCTTTTTGTCTTTTAACACTTCTCTTTTCACCTACCTTAAAGTAATTATAACAGAAAAAACTAATAATTAAATATTATTTTACAAACTTTTTCATATTTTCTATTTCCTTCAAAGTAGTAATAGAATATAACTCCTCATCAAATAAATATCCGTATCTAAATAATACAAACCCTTTATAATATTTTAAATTTCTACTCATAATTATCTCTTTCATAATAATATTATCATTCTTTTCCCATTCAAATTTCCCATTCTTAGCAAAATTATCAATAAGTCCAACTTTATAAAATGCTAAAGCAACATACATATCTATCTCCTTATTCTTAATTAAATTATTCCACTCGTTAACCGTCTTTAAAAAAGGTTTATTCTCATTATGAAATCCATAATATACTTGTGGCATTATAAAATCAACATACTTATCACTATTAAGCCAAGTAATAACATCAGCAAATACATTATTATAATTATTATCAATATTTCCATCAGGAGAAATACCAAATAAAGTATTATGTTCCCTACACACTCTATGAACTCTTTCTACCATCTTATTAATAATCATCAACTTATACTCATCAAAACTAATATCTTTATTTTCCTCTAAGTATGCCTCATATTCTTTTATAGAAACATCTTTATCCGGATAAAAATAATCATCAAATAACACTCCATCTACTTTATAATTACTAATTAATTCTTCTACCCCATCTACTATTAAATCTTCTACTTCTTCTTTAGCCGGATTATAATAAATCCCTTTATTTACATATAAAGTATCACTACCTATATATTTATAAGCCGGATTACTACTACTAATACTATCTATATTATTATTAGATCTAACTCTATAAGGATTAATCCATACATATACAGAAATTCCCTTTTCATGAGCCTTTTCTAATAAATAGTCTAATACATCATATCCAGGATAAACACCCTCAGAAGAAGAAATAACACTACTCCAAGGATATATATTAGACTTATATATAGCATCACTAAAACTAACTACTTGTAAAACAATCATATTAAAATTTAAACTACAAATATTATCAATCATCTTAATAATATTTCTTTTACTAGTATCAACATCACTATTCTTAATATATTTACTAATATCAATATAACTAACAAATACTCCTCTTTTCTCCGTATTCTTAACTTCTCTTTCCTCTTCAACTCCCTTATTATTAAAAATACCAATACATACTAACCCAAATAAAAAAATTATTAAGACTATTCTCTTCATAAGTATCACCAATAATACTATATAAAAAATAATCTAAATAATTTGTCACTTTATATTTTCATTTCTAATTAAAAATAATCTCTTATTCCTATAAAACCCATAAAATATATCTTCTAATAAATATCCTTCTCTTTTTAAATTCTCCTCTAACCAACTCTTACTCTTCTTAATCTGTACTAATACATCTTCTTGTACTTTTCCATCTATAATCACTGGTAAAGGATAAGTCCTATTCTTATCATCTTCTCTTTTAAATATTGATAACTTCCCCGAAGTCTCTAATATTGCATAATCTACTTCTTCTATTGATTTAATAGACTTAGCCCTAAGTTGTGTTAATAAATCATCTAAATTATATCTTTGTTTTAACATCTCTTCAAAATTAATCTTCCCTCTATTAATAATAACTGAAGGATTCCCATCTATAACACTTCTAACTTTCTCACTCTTTAAAGATATTTTCGAAGTAATTATCTGTAACCCTACTAATACTCCAATAGGTATAATAGACAAAAGCATATTATCATTATAATTTTCTATTGATATAGCCGCTAGTTCTGCTATAAATATTGATACTATAAAATCCATTATTGATAATTCCCCTATCTCTCTTTTCCCCATAACTCTATATACTATAGTTATTAATATATAAAAAAATAAACTCTTCCCAAATACTAATAAATATCTCATAATTATCACCATTAATATCATGTCTAAAATCATATTTTTTATACTTAAACATAATATTAATTGAGGTGTAATATGACTTATATAAAAAGATATGGTAAAAGACTTATATTTACAATGATCTCTATAATTATTTCTTTATTTATAGTATCTCTTCTTTATTATTTTAATTTAATTAGTCCTAATATAAATAAGATCTTAAAAATTATAATTATCTTAGTAAATATATTTATAAGTAGTTTTATCTTAGGTAAAACTACTAGTAGTAAAGGCTATCTCGAGGGTATTAAACTTGCTTTATTAATTATCCCTATATTTATCTTTATCTCTCTAATTACTTCTTCTCCTCTCAAATTAAAGGTCTTAATCTACTATATTATTATTTTTATAACTTCTATTCTAGGTAGTATGATTGGTATAAATAGAAAAAAAGAGTCTTAACTTAACTGTTATTAACTCTTTTTATTTGTCTTTACATATTGTTTTGGATTAACTATTACAACTGAAGTAATTGGTACTTCTCCCTTTACTACATATTTAAAGGCTGCATCCATTCCAAATCCATTAGTAACTATTTTTTCTACTTCACCAAAATACATATCATGAAAATCTATTTGTAGAGAATCTGTATCTTCATCTCTTCCTGGTACTACTAGATTAATGTATCGTTGTATTAAATCCACATAAAATTCATCTGTTACTTTTCCTGTAGGCTTATCATTAAGTAATGTTTTAAGTACTTCTTCTGCTTGTACTCCACTTCTTCTTAATTTACTAACTAATTCTCTTTTTTCTCTATTCTTCCCAAATGTAATATTTCTAGGTCCTGTATATCCCGGCCAAAACTCTACTGGAAAAGCCCCATTTACATAATCATAAATAATTCTATCTACTGAATCTTTTTCTCTATATTCTAACATATTTATCTTTTCTCCTCTCTAGACACAAAAGTTCCATAATTATACCACACTATTAATAATATGTAAAGAGTGGAGTTTTGTTGCACCAAAAAGGACTGATATTTCTATCAATCCTAAATATTTATTTACGAAAATATTCTTTTCCACTTTTTTTTGCATGTTTACTATAGAAATATGCTCCTACTGCTGCTCCACCTACTAAGCCTACTCCTGGTAATAAACCAACTACTGAACTTTTACTATTATTATCAAATTCTTTTATCTCTACAGTCTCTGCTTCTTCCATCGCAGTTCCTGTTTTATAATTTGTATTTGAAAAGTTAACATCTACATGTCCATTACCATTTCCAGCACCTGAGTTAACTGCTGTAGAAGTTACTTGGAAAACACTAATATCATCATATTTTTGTCTTCTTTCTGCTGATGGTTCTCTAACTTCTGATATATCATAATTTTTATTTGTATATTGTTCTCCACCTGCTAACCATTTATGCATTTTTCTAAAGTTTTCTACGAATTTAGCCTCATCTGCTGTCCTATTACTATTATTACTAATTTGATCATATACACGGCTAAAATAACTATAACAATCACCATTAAAGTAAATTCCTGGAATATATCCAGCCTCACTAACTTTATCACTCCAAGTATTAATCATTGAAACAACATATTTCTTAGGTAAAATATAGTCCCATTCAACTCCGCTTTCACTACTATTAATTCTCTCAACATCTAAATATACTGGAAAGTCAACTTTATGGTTTCCTAAAGCACTAATTGCAACATCTGCTTGTTCTTTTTCTAACTCAACAAATCTTTCAAAGTCTCCACAATTTTTAGCACTGTAATTATTGAAACAATAAACACCTGCTGCTATATCATATTTATTAGCATTTTCAATATGTGATGTAAATCTATTATCAATAGAATTACCTTGACTTACTTTTATAATAACAAATTCAAAGTTTTCTCTGGTTTTTTCCCAATCAACATTATTTTGATAAGATGAAATATCACATCCCATAATCATTTCATCACCTAAATCAGCATTTTCTAAAGATTTAACTCTTGCTCCAACCCTAGAAGGTATTTTAATAGAACAACCAGCCACTAAATCTTCTTCTTTAATAGCATTATATTCAAGTAATTCATTATAACTAAGTCCACACTCTAATGATAATTTAAACAATTCATCTGAATTATTAACAACTACTTTTTTATCATTAACTAAAGCACTAGCCTCATTTAAACCATGTGTAAAGATAGTTTTACTAAGATCTTCTTTTGAATAAATCTCTCCATCTGCTGTTTGAAAAACTGTGCAAACACCAGAATATTTAATTTCATCACTATCCATAACTACAAAAGCATCATAGTCCTTAAAATCAAAATACTTCTCTGCTAAACATAAAGTCTCATCAGTTCCATATACACCAACAAAAATATGATTAGCCGTACACTTACCTAAAAAGTCTGATATTAGTTTACCCTTCATCTCATTATTTAAAGACTTATTATTAATTATACTTTCTATGTTTAAATATACAGGAAAATTAACATCATACTTATTTATTAATCCTCTAACATACTCTACATCATCATAAATTGCAGCCTCATTATCTGCATCCGTAGAAATAACAAGTCCAAGAGCAACATCTTTATCATTACCTCTTTTTATTTCTTCTACTTTTGTTTGTCTTTCATGATTACCAACATCTAAAATAACAAAACTATCATCAGGATCCTTTACATCTGAAACACTAGAATACCCAGGTACATAATCTGGATATTTAGAAGGTTCTTCTTTTGTACTACATCCTGTAATACCAAGAGCACTACCTCCAATCATAAGACCTGCTAAAATACCTGAAGCAGCTCTTTTAATAGAAAAGCCCTTCGCCTTACTCTTTTTAAAAGACTTTTCAATCTCTTCTAAATTAACATTTACCTTTTTCATTCTTTTTCCCCCTTTTTGTTAATTCGAGCAAGATTATATCATAAAGCAAAAAAAATGTCAAACAAAATTGAATCAAATCCCAACTCAAATAAAGCAGTCATACAAAAAAGCTGGCATTTCAGTCAATCCAAAATACTTAAAAATTAGCACACTTTTGTAAAAGAAAAGAACTCTACAGTTCCCTCTCTATCATTTTAATTTCTCTTTTAGTAATAAATTTCTTATACCTATAATTCTTAGGTAATATAGAAATAAGTATCTCTCTAGATAACTTTTCTCTTTTATAATACTCTTCAAATAAATTACCTTTCTTCTCAAGAAGTACAGGTCCAAAGAAATATTCTCTTCTAGTATAATGTCTCTTACCTTTTTTAAATTTAATTATCTGATAAATAAACTTCTTATCTTTAACTAATTCTTCATCATCAATATAAAACCCATTCTTAGTTAAAAACTTCTTAACATCTATCTGATAATTATTAGGACTAATTATAATAGTATCTATTTTTTTTAATACTTTCATATTATTTTTAAATATACCTATCATATTTCTTCCACCCATACCAGAAATAATCACTGTATTAACTTCATCTGAATAAGTATCTAAACCATTTCCCAGTCTAACTTCAATTTTTTTCTCTAACCCTTCTCTTTTTATATTCTCTCTTGCTTGTTTAACTGGACCTTCTGCTATATCAGAAGCAATCGCTTTAATATTTTTGTTTTGTTTAACTAAGTAAATATCTAAAAAAGCATGATCACAACCAACATCTAAACAAAAGGAATTAGCCTCTACTAAATCCCCTATATGTTTTAATCTATCATTAATTTTCATTAATCAGTCAAGAAATCCTTTAATTTTCTACTACGAGAAGGATGTCTTAATTTACGAAGTGCTTTAGCCTCTATTTGTCTAATTCTCTCACGAGTAACTCCAAATATTTGTCCAACTTCTTCTAGTGTTCTACATTGTCCATCATTAAGTCCAAATCTAAGTCTAAGTACTTTTTCTTCACGTTCTGTTAAAGTTGATAAAACTCCAGATAACTCTTCTTTTAACATTTCAACTGTTGCATACTCTTCTGGACCCATAGTTCTCTCATCTTTAATAAAATCTCCTAAATGTGAATCATCTTCTTCACCTATTGGTGTTTCTAATGAAACTGGATCTTGTGAAATCTTATAAACTTCACGAACTTTATCAATAGAAATTCCTAACTTTTTAGCAATTTCTTCATCTGTTGGTTCACGATTTAACTCTTGTGTTAATTGTCTTTGTACACGTGCTAATTTATTAATTGTTTCAACCATATGTACTGGTACACGTATTGTTCTTGCTTGATCTGCTATTGCTCTTGTAATTGCTTGTCTAATCCACCAAGTAGCATATGTAGAGAACTTATATCCTTTAGTAGGATCAAACTTATCTACTGCTTTCATTAATCCAATATTACCTTCTTGAATTAAGTCTAAGAATAACATTCCACGTCCTACATATCTTTTCGCAATACTAACAACTAAACGTAAATTTGATTCAGCAAGCATTCTCTTTGCTTCTTCGTCTCCTTCTTCAGCTCGCTTAGCATATTCAAACTCTTCATCTGAAGTAAGTAAGTTAATACGTCCAATCTCTTTTAAGTACATACGTACAGGATCATTAATTTTAACATCTTTAGATAATGTAATATCTTCAACCGCTACATCTGCTGTAATTTCTTCTCCAGAAGCATCATCACTACCATCTTCTGTAACTATATCAATATTTGCCTCAACTAAAGCATTATATAAGTCATCTAATGAATCACTATCTACATCTAATCCCTTTAATTCTTCTGCTAACTGTTCGTAAGTAATAAAACCTTGTTTCTTACCTTTTGCTAGTAATTTATTCTTTCTTTCTTCAAGTGTTTTTATTTCTCCAACCATGCTCTATTCTCCCATTCTTAACTTTCTAATTTTATCCGCTATCTTAGCCTGTTCTAATGGATCTACTTCTTTTTTCATCAAATTAGTTAATCTTTTAATTTCTTGATTACATCGATAATCTCTTATAACCTTAAAATACTGAAATAACTCTCCTTTTGTAGTCTCCTCACTATAACTATCTGCTAATATAGAATTAAGTAAAACTAGAATATCTTCTTTACCTTGAACATAAGTATAAAAATCAGCAACATTTATATTACCATACAACTTATAATAATAAATAATCTCACTAGAAAGTATTCTACTCTCTTCACTTGGAAATACTATATTTTCCCTCTCTACTTGACTAATTACCCAATCATTATTAAGCATAAAGTAAAGTATTTGTTCAACTGCTTTATCATACTTTGTTTTCTTAACTACTTTATTTACTACCTCTGGAACCACTCTTTTAGTTGTCGTTTTAAACTCAACCAAGTCTTTAAAACGTTTTTCCAGTGTATTATAACTTATATCAAATTCTTTTTCAAGTCTTTTAAGTACTATTTCTACTCTAATCATATCATTTATTTTTACTGTTTCTTTTAAAACTTCATTTATATAATTGGCTTTTTCTTCATCACTTCTAAAATTAACATTCTTTCGTAACTGTTGTATTTTAAAATCACTAAAGTTTAAAGCATTCTCAACAAGTCCAATAAATCTTTCTTTTCCATGTTTTAATATAAATGAATCCGGATCATCATTATCAGGTAAAACTACTACTTTTACCTCCACTCCTTCATCAAGTAAATGCTCCCCTATACTAAGCATTGCCTTAACTCCCGGATCATCCCCATCTAAACATAAAATAATGTTATTAGAAAGTCTCTTAATCAAATTAAACTGATTATTAGTAAGTGCTGTTCCCATTAAAGCAACTGTATTTTTAACTCCTACAATACTTGCTCTAATAACGTCCATGAAACCTTCCATTACTATAACTGACTTCTTAAGTCTACACTCTTCTCTCGCAATATGATAATGGTATAACATTTCACCCTTTTTAAAGATATCTGTCTCTTTTGTATTTAAGTATTTATTCTGATCTACATCTTTATATATTCTTCCACTAAATCCAACTACTTGTCCAGAAACATCATACAGTGGAAACATAATTCTATCATCATATATATCATGATCATCACTAGATAATCCAATTCTATTTAATGTACTAAGTTCATACTTTTTACTAACTAATAACTTAGTCAAATCATCTCGACTCTCTAATGATAAACCTATTTCAAATTCTTTAATTGCTTCTTCATTAATACCACGTTTACTTAAGTAAGACCTTGCATCTTTACCAACTGAAGCTGACAAGTTATTTTGAAAATATTTAACCGCAAAGTTATATGCCTCATATAAATGATCAAACTTAGTAGTTTTCTTCACAATATTTACTGAAGAAACATTTACTCCAACTTTTTCTCCTAAATATCTTAAAGCCTCTCTAAAATCTATATGCTCATAATTCATTAAAAAAGTATAAACATTCCCCGTAGCATGACAAGAAAAACAAGTATAGATTTGTTTTTCTCTTGAAACGCACATTGAAGGATTGGAATCATCATGAAATGGACAAACTCCAAAGAAGTTTTTACCCCTTGCTACTAAAGGAATTCTTTCTCCAATGATGTCAACTATATCTGTCTTACTACGAATTTCATTCGCTAAGTCATTATTCAACTGACACCACTCCTTCTAAACAACACATATTATATCATATTTTGATACTTTTTTCAATAAAAGTAACTCAAAACCACCTTGATCAAAAGAAAAACTAGAGTTTCTCCTCCAGTTTTGTTTTTTCTCTGTCTATACCATACTCAAACTTCTATATCAATGACTTTCTCATAAATGTTTCAATATCTTTATCTATATAAACATCTATTACACCTTTATTAACTATCTTGACAAATCCTAATCCATTAACAACAAGATCTTCATCATACTTAACTTGATAAGTAATCTTATTCTTATCTCTAAGTTCATTATTATTAAGTAAATTAAGTAATCTTCTTACCTTTAAATCATTAGAAACAAATAATGTAAAACTGTTTCTTTCTCCCTCTACATAATCAATTCTTATTATATCTTCAATAATAATAGATTGATTTGGTCTAAGTTGAAATGTCTTAGGCTTTATCTCTTTTTTAGCAGATATCTTCTTTACTAAAGAAGCATCTACATGATTTAAAACTGATCCTGAATCAACAAGTCCAGGTGTATCTATCAAAGTTAAATAATCATTAATCTCAATAGACACAGTATTTAAAGTAGTCGAAGGTAATGGAGACATTGTAAGTTCTTGACAATTATCTGAATAATTTTGAATAAGTTTATTTATTAAACTAGATTTACCAGCATTAGTATGCCCAACTACATATACATTCTTAGATGTTTGATAAAACTTAATTCTCTTAAGTAAATAATCTATATTATAATTTTTATTTACACTAACAACAATTACTTCTTCAAAATGTATATCTTTCTCTTCTAAATACTTAATAAGTTTAGTCTCCTTTACAGACTTAGGTAATACATCTCTTTTATTTAAAACTAAAATCATTTTATTAGGAATAATCGTTCTAATTTGTTCTATATTCTTCTCTAAATTAAGTAAATCTGTAATATATAAAACTAAGTCCTTTGTCTGTCCTACTCCTTTTAATATCTCTAAGTACTCATCATTTGACTTCGTAACCATTTGATATTCTCCATAATTTTTCATTCTAAAACATCTCTGACATATATCATTATCTAAACTTGTCGTATATCCTTCTTGTAATACATTCTCATCTTGCAACTTAACTCCACATCCCGAACATGTCTTAACTTCTTCATTATCCATAATATTTACCTCTCTCAAACATTCCTCGTTTTTTATAGTATTTTATTATTCTAGTCTCTATTTTTCTATTTAATCCTGTTATTCTTAAATCTTTTTTTCCCAATGGATCAACTAATATTGTCATTATTTTATATATATTACCTGATAAGATATCTGTAACTATTTGATCACCTATCATAACCATTTCTTTTTTCTTTAAGTTATAATTTTTCTTTATCCATCTTAATCCTTTAGTAGAAGGCTTTAAACTAAAAGCTACTCCTCCAATTCCTAAATCTTTTAAGTATGGAGCAATTCTTTTCTTTGTATTATTAGAACTTATTAATATTAAGAAATCTTTCTGTAATTCTTTCAATAACTTTCTTGTCTTTAAAGGACATCTTTCATGCTCTAATAATCCTAATGTATTATCTAAATCAAATATTAAACATGTAATTCCTTGTTCTTTTAATTTATTATAGTCTATCTCAAATATATTTTTTTTATACATATTAGGTCTAAATAAATTCATCTTCTCACCTACAATTAATTATTAACTCTCTGTCTAATCATTTCTGTACTCATCGTTACCTTATCAAATGTATAGCCATTTTCCTTCCCATATCTAATTATTCTTCTTAATGCATCTCTTGTATATGGTTTTACATCATGCATTAATACCATATTAACTCTGTTCTTTGATAATCTTGAAACTACATTATTATATATAACATCTGAAGTAACTCGTGGGTCACTAGTCGCATCTCCACTAGATACATTCCAATCATAATAACGATATCCTCTATTTAATACTTCCTTAGTTAAAATACTCATAATTCCTGGAGAGTAACGTCTACTAATTGTATTACTTGCTCCTCCTGGGAATCTGATTATCTTACTCTCTTCTCCAGTAATTCTCTTTACTCTATCTGATACTCTACCTAAATCATTAAAGTATGCATCAACTGACTGATACACTGCACTATAATCATGACTATCCGTATGAAGAGCAATACTGTGTCCCTCATCATACTCTCTTTTTATTAATTCATCTGGTCCATACCCAGTAACAAAGAAAGTAGCCTTTACGCCTTCTTCTTTTAATATATCTAAAATAACATCTGTTGTCCCATACTTCGGTCCATCATCAAAAGTTAAATAAATTGTCCCTTTAGAATCTCTCTTAGATACAATTACCTTACGTACTACTTCATAAGTATTATTAGCTTTATCACTAACCGTATAAGTAACAGTATATTCTCCTACTTTATTAGTATCAATACTATTATTTACCTTAACTTCTCCTGTAATATCTCCATCACAATTATCACTTGCTTTATACCCAAGTTCATTATAATTATCTCCTACATATAAATAAGAAACATCACTACCAACTAATTCAATAACCGGATTAGTCTTATCTTCATAAATAATCTTTCTACTAATACTACTCTTATTACCATGTTTATCTTTAACACTATAAGTAATCTTATCCTTATCCTGTACTACTTTAACCTTACCAGTAACATCTCCATCATAGTCATCAACTGCACTATATTCTTCTTCCTTATAAGTACTATTAGGACATACATATATATCCTCATCACTTACTAACTTAATTACCGGAGCCTTTCTATCAACTACTTTTACTTTTCTAGTAACACTCTTAGAAAAATACCCTTCCTTAACTTTATAAGTAATTTCATATACTCCAAGCTTAGAAGTATCAACTTCTCCCTTAACTACTACATCACTACTAACATCTTTTCCTAAAAACTTAGCCTTATATCCTTTTTCAACATAAGTACTTTTATATCCAACTTCTACATATCTAGATCCTTTTAAATTAATAGTTGGCAGTAACAAAAAATCATATATCGCAAAAGCCAAAGCACAAAGTAGAACAATAACTCCCCAAATAATAAGAGAAGAATTACTCTTCTTAAAATATCTAATAAATTGTCTATTATATTTATTAATATGTTCTTCTTCCATAAAACTTCACCATCACTACTACAATTATACTAAAAATATTATCTATTGTCTAGAAAACCTATTTATCATATTTATTATTCTTAATAAACTCTCTAAGTATTTTCGTAAGTGCCCTCTTCTCAATCCTTGAAACATAACTCCTAGAAATACCCAACTTCTTACTAATAGTTTTCTGTGTCTCTTCATCCTGATTATTTAATCCATATCTTCTAATTAGTATCTCTTTTTCTCTAGGTGTTAATACATTAATATATTTTTTTAATAACTCTATATTATCTTTTAAATCTATATCTGATACAAAATCTGGATTAGGAGTCTTTAAAACGTCCATTATTGCTATCTCATTCCCATCTTTATCAAACCCAACTGCATCATTTATTGAAATATCATTATTATAACGATTATTACTTCTAAAATACATAAGTATTTCATTCTCTATACACCTAGCACAATAAGTTGTAATCTTAACTCCCTTATCACTAGAAAAAGTATCTACTCCTTTAATTAATCCAATAGTTCCAATACTAATTAAATCATCACTATCTACATATTTATTATCAAACTTTTTTATAATATGAGCAACTAATCTTAAATTATGTTCTATAAGTTTATTCCTATCTTCTATATTACCTTCCATCTTACCCTTAATACATTTCTCTTCTTCCTCCACACTTAAAGGTTCCGGAAAAACATCATTAGAGTAAGATCCAGTAAAACAAAATAAATTCTTTAAAATATCTAACAAATTAAAAAACATATAATCCTCCTACTAAATTATATGTCTAAATTTGTAACTTATTTGTAACTTAATCATCACACTTCATATCTTAAATAAACTACTCTAATATCAATCCTAAATTTCTATCTATCAAAAATATTAACTAATACAGTTCTTCTTACGTCTTCTAAATCTATAAATCAAACTATAAAGTAAAACTCCTAAAGATACCCCAACTGTATCTATTAAAACATCTCTTACTTCGCAAGATCTACCTTTAATAAACAACTGATGTACTTCATCACTACAAGCATATAAAAGTCCTAAAAAGACTGCTAAAAGAATCATTTTTATATCAATATCCCTATATTCTCTAAGTAAACTAATAATTAAAATACCCAATATAAAATATATAAATAAATGAGCACTCTTCCTAACTGGCACTACTAAATATTTTAATACTTTGTCTTTTTCTTCACTACTCAACTTACGTTTAATTACTTTCTCAACTGTTCTTACTATTAATCCATCACTCTTCTTAGTAGAAGTACCACCTGTATCATTAGAAAACATAAATATTAAGCCACACCATAATACTATTAATATTATTTTTACTATTTTTTTTATCATAAAACTTCTTTTTCTTCCTTTATCTTTCTATTAACTATCTCCTGATAAGCAACATCTACATCATTAAATTTAAGTCTCTGATAAACTTCTCTTCCCTTTCCAAGTAAAAGAACCATATCTTTATCTTTAGCCATCTCTATTGCACTTTTTATTGCTAACTTTCTATCAGGTACTATCATCATATTATTATATTTATCTTTAATACCTTCATACATCATATTAACACTATTCACCATTGCCATATCATCAGGATCATCATAAGTAAATATTACATAATTAGCCATCTCACAAATACTTTTCGCAATACTTTCTAACATATTAACATCTTTATCCATAACTGCCCCTAATACGGCTATTGTATTATTAATATCTAAAGTATGTACAAAATTAATAAGTTTAATAATACTATTAGAAGTATGTGCATAATCAACCATAACATAATAGTTATCATCTGTCTTTAGCATCTCCATCCTACCTGGTATTACTAAATCACTTATTTTATTTAAGAATTCTTCTTTCCTATATCCTAAAGTTAAAACACAAAGTATTGAGGCCGCCAAATTATATATATTAAATTCTCCCAGTAATGAACTAAGTACATCAAACTCTTCATTATTATATTTAAACTTTATAAGTGTCTTTGAATTATTAATACTAAAATCTATAATTTGTAATGTACTTCCTTCTCTTCTTCCATATGTTAAAATATTAGATCTACAAATACTCTTTACACTCTCAAAATATGGATCATCACTATTAAGTATACAGTATTCATCTTCCTTTGTCTGATTAAAAATAGTTGCCATTGTATTAAAATACTCTATAAATTTATTATCATCATCTAAATACTCATTAGCAAGATTAGTAAAGACAACTAAATCGTAATTAACTGCCACTAAATCTCCTCTTGCTATCTCTTTATTTGAAGCCTCTACTATAGCATACTTACATCCAAATTTAACAAACTCTTCTAAGCCATCATATAAGTTTGCTGCATCTCTAACTCCATTAGAAGTCTCATCACTAAAAGCCCCACAGCTCCGACCATTTGTCCCAATATATCCAGTTTTACTAAGTCCTAATAAATTCTGTATAATTACCGAAGTACTTGTTTTTCCATCTGTTCCAAGTGTCCCAATCATTGTCATCTTCTTATCTGGAAAATCATAAAACTTCTGACATAAATATGGAAACTCTCTATTTGTATCCGGCACTTTTATAATTGCAACTCTAGGATCTGAAACATCTCTACTAACAACTATAGTACTAGCACCATTTCTAATAGCCTCTTCTATACAATTATGCCTATCTAAATTACTATCTATAGTACATACAAACAAATCATCTTTTTCTACTTCACTAGAATTATTTCTAACATTTCTAATAACAAAATCTGTTCCAATACCAGGATACAAATCATTTAGTTTCTTCATACTATTCACCTATACAAATTATACAGTAAATATATCTTAAATCAAAGTTTTTTTCTTGATATAGTCTACATTTTACGTTAAAATTTATATTAAGGTGATAATAATGAAATCAATAATTATTGGTGCTGGTAGTGACTTAGGTATCCATATCGATGGAGCCTCTCTTGGTCCTGTCCAATTAATAAATGACATAAAAAGTTTTTATACAGGTGAAACAATTACTATTATGCAGCCTGAAGATATTTTAAAAAGTAGGAATTTATCCGATCGTAGAAAAAATGAATATGAAGTTGATGAAATAAATACTAAAATATATACTTCTGTTCTCGAAAAGGAAAAAGATCATTATTTTCCTATCGTTATCGGTGGAGATAGTTCAATTACTATTCCTGTCGCTCTAGCCAGTGCTAAGAATTATGAAAATATTGGTATGCTACTCTTTTCTCCATATACTAACTACAATACTTTTGATACAACTGTCTCTGGTAACATTAACGGTATGTCTCTAGCCGCTATAAATGGCTACAAAAATAGTGAGTTAAGATATTATCATGATGGCGATGTCATTCAAGCAACTAAAACTGTCGTAATTGGTGCTAGAAGTATTGATGACTGGGAAAAAGATAATGTTAAGTATTCTGGCCTAACTGTCTTTACAAATGAAGATATCAAACAAAAAGGAATAGAAGCAGTAATTGAAGAAGCCTTCACCATTGTAACTGAACGTACTAAAGGTGTGCATATAAGTTTTGATTTAGGTCTCCTAGATCCAGATATTGCTCCTGGTGTATCTATCCCTGAATTTGATGGTATGACTGAAGAAGAAGTCATGAATATTAATAAGTTAATAATTAAACATATAAAAAATATTATTTCTTATGATCTAGTTGAGTTTAACCCTTTACGTGATGAAGGTAGAAAAACAGAACAAATTGCCCTAAATCTACTAGCTCAAATGATAAATAGTGCTGAACAAAAAGAAGAAAATGAATTCGAAGTAAAACTAAACTAGTTTACTTCTTTTTTTTCATGAAAAAAAGAGACCTAAGTCTCTAGTAATTTCTATCTCTTAAAAATGCTGGTATATCAAAATCTCCACCATCAGCATCATCATCACTACCCTGTAACACTTCTGCTTCTTTTGTTCTTCTAGTAGGTTGCGCATTACTAAATACTGGTTGTTCTTGTTGAACAGTAGCAACTTGTGCAGCTGCCTTTTTATTTTTATCAAAACCAGTCGCTATAACTGTAACAATTACTTCATCTGATAAGTTTTCATTAATAACAGAACCAAATATTGTATTAATATCTGTATTAGCTGCTGCTCTTACAACTTCCGCTGCTTGTTCAGCTTCAAATAATGTTAAATTAACTCCACCAGTAATATTAATAATTGCATCTGTAGCACCTTCTATTGACGTTTCAAGTAATGGTGAAGAAACTGCTTGCTTAGCCGCATCAATTGCTCTATCTTCACCCATTCCAATACCAATACCTATAATTGCTTGTCCAGATTTCTCCATAACTGCTTTAACATCGGCAAAATCCAAGTTAATAAGTCCAACTACAGCAATCAAGTCTGATATAGATTGAACACCTCTTCTTAAAACATTATCTACTTCTTTAAATGCTTCATACATTGGTGTAGATCTATCAATAATTTCTCTTAAACGATCATTTGGAATAATAATTAATGTATCAACATGCTTCTTTAAATCTTCAATTCCTGCTACTGCTTGCTTCATTCTTCTTGGTCCTTCAAATGAGAAAGGTTTAGTTACAATAGCAACAGTTAATGCTCCAAGACTTTGTGCAATTTCCGCAATAACAGGAGCAGCTCCAGTACCAGTTCCTCCACCCATACCACAAGTAACGAATATCATATCAGCACCAGTTAAAGCCTCTTCTATTTCTTTCTTAGATTCAATAGCAGCCTCTTTACCAATCGCTGGATTAGCCCCAGCACCTTGTCCATCAGTTAAAGCAGTTCCTAATTGAATCTTTACATCTGCTTTAGATTGATTTAAAGCCTGTCTATCTGTATTAGCAGCAATAAACTCAACACCTTTAACACCGGACTCAACCATTCTGTTAACGGCATTACCACCACCGCCACCTATTCCAATAACCTTTATAGTTGTTACCATATCCATTTCTAATCCGCCTATCATCCTAGACCTCCTTAATTATCAAAAAAATGTCCAAACACTCTACTTACTATATTATCGTTAATAGTAGCCTTTTGTCCAGTAGATACTAAAATTTCTCTATCATTTTCACTAATCATATTACATCTTTTACCCCTAAGTAAAAGTTTATCATCAAAATATTTAACAATTCCAAAAACACTACTATATTTATTATGTCTTAATCCCATAACCGGTATATTGCAAACCTTAGCCCTAGTTCCAAAAGTATCTTCAAGTAAATACTGAAAACCGGCTAACTCACTCAATCCACCTGTTACAATTATATAACGTATTTCTCTATTTGTTAAGTTTTTTATTGATATTTTAGCAAGTTTTAGTATTTCCTCAATTCTAGCCTGTACCACTTTTGAAACTCCAACTTGGGATATTTCTTTAGTCTCATCTGCCATAGTTAAACATTCCATAACATCATTATTAGATGCATAATTAGCAGAAGCAACCGCAAATGTTTCTTTTAATTTACGACTATCTGGCAGTCTTAATTTAAAAATATAAGAAATATCTTGATCCACATTAAAACTACCAATAGGAATAACATCATTCTTAATCTGTATCCCTTTATTAAATACAGAAACATTAGTACTTCTCTCTCCAATATTAATAATGGCTCCCACTACCTCACTAGTTCTCTCACTAGCAATAGTATAATAATCTCCTGTAGAACTATAAGCCATATCAATAGTTTCTAATCCAGCCAATTTTAATACTTGTAGTATTCTATATAAAGGTTCTTTTAATAGTGTACTAACAACTACTTTAGCCTCAAGTGATTTACCAGACATTCCCTTAGGATCGTGAATATTCTCTTTATCATCTACTGTAAAACTAATAGGAGAAGCCGTAATAACTTCATATTCCTCATCTATATGTCCAACTAATGCATCCTTTAAAACATTTCTAACGTCCTCACCTGTAATCTTCTCATAATCAATAACATCAACAGATCCAACTACAATATCCATTCTACAATCAGTTGGAGGAATACATGCAATTACTTTAGTAATCTTAATACCAAGCATTGCATTAACTTTCTTAATAGCATTTCTAACACTAGTAACAGCTAACTTAGTATCTTCAATTTGCCCATTCTTAATACCTTGAGACTTACTACTAACAGCAGCCAATACATGAAAAGTACTTTTATGTTTTTCACATACAACAACTTTAATACTATTAGTACCTAAATCAATTGAAGTATAAATATCACTCATCCTAGCATCTCCTATTCTTAACTTTAATTATACTATAAAAGAAATAGATTGAAAAGATTTTTTATAAATCTTTATTTCTAAATAGTTTTATAAATTACCACATCACTATCAGAATAAATAAGATCATAACTATTAGTCTTTAAATAAGTCGCAAGTCCACACTTTTTAGGAATAATAAAATAGTCAAAATTATATTTTTTTAATAACTTAGGATAATTATAATCCAAGTCCATAATGTCTAGCCAATCTTCAAAATTATACCCAGAATATAAATCGGCTCTTCCATCTATAAACACTTCAATATCATTATATATTAAATATCCACCATAGTCATAAAAATTAAAAAGTCTCTGTGGATTTTCTTTTTTTAATACCATAATTGCTTTTTCATTAACTTTACGATAACTTTCTGTCCCTGGTTTAAACATCAAAAGTAAGCCAATAAAAATAGCCGATAAAATAATTAAAACTGCATCGGTTCCTTTATCTAATTTTCTCTTTGGAATATAATACCAAATACAATATGACATTACTATATAAATAAAAGGCCAGAATCTTATACTCTTAAGTCCCAAATATAGTGTAAACAAAAATAAAAGGAAGTCTAAAAACCTAATCTTTTTCTTACTAAAAAACATAAAACAAAAAGTTAAAAATGCTATCAAAAAATATGGATAATGATTTAATACATTAAGATCACTACAATGCCATTCCATAATATTAGAAAGCATAACACTATTTCCCATGTTTTGATAAGGATATAGTATCATCTTATAACCATGAGGATTAAAAAATAAAGGAATAAATCCTAATACAACACATAATATATACTTTTTTATTTGTAACTTTGTATACTTTTTAGCACTAATCTTAGAAGTATTAAACGAAAATAATCCAGTCAATAAGAAAAGTATTGGTAATAAATAGACCAAATTACTACTTCCTCCATGAAAATTAACCCAGCAAAGTGAAATTAATGGTAAAAATAAATATTTTCTCGATTGTTCGTTATTATAAATATCATAAAGTATCAATATCGTAAATGAAAGTAAACAAAAACTAATCATATGTGGTCTTGCTTGTAGTCCATAAAAAAGTATTGCTGATAAAGAAATCCACAACATACTAAAAGGTACATTTTTTAGATATTCATCCTTATTACTCAAAAAAATTGTCAATTGTAATATTAAAAATGTTATAAAACAATAAATATAAACATGATATTTCGGAAAGATAGTTGACATACCATAAATCAACACTTCAAACAACCATTCATGTGAAAACCAATACTTCCCAGTCATATACCAAGAAAAAACATCATGAGTTAATATTTTAGAACTTTTACCCATTACTTCTCCAGCCTTAATATGCCAAAAATAATCAGGCTCAAAAGTAAAAAAAACTAATGAAAATAACGAAAAACAAAAAATAAGTACTAAAAACAAAATAAGTAACTTATTTTTTTTAAATGTTTCAACCATATAATAACCTCCTACTCTAATATATATACATCATAGAATAACACTGAGTCAATCTTTTTACCATTATCCATTACATAATGAATTAAATCAAGATTTGTCTGGGTTCCCATTTTTAATTTATTAGGATTAACAAAAAATATTGTATCGCCTCTTTTCTTTTTCAAGGCCTCAAGCATCTTTTGATTTCCATTATATCCCCAATTACCCTTATTAATCAAATCTAGATATTCAATCTTTTTATCATTTAACGTCTCAAAAAAATACCCAAACTCATCAAGAAAAACAAAATCATATTGTGGATATTTCTGTATCACTGCATTAACAGCTTTAGCAGACATATAAGTATTATAATCAATTAAACGATACTGATAATTATTAAGATCATTTGGAAAAATTATTTTTGTATTATAAAAGTCTCTAAAATAAATCAGTATTGGCATAGCCACAATAAAGAACAAAACAATACATGTGTACGATAATTTTATTTTATCAGATAAATAGTATAAACATAAAAATAAAAATACCAATAAAGCCACAAAAAAATGATAATAATCAAATAATGGTATCGCAACACTATAAAATGCAAGAGCATAATAATTATATATATTTTTAGGATATTTTTTAATAAAATAAATAGTTCCAATATATATGAAAATAGTAAGCAACGTATATATAGTAAACAAGTTACCATTACCGCCAGCAAAGTCAAAAAGTCCAAATACACATAAATCTAAAAATGGTATAAAAGACTTGGTAACAAGTAAATATATAACAAATATCATTAATACCAAGAAACAACTCAGTGCTCTTTTTAACATTTTTCTCTTATCTTTATAGTAATAAAATAACCCGGCAACTAAACATAAGGCTCCAATACTTTGTTTAGTCAAAATTAAAAGTCCCAACATTATTCCTATTACAAGGTCGTTGTCTTTATTTTTTTCTAAATAAAAGATTATCATTAATAAAACAAAAGCAAATATATTATAATTTGGCGTAATAATAGGCATAGGAGTAAAAAAGAAAACAAACAATAATAATCCTTTTTTTCCAAGTAATTTAAAAATAAAGTAAAAAGAAATAGTCAAACATAAAGCATTAATAATATAAAGAAGCAAAATATTATGTCCAAAAACAAGAAAAAACAAAGCTATTATAGCTGGATACAAGGGTGTAATAACCATATTAAAATCACGATAAGGAATGAGCCCTAAAGAAATATTATAGGCAAAACCATAATTCCAAACTTCATCATGTGTAATTGGGAAAAAAAATAAATTGAAAAACAAAAAATATAAAAATATAAAAAACAACATCAAAATCAAACCATACTTTTTTCTCATAAATCTCTACTCCCAACATCATAAACAAAAATTACTTTTTTATTATAAAAATAAACATTGTAATTTTTAGTTTCTTCTACCAACTGACTATTATTTATAATATACTCACATAAATCCGTTGCAAACTGTCCCCCATACTCCTTAGTTCTTCTGTATTCTTCCATATCAATAATATAATAACCATCATCATTATTTCTAACCTTATTAATCATCTTCATAGTACCATTATAACCAAAATTACCATTAAGTGGAACCATATAATAATCTAATTTTTCCTCATTAATAATCTTAACTAATACTCCCTTACTAGAAAGTATATTAACATTGGAATCGCTTCTATATTTTAAATAAAGTTTATTTACCCTATTAAAATTATCTCTATTATCTGCATTCACATATAAATAATCAAAATTATGTGCATAAAGAAAATATTTTTCACTATCCATAAACAAATTAAAAGTAAAAGTAATAGAAGTTAAAACCACACCTAAAAAACAAATATACTTATCAGAAACCTTCTTCTTTTTTAATATAGAAAGTAACATTAAAGAACAAATCGCTAAATAAACACTAAAATGATAATAAGAAAATATTGGTATCATAACTGAAAAGAAACAAAGTAAATAATAACCCATTATATCTTTTTTATTAAAGATAATATATACAATATTCAGAATCAAAAGTATAACAGTTAAAACTACATATCCAACAATAAACTCCCCATTCTTACTAGCAAAATCAAAAAGGCCAAGTACACATAAATCAAAGAAGTCTTTAAATGAACCAACAATAAGCAAATAAACTATATAAATAACACCAGGTATTAAACAACCAATAAATCGCCTAAATAACTTACTCTTATCCTTAAAATAAAATATAAAACTTGGAATAATTAAAAATATACCCACTGTATGTTTAGTTAAAATACATAAGGCTAACACAACACCAATTAAATAGTCATTCGCTTCTTCTTTCTCTAAATAAATAAGAAGTATTGTCAAAAACATTAAAAAGAAATTATATGTTGGTGTAAATGCATAAAAACTAGGAAAAGTCATAAAAAACAAAAAGAGCCAAACCACCTTTCCATACATTCTATAAACTATAAAAAATGTTAAAGTAATTAACAGTGACTGTTCAATCAAAAACATTAAATTATTATGTGATATATGTAATCCTAAAGACATAACAAAATTATACAAACCAGGAGTAATCATATTAAAATCTTTAAATGGTATTTCTCCCTTAGAAAAGGCATAACTAAAGCCATAATTCCAAGCTGCATCATAAAAATTTAATTGACTAAAAAACATCAAAGCAAAAAGAGCAAGAAAAAAAACTATCACATACTTAATATTTTTCCTTATAAACTTAAATAATTTGTTATCATTAATTTTCATCTACAATTACTCCTTTAAGTAAACTTCATAATTGCCAATTTTCTTCACAAACTTATAATTCTCAATAATATAAGAAACTGCTTCTTTTAAATACTGCTGTGAAAAAGATTCTTCTAAATAACACTCTTTATCAATAACAATTAAAGTATCATCTAACTCTTTTAATCTATTAATTATTTTCTCTGTACCATTATAACCATAATTACCATAGTTAGGCAAATCAAAATATGTAATTAAAGAGTCATTTTTAATTTTATAAAAGTAGTTTTCTGAACCTCTTAAAAAATAAACCGCATCCCTTTTTTGCTCTACTAAATAACTATCAAGCTTTTTCATATTGTCTACATATTCACTAGAAAAAATAGATAATTCTAAATTTTTATAGTTAACTATTTTTAAATTACCCATACATCTAGTCTCTATAAACAACCAAATAAGCCCAAGTGCCAATATAAAAATAATTGCCTGTTTCTCTAAATTAACATTTATCTTTAAATCCGAAAAAACTATCAAAAAAAACAACGTCAAAAACAGTGAAACATGATAATAATCAATCAAAGGAAAACTACAACCCATAAATAACAATAAATAGTAATTTTTTATATCTTTTGGCTTCTTAAAAATCCTATAAACTACTACTAAAACTGCCAAAATTAAACATCCTAAATAAAACTTATCGTAATAAAAGTTACTATGTCCAAAATCGAAAAGGCCTAAGAAACACAAATCAATGCAAGGAACTAATCCTCCACTTAAAACTAAGTATAAAAAGCAGCCTAAAACTGGAATAAAAAAACCTCCTATTCTTCTTAAAACCTTCTTCCAATCCTTAAATAAATAATAAATTGAAGCCAGACATAAAAGACCTCCAACAGTTTGTTTAGTAAGAAAAAGACAGCCCAGTAAAACACCAATTAAATAGTCAGACTTTCCTTCTTTTTCCAAATAAATAATGATTGTTGTAATTAACAATAGCAAAAAGTTATAACTAGGAAATATAACAGTAACCATTGCGATTGGAAAGGGCATTAATAATACTGCAAAGTAACAAAAGGCTTTTTTATCTAACAATTTAAAAACAAAGTAAGAAAAAACAGTTAATAATAATGACTGTCCTAAGTAATAACAAATAATCGATTTAGAAAACAATAAAAAAACAGAATAAAGCATTGGTGCAAAAGGCAGAACCACTAAATTAAAGTCTGCATATGGAACCTCACCCATTCTAATTGCATAACTAAATCCAAAGTTAACATACAAATCTCCTCGAGACAAAGTATAAATAAAAATAAGACACAAAAAAGAATAAACAAAAATACATGCATATTTAACTATACTTTTCTTTATTCTCTTTTCCATACCCTACTACTCCTTAATTTGAAAATGATTACCACTATCTAGATACAAAATACCTTTTCTTCCTTCCAACTGACCTAAAACATCATTATAATATTCTATCTGCTTAAACTTAGTCAAAGTCAAATAAACCATATTCCCATCATCCATATATAAAAGGAACCTATCCTTATCAAAGTCATTAGGAACATACTCAATATCGGCTATTTTACCAAGTATCCCCTTATCTACTTTAGCCATTTTCTCAATAAAAGTCTCATACTTAGTATCTGGAACATAATTCATAAGTCTAGGTATCCTAAATAAATCAATCTTTTCATCTACTTTAACGGTATTTCCATCTTCAAATACCACTTCATTAGTAGAATTATTAATAAACAACGGACTATTAGAAACAATATCAATTTCTAACACATGATAAAACTTTCTTTTTATCTTAACCCCTCTAATATAAGGGGACTTCAATAATTTCTTTTTCATTTTCAAAGTATTAGTCAAATAAAAACTTGGATATTCTCTAATACCCGCTAAATCAATAACATAATCATCTTTTAAATAATCTCCATTAGTTATAATTATATTTTCTATCTTAGCCTGAAATACTTTAACAATTCCAAAAGACAACGCAGCAATAACTAAAACGACTATCAAAAATGGCACGATTTTAAGTTTTTTCTTTTTGACTACCTTTTTCTTCATCTAATCTACTCCCAGTTTACAAATTCTTGTTCTACTTTTAAATCAACATTATATTTTTCTAAAACCTGATCATGAACATAATCAATTAGCATCTTTATATCTCTACTAGTTGCCTTATTATAATTAATAATAAAATTAGCATGCTTTTCACTAACCATAGCCCCACCAATCTTATATCCCTTTAGTCCTAAATCTTCTATCATTTTACCCGCAAAACCATCTTCTGGATTACGAAAAACTGATCCTGCCGAAGGATACTCTAAAGGTTGTGAACTAATACGTCTTTCTCGTCTTTCTTTTATAACATCTTCAAGTAAATTTTTATCACCTTTTTTTAACTTCAAAACAACTTCTAAACATATGTATTCAGGATGTTTCTGTAAAAAAGAACTACGGTAATGAAAATCCAATTCTTTATTTTCAAGTGTAATAATTTTATAATCTGGTGTCAATACTTTTACTTCTTGAACAACATATCCCATGTCACTCTTATAAGCACCAGCATTCATAAAAACCGCTCCACCTACAGTTCCTGGTATTCCAGAAGCAAACTCTAACCCTGCTAAGCCTCTTTTTGCCGCAAGTAAAGAAAGTTTAATTAAAGAAAAACCGGCTCCAACTCTAATTTTATTACTCCCAAAAAACTGTACTTCATCAAAAGAAGACAGCTTAATAATTACTCCATCAAATAACTCATCACTAAAAAGTAAATTAGAACCATTCCCCAAAACTTTATATTTAACTTTATCTTCTTTAAGTAACTTCAATAAATTAATCAAGCACTTCGTATTTTTAGGATAAACAATTGCTAAAGCCTTTCCCCCAACTTTATAAGTTGTATATTTACTCAAAAGTGGATTTGCCTCTACTTTACCCAGATCAGACTTTATTATTTTTTCCAACACATTCATTATGCTTCACCCTACTAACTTTCTAATTTCTTTGTATATTCTAGTTGCTGAATCAGTAATTCCAAACTTCCTACTAGCATCATGCATCTTTTCATATAACTTATCATTTTCTAACAACTCATCAATTTTTTCAATTAACACATCTTTAGAAAACTCTTCTTCACTAACAATACAACAAGCCGAATTATCCTCTAACTCTTTAGCATTCATATACTGATGATTATGAGCAACATAAGGAGAAGGCACAAGTATAGCCGGTAACCCAATAGCCGTAATTTCTGCTATCGTTGAAGCCCCTGCTCTCGAAACAATTAAATCAGTATCTTTCATTAATCCAATTAAATTATCCATAAAAGGTAAAATCTTAACATTAGAATTAACTTTTATATCTTTATAATTATCATAATAATTCTTACCCGTAATAATTAACACTTGATACTTCTTATCATTAAAACAAGGTATCAATTCTTGTATTTTCTTAGTCATTGTAACAGATCCCAAAGATCCCATAACTATTATAACTAATTTTTTATTTTTAACAAAGCCAAATTTTTCTCTGCTAACAATCTTAGTATCAATAATCTCTTCACTTCTAGGATTACCTGTATAAATAGTCTTTTTCTTATTAAAATATTTAACACTTCCTGGTAAAGATACAAATATCTTATCTGCATATCTCGCTAAAAACTTATTAGATAAACCTGGTATTGAATTCTGTTCATGAATAACTATCTTATATTTCAATTTATGAGCCGCATATAATACCGGCGCTGTTATATATCCTCCAACTCCAATAACTACATCCGGATTGAATTTTTTTATAACTTCACTGGCCTTATTAATGGCTTTTTTATATAACCCTAAAACTCTAAAATTATCAAATAACTTCTTTCTATTTAACCCAGCCATGGCTATACCAACATACTCTATCCCGAGTTTTGGAATAATATCTTTTTCCATTCTATCGGTTGTTCCAATATATAAAAATGAACTATCTGGTTCCATCATTTTAATTTTATTTATAATCGCAATAGCCGGATATATATGTCCCCCAGTACCACCAGCAACAACAACCACTCTCATTATATCACCCATTCTAAAGATAAATTTCTACTTAATCATATTCAAATAAATTATAACTCATACTAAGAAATATGTAAATAAAAGAACTTCCTCAAAAATTGTATTTTACTAAAAACTATGTTAAACTAAATACCAAGAAACGAGGTAAAAATATGGAAAGTATCGGTATTATTGCAGAATATAATCCCTTTCATAATGGGCATCTTTATCATTTAAAAAAGATTAAAGAAAAATACAAAGATTCTCCCATTATTTTAGTAATGACTGGTAATTTCACTGAACGTGGCGACGTCGCAATCATTGATAAATGGAAAAGAACAGAAATTGCTCTAAAGTCCGGTGCTGACTTAGTAATAGAACTTCCCTTTCCCTTCGCAACTCAAAGTGCTGACTATTTTAGTTATGGTGCCATAACTCTACTTGAACACCTTCACGTTACAAAAGTTATTTTTGGTAGTGAATCAAACGATATTGAGATTTTAAAATTAATTGCTAAAACTCAACATAATAATCCTGATTTTGATAAATTAGTAAAAATCTACTCTAAGTTTGGTAAAAATTATCCCACTGCCATATCTTTAGCCATTAAAGATTTAACTAATGAAATAATAACTACTCCAAACGATCTTTTAGGAGTAAGTTACATCAAAATAATTCTTAAAAATAACTATAAAATAATTCCTGAAACTATAAAAAGAACAAATGATTATCACGCTCAAAATATTGACAATGAAATATCTAGTGCTACGTCTATAAGACTTGCTCTAAAAGAAAATAAAAACATCGACAACCAAGTTCCAGAATACACCAAAAAGTACTTAACAGATTTTCATTTTATAGAAGACTATTACCCATTATTAAAATATAAAATACTTACAGAAAAAGACTTATCTATCTACAACACTGTCGATGAAGGGATCGATAAACTACTAAAAAAAGAAATCATATCTGCTACTTCTTATAGCGATCTAATAACTCGTCTTAAGAGTAAAAGATATACCTACAACAAACTATCAAGAATGTTACTCCATATTCTTTGTAATTTCACTAAAGATGAAAAAGAACAATTTAGTAACATAACCTACATCAGAATCTTAGGTCTAAATCAAACCGGTCAAAAATACTTAAATTCTATCAAAAAAGATTTAACAATCCCATTAATTAGTAAAATAAGTAAAGAAAAAGACCCCATGTTAGCCTTTGAAATAGAAACTACAAAAATATATGCTTTAAGCCTACCTACTGAAAAACAGGCCGACTTAATTAAACAAGAATATCAACATATAATAAAAGGAGAATAAATATGATAAAAAGTAAAAAAACAGGTCAAGTCATCGTAATATCTTCCCCATCAGGCGGTGGAAAAGGAACAGTTATTGCTGAACTATTAAAGAAAAATAAAAATCTATGGTTATCAGTTTCAACTACTTCAAGAGCAATAAGAGCCAACGATATTCCAGGTACTACTTATAATTTTGTTTCTAAAGAAGAGTTTGAAAAGAAAATAGAAGAAGGTTATTTTTTAGAATATACAAACTATGTCGGAAACTACTATGGTACTCCTAAAGGCACTATCAAAGAAAAATTAGACCAAGGCATCGATGTAATTTTAGAAATAGAAATAGAAGGAGCAAGTAACATTAAAAAACTTCTTCCAGAATCAATCTTCATCTTTATCATGCCACCATCTATAAAAACTCTTGTAAAAAGATTAAAAAAACGTAATACTGACAGCAATGATAAATTACTAGAACGTTTCCACAAAACTTATAAAGAAATAAATGAAGTAACTAAATATAACTATGTAGTTGTAAATGACATTCTAGAAGACACTATAGATAAAGTTGAAGCCATAATAAAGGCTGAAAAGTGTCGTGTTGATCGTATTGAAGAAGTCTTCCTAGATACTAAAGAAGAAGAAATCCATGAATTATTAATGGAAGAAGATTATGACAATTCAACTATAACTGAAAAAATCTAAAAAGATATTAAGGAGTTTATATGAAAGAAAATTTAAAAGAATACTTAGTCTATATCGATAATATTTTAAAAGAAGAAAAAATTGAAAAAGATCTACCTATAAATCATTTAACTCAAATAAAATTCTGGCAACATGAAAGACTAGTTCACTTGATTGTAACAGTCTTTGTCGGTAGTATGGCCATATTATTTTTACTATTTGCTACTATTTCTAATAATATAATGTTATATCTTCCCTTTCTTGCTACTATAATTTTGTTTATTCCTTACATATTTTATTATTACTTCTTGGAAAATGGTGTTCAAAAACTATATAAACAATACTGGGCCTTATTAGAAAAAGTAAAAAAGTAAAAAGTAAATCACCTTGGCAAAAAACTCGCCCACCGAGTACCAATAAAAATTAAAAAAGACAATAAAAAAGTAATGAGTAACCTATTCTAAGTCCAAAGAATAGTACTTCTCATTACTTTTTTTATAATCAAATTTCTTCAATTTCCATAAAATTAATTTTTTCATCATTCTTACTTCCAAGTGGAAAACTACCTGTAACTAAAATATTATCTCCCTTTTCCAACTCCAAAATACTACTAGTTAATTTGACATAATCCCCATCAAAAGTATTACTTTTTAAACAACTTGCATAAACACCGTAATTAAGTGCTAGACTTCGACAAACTTTTTCTGTTGGACATAGTGTAAAAATTATTGTTCGCGGTTTTAAATTACTAATAATCCTAGAAACATTACCATTCCTAGTATATGTAGAAATTGCTGCTACATCAATTTTATTACAAACATCGATAATACTCTGTAACATAACAGAAGTAAGTGAGTTATCTCCTATACCCTCTAAAGCATAATCAAACTTCGCATAACTCTCAGTCGCAATAGTAATATCTGAAAACTCCATCATTTTTTCAACTGGTTCCAAAATATTAGAAAAAGAAATTGCATCTACCCCACTTAAAATTGAATTAACAATAACACTTGTTTCTAACTCTTCAGGTACAACAACAAAAACTTTATTATGTTCTCTACAAAGTTGCCCTACATATTTTTGTAATATTGAAAGTTTTTCTAAAGACACATCTGCACTTAACTTCTTTCTATCTAATATAACACCATCACAAATACTCAGAATATCTTCAAGTTCCTTAACAACAAACTTATTTTGAATTTTACAAATAACCTGCAAATCTTCTCTTTCGTATTTTTTCAATAACTGTTTAACCGCTATTACATCAATCTTAGAAGAAATTTCTGGAATTATTAAGTATTCTCCTCCATTATTACAAGCATATCTAAGATCTTCTCTATCAGAGTTACTAACATATGGAATATTTAATTTTACTCCTACAACATTTATACTTTTATGATTTCCAAGTCTTCCACCACTCAAAATACTACAAGTTATATACTTAGCATTTTTCTCTATTACTTTTAACTTCATCTTATCATCATCTAGTAATAAAATATCTCCAATATTTATAGTATCAAGAGCTTCTGGATGATTAACACTTATTCTTTTAGCATCACCTATTATTTTTTCCTTAACAATAGTTATCTGTAATCCTTTAATAAGTTCAACATAATCACTAACTAAAGCACCTGTTCTAAATTCTGGCCCTCTCATTTCCCAACACAAAGCAATATTGTTCTTCGTATTAGTTCTAACCTTCTTAATAGTCCTAAGAACTTCTTCTCGTTCTCTAACACTCATATTAAAACTAACCCCAATCGCATCTACTCCATTAATAGTCATATTGCCCATAGTATCATAATCAATAGAATTAGTATCAACCGTATATATAAACTTAGTCCGCTTCACACTACACCAGCCTCCTACATTAAAATCATTATATCAAAAGAAAACAAAAATAAAAATAGGAAACCCTATTTTTACTTTATTTTAATTTGCGATCTTTTTAGCCACAACTATTAGAAATGAACCTTCCGGATTATAGTAACAAGTCTGAAGAACTAAAATATCTTCATTACTAACATCAACTTTAGTATCATATAAAGACTGACTCTTTAACCAACGTAGATGTTCTCTGTAACCATTATCATCAAATCTTAAATTAACATGACGATAATCAGTAGTCGCTACATATACTGAAAATATTTTATAATGATACTTATCATTTATTGTTTTAAAATAAATATCACTATGTTCTGCATAATAACTTTTATCAGCATAATTTTCAAGTAACTTAAACTCTGTATCTGCTAACTTTGAATTATGTCCATATATTAATATTTTTCGATCATCAACTTTATTTCTATAATCTAAAAATACACTACCTAACGTATTATAACTTTTATCAAGTAAATGACTCAAATAATAATCATTATCACTTGCTTGAGCAACAGGTACTACTAAATTAGTATTAACAATAGATAACTCTCCTAATATATCTGTATTGTCAAACTCTTTTTGATATTCTAAAACAACATTAGAATTGTTCTCTTCTTTACTAATTTTCTCATACTTTATCACTACTTTTTCTTGCTCTACTTGTTCTTTTTTATTCTTTATAAATTGGCTATTGTTATAAAACACCAAACCAACAATAACTACAACTACTATAAAGAAACTTATTCTAAAAAATTTCTTTTTCACAAACATCCCTCTTTTATTCTATACTTACAATTAGTTCTTCTTTACTAAACTAAATCCTACAGTTCCAACAGTAACTAATGAAAGTAATAATAGTAAATTATCATTTCCTGTAGGAACACCAGTATTTGGAGGAGTAATTTCACCAGTTTCTTCTCCACCTACTTTATCGTAAACATATACTACAACGATTGTTCCATCTATATATTTACCAGTCCCATTACCTTGAATTTCAACTAATTCATAGTTCTTAATATCTTCAGCATTTGTTTGATAATCTTTACCAACCACTTCTCTACTAGTAACTTCACTTAATAGTTCATTACCTTCTCTGTCAACGTATCTAACTACTAAGTTGCCATATTTAGCCTTATATTTTAGTTGTAAATTAACCATAAAGAAATAATCTAAATATGCATTAGGTGTATAATTACCAACATTTTGTAATGTCCCTGAAATAGCATTTTCTGAATTAGATTCTAACGTACCAGCACGTTCCTTAATCTCTTCATCACCTTTTGCCTCATCACGTAGATAAGAACCTATAGAATAACTTCCACCATTATAATTACTTTTCTCAATTTCTGGATTTGAAACATATTCACCATTTTCATCTTTTGTATCAAAATAGAAACCTAATCCTTCATTATAGAAATAATTATATGCAAGGATTAACATAGTTTTGTTAGTCTCGATAGCAAAACCACCTGACTCGCCACCTGCTTCTCCAAATAACTCATAAATCATATCATCAGTTAATTCTGAAATATTAGAAATACCAAAATATTCTAAAACAAATTCTAATGCATTATCATAATTTTTCTCTGCTAGTTTATCTAATATTTCTGCCTTTAATTTTTCAGGATTACCTTGAAGAGCTGGAGTAACAAAAACTCCTAACTTTCTAGCAATCCAAGTTCCATATAAAGGATCAACATCATTAAACATTTCTCTAATTATACCTTTATTAAATTGATCAAGTCTTGTATAACTAGTACCATATTTTTCATTATAGAAGTCTAATAAATATTTATCATATTCTTCCATCCCAGCATATCCTGCCTCTTTTAAAGCCGCATCTATATTCTCATCAGTCATAAGAGCAGCAGTTTTTCCAGGAAGTAATGCCTTTAAAGCCGTATTATATGCACGTCTAAAGGTAAATCCTTCAGGTAATTCAATTCCATTAAAGAACTTATCCCCTGTAGTCTCTCCAGTAGACTCTCCATAAACTAAAGGTTCTGTAGGAAATATCTCAAATGAAGTTTCTTCATAATAGTAATTGAATTTAGATAAGTTAGTAATTACTAATCTAACTCTAAAACTATCTCCTGCTTGGAACGGATTATTAAATTTAAAGTAGTCTTCATCTAATCCTTGTTCTCTACCTGCTTCTTTAAAAACATCATAGATTTCTCTAGAAATTGTTTGAAACACCTCAGGTGCAATAACAATTTCATCTTTTTCATAATCTTCTTTAATTGTTATATTTAATATAACCTCTCCACTAACTTCTGCCCAATATGGACCAACATCAATAACTATATTTGATGTATCTGGAACAATTTCAATTCCATCACTTGTAGTTAATTTTTCTATCGCTGGTACAGTCCATCTAGAAACATCACTACTAGCATCTTCTGCATATACATTAGTACTGACTAGCACAAATCCTAATGCAACAACAAGAACAAATAAAGTTTTTTGTAATAGTTTTTTCATTTTTTCCTCCCAATATTATTTTTTTTAAATTATGTACTTTTATACATAATTTTTATATTTATCAAGAGGATAATTATAATCAACCGAACCCTTAATATAGTTAACTAAAAATATACTCCTGAATTAGCACACTATAATAAAAGAATTACTTATTTTTGTCAATGAAAAAAACACAAAATTTAACTTTTCTCTAAAAAAAGATGTTTTCATAGAAAACACCCTTTCAAAAACATAATTTATCTCTTAGTTATTTGAAATATCTTCTAATTATTATTTTTGACATTTAGTACAATAATAAGTACCTCTTCCACCTATTCTACATGCTTCTATTTTAGTATCACAAACAGGACACTTAGCATTTTTCTTACCATGTACTAATAACTCATTTTGAAATAAGCCATGTACTCCTTCACTAGAAGTAAAACTCTTAATTGTAGTACCACCTTTTTTAATAGCCTCACTTAATACTAATCTCGTATTTTTAATTATCAGATCACATTCTTCTAAAGAAACATCACAAGATTTTCTACAAGGACTTATCTTACTCCTAAATAAAATCTCATCATCATAAATATTTCCAATACCCGTAATAATACTTTGATCAAGTAAAATAGTCTTTATCGGTAACTTCTTACCATGAATCTTCTCATACAAATACTCTTTAGTTAAATTGCTATCATCAAACTCTAATCCTAATTCACTTAAAGGTTTAACTTTGCCCACCATCTCTTTAGAAATCAAATACATCTTTCCAAACTTTCTAACATCATGATACCTAAAACTAGTATCTTCATCTAGAATAAATTCAACATGTTCATGTTTTACAATAGGATCACTCACTTTTCTAAAGAAAAATTTTCCTTCCATCCTTAAATGAATAAGTAACACATCTCTATCTAACAATACTTTAATAAATTTACCACGTGTAGTAACATCTAAAATTTTCTGACCAATAACTTTCCTTTTAAATTCATCAGTTGTAGGATAAGCAATAATATTATCCCAATAAACATTGCATCCTGTAATCACTTTTCCAACTAATCTTGGTCTTAAACTATTACTAACTGTAATTACCTCTGGTTTCTCAGGCATAACAACATCTTCCCTTCTAACTACAATAATCTATCTTTTTATTAATAATAATGGAATCTACAAATTTGTGTAAAATATATTTAGTTAGTATCAATCACTACAAATGAAAACGTAACAATCTTACTCTCCTTAGCAACATCTCCAAATATTTGCACTAATAACTTAGTCAACTTCTCCTTAGAACTACCGGGAAGAATCCTTTCAATATCATTATCTAAAAGCATCTCATCAACATCATTATAAATGTTCTTCTCAGTAACTTTAACTTTAATGTATCTACCCTCACAAGACAAATTATTGAATGTTATAAAGTCACCAACCAAGATCTTCTCCGACTTCCCGTTTAATAATCTAACTTCAACATTTTTCTTACCAGACAACATCAAAGAATAAATATCATCATAAATATTATATGTATACTCCATACCTACTTAGCCTCGTACCAATTATTACCAACTTCAATATCTACTTTCAATGGTACATCTATTTTAAATGTATTTTCCATTATATCTCTAACTATCTCTTTTACTTCATTAAGTTCACTATCTAAAACATTAAACACAAGTTCATCGTGTACTTGAATTAACATTTTACTCTTTAAACCACGTTTCTTAAACTCTCTAAATATTTCAACCATAGCCTTCTTTAATATATCAGCAGCTGTACCTTGAATAGGTGTATTTAAAGCCATTCTTTCTCCTGAAGACCGTATCATATAATTCTTATTTTTTAACTCTTCTATTACTCTTTTCCTATTCATTAAAGTTCTAACATATCCATTAGCGTAAGCATCTGCTATCTCCTTAGCCTGAAAATCTCTAATACCTGGATAAGTTTCCAAATAATCATCAATAAACTTCTTAGCTGTCTTAACATCTATTCCTAAATCTTCAGATAATCCAAAACTACTAATTCCATATAAAATACCAAAGTTAACTGCTTTAGCCGTTCTTCTCATATCTTTAGTAACTTTATCTATATCAACTTTAAATATATCAGCCGCCGTTCTAGCATGTATATCCTCTTCATGTATAAAAGCATTAATCAAATTAGTAGCCTTAGACATAGAAGCAAATATTCTAAGTTCAACTTGTGAATAATCACTTGATAACATCTTAGAGTCTTGATCTGGTATAAATGCCTTTCTAATTAAGGCTGAATATTCAGATCTAGCCGGTATATTTTGTAAATTAGGACTAATACTAGAAAGTCTTCCTGTTCTAGTTAAAGTCTGTGTAAAGATAGTATGGATTCTACCATCTTCTCTTACTTCTTCTTTTAGTCCTACCGCATAATTTGTATATAATTTAGCAAATGTTCTATATTCTAATATTTTCTCTACTATAGGATGAACAAATACAATCTTATCTAAAATATCTTTACTTGTCGAATACTTATTATCTTTAACTTTTTTAGGATAAGGAATGGCTAAATCTTCAAATAAAACTTTAGCCAGTTGTGCCGGAGACATAATATTAAACTTAACTCCCGCAAGATCATATATTTCTTGTTCTTTATTCTTTAATTGCTCAGCAAGTTCTTCTTCTACTTTACTTAAATAAGGTACATCTACTTTTACTCCTGTAATTTCCATGTCTGCTAAAACTTCTGTTAATGGCAGCTCAATATTCGTAAATAGATCAAGTTCTCCATCTTCACTCAATTCACTAAGTATCTTCTCTCTTGTTTCATAAATAAACTTAGCCTTTCTAATACAAATATCTCTTAAAGTATCTTCACTAACTTCTATCGGTCTCTTATCTGTACCATATACATCTTCATAAACAGGTAATTGATAATCAAAACTTTTAGCCACAAAACTAATATCATCCTTAACTACATAATCAAGTAAATAAGTAGCAATCATTGTATCAAAATAAACATTCTTAAACTTAACTCCATACTTATTTAAAACAACTAAACTCTTCTTATAATCATATGTGTATTTACAACAATCCATTTCAAATAAATATTTATATTTATCTATTTCCTCTCTACTTATAAAATATCCATTCTCCCCATCATAAATACCAATACCTAATACTTCACTCTTACTATATATAGATCCTCTAGTTTCTAAATAAAAAGCATAATCTCTTTCTTTAAACTCATTAATATTTCCTATTGTAATCTCTTCTTCTACTTTAGCTTCTTCTCTTTTTGAAGGAACACCAGTATCTAAACTTAGTTTTCTAAGCAATGAATGAAACTCTAACTCTTCCAATATACTTACAAGTTTCTCATTATTTACAAAGTTATATTTACAATCTTCCAAAGTAAAATCTAAAGGTACTTGTCTATATATAGTTGCTAAATCATAACTCATATAAGCATTATCTTTATCATTGATTAATTTCTCCTTAGTTTTACCAGTAACTGAATCTATATTTGCATATAAATTGTCTAAAGTTCCATACTTAACAAGTAAACTAATTGCTGTCTTTTCCCCTATTCCTTTAACTCCTGGTATATGATCACTAGCATCTCCCATAAGTGCTTTTAAATCTACCATCCTAGCCGGTTCTACTTGATAAGTTTTCATAAACTCATCTCTATCCATCATTATATGTCCAGATGTCTTTAATAATTTAACAGTAACTTCATCACTAATAAGTTGTAATAAATCTTTATCGCTACTAACAATAGTTGCAATAAATTCATCCTCTTCATCAACTATTCTAGCAAGTGTCCCAATAATATCATCAGCCTCATAATTATCTATTTCAAAATGTTTAATACCTAAAGCATCTAAGACTTCTTTAGCCTTTGGAAATTGTTGCTTTAACTCATCTGGTACTTCCACTCTTCCAGCCTTATATTCTAAATACTTATCATGTCTAAAAGTTTTCCCTTTATCAAATGCTACCAATATATAACTTGGTTCTTCTTCTTTTATAATTTTATTCATCATATTAATAAAACCATATAATGCATTAGTAGGAAAACCTTTAGAATTTCTCATAATAACGCCTTGATAAGCCGTAGCATAAAAACTTCTAAATAATAAATTGTTTCCATCTACCAAAATAATCTTTTTCATAATATCACCTATAACTTAGTATATCACAAACTCTAATTATTTTTCTATTCTACTTGTCAATATTTGTACAACTAACTGTCTCGTTATAAGTATTCTCCAATCTCTTCAAATGATCAGCAGCCATAAATAAACATAATGTTATAAAACAATATATCGCTAATATAATCAATCCCTTTCTTAAATCAAATTTTATTGTCATACTAATCACTCCTCTCACTTACAAGACCATTATATATCGTACAGTTGTTCGTGTCAATATATAAATAAAACATTTGTTTGACATTTTACACATATAATGATAAACTAGTTTCATAAAGGAGTGATTATATGGAAAAATTAACTGCTCGTCAAGAATATATATTACAAGTAATTAAAAAATTAGTTGCTAAAAATGGTTACCCACCAACTGTTAGAGAAATTGGAACAATGGCTCATCTTAACTCTCCGGCAACAACTCATTTTCATCTAACAAAATTAGAAGAAAAAGGTTACATCAAAAAAGGTAGCAGTAAAAATAGAACTATTGAAATTTTAGTACCAAACGAGTACATTGAAAAGGAAGAAAATGTTGTTGAAGTTCCCCTACTTGGTAAAGTTACAGCCGGTACTCCAATCGAAGCAATCGAAACACCTGATGAATATTTTTCTCTACCTGCAAACTTAATTAATCCTAAAAAAGAAACTTTTACTTTAAAAGTATCCGGTGAATCAATGATAAATATTGGCATTTATGATGGCGACATCTTAATAGTTGAAAGACAAAATACTGCTAACAACGGTGACACTGTAGTAGCCATGAACAGTGACAATGAAGTAACTGTAAAAACTTTCTATAAAGAAAAAGATCATTTTAGGTTGCAACCAGAAAATGATACTATGGAACCAATTATTCTAAAAGAAGTAACTATCCTAGGTAAAGCCGTAGGTCTATATCGTAGATTCTAAAAGAAAAAAGTCAGAAACTTAATTCTGACTTTTTTATTGTCTTAATCTTAAACTTCACCAATAAATTGTCTAACTATATAACTAGCAATCAATAATCCAGCCGAACTAGGTACGAAAGCACTAGAACCTGGTGTCCTATCTCCTGTCTTAATAGGTAACTCTCTAGAAGATAATACCATTACTTTACTTGTAATCTTATTATCTTTTACATATTTTCTAACAATTCTAGCCAACGGATCATTAACAGTCTTTCTAATATCAACAACCTCTAACATACTAGGGTCTAACTTATTACCAGTACCCATACAAGAGATAAATTTCTTATTTTCTTTCAAACACCTATCTATTACTGCCAACTTCGTACTAACCGTATCACAAGCATCAACTAAATAATCAAACTGATATTCAAATAATTCATCTAAATTATCTTTATCAATAAACTTATCACTCTTAATAACTTCAACCAAACTATTTATATCTTTAATTCGACTCCCTATTACATCTACTTTTTTCTTTCCAATACTACTTTCTGTCGCAATTATCTGTCTATTAATATTAGTCTCATCAACTACATCCTTATCAACAACAATAATCCTTCCAATACCAGATCTTACTAGTCCTTCAACAACGTATCCTCCAACACCACCAACACCAAGTACTAAAACACTCTTCTTTCCAAGATAATCAACACTATTTTCTCCAACTATCTTTTTAAATCTATCAAACTTATGCACTCTTTTTACTCTCCCACTTCTCATCTTTTTTAACTAACTGTCTATTTTTCTGTGACTCTGACTGTATCAAATCCAAAGGTTTTCCATAAACCAATTTACTAACATAAGTCATTTTCGCATATAAATCTCTATTCTCTTCTGCCATATTATAATACTTATTCAAACTCTTCATATCCCTAGTATGAATCTTCCCAAAACTTGCTAAAACCTGTTGCATTGTCTCCTCTAGCACTGTCGCTTCACTAACAACAGTACAGTCAAAACTTCTAAGGAATTCAAGTGTCTCTATCATATCCATAAGACCATTTTCTATAAATAACTTTTTCCAACTATTAGTTGGATTAGAAGTAACAATACTCTTAAGTCTAGAAATTTTAATATCAGAAAATACTTCTCCAAACCCTATCTCTTCAAATGATAAATACTTACCCTTGCTTACTCCCGGTAATTCTTTCTCTAAATCTAAAATAGTTCTAATATATAACATATCTGTTACCCTATTAATCTTTCTAGGTGAAACTCCTACATCATATACATCATAATTCTTACTATTACTTCTATTCTTAGTAGTAACTAAAATACTTCTTCTATATAAAATAGAATTATTTCTAATAAATTCAATAATATTTTTCTTATCTTTAGAATCATAAAATGCCGAAGTATTAAAACTCTTACCACCAACTATAATATCACTAGGTAAAGTATTTTCTAATTCTACATCAGTTCTTATTTTAACTGCATCCTTATAACTAACTTTTACATTTAAAACTCTATTCCTATTAATAATTGGTAAAATTAACATTCTAATCACCTCGTATGGCTTATTATACCATAAAAAGTCTATTCAAACAACAAAAAAAGTCAGACCAGAGCGTCCTAACAAACGATAAAACCTGTTCTTTCGTCCAGGTGGGTGTTCTTACGTTATTTTTAGGATTCCTATATAAATACAGGCCTTCAACACCAATAACAGATCAGAACTCCCGTATCGTCACTTTAGTCGGTTTTAAAAGTGCCGGTGTCGCATCCATCTGACACTTATATTGTACCATATCAAGAAAAACTAACACAAGATATTTTCACTAAATTGACACTTCATTTTCTAAATTTTAATCTTTATAAATATAAGATACCAGCACTAATTTTACACTCTAACATACATTACTATAGGTGAATGTATATGTATTTTAATACTAAAAATGCATCGATTTATTATGAAAAGTATGGTACCAAAGACAAAGTAATTTTAATCCTCCCTGGCTGGGGAAATACTCGAACAACTTTTACAAACATAATAAACTTTTTCAAAGAAGATTACACCATTTACATAATAGATTATCCTGGCTTTGGCAATAGTCCCATCCCTGATACTGAATTAACAATCTACGACTACACAAATATAATTCGTGATTTTCTAGAAGAAAATAATATAATAAACCCAATCATTATAGCTCACTCCTTCGGTGGCAGAATCACTACTCTTCTCTCAGGTTACTACAAAGAAAAAATAGATAAAATCATCTATATAGATGCAGCCTCTATCAAGCCTAAAAAGACATTAAAAAGATTTATAAAAGAAAAGACCTACAAACTTCTAAAAAAACTAATCAAACTCTTTCCAAAACTAAAACAAGAATACTACAATCAAAAACTTCTCAAAATATTTGCCTCATCCGACTACCAAAATCTACCTAAAAGCATGCATAAAACATTTCAAAATATTGTTAACGAAAACCTCGTATATTATCTCAAAAATATCGAAAGTGAAGTATTACTATTATGGGGCAAATTAGATGATACCACTCCTTTAAAAGATGGTTATAAAATGAACAATCTAATTAAAGATTCCGCTCTAATAATCTTTCCTAAAGGAAACCATTTCTCATACTTACAATATCCCTATCTAACAAATCAAATAATACTAGAATTCATAAAAGAACCAAAAAAATAAAGTCAACTATCTGGCTTTATTTTTTTCATCATAAATCATAATCTATATTCGACTCAAGCAAACTTCCTCATCCGACTCAAGCAACAGACTATTTCTAGTCTTCTCCTTTCACATCATCATTATCTAATCTAACAGAAATAGTTCCATGATAATGTACTCCAGTATTCTTAAGATAAGTATCACTAACCCAACATTTAATTACATAAGTTCTACTCTCTTTAGGTCCTAACTCTCCAGAAATAATACTATCTTCTTCATTATCACTAAGTACTAAAATCTTTCGATCATTAACTATATACTTAATAAATTGTCTATCAACTACTTTATCACTGCATCCATCAAAAGAAACCATTTCTTTATCATCTAAAATAAATATATTAAACTTTGTCTTTTCATCAGCCGAATTATACAATCTAACCGTATAAGTCTTTGTCTTAAGTCCTTCCTTATCACTTATTGGTAAAACATCAACTAAACTAATTACATCTCCCAAACCATTATCAGTCTCATTAAATTCATAATATAATCTACCAATTTTAAAAGTTGGTTTAACCGAAGAGTTCTGTATTGCCGAAAATACAAAGTACGAACAAACTAAAAATACTGTCAGAATAACACATACCGAAATAATCGTATATTTACGTTCATTAGCCTTTATCTTTAAAATAACATGATCGATTTGTGTTGAAGAATATTTTTTTATATCAGCCTGAGTAAGACTTTTCTTAGTTTTTTTACTCTTCTTCGTATCTTTATCCTTTTTTATCTTTTTATTACCAAGGCTTGTCTTTTCTGCTTTCTTCTCTACCGTACTATCTTTCGTAGTTTTACTAGTCTTCTCACTCTCGCTCAAATCTTTACTATTTTTTTCTAAGTGTTCTTCACTAATATCACTATCGTTCTTCAATAAAGCATCATCTATTTGGCTACTACTAAGTTTTTTCTTTTTACTTTCTCTTTTTTCCATATTTTTCACCATATCTTCATCTACTAAGAGTATATCATATTTTATATAAAAACAATATATCTAGCCAAGAAAAAAGTTACGAGTTTACGTAACTTATTTTATCATAATTCCTAAATCATCTAATTGTTTTTTATCAACAGCATTAGGACATTCACTCATCAAGCATGAAGCACTTGCTGTTTTAGGGAATGCTATAACATCACGAATGTTTTCAGTTCCTGTAAGTAACATTGTTAAACGATCAAGTCCAAGTGCTAGACCACCATGTGGAGGAGTACCATATTTTAAAGCCTCTACGAAGAAACCAAATTTATTCTTAATATCTTCTTCTGTAAGTTCCAAAGCCTTAAACATTTTTTCTTGTACTTTCTCATCATGAATACGAATAGAGCCACCACCTGCTTCATATCCATTGATAACTATATCATATGCCTTTGAATAACAATGTGCTTTATCATTAAGAAGTTTATCTACATCACTATCTAATGGTGAAGTAAATGGATGGTGACATGCTACATATCTTTCCTCTTCTTCACTATATTCAAATGAAGGGAATTCTACTATCCAGCATAACTTAAAGTCATCCTTCTTAATTAAGTCAAGATCTCTTGCTAATTTACAACGTAAAGCCCCTAAAGACACTTTAACAACATTATACTTGCTATCAGCAACTATTAATACTAAATCATCTTTTTCAAGACCTAAAACTTCCTTTAAAGAATCAACTTCATCTTTACTAATAGCCTTCGCAATACTACCAGTAACTTCATCTTCGATCTTTAAATAAGCAAGTCCAGATGCCTTATAAGTCTTAACAAATTCAGTTAAAGCATCTAGTTTTTTTCTTGAAAACTCACTAGCCTTACCTTTAACAACTAAACAGTTAATAATACCCTTATTTTCTATAACATTCTTAAACATAGAAAATTCCGTATTTTTAAAGACTTCTGTAATATCTTGTATTTCAAGTCCAAATCTTAAGTCTGGCTTATCAGAACCATACTTAGCCATTGCATCATCATATTTCATTCTCATTAATGGTAACTTAATATCAATACCTCTAATTTCTTTAAATACATGAGCAACTAATCTTTCAGTAAGACTCATAACATCTTCTTGATCTACAAAACTCATCTCTAAATCTACTTGAGTAAATTCTGGTTGACGGTCACTTCTTAAATCTTCATCTCTAAAACATTTAGCAATCTGGAAATATCTCTCAATTCCTCCAACCATTAAAAGTTGTTTAAATATTTGAGGTGATTGTGGTAATGCATAAAACTTACCCTTATTTACTCTACTTGGTACTAAGTAATCCCTTGCTCCTTCTGGAGTTGATTTACAAAGTACTGGTGTTTCAACCTCTAAGAAATTCTCTTTATCTAAGAAGTTTCTAACAGACATTGTAATTTTATGTCTAGTTACTAAATTATTTGTAACTGTTCTTCTTCTAATATCTAAATAACGATATTTTAATCTTGTATCTTCAAGTGCTGTAGTATCATCACTTATTTCAAATGGTAAGTCATTACAAGAGTTTAAAACTTCAATACTAGAAAGTTCTACTTCAATATCTCCTGTTGGAATATTTTTATTTTTAGACTCTCTCTCACTAACAACACCTACTACTTTTATTACGGATTCACTCTTCAATTGACTAGCAATCTCGTAGCATTCTCCTTCTCTTGCTACTAACTGTACAATACCAGATCTATCTCTTAAATCAATAAAACAAACTCCGCCTAAATCACGCTTCTTTTGTACCCAACCATATAAAGTTACTTCTTTTTTTACATCACTAATTCTTAAACTATTATTATTAATCTCTTTCATTTTTATACCTCCTATTTATGACATTCATCACAACTACAGGAATGACTTCCGGCCGCATCATCATGATCACAGTCTCCATCACATTCTGAAGAACAACTACAACCACAACCGCAAGACTCTTCATCATCCATAGCACTCATCTTTTCATCTAAATAATAAAGTAGTGCATCTAAACTAATAATTTCTTCTTCCTTAGTTTTATTATTCTTAATTTTAACTTCATTATTATTTAAATCTTCACTATTTAAAACACATATAAATTTAGCCCTTAATCTATCCGCCTGTTTAAATTGTCCTTTTAAACTTCTACCTGTATATTCTGTATCAACAATAAAACCAGCTACTCTTAACTCCTGTGCTAAATATAGTGCATATTTCTTTTCTTCTTCATTAACATACATCAAGAATAAATCTATATCATCAACTATTGGTAATTTAACTTTCTCAAGTTCTAGTGCTCTAACAAGTCTTCCAATACCTGAAGCAAATCCAACTCCAGCTGTTTCTGGTCCATCAAGTTGACTAACTAAACCATTATAACGTCCACCAGCACCAATTACATTGTTAGATCCAAATCCCTCTACTTTTGCTTCTATTTCAAATACAGTATGATTGTAATAATCAAGTCCTCTAACTATACTAGGATTGATTTCATACTTAACACCTAAAACATCTAAATAATCACAAACCTTTTCAAAACGATCACGACTTGCCTCATTCAAATAATCTAAAGTTTTAGGCGCCTTCTTCATAATCTCATTTTCAGCATCTACTTTACAATCTAATATTCTAAGAGGATTCTTCTCTAATCTATTCTTACAATCTTCACATAACTCATCAACATGCGGTTTAAAATACTCAACTAAAGCATTTCTATAAGCCATTCTTGATTCATTATCTCCAAGTGAATTAATATTAACTTTAATCTCTTTCAATCCAAGCATTCTATAAACATTAACCGCTAAAGAAATAACTTCTGCATCACTCATCGGATCATCAGTACCTAAAACTTCAACTCCAAATTGTGTAAGTTCTCTATCTCTTCCAGACTGTGGTCTCTCATATCTATACATTGTTCCATTATAATATACTTTAATAGGTTGATTAGAATCTCCATACATCTTATTCTCAATATAGGCTCTAACAACACCTGCCGTACCTTCTGGCCTTAATGTAATACTTCTTCCACCTTTATCTAAAAAATCATAACTTTCTTTAGTAACAATATCTGTAGTTTCTCCCACTCCACGATGAAATAATTCAGTCGCTTCAAATATTGGTGTACGAATATAAGTATAATTATATTTTTCCATTACTGCATCAATTACACTATCAACATATTTCCATACCTTAGCATCTCTACCAAAAATATCATTACATCCCTTTTGTCTCTGTATCATAAATAACCTCCTAAAAAATAAAAAGATGACACTTCCAAAGGACAGTATTATTACTGTGGTGCCACCTTATTTTATACTTTAAAAAACTGATATCGAAGTAACTCGCTTCCCATTATGAGATGTCTTCAACTTCTAAATAATAAGTATTTTCACCAACCATACTCTCTCTAAAATATTTCCAAAGTCTACTCTTTCTCAAGAAGATATGAATATTATAACATATTTTTCTAAAAAGATAGTCTTTTTTTATATTTTTTTAATCATTGTCCTATTCATTGTCTTAACTAGTGACTTTTTAGCCTTCTCTGCTGAAAAACCAATACTTTCTAAACTTTCTCTATTAAATGCCTTTCCTCTAATATTCATAAAATCATCTAAAGAAATTTCTCCATTAATAATCATATTAGAAATCAAAATTCCATAACTATATCTATTTTCTTCTATTCCATGCATTTTAGAAGTAGGTGAGGCAAATAAATATTCTCCCTCTTCTATTAATTTTTTCTCTTGAAGCATCTCTGTTACATTTTTCTTCATAACAGACCCATCAAATACTTTACTATACTCATCATCTGAAAGTAATGTAAGTAACAATCCTGATTCTAAATAAGCAAATAAACTAGAAAAAAACTCCATAAAAGAACGTGTAGTCTCTTCTTCTCTAATTCCATTTTTTAGTAAATACTCCAAGAAAAGTTGATTATAATAACAAGATAAAGTCTCTGAAAAAATACTATTTACTGAATAATCAACCATCTCTTCTTTAGAAAAAGTATCTAATCCATCTAAGTAATCATAAACATGTCCCATTTCATGAGCAAGTGAGGCTAAAGTCGCAACTGTTCTAAGTTTATCATGAAAAAATATATTACCAGCCTTATCATCTATATTAAATATTGTAAAAGCCGAAACTCCCATAGTAGCCATTGTATCCAGTCTATATAAATGTTTTTTCTCCACTAAGTCTCCTAAAATATCCCATCCACCAGGAAAAGACTCTTTAAAAAATGCCTCTAGTATTTCACTTCGTTCTCCATCTTTAATTCTAGGAAAATGTTTTCTTTTTAAATTCTTAAAATACTTACTACAAGCAATTACTACCATCATTTCACTAGGAATATCAAAACTAGTCTCTAAAACATCTCTATGATATAACTTATTATCAGCAAAATCTCTTTTAGCCGCTAGACATTTTTCATCATAACACATTATTCCAAAGTCATCCAACTCATCTGCTAAGACTATATTACTTCTCTTTTTCAAACTATATACATAGTTAAGAGCACAAAAAGTCATATACTTTCTATAAAAATCACTCTTATCAGTAGTATGCTTTAAACTCTCACCCAACTCAATAATTTGTCTTTTTATATCACTAAAATCTGTATTCAACCTCATAAAAATCCCCCTACAATAAAAGAAGCCATTACTTATATAGCCTCTTTTACTTTATCAAATCCCTTTTCTAAATCTTTCTTAAAAAACTTATAAGTAGTTCTAACTAATAAATAACATGGTAGTGCTACAACGATACCAACCATTCCGGCTAAAGTACCACCAACAGACACAACCATAATAGTAATTAATGGATTTATATCATTTGTCTTACCATAAACTTTAGGTGATATAAAGTACCCATCAACTTGTGGAAATATTAAGCAAATAACTATCGTCGCAATAACTAATGGAACTGATACAACACTAGCCATTATTATCGCAATAATATTTGTAATTAATCCCCCAAAATAAGGTATAACAGTCGTTAGACAAGCAAGAAGTCCAAGAATTAACCAGTTTGGATGTCCCACTATAAAGAATAAAAATCCATATTCAAAAAGTTGAATCACCATAAATATTCCAAGTCCCTTTAAATAATTACTGATTTCAGCATCTAAACACTTAAAATATTTATAAGCCTTTCTATCAATAGATAAAAGTATCTTTTTAAATCCAAGTCTAATCTTATCCATATCTGCTAAAAAGTAAATAAATCCTACAAATCCCACAATAAATTTACCCACAAAATCAATTGACTTAAAGAAAACATCTATCGTCGTTGAAGAAATAACTCCTCCTATATCCTTTAACGCATCATTTAAGTAATCTGTAACTTTAATTTCAAAATTTCCTAAATTAAGATTAAACTTCGTACCTACATTTTCAATTACCTCTCTTAACATCTTAATTAGTAAAGATAACTGATCATAAAATAATGGTAATACTATCGCAATCAAACCACCTACTAATAGGACAAGTCCTAGTACTGTAACTGTAACTGCTAAATTCTTTCCCAATCCTTTTCTCTCTAACAATCTAATAAAAGGAGTAAATGCATAAGCAAATACAAAGGCTATTATAAATGGTGCCATAACAGAAATTATCTTTATTAATACTCCCCACCAAACACCAATATTAGTAACCGCAATATATAAAAGTCCTAGTAAAAATGTTAGATTTATAATTTTATAATTCAACTTATTAGGAAACAAGGAAATCACCTCTCTAGCCAAATAGTGGTAGGACCAATATTATTAATTTCAACATCCATATCAGCCCCAAATTCACCAGTTTCAACTTCTATGTACTTTTCAAGTTCATGATTAAACATTTCATAAAATTTAATTGCTTCATCATTTTTCATTGCTGCCATATAAGTTGGTCTATTTCCTTTTTCACAACTAGCATATAGCGTAAATTGTGAAACTGAAAGTATCTTACCCCCGTAATCTAAAATACTCTTATTCATAACATCATTTTCATCGGGAAAGATTCTAAGATTAACAATTTTCTTAGCCATATATTCTATCTTTTCTAAAGTATCTCCTTCAGTAAACCCAACAAATACAACTAATCCTTGATCAATTTTACCAACTGTCTTTCCTGAAACATCAACTTTAGCCTCTCCAGTTCTTTGTAGTAAAGTTCTCATCGCATCACCCTTTCTATTTTATCTACATAATCACTCTTAGTAAGAGTCATAATAACTTTCTTTAATTGTTCAAGTCCTGTAACATAGCATCCAACTTCGTACATTGCATTATCGCCTCTATTAATAGTCTTGATCTCATCTACACTAACATTAAGCATAGATATAGCCTGCATTAAATCAAGCATATGATTACTACTATCATTAGTATAAACAAGTAAGGAAGTTAAATATCTTTTATTAGTATTATTACCCCAACATACTTCTAGGGTTCTATCTTCTAACATCTCTAAGTTATGACAATTCATTCTATGTACTGATATTCCATTACCCTTAGTAATATAACCTATTATTTCATCTCCATATACTGGATTACAACAATTAGCCAAATTAACTTTTACTTTATCAATTCCTGTAACAATAATATCAGCATCTATATTAGTAGGTGTAACTTTAATATTCTTTGGTGCTAAAGTCTCATGTGACTTATCAATTATATTAATAACTGAATTAACTGGTGATCTACCATTACCTACCATTAAGTATATTTCATCTAAGTCATCAGCATTAATCTCATCACAAATAGTTTTAATATTCTCATCGGTAAAGAAATCCGCAAAAGCAATCTTTCTCTTACGAAGTTCCTTTTCAATAGCATCTTTTCCTCGTTCAACATAAACTTCTCGCTCACTCTTTGTAAAGAAACTCTTTATCTTATTTCTAGCCTGAGTAGTCTTAACCATATTAATCCACTCTTTAGAAGGCGTTGAACTCTTATTAGTATTAATCTTAACTATATCATTATTTTTAAGTTCATAATTTAAAGGAACGATATTATTATTAACAATTGCCCCTACTGTCGTCTCTCCAACTCTCGTATGAATTCTATAGGCAAAATCTAAAGGAGTTGACCCTACAGGTAATTCAATAACATCTCCCTTAGGTGTAAAGCAATAAATATTACTATTTAAAATATCATCTTTAACACTATTAACAAAATCTTCACTACTCATCTTATCTCTAGATAAGTCAATAATTGATTTAAAGAACTGAAGTTTTTGTTCTGTCTGATTCATAACATCTACTCTAACTGGACCAGAACCCTCTTTATATGCCCAATGTGACGCAATACCATTTTCCGCAACTTCATCCATATCATAAGTTCTAATCTGAATCTCAAATAAATATCCATCTATTCCAAATACTGTTGTATGTAGTGATTGATACATATTTGGTTTAGGCATCGCAATATAATCTTTAAATCGTTTAGGTAAAGGTCTAAACTTAGAATGAATAATACCAAGTGCTAAATAACATTCTTGCTCTGTATTAACTAAGATTCTAAGTGCTAATAAATCATATATATCACTAAACTTCTTACCTTTATCTAATTTATTATAGATACTATATATACTCTTTGCTCTACCCTTAATCTCATGATTAATATGATGTTCATCTAAAAGTTCTGAAACTGACTTCTGCATATCAAAAACAGTCTTATCACGTTCCAATTTTGTTTTATTAAGTTTTTCTGCTATATCATAAAAAACATCTGGTTTTAAATAACGTAATGATAAATCTTCTAATTCACTCTTAATTTTATGAATACCTAAGTGATGTGCGATCGGAGCAAAAATATCTAATGTTTCGTGTGCTTTAGCCTTTTGTCTATCCTCTGGAAGTGCCCATAAAGTTCTCATATTATGTAGACAGTCTGCTAATTTTACGATGATTACTCTAACATCCTCACTCATACCTACTATAATTTTTTTATAGTAATCAATCAAGTATTCATTCTCTGTTGAAAAATTAATTCTACTAAGTCTAGTAACTCCTGTAACTAAACGTGTAATATTAATTCCAAATTCATTTTCCATCTCTTCAACTGTACAATCACAATCTTCTAATACATCGTGTAGTAAAGCTGCCGAAATAGTCTCATAATCAGCATAAATTTTGCTTAGGATTAGAGCCACATTCAAAGGATGAATAATATATGGCTCTCCTGACTTCCTAAGTTGACCATTATGCTTTTTATTAGCAAAATTATATGCTCGTTTTATAACCGAAATCTGTTCCCCATCTTCAATATATGTACTAACAGACTCTAGTACATCATCAAACGTAATTTTATCATGTTTTGACGTAGGAACCAACTCCTCTCTAACAATTAATTCCCTTTATTTTCTTTTCCTCAAATTCATCTGTATAAACTCTTTTTACTTTTTTAGGTTTACCTAAATTTTTCTTTTCTAAAGTTAAGAATAATGCTGTTGCTATAAAGATAGTTGAATAAGTACCAGCAATTAATCCAATTAACATTGCTAAGTTAAATGAAAGTATTTCACTAGATCCTAATATTATTAATGTAACAACTGGTATCAACGTTGTAATAGTAGTATTTACTGTACGTCCAAATGTTTCTCTAATACTAGTATTACATAGATCATAAAATTCATCATAACTTAACTTTTCTTCATCTTTTTCTTTTAATTTTTCTCTTACACGGTCAAATGTAACTATTGTATCATTGATTGAATAACCAATAATTGCTAAAAGTGCTGCAATAAACATAGATGATACTTCAATATTAAATATACCAAATAGAGCTATCATAATTAATACATCATGTAGTAATGCAACTACTCCTGATACCGCATAACTAAACTTAAATCTGAATGATACATAAAGAATAATACCTACAAGTGCTAATAGTACTGAAAGAATTGCATTCTTAATTAATTCTCTTTGTACAACATTAGAAACAACTCCAATATTAACTTTAGCATCATACTTATCTTCAAAATATGTATTAACTTCTTTAACTTTATCTCCACCAAGTGCTGAATCAATTCTAATTACAGTCTCTTCATCACCAATAGTAATATCTGAACTCTTTAATTTTAATTCACTTAAATCACTATTTATTTGTTTCTTAGTTAAATCTTTATCTGTTGCTATTGTAATATCTGATCCTGCTCTATAATCAATTCCTAAGTTTAATCCACAAAATCCAATAGTAACTGCTCCAACTAAAATAATGATTACTGATACCCCAGCAAATAATTTTCTATTTTTTAAGAAATCTATTTTTGGAAATGGTATTTTCTTTACTTTTTCATTTTTACTTACGTTAGGTATATCTTCCTTCTTTACTCCAATAAATAATTTTGTCTTATCATTAAAGTAATTAGTCTTAACAAATAGATTTAATAAAATTCTAGTTAAGAATACCATTGTAAACATTGTAACAATAACTGTAATGATTAACATTGTAGCAAATCCCTTAATACTAGATTCACCAAATATAAACATAATAATCGCAACGATCAAAGTAGTTAAATTAGAATCAAGTATGGCACTAAAACTACACTTAACTCCCTCTTTAAATGCTAAAGGTAGACTCTTACCTTTATATAATTCTTCTTTAATACGTGCAAAGGTAATAACATTAGAATCAACTGACATACCAATTCCAAGTACTAAAGCTGCTATACCAGGAAGTGTTAAAACTCCACCTACAAGCCAGAATACTAAGAATACTAAGAATGTATATAATAGCATTGATATAGTTGAAACAAATCCTGCAAAGTGATAAATAGCAACTAATAAAACACCAATTAATACAACACCAATAACACCAGCAATTAATGTCTTTTGTAAAGTATCATCACCAAATGAAGCCCCTACTGTCTTAGAAGATATTTCACTTAATTTACTAGGTAAAGACCCAGAATTAATCAAATCAACTAAATTACTAACTTCCTCATCTGTAAAATTACCTTGAATAATTACATCACTAGCAAATCCTTGTGATACAGTCGCTGCACTTAAACAGTTAGATTCAGAAGTACCACATAGACTACCTTCTTTAGCAAAACTATCAGTCATACCATTGTAATCTAACCAAATAACGATCATGTTTTTCTCATAATCTTTTACTTTATTAGTAACTTCATAAAATTTTTCTTTGTCTTTAACAGTTAATAAAACTGCCGGTTGTCCAGAAGAGTCTTGACTAATCTTAGCCCCTCCTGCTTTTAAAACCTCACTAGTCATCAATAAATTATCATCAGTATCTCTGAAAGATAAAGTCGCAACAGTTGATAATTGTGTACGTGCTTGTTCAGGATCAGTAACTCCAGCAAGTTTAACTCTGATCTTATCATTACCCTCTAATATTATTTCTGGTTCACTAACACCTAAACTATCAATTCTCTTACTTAAAGTTTTATAAGTAGCCGTTAATTTACTACTATTCATCTTAGATCCATCAATAGAATCAACTTTATATAATATTTCAAATCCACCTTGTAAATCTAATCCAAATTTTAAATTCTTAAAAAGAGGAATAAATAACAAACAAATTACTACTGCTAATAAACTCATTAAAATAGCCGTAATAATAACATTCTTTTTGCCTTTTTTACTTTTCATGTAACCTCACCTCATAAAATTTCTAAATTCTTATCAAAATATTGTGTCCTATCATTTCTTAATTTTTCTTTTAAATACATATCTATCTTCTCATTATTAGATTTCAAAATATCATTAACTATATCTGAAAGCATTAAATCATGAGCCTTACACCATTTAGTTTGAATTAAATAATTCCACACATCATTTTCTTTTATATGTGAATAACCCATTCTTTTAAGTTCCATGGCTTTGGCTCTAAGTGCTGGCTTAACTCTCTGATAAAGTTCCTCTTTACTAGAAAATTCAAAATCCATAAAAAGACACCACATCCTTCATTGACAACATTATTATAACTAAAATGTCAAAAAAGATAAAGTAAAATCAATTAATTTTCAGAATAAAAACTAGAATATTTAACTCTAGTCCTCATTATTATCTTTTTTTATCGCTCTAGGAAAACTATTATAATATACTTCTTTTAATCTATCTGTCGTAACATGTGTATAAATCTGAGTAGCACTAATACTCTCGTGTCCCAATAATTTCTGTACTGTTAACAAGTCACATCCTTCGTTTAATAAATGTGTTGCAAAACTATGTCTAAGTACATGTGGAGATATAGATTTATTTAAACTAGTCTTTTTTATTATTTGATCAAGTACATATCTAATACCTCTTTCTGTAATAACTTCTCCATTACTATTTAAGAATAAGTAACCAGTCCCAGTTTTATTAAGTTTAAGATAACCATCACTTAAATATAGTTTTAAGGCGTCATGACAATAATCTCCATACGTAACTCTTCTTTCTTTATTACCTTTTCCAAGTACCAATATAACTCTACTTCCCAAGTCGATATCGCTAACCTTTACTGATACAAGTTCTCCAACTCTTAAACCAGTAGCATATAACATTTCAAGTATTAACCGATCTCGTTGCCCAAGCGCCGTTCTTAAATCTGGTACCTTAAATAATTCTTCCAACTCATTATATTCAAAATATCTAGGTAATTTTTTTTCTTTTTTTAATCCCGTAACTAAAGAAAAAGCATTATTATCTGTAATCTTCTCTGTAGCCAAAAACTTATAAAATCCTCTTAAAGCACTAAGTTTTCTATCTATCGAAGAATTATTTTCTTTTTTTTCTTCTTTTAAATACATAAGATAAAATCTTAAGTCACTATATTCAATCTTTTTAAAATTAATGCCTTCACTCGCTAAATAATCTAAATACTGTACAATATCACTACAATAATTTTCTACAGTGTATTCTGAATAATTTCTCTGGTACTGTAAATAATCTCTATATTCTTGTAGTTCACTCGGTATTTTATCTATTTCTTTAATCATATTTACTTCTTTCCTGCTTTGTTATCAGTAGTTGTTTTTTTATCATATGTCTTTAGTCCAACATAATTCAAATCATCTATATCACTACTATATACATCATCTACATCCATTACTGACCAAACTCGATCCATATCAATCTCCCCAGTAGGTGTCCTCATTTCATCTATTGCCTGGACAACCGAACTCTTAAAAGGCCTTTCTCTCATTTCTTGAAGTCGAGTTTCTTCTTTCTCATTTTCTCTCTGGTTCTCTCTTTCTTTTTCTTTTGCAAGTTTTTTATCTAAAAGATATTGTTTTTCCCATACTACAAACTTTCTCAAACTAGAGTATCTTAAACATCCCATATAAATAGCCTCAAAATTCTCACTATCATTTTTCTGAGTACCTAACTCGCAACTTCTAGCATACCCTATAAGTCCCTCTTTTAAAGCCGGTATAAACTCTAGTTGCAAAATACCACCTCTAATATCTTCATTTTCTAAGTACTTTGCAATTCTTTTCGCCAACTTAAGTAATTCATCACTCCTAGAAAGCCAAATATCATTCTCTTTATAACCATTATTCTTTTTACTTTTAACTTCTTCTGCACATCTTGCCAATAAAGGACTATTATAAACAACGGCATCTTCTTTTAGTCCTTTATACTTATGAGTAATCATAATATGCCCCAACTTCTCTGTTAAAGATAAACATTTAGTTTTATTCAACCAATTTCTAAAATCTTCTTCACTTTTAAACCTTGTTGTCAAAGCATCTATCTCTTCAAGTGAAAAACTACTAATTCCATTAATTGAGATAGGCATCGCAACATCATAAACTGTATCATTAAACATATCAATCTGATCTGAGTCATACTCTCCATAGTCATAATATCTTCTAACACTTTCCATTGTTCCATTCCATAAATGATAACCCATAAAATCCTCCTAGTAAAACTAATATCTAATCTAAGTATATCAAAAAAACACTAAAAAGAAAAAATATTTACTAAAACATGTCAAATTCTAGCCAAAACATACTACAAAAAATAAAGAAATGTAACCAAAATTACACTTCTTTTTCATAACTACATTCACTACACTTAACAGTTCCATTTTTAGTTACAAGTAACTTACCACATTCTGGACATATTTCTCCTGTAGGCTTATCCCAACAAGCAGTCTTACATTTTGGATAATTACTACATCCATAGAAAATCTTACCCTTACGTGTCTTTTTCTCTACAATCTTTCCAGCCTTACAGAACGGACAATCCATAACCTCAACCACTTCTTTTTCTTCTTTTTTTACATATTTGCATTCTGGGTAATTACTACAAGCCACAAACTCACCGTAACGGCCTTTTCTCTTAACTAACGGATTACCACATTCTGGACAAACTTCTCCAGTCTCTTCTGGTGCTTTCTTTTCCATATCAGAAAAAGCATCTTTTACTCTAGGCTCAAACAACTCATAAAATTTCTTTAAAACATCGTTCCAGACCAAACTACCTTCCGCAATATCATCTAGTTCTTCTTCCATATCCCTTGTATATTCAACATTAATTAAATCACTAAAGAACTCTTGTAATTTATCAGTAGTTTCAATTCCAATAGTTGTCGGTTTAAACTTTTTATCTTCCATTTCTACATAATTACGTTCTTTAATAGTATCAATAGTCTTAGCATAAGTAGAAGGTCTACCTATTCCTAAATCTTCCATTTCTTTAATTAATTTAGCCTCTGTATATCTAGCCGGTGGTTTAGTAAAATGTTGTTCTGATAAAACATCAGTTGTAATACATTTCTCTTCCTTACCAAGTTCAGGTAAAATCTTATCTTCACTAGACTCATAATCTTGATAAACTTTTAAGTATCCATCAAAGATCATTATTTGTCCCGTAGCCTTAAATTTATAATCATTATTATCAAAAACTATCGTTGTCTGATTAACTTTAGCATCACTCATCAAAGAAGCCAAAGTTCTCTTATATATTAAACTATATAACTTAAACTCATCATTACTTAAATACTGTTTAACTTTTACTGGTTCCCTTAAAATACTAGTCGGTCTAATTGCTTCATGTGCATCTTGTACATTCTCTGTCTTTGTAGACTTCTTTACATATCCGACATAGTTCTTTCCATAATTTTCTTCAATATACTTCATAGTTGGTCCAATAAACTCATCAGATAAACGAATAGAATCAGTTCTCATGTATGAAATAAGACCAACTGTCTCACTGCCTAAATCAATTCCTTCATATAATTTTTGGGCTATACTCATAGTCTTCTTAGCCGGAAAACCTAACTTAGTAGAAGCCTCTTGTTGTAATGTAGAAGTAATAAAAGGAGTCTTACTCTTCTTAGCCTTTTCTTTCTTATCAATATCAACAACAGTATAAGTATCACTAATTTCACTAAGTACTTTATCAGCGTCTTCTTTATTCTTTAATTCAATATCATCTTCCTTATACTTAAAAAGACTAGCCTCATAATCCTTAAATTTAGCCGTAATTGTCCAGTACTCCTCAGGTACAAATGCTTCTATTTCTCTTTCTCTATCTACAATTAATTTTAAAGCAACACTCTGTACTCTTCCAGCACTCTTAGCCCCTATTTTACTTTGTAATAATTTAGAAAGTCTAAACCCAATAATACGATCAAGTATTCTTCTTGTCTCTTGACTCTTTACTAAATCTGTATTAATAACAGTCGGATGATTAATCGCATCAACTACTTTATCATGTGTAATTTCATTAAATAATACTCTCTTATAATTCTTATCTTTAATACCTAAAGCATCTTTTAAATGCCAAGCAATAGCCTCTCCCTCACGATCAGGATCGCTTGCTAGATATACCATATCAGAATCTTTTACATCTTTCTTTAACTCTTTAATAACATTACCTTTTCCTTTAATAGGAACATAACTAGGTTTAAAACCATCATCTATATCAACACCTAATCCATATTTACCCGTAGTTGCTAAATCACGAATATGACCCTTAGATGATACTACTTTATAGTCTTTTCCTAAATACTTTTCAATTGTCTTACTTTTACTAGGACTTTCCACTATAACTAAATTTTTAGGCATAAAATCCCTCCCTTATTAACTTATAACGATTAAACAACTATTTGTCAATCTCTTCTATAATTATTATACGAATGTTTCTAAACTTTTCCGAAAAAAATACAAATTTTTATAAAAAATTATTAATACTTCACATTCTTGTCCTTATCTTATTAAAAATAAAAAACTAGAAACCTCCCTATTTTTAATATATAACCAACTTATTAAAGCCATTCCTTTTTTATTAACTAAACTACTTATTCTCTAAATAATCTTTTACTGGCCCATAACTTCTTCTATGCTCATCTATTATCCCATACTTATCAATTGCTTCTAAGTGTTTCTTTGTAGGATAACCCTTATTATGTTTAAAATCATACATCGGATATTTTAAGTCCAACTCATATAACATTCTATCTCTTGTCACTTTCGCAATAACTGAAGCAGCACTAATCGTAATACTTTTTAAGTCACCTTTAATAATAGAAGTCGTTGGAATATCTAATTCTAATGGCATAGCATCTATCAATATATGTTCTATGCCAATTTGCTTATTACACTCTTCAATTGCCTTCTTCATAGCAAGTTTAGTAGCCTCATATATATTAACTTCATCTATTTTTTTCTCATCAATTATTCCAATACCAACACCTAGTGCTTGTCTTTTTATCTCCTCAAAAAAGAAATCTCGTTTTTTCTCAGATAATTTTTTAGAATCAGTTAACCCATCTAAATTAAATTCTTCTGGTAGCACAACACAAGCCGCCACTACTGACCCAACTAAAGGTCCTCTTCCAACTTCATCTACCCCTGCTATATATTTAATTCCCTTTTCTCTTAATTCTCTTTCATACATATAATTATCATTCATATACTTCACCAAAAAATATTTTAACATACTAATATTTTATTAAGAAAGAAAAAAAGTAGTTTTTCTACTTCTTTACATCCAATCTATCAAAAGTAATATTACCAAAATAGCCATTCTTTAAATCCCTAATAATAATATTAGATACCTTATCATAGTCCGCAACTCCACCCCTAGATAAAGCCCCACGTCTTTTCGCAATAGTATCATACACTTCGATTAAATCTTCATCTAACTCTACTACTCCATATCTTTCTTCTAATCTTTCTGGATATAATTCATAAAGTTTTCTTAATATAAATACTGCAATCGCATCTGGATTTAATATTTCTTCTTTTATTGAAGATAAACACGCAAGTATATGTGCTGCTTCTTGATCTTCCATCTTAGGCCATAATATACCAGGAGAATCCAAAAGTTCTACATCTTTATTAATTCTAATCCAACTAAGACTCTTCGTAAATCCAGGAGTATCACCAACTCCTGCTGATTTCTTACCAACTAATCTATTTATTAAAGTACTCTTACCAGCATTAGGAACACCTACTATCAAGGCTCTAGCCGCTCTAGGCTTCATCCCCTTACTTTCACGTTTCTCATTCTCTATATCCATTATCTCTTTAGTATAATCAAGAATCTTTTTAACATTTAACCCACTCATCAAGTCAACTGCTACGACTTTATAACCTAAACCTTCATAATACTTAATAATCTTATCAGTCTCAGCCTTATCACATAAATCATATTTAGTCATAACTAATATTCTAGGCTTATCTTTAATTAACTCATCTATATCAACAATCTTAGATGATAACGGCATTCTAGCATCAACAACCTCATAAACAACATCTATTAAATTAAGTTTTTCTATAATTTCACGTTTAGTCTTAGCCATATGACCTGGATACCAGTTAATATTTGTTTTATTTTCATTATTCATTATTTTCACCTACTTTATTTACTTTTCTATCAACGAATCAACATCACCAGGCAATAATGCATTTATTCCTATCTTATCAAAGTCAATAATGTTTTCTTCAATATCATCTACAAATAATACTTCACTTAAATTACAATTGTTAGCCTTGCTAATTATTTTTACTGCATCTATTTTTAATTGCTGATTTCTTGTTGAAATAACTTCTATATCGTTTCCGTAATATTTATGAACAAAATATTCTTTTGCTCTCAAATGAAATGAAAATTTCATTCCAGATACACAATATATTTTAACATTATTTTTTCTTAAAATATTAATTAGTTTAAATATAGATTCTGACATATTACATGGTTCGATTATTTCATAAAATTTTTCAGGCGCTAAATATGCATTCAAATAATAGTTTTGTAACTTTTCTTCGGATTCATTACGATGTTTTTGATAATCCTTATCTTTATGAATTGCAAGTGTATCATCAAAATCAAAAATTGCCACTTTAATATTGCTTAAATTAATTTTCATTTATTTCATCTCCTACATAATCTTCTGTTTCTTCTAATAATAAATCAAAATCCGATTTATATAATCTATCTTGTTTTACTCTATATTTTTCGAATTCTGTTAAGGCCTTATCGCAAGCAATTTCATGTGATATTTTTCCAACATCTTTTAATATATCTAAATCATCTGCAAGTAAAAACTTATCTATTCTTGTAGACCAATCTTCCATAGTCATTGGAATATGTCTTTTTGCTCTATTTTCTGCTAAATCTAAAAATGCAGATACTATTAGTTCTAAACTTTCTAGTTCTTCCTTAGATAAATAATTTTTAGCTATAACAACATCTGTTTCTAATATTTTCCCATTTGGTGAATTTTTCCAAGAAGTAAGCCCCATATGTTTATTTTCTGAATTTGCTCTGCTATATATAATTTCAGCAGCCGTTTGATGTGATACCGCAAAGTGCATTTTATTTTGAACCTTTTTAAAAAATTTAATTGTTGTAGGAGACTTTTTGTCATAATCAACACTTGTTGCATAAATATCAGTAACTTTTTGATAAAATCGCCTTTCGGATAATCTTATTTCTCTTATTTCTGCAAGCAAGGACTCATAATAGTCTTCATCAAAGAATGCTCCATTTGCCATCCTCTTTTTATCTATTATATAACCTTTTTTTGAAAATTCTTTTAATATATAAGTTGCCCATCTTCTAAATTGTATAGCTCTATCTGAATTTGTTCTATAACCTACTGAAATAACCATATCTAAGTTATAATACAATACATTTCTAGTAATCTTTCTATTACCCTCTTTTTGAACTAGTGCATAATTTGCACTAGTTGAATTCTCATTTAATTCAAGTTCGGAATATATATTTTTAATATGCTTAGTAACTACTGTTCTGTCCACATTAAAAAGTTCTCCAATAGCTTTCTGTGTTAACCATAAATCACCATCTTCAAATCTAACTTGAATTCCTTTACCATGTGTTTGTCTTTCAAATATCAAAAATTCTGCACTGCTGCTTCTTATAATTAAATCTTTTGCCAAATTTATCATCTCCTGCATTCAAAATTTTAGTTTTCCATAAATCTGTATATACCAGTTAATACTCGTTGATGGTAAACTTTTTGACTATCATTATTTTTCTCTTCTACTCTGATTTTTCTTTTTTGGTACATATCCATTTTAATCATTTCCTTATTCATTACCATTATTTTCATCTAAGTATTTATTATAAAATTCATCCATTGAAGAAATATATTTTTGATCTTGTATAACTCTAAATTTTTCATATTCTTTTTCTGCTTTTTCTACTGCTTCTTTATGAGAAATACTACCACTATTATTTAATACTTCTTTTCTTCTAAATCTTAATAAATCATCAGTTGCATCTATCCAATCTTGCATTGTCATTACATGTCTTTGTTTTGCTTCATATTCAGCAAATACTAAAAACATATTTGTTAAATCTTTTAAATTATTCATTTCTTCTTCGTTTAAATAATTCTTCTCAACAACGACATCGTATCTATATATTAAACATTCAAGAAAATTTTTCCAATTAGTTAGTCCATATGCTCTTTTTCTGAATTTACTCTATTATATATTAATTCGGCAGCAGTATGTCCACTTATAGCATAATGTAACTTATATAGTTGTGTTATATTTTTTTCCATCTTCGGCAGTTAACGAGCATTTCTCGGTAACTGATTTTTTATCCCTCTTTAGATAAATAATTTTTAGCTATAACAACATCTGTTTCCAATATTTCCCCATTTGGTGAATTTTTCCAAGCAACTAATCACATATACTCATTTTCTAAATTGCCCCATTATATATTAATTCAACATTTGTACTAACTAATTTATTTTATTAGTCCACCATTACAATTTAATTCATAGATCAATTTATCATTTTTATAAATTCTTTCAATACCATTAAAACAATTAATATCGCCATTTATTTCAAAAGTATATTTATATTCACCATTAATGAATTCTCTAGGCCCCCTTACCGGAATTACAGCCTCATCTTTTCCAACATTCATTAAAGCAGGACGTAAAGCATTATCCATTGCTTCTTCGCCTAAACTCTCATCCAAAGTTACACCATAATAATTCATTGCCCAATAAGTTTGATTATCTACATAAACAACCTCTTCACCAATAAATCTTGTTCCTCCAAAATAAGTATCATGATAAATCATATTATCTTTTTGATACTCATAATCTTTAGAATTTAATCGTGTATTTAATATTCTCTCAGCAGAACTATTAGCATATGTTTGTTTTTTTGCTTCTATTAAAAAATCTTCTATATTAATCATTCTTCATACCTTCTTTCTTCTTTTCTATCAATTCTTTATGATAAGAAAAATTTGTATATTTATATCACTCTCTTCACAATATTCTTTTATTTCATTAAAAAGTAATCACTATTTTTTTCATATATTTTACCATATATATAAAATAACTAATTATATTTTTTCTTAATATAATTTATAATATAAAACAACTCATTCAAAATTATTACCTTATCCATTTTGATTTTTACTATACATTTCTTTTCCATAATAAAGTGTCCTTAATTTATCAAGTCCTAAAACATCATAATCAATATTAAATCCATATAAATTAAGTTCATCAATCAATTTTCTTCTTTGTATTTCTAAGTCAAATTGATAATAATCTTTATTATCATAATATACTAATAGCCCTATATCTTCTATTTGTTGCAATTGTATTTTACTAGACATCCCATCTTTATAATAATGGTAATCATCTTTTACAGTGTCAAATACTTTTCTATATCCGAGCTTAAATAGTTTATGTTCAAATTGATCTAATTCAGTAGCAGAAACTTCTTTCTCTCTAAATTTATTATTAATTAAATTATTCTGTATTTTATAATTGCTGTCATTACAACTTCTTAATCTTATACATGCATTCTTCATCTGATTTTCTGACAATTCATTTAAGTCTTGATTAGTATAATAAATATCATGAGTCCTCACTTTGTAATCATTTACTAATCCTTTACTTCTCAACAACGCATCATAATATTCAAAATCTCTATCTAATTTTACTCCTATCTCTACAATTTCCACTTTTTCTCCTTCTCAGATTACACCTAATTCTCTAGTTCTATTTCTTCTAATGCCAAATCTTCTAACTGTTTTCTTTCTCTTTCAAGTTCTTTAAGACTCTTTTCAGGTGTAGGCATTTCTTCTGGCATCATACCACCAATATCAGCAATTGCCTTTCTTACTTTCTTACCAACTTCATAATGTACATCTTTCGCTTTATTTTCTCCTTGAACTTTATCTCTTAAAAGTTTTTGTTTAGTTTGATTTATTCTAAATAGATTAGCAACCAACTCATCTTCATTCATATTATCTAAAATATCTTCACGATAACGTAACTTTTTTCTTTTAAATATATCATCCGCAGTCTCTCCATTATATAATCCCTTATATCCAGCATTATGAAATTCTGCCATATTTTTAACACCAGCCGCAGCCGCAACTTTTTGAAGTGTATAATTACCTCTTCTTGTTAATTTTCTTTGATAAAATCTCTTATCATCATCTGATAATAAATCATACTCTTGTTCCGTTATTTCTTGTTTTCTAGTCTGAAACGCAAAATAAGTTTGACCTAAGGCAACAACCTTTTTTCTAGAATCAGCATTTTGAACTATCAAATAGCAGGCATATCTAGATAACCTATAATCAGACTGTTTCCTTTTTGCTCCTGATCCTATTTCCACCATTTTGGCCATCTCGACAAAATGGTCATATATATTAACACCACTATTATTACAAGCATCTTTTGCCTTTTCTATTACACAAAAAAACTTTCTCCATTCTTTATATTCTAACACTTTTTGTAATTCACGTGCTGACCAAAACTCATTACCTTTTTCATCTATATTCTTTATATTTTCAAAAATAGTAGTAGTATATTTATTTTCAATTTCAACCATTAAATCCCCCCTCTGTAGTTATATTTTTTCCAATATTTTTCTATCATCTAATGGCAATATTTTGACCATTTTTCCATCATATAATTCATCTGCCAAAGAAATAGCCTTCTCTAATAATTCATCTAAATTATTAACTGGCTTCATACCATAATCCTCTTCATATAACCAATCTAAATATTTTATCTTTTCTGCATCATCTGGACGTCCATATATAATTTTCCCAGAATGCATCCAATACCCAAATTCTACATTAGTTGTTAAAGCCGGCATATCTGGAAAACTTCTAGGTATCCAAAACAAAATAGTAGTAGCCTCTGTTAAAGCCTCTCTTTCCCAACTCACCTGATCAAGATAATCCATCTTAGGACTCCAAGTAGAATATTCTGGAACATAAACAACTCCTTCAAAACCTAATTCTTCTAACCTCTTACAAGCCTCTCCTCGCCAAGACTTTACTTTTTCACTTCTTGGTGTAGGTCCTGCTAAAAAAATTGATTTTTCGCCCTTTATAACTTCTTGATCTGAATAGTTTATAACCATCATCAAAACTCCCTTCTGTAATCAATCTTAAATTATTTCTTATTATCTTTAGTACTATCTAGTAATTTCTTGAAAGAAACATCTCCTATACAAACAAGATCGAAATTATTTAAAAACGATTCTTTTCTTTCCTCAACTTTCTCATCTAGAAAACCAATTTTAATCGCCTTGTCCTTCTGATTAAGCATATGAATATCCATAACATTATCTCCTAATAAGACTGGTGTTTTACCTTTTATTAAAGATTTTATCTTCTCTGGTAAAGATACTTCACTTTTATTTAAAGAATGAATCAAATTATCATCTTCAACTCCTACAACCTTGTTATCTTCATATTTTAAAAAGTTAGAACAAATGAAAATATTAGGAAAATCACAATTTTCTCTGATTAAAAATTGTTTTATTATATTTCCTACTCCTGCAGAAATAACAATAACTGGTACTCCAAAATCGTTTAGTAATTGTAAAAACTCTCGTGCTCCATCTCTAAATGCCATTATACTTTTATTCTGTGCCGAATAATTAATCATCTCTTCCGTTATTCCATAATTAACAAGTGTTTCAATATTAACTCTATACCATTCATTCATAACTTTAGTTTTTTCATCAATTGGTATATTATCATCAATCTCTATTGGATGATATTTTTTAAAAATTCTAATACATTCCTGAACAAACTCTTCCGAAACATTAGGATTCTTAAAAATACTTGCCCAAGAACTATCACTAGAACTAACTGTAAGAGTACCATCAAAATCTGTCACAATATAAATATCATTAAAATCTAAATTTTCAATTTCCTTCATTCCATTTTTACTTATAATCATCTTTTCACCTCAAAACTTCACTTCTAAATCTTATCCTTATCTATTCCTCTTACAACAAAACTATCATAAATTTTTGCCATATTCCTATATTTTCCTTCTCTTAATTCTACACTATAAGAATCAAATTCTAAAATATCTTCCTTATTACTCAATTCTTTTTCTATATCATAAGAAACATTTACTATCTCATAAGATATCTTATCAGAAATATCATGCGAATCTAAAACACCAGATAACACCAAGTAGTTCGCAACAGTTGTATTTCTAACATCACCATCTTTTTCTTCATTTCTAAAAACATCAATCGCATTACCAACTGCTCCAGTATTAATAATACATCTATTATAAATTCTTTGAATAAAAGGTGTATGAATATGTCCATATATTAAAACATCTGCCTTCTCACTAGAAACAGTATTCTCACTTGGCAAAAACAAACTATAAAGTCTCTCTAATGTATCAACATTTCCAACAAACTTACTAATACCTTCCGGATGTGCATGCACCAATCTTACTAGTCTTCCACTCATATAAAACTCATAACAAAAATCTAACCCTCTAAGATACTTTGCACTTTCTTCATTAATCTTACTTTTATTCCAAATAATTCTCTTTGCCTCTTCCTCAGACTTTTCACTTATATCAAGATCACTTGTAAAGTACTCATCACAATTTCCTTTAATAACAATTTCACAATTTTCTCTAATTAAATCAACACATTCCTGTTGATGTGTTCCCTTCGCAATTATATCACCTAAACAATATATCTTTTCAATTTCTCTTTCTCTAATATCCTTAAGTACTTCTTTTAAAGCCTCCAAATTTCCATGAATATCAGAAATAATTGCTATCTTATCCATTACTCCACCTCTTAAAAAATTTATTTATTAATCACCAACAACCACTCTAGCCGCTTTTAAAATATTATCCTTTAACTCCCCAATATGTGAATATCCTATATATTGTTTTAAAAAATAAATCATTTCATAAATTGCTAATCGCTTATCCAAATTATCACTATGAACTAACTCCGGATAATACTTTTCAATATATTTCATAATATTCTCATAGTCACTTAACTTCACATATTTTTCTGTCTCTTCACTGGCAAACTTCCAAGGCATTCTAACCATTCGATATAAAATATCTAATTCAAAATCTAAAGGAGCATAAATTGCTCTTTCAAAATCAATTAACTTAATCTTACCCTTACTATAAAAGATATTATCAAAATGTAAATCATTATGTATCAAAACAAATTTAGAAGACTCTAAATACTGATCAAATTTTTGATAAGCCGTATCAATAAGTTTTCTTTCTTCATTACTAAACAACTTCAACTTCTTTGCCTTTTCATATAGCGGAACAAATATATTTTTAGTTCTTAAAGTCCAATCATAAAAGTCCGAAGTATTACTATGAAACATTTTCATCGCACTACATAACTGTCTTATAACATCTTCTCTTTGTACCTCATCAAAAGTATGCCATACATTATATAAAGAAACTCCCTCTATCTTTTCCATAACCTCATAATAATAAGGAACGATTCTTTTATCCATACTAGCATAATACAACCTAGGAATTAAATCATTATCTTTATTCTTCTGATAAAACTCAATCTCTTTCGCAAACTTCTCTTCATTACTACTATTAGTACAAATCTTTACAACATACCTATTATTAACTATAAATATTGTATTTGTAAAACCGACATTAACTCTTTCTACTTCGGGATTATCACCAAATAATTCTTTATTAGAAAAAATAATATCATTTATAATGTTCTCCATTCACTATCAGTCCTCCATACATAAAGTTCCTCTATAAATTATTATACTAAAAATAATATCTTTTTCCTATCGAACAAATCAATATAAAGAAAAAAACATCAAAAAATTGATGTTTATACAAAAATACTAACTTTTCAACTCTAAAGATTCACACTAAACTCTAATTATCTTTAGTCTTACTCATGAATTTAGTCTTCTCTTTCGCAAATATATCTTTAATATTAAATTTCTCTAAAATATCATTCAATCCAATCTTACTAAGTTCTTCTGTAACCTTAAACATTTTTGGTACAACTGTTGGATCATCATCTACTTTTTCAATTATCTTTGATGCCACAAAAGTATCAATCATATACTGATAACCGTTAAGTAATAAAAAACCTTTACTCAAAAATTCAAAAGTCAAATTATCGCAATCATTACAAGTCATTTTCTCTATTTCCTGATTACTAAAATTAATATCTGGCAAAGACTCAAGTTTAACTCCTTTTTCTAATAATATCTTTCTATTTTCTACCTGCTGTCTAACCATATCTTGGTATACTTGAATCTTATCTTCCTGAGTAACAATACCTTTATTAGCATATCGTGCTACATCTGAAAAAACAGAAAGCATAGAAGGAGAAATATCACGATTATTAAACATTCTCTCTCTTGCTATAGCAGCAACCACTTCCTCTGAATATCCCTTTTTCTTAAGAAATCGAAGAGCCATATTTTCAAAGAAAATACTAGGTAACTCTATTATCGAAAACTCCATTTCATTACCACCTTGCATAGACATATAATGTGCAAATTCATGTACTAAATTCTTAAAATCGATAAGATTTCCTTCTACAATAATATTTATAGAACGTTTTCCATTATCTGATAGACCACAATAACTAACTTCTGACTCATTAATACCTTTCCTATATATAAGTCTATTATCTTTTTTTACCTCATCATAGGAATCTTTCCAACTAGAAGGTGCTCCTATATCATCTAAAAATTCATAAAATAATTTATCACACTCTTCAGGAGTCACTGAAGAAATAGCCACCGACTTCACATTAAAATTCCCAAATACAGCCTCATAAGTTTGATTCAACATCATCGATACAACATCTGCTATATCACCGACTGCATCTAAACCATTAACCCTAAGATATGTTAAAATACTCTCTAATAAAAAATTATAAGAACTAAACCTATTTGTCTCAACCATCCAATTAGCAATTTCATCTTCTCTATCTTTAACTTTTAGATATGAAACAAAATCATCAAAAGATCCTTTCTTACCAAAATATACATAATCTACTATGTCATAAAAATATTCATCAGCAATATTTGCAGATTCTTGGTTACCAAAAAAACCATCCACATTATACTTTCTTCTTAAAAACTCCAAATAAATCCCACTTAAAAGATCCGGTTCAACTAATAGTCTCTTATTTTCCTCAGTATCAAAACTATTTTTTATAAGCATCTTAAAAAAGTCATCAAATTCATCCACACCCAAGTATGCACCATTCTCATCATCTACAGGAACCAAACCTAAAACTGTACTTCCCTGCATTACTCCTAAAAACAGCTCTGTATTATTTTTAATAGTCTCTTTAATTTCATCTATCTTATCTAAACAACTATCATCATAAATAATTGTAATTCCATTAACTAAAATTTTATTCATACCTATCCCTCCAACAGTACATATTATAACACATATAATATTCATTAGTAAATTGATGAAGTCGCAAACAATTTACAATTATACATGAAGTTGCAAATTATTTTATAATAAATCTCCTCTTAACTAAAAATCATATTTTTCAATTACCTTAAACACTTCAAAAACAACTTTTGAATCGTCACTAAAACTATCATCAATATTCTTAAATATTTTTATATGTTCATTTCTATAATAAGCAAGTGACTTATCACCTTCACCTTCTATAAAAGCAAGTTCTGCAGTTATATTTCTAAACTCTGTAATAATCACTTCTACAGCTTCAATTAAACAGGCGTCTCTTCCATCATCAAACAAAATTATACTTCTGTCTCCAACTTTAGGTAACTCTTCATCTTCTAAAATATATTCTTCATATAAAGAAGTGGTTGCTCTCTTATCACCATTTAAAACGAGTCTTACCAACTTATCATTATCAGTACCAAATTTCCATTTTTCATATTTTTCATTCATAAAACATCATCCTCAAAAACCATAACATAATAAAAAGAGAATCTATTTCTAAATTCTCCATTAATTATATCAACAGTTTTCTCTTAATGCAAATCAATCTCAAAAAGCCTTTAAATATCAATATTTTTATAAAAATTGCATTTAACTATTTACCTAACTATGCTCAAAAAAAACAGCACCTATAATTTACATTTTATAACTCTTAAGAATAACATTGATCATTGAAAAAGTAACACCACCAGTATCATTACCAATAATTTCTGTTCTAACCTCAAGATTACCTCCCGCATAGACATCAGCAAAATTAACCTCAGAAAAATCCATATCACTAGTATTACCTTTATCAAGAACAAATTCCATATCACTAATTTTCTCTCCTGTAGTAATATTATATAAATAAAATTTACCACCAGAATCAGCAGTAACTCCAGATATTCTGCCACACAATGTAATTTCAAATACACTAGTTCTTGAAACTTTAATCTGATTACCAGAAATAGATAAAATATCAGAATTGCCTGGAATAATTCTAGTTGTCGTAATCATTGAAGTACCAGCAGTAGTTGAATCTTTAAAACTAGCAAAGCAAACGGCATCATACGATGTAGGACCTAATGACCCAGTTGGACCAGTATCACCTTTATCGCCTTTTGGACCAGTCGGACCAATATCTCCTTTTTCTCCCTTCGGAATATAAAAAGATAAATGATGAACTGTTCCAATCTTATCATCTTGTACCTCTGCTGCTTCTCCTGCTTCAACTGTTTCCGTTCCATCAATCGTAATAACTTCACTTATTCCTATCTCACCTGGAAAACCTCTTGGTCCAGTATCACCTTTCGGACCAATATCCCCTTTTGGCCCAGTTCCTTGATAAAATAAATCATTTAAAAGAATTAATCGTAATTTCAAGACATTAATTCCTTATTACTATTAAAAAGTAGTGTAGAAGTTATTAAATTCTAAATAATTTTATAAAATAAAAAAATAAGCAGTTCAATTTTGAACTGAACCCCAAAAGTTGGACAGTTTATTAATAGTTTCTAATTAGAGGATTGTAACCTATAATTCACAGGTG
>CAKPMY010000006.1 GCA_934168245.1 uncultured Bacilli bacterium
TGTTGATAATTACATTTTACTAGACTTATCGCATTTTTTATATATAAAAGGTCTCACATCAATTGTAACTCTACAGTGTTCTAAATTTTTTTATTTTGTAAAGGTTGAATTGAAGCCTTAAAAATAGTATAATTAGTGTAAATAAGATACTAAAGTGGTGGTAAATATGTTGACACAGGACAATATTATTGGGCCTTGTCCCTTCCTCCTTCAACACCACCGATGTTTTCATCTTCGCCGTCCGTTCCAGTGGCGATCTGAACACCAGCCCCGTCGTCTACTCCCGCGGTGTGCGTCCGGCTGTTTCACTTGCTAAAGGTACCAGATACATGGATGGGGATGGCACTGTAGAAAATCCATACGTTGTTGAGTAAAAACTAATACTTAAACTAAAAAAGAGATTCTATGTTTGAATCTCTTTTGGTTTTTACTTTAATTCTACATATATATCTTGATTGAATTGATGTTCTACTGTTTCTATTTCCATTAGTTTTTCAGTATTTATTAGGAAGAAACTATCATCTAGGATATGGGCATTATCGGTTGTTACGGGATCATCCCAGGTTAGATCTAGATGATACCATTTATTATCTAGTTTAACACCATTCCAGATATGGTTATCACTTGCTACTTTGTAACTTTCTACACTTAGTCTTTCAAGTAATAGTTCCATAGCATCAGTATAACCTCCACATATTCCATAGCCTTCTACTAATGGACCGTAAGCAATATCTGATTTATGAGTTGTTTCACCGGTTTCTTTTTTAGTTGTATCATATTGAGTAGTATTTATAATATAGTCATGAGCATTTTTAATATTTTCAATAGTAGACTTATTTTTATCAAAGACATTTTGTTCGATGAAGTCTAATTTTTTTTCTATTTCAGCGATGTCTTGTTTTGTATAACTTTTATGAATTGTTAGAGTAATTTTACCAAGACTATCATATTCTGTTTCAATATGTTGAAAACCATTGTAAGGATGAACAAAGTTATTAATATATGATAATGTTTCTTGATTGTTAGCAAGTTCTTTTATATCATCTAAGCAAGTAGTGTAATCCTTGGAACAATAAAATGTAAAAGTATTTTTACCAGCATTGATAGCAGTATAGTAAATATTTAAAATGTCTTGGCGACATTCAGGATTAAAGTTTTCAGTATTTTGGACATAAGAGAAGTCATAGTTACGATAGTATTTATTTTTTTCTCCTAATGTTACATTAGTATTTTTTTGATTTAGATGAGTATTTATAAAAGTTGTTATGGTTTCTTTTTGAGTTAAAATTACTCCGATAATTATCATAGTTAGACCTAAGTCAACTAGTTTTCTTGTGATATTTTTCATATTTCCTCCTAGGATTACTTTAAGTTAATTGTATCTTAATTTATGGGTAAAGTAAAGCAAAAAAAAAGCCGTATATACGACTCTTAGTTCATTCCGTTTTTCATTTTTGTTAATCTTGATTTTAAACGAGCGGCCTTATTTCTGTGTACTAAACCAGATGACATTGCTTTATCAATTCTTTGGATAGCAATATTTAAGTTGTTGCTTGCTGCTTCTTTGTTACCTGCTTTTACTTCTTTTTCGAATTTTTTAATAGCAGTTCTCATACTTGAATTTACTAGTGTATTAACGTTGGTTTTATTTACACTTGAACGCATACGCTTCTTTGCACTTTTAATATTTGGCATATTTTCACCTCACTTTTTGTAAACACATTAATTTTATCAAATATATAACAAAAATGCAAATAAAAGTTATAAAAAATGTGAATATTATTAATGGGTGAATTGTTATGCATACAATAGATTTAGGAAAATATAAGTGTAGAACAGATCTTATTATTGAAAAAGATAATTATAAATCAGATAGTAGTTATATAGTTAGTGAGAAAATAAATGTTGATAAGAGATGTGAAAATGGAGAGAATTTTGTAACGATTAGTTTTAAAGATGTTACTGATAAAGATAATTATAGAGAAGTAGAGAAAGTTTTTATAGCGGAATTAAAAGAGATACTTGGGGATATTAAAGATAAGAAAATATTGGTAGTAGGACTTGGAAATAGTAAATCTACTCCAGATGCTTTAGGACCAGATACAATTAATAATATTTTAGTTACAAGACATTTATTTGAATTTGGAGAAGTAGAAGAGGGATATAGAAATGTTTGTTCTTTTAAACCAGGAGTTACAGGAGTTACGGGGATTGAGACTGGAGATTTAATAGTTGACTTAGTTAAGTTTTTAGAAATAGATTTATTAATCGTTATTGATGCTTTGGCGGCTAGAAGTATTGAAAGAGTTAATAGAACTATTCAAATATCTGATGCGGGAATTAGACCAGGATCGGGAGTTGGTAATAATAGACGAGAAATAAGTAAGAAGACACTTAATATACCAGTTATTGCGATAGGAGTACCGACAATAGTAGAAGCAACAGTTATAGTTTCAGATACGTTTAATTATATGCTTAAACATTTTAGTTATAAGTTAGAAAATATTGATAATCCTAAGATGAAACTAGTTCCAGAAGATAGACAGGATTATAGTGAACAAGATATTAATTTAAGTAGCCAAGATAGAGAGAAGATTTTAGGAATGATTGGAATGCTTAGTAAGAGTGAGTTAGATCAATTATTTTATGAAGTACTTACACCGGTTAATTTTAATATGATGGTTACTCCAAAAGAGATAGACTTTGTCATAGAAAGACTTAGTTTATTGATTGGGAATGGTATTAATAAAAGTTTACATGATTCCTTTAATCCGACAAATTAAGTAGAAGATATTTAGTATATTTAATTTGGTGATAAGATGAAGAAGAGATTTATTACTAGAAAGAAAAAGAAATTTAGAGTACTTAAGATAGTACTCTTTTTGGCATTTTTTATTATTTCTTTAGTAATTACTTTTCGTCTTTTAAGTAAAAGTAGTCTTAGTGTCGATGATAAAAGATTAGTAGAAATACTACTTCAATATGGTAATGTTAGTGAGAAGAAAAGTGTAATACAGAAAGTAAAAGAAGTATTTAGTGCGCCAGTTTTATTTTTAGATAATGAGTATTTTAAAATAGAAAAGAAAAATATTAAGAGGGATAATAATACTTCTTTTACGCCTATTAATTCTAGTACTTTACCAACTATTTATATATATAATTCACATCAGAGTGAGGAGTATGCTTATAGTAATTTTGCAGAATATAATGTAGGACCGACAGTTATGTTTAATGATTATGTATTGGAAGAAGTATTTAAAAAGAATGGATATGTTTCAATAGTTGAACAGAGGAGTATTAAAGATATTTTAAATATGAATAATTGGCGCTATGCCTATAGTTATGCGGCTAGTAGAATTTTAATGGAAGATACTTTTAAGAATAATCCTAGTTTAAAGTATTTTATTGATGTACATAGAGATAGTTTAGGTAGGGATAAGACATCAGTTACGATAGAAGGAAAGGTTTTTGCGAAAACTATTTTTTTAATTGGTTTGGAAAATGAAAATTATGAAGAGAATTTGGCTTTTACAGAGAAAATTAATAATCTTTTAAATGAGAAATATCCGGGTCTTTCGAAAGGTATTTATAAAAAAGGAGGGGTAGGAGTTAACGGAGTTTATAATCAAGACTTTTCTGGAAGAGTAATTTTGATTGAGGTAGGAGGATATGAGAATAGTCCATCAGAAGTTTTAAATTCAGTCTTGGCTTTTGCTGAGTGTTTTATGGAGGTGATTAAAACAGATGAAGGCTAAGTATTTAGTGAGATTTTTTGGAATCATTATAGTTATTTTGTTCTTTGCTTTATACTTTGGACAGTATACAGGATATTATAATATTTCTAATGAGAGGAAGACGACACTTACGAATGAGGCTATAGAAAGATTTGAAAGAGATGTTTCAGAAGGAAAGGAGATAGTTGCTTCTAATTATTTGAGTAGAGAAAAGAATTATAATAATAGATTGTCAAAGTTAGGACTTGGGCTTTCTAAACTTATTGGAGAAGGTTTTGATAAGATAATTAATGCAATATTTAGGGAAGTAGAAAGAGCAATAAGAGACTAGGAAGGGTCTTTACTTGGAGTAAAATAAATAGTTGTTAAAAAGCAAAATGGAATTGTCTTTTGAGTAGTTTTGTAGTACAATATTTGTAAGAGTAGGGTATTGAGGTGAAAGTGATGCTAGATTATAATGAAACATTAAAACGTATTTTGAATCAGATCGCTTTAGAATTAACAACTATTCAGATAAGTTTAAATAAGTTTAACGCTTCTAAGAATTATGAACACTATAAAAATGATATGTTACGACTTGCTAATTCCAATGTAGATTTACTAGCAACATATTATATGGAAAGTGATGAAGTCTTAAAAGAAAAGTTTGAGTTATTACTTAGTCGTGTTTTTAAGACTAATGAAGAAAGAGAAGAGTTTAAGCAACAATTAAAAAATTTGTATTATCTTGTAAAAAATAAATTATATGATACTTCACAATATAAAATGATTAGAGTTGAAGTAGTTAATTTTATAGAGAAACTTAAAAAGACAACATTTCAAGATACTAGTGATAGAGAAGAAGAAAAGAAACTGTTAGATAGAATGAAGGAACTTAAGAAGATAAAAAAATATTTTTCTAGTGATCCAAAGAAAACGACGGTTAAAAATATAGAAGATTTAAGAAGAATAATAGTGTCTTTAAATATGAGAGATATTGATAAGACAAAGGCTTTGATGATAGTTTTTTTAAATGAGTTAGATTATTATAAGACAATACTTGATAATGATACTGATAATTTAGAAGGGGAAATTAATACATTCTTAGTAACGGCAGAGTTAGGTAATATAATAAAGCCGGCTATATCGCCAAAAGTTACTAATGCGACTATGGAAGATGAGTATCGTAGTATAATTATGATGCTTAAAGAACATCCAGAGATGGATTCTAGGGGAGTTTTTAAAGACTTTTATTTAAAGTGGGATAAAAAGAATAGAAAGTAGGGAAAGAAATATGAGTTGTGAATCTTTAGTACAATTACTTAGAGGAAATATTTCAAAAAATAAAAAGATAATTCATGATTATTACCTATATAAAGATGATACTTTAGATGAGAAACAACGATTAGAAAAGTTATTGTTTGCGACTACTTTAAATATTTCGACATTACCATTTTATAAAATAAAAGAAATAGTATTAGGATTTGATCTTAGTAAAGAAGAAAAAGAAGTAATGATTAGTCAATTAGAAGTTATTACAACTATTCTTAAATTAAATTATATGAATGGGACTAATATGACTTTAGATGAGAAACAAGAAAAAGTATTAGATAAGTTTTTAAGATGTTTACATGAGTATGTGTTAGTTAGAAGAGAATATAATGCGAATAATAATGTAAATATAGAAGAAGTTACAAGTATTAATGATAGATATAAGACATTGGCTACTAAACTAAGTAATCCTAAAAATATTTGGTTTATTAATGAATTAGATACTTTAAATATATTATTTGATAATAATGATTTAGATCAGGAAGTAAGAAGAGAGTTTTTAGTTTCACTTATTAAGTATAATAAAAATATATTTAATTATAAAAAGGGATTTACTAAGAATATGGAAGTTGCTAGATACGGAAATATTGATGTTAGAGAAGTTAAATCTATTTTTAAGAAGTATAATTATAATTTTGATAAGTTAGATGTAAAGATTCAGAATAAGATATTAGAGTTTGGGGTTTTAGGAAAGATAAAAGAAGTTTTATGTGTACTTTATAAATTAAATATAAAAATAGATGAAGAGAGTAATGGTTATTTTTTAATGAGTTTAGTACTTGCTAGTGATAAGGAGACTATTGCTAAGACTATTAAGTTTATTTTGAATAAGAAAGTTCCATATGAGAAGTTACTTAAGATTCCTAGTGTTTTTATTAGTGAAGAAAGTGATGATTTTGAGAAGAGAAGATTTAATAGATTTAGAATATTGGAACATTCGGTATTCGAAGAGAATAGACCTTATATAGTGGGAACAGCTGAAGGATTTAGAAAGAATGCTTTATTGTTAGAAAAGTATGGGTTGACACTTAAGAATGTACTTGATAGATGTCCAGAATTGTTAGTTATAGATAGTAAGAGATTACATAATAATTTAGAGATGTATTTAGAGTATGGTTTTCCGTTAGAGAAAAAGAAGAAGTTAATAGATTCAGCACTTAGTGCACTTACGGCTTTAAACTTTTGTGAAATAGTTGATCAGTTTATAGAGATACATCCATATGGAGTTAAGTATTTAAGAGATAATTTAAGCTGTGTTAAGACAGTAGAAAGTTCTTATGATGTAATATTCTATAATATATATTATTCTATTAAAGTAGAGGGAATAGAAAGGGCTTTTAGAAGAATAATTAGTAATAAGAAAGAGTATTTATGTATACAAGGGGATATTAATAATAGATTTAGTAACTCTTATAAAGGTATTACTAATGATAATAAAAGAGAGATTACAAAAACTATTATTCCTAAGTTTAAGAATGAGAGTAAGTATAGAGATATATTAAATAAAAATGAATATAGGACGATAGATGTAGATATTTTTGATAATGAGTTTATTCAAAAGATTAATACTTTTTCAGATTTGGAAGAACCATTGCTATATAATTTTGAAGGAATTAGAATATCTAAAATTAAAGTTTTAAGAATATTTAATATGTTAATTAAAAATGGTGTTGTAGCAACTCTTGATAGTTTCCTGTTTGCAGTTTGTTATAATACGATTATTAGTGATGAAGACTATAAGAGACTATGTTCTTTAATAGAAAAGACTGTTAGGTGATGGTGAGATTATGGATTTTTTAATTGATAATGGTATTTCACAGAATGTTATTGTTGAGATAGAAGATAATAACGAGGATAGTTTAGTTTATAATTTTATTTGTAATTGGAAGAATGTAGTTTTAATACTTGAATATTTTAAAAGTATTGGGATAAAGTCAATTGATAGGTTACTTATTTATAAGTTAGAAATATTTTTGATTGATTATGAGAGAATTGTTAAGGCTTTTAATGCGTATGATGCTACAATACTTGCTCAACTTATTAATGAAGATATTAATGCTATTAACTTTTTATAGTAAAATTAAAAGAGTTTAAATCAGGTTAGATTTTAAACTCTTTTTAAATTGTAAGAATAAATTTTTTTATTGATATAGTTCTTGTTTTAGTAATTCTAGATTTTCAACGATTAGAGTGTCATAATCTTCTTTATTGGCTCTTTGTTCATCGGAAATGTTATCTAGTTTATGTAATTCTTGTCGTTTTATGGTTGTATATTCTTTTAATATTTCAGTAGCATTATCACTTAATTTATCATTTTTGAAGGTATAAATATAATTTATTTTTTTGTCTTCAATTAGATTTTTTACATCACTTATAGTTTTATCAGTAGCGTCACTATCGATACAATATACTTCTAGGCCAAATTTTTCTAAATATTTTAAGGCTGAGTTATCGACTACTATTTTTTTATTTGAAGTATTTTCTACAGTTAATCTATAGTCGGCATCTAGTTCTGATAATTTTATTTTTAATTGTTCGTAGGCATCATCTATATCTTTTTTTAGATAAGTACTAGAAACATATTCTTCTAGACCAATACGGATATTTTGAGCCATCATTAGTAGTGAAGATGGGTTTAACCATAATTCTTCAGGAGAGTAGTCTGTTTCTAGAACGTCAGAACTATCAATTATTTTTAATTCAGGATTTAAGGCTAAAAGATCGATTGCCATATTTCTTTCACGTTCGATTAGACCATTGTAGATAAATAAATCAGATTTACTATAGTCTTTCTTTTGCTTATCACTTACTTTGTAATTAGTAATATCTATACCATCAGGGTAGATAGAAGTTACAGTAGCATGTTCACCATAGAGTTCTTTAGTGATATATTCATTAGCATAATTAGTAACATATATTTGGATATTATCCATATTATCATCAGTACAACCTGTTAGTAAAAATGATGTAAATATAGTTAAGATAAATAATAATATAAATTTAGATGTTTTTTTCATTCTTTTTCTCCTTTACTGGTACGGGATCATATCCAGATGTTCCTAGAGGATTACATCTTAAGATTCTTTTTATAGTTAAATAAGAACCTTTAATAGTACCATGAGTTTCTAGAGCCTCGATGGCATAAGTGGAACAAGTTGGAATATGTCTACAAGATGCATGAGATGATAAAGGCATTTTTTTATAGAGTTTTATTAATGATATTAAGAATTTTTTCATAGATTGGCCTTTCATATTTATTTGTATCTTGCTTTCTTAATTTTACTATAATTCAAATAAAATAGCAATTATAAGTATACTAAATTAATTAATTTTGATATAATGATAACTGGTGAAGAATATGAATGAATTATTTGAAAAACTTAATATTAAACCAAAAGATATGAGACTTTATAATACGGCTTTTTTACATAGTAGTTATGCTAATGAACATAGAGCAAAAGCAGATTATGAGAGATTAGAATTTTTAGGAGATTCAGTAGTTGATTTAGTTATTGCTGATTATTTATATTCATGTGAGAATGAAGATGAAGGAGAAATGACTAAAGTTAGAGCAAGTTATGTATGTGAGAATGCTTTATATGAATATGCTACTAATTTAGGGTTGAATAGATATATTAAAGTTGGACATGGAGAAGAAAAAGAAGGGGGAAAATATAAGAAAGCCATAGTTGCTGATATATTTGAGGCTTTAATGGGGGCTATTTATTTAGATTTAGGATATGCAACGGCTAGAAGAACAGTGCTTAATATTATAGTTCCTTATATAGAAGATCCTAATGTAGTATTCTTTAGTGATTATAAAAGTTCATTACAAGAATATGTTCAAACAACTCAACAAAGTCTAATTTATGAACTTGTTTCAGAAGAAGGGCCAGCACATGATCGAACATTTACAGTAGAAGTTAAGATTGATGATATTATATATGGTACAGGAGTTGGTAGTACTAAAAAAGAGGCGGAACAAGAGGCAGCAAAAGAGGCACTTGGAAAGTTGGCTAAATAGAGTCTTTGACTATTTAAAAGTGTGAAGGCTTATATAAATTATTTGTATTTTTGTATTGAAATGATTGCATTAAAAGATATTTGAAAAAAAATAAATTTAATGATATAATGGTCGATGTAATTTATACCTGTTACCTTTATATCATTTATTAATTTTAGAAGAGGAAAGAATAAAAAAGATTTTTTAGAAAGGAGATATTAATGAGTAAGATAAAAATATTTAGTTTAGGCGGATTAAATGAAAATGGAAAGAATATGTACATTGTTAATGTAGATGGAGATATTTTTGTTTTTGATGCTGGATTAAAATACGATAATGATTTGAATTTAGGAATTGATTATATAATTCCAAACTTTGATTATTTAATTAAAAATAAGAAGAATATTAAGGGTATATTTTTAACACATGGACATGAATCTAATATGGGGGCTGTTCCAGATATATTGGCAAAGTTACCAGATATACCTATATATGGTACAAAACTTACACTTGAAATTGTAAAGAAAGATATGACTAAAGAGGAAATAGAGAAGACGAAGTTTAAAGAAGTGAGACCACATTCTAAACTTACGTTTGGAAAGAATGCTTTATTTCCAATAAGTGTTACACATTCTATACCAGATGCTGTTTGTTATGTTTTATATACAGAAGATGGGGCTATTGTTTATACAGGAGACTTTGTATTTGATTCGACAGTTCCAGATATTTATAAGACTGATATTGGTAAGTTAGCATATGTAGGTAAACAAGGTGTTTTATGTTTAATGACTGAGTCAATATATGCAGATAGATTTGGACATACTAGTCCTAATAATAGAGTGGCTGGTTTTATTAGAGAAGTTCTTTCAAATAATCCTAATAGAATAATTGCAACAATCTTTTCTTCACATTTTTATAGAGTACAAGAAATATTTAATGAAGTTTCTAGAACTCATAGAAAAATAGTTATTATGGGTAAGAGTTTACAAGAGACTATTAATGGCGCAATAGAAGATGGATATCTAAAGATAGATAAAAGCAGAATTGGTAGTTTAAGTGATCTTGATAATAAAGATGTTGTAGTATTTATTTCTGATGAAAAAGAGAAACCTTTTGCTAATTTGGAAAGAATAATACATGGATTTGATCGTTATATTAAGATTAAAGATACAGATACTATTTTTATTACAGAGCCTAGTTATGCAGGAATAGAGAAAAGAACGGCTCTTATAATGGATGAGATTGCGATGCTTGGGGCTAATGCAGTTTCCTTATCTAGTAAAAAGCATTTATTACATCATGCTTCTAGTGAAGATTTAATGTTAATGATTAATTTAATGAATCCAAAATATTATTTCCCAGTTAAGGGTGAATATCGTCATCAGTATGCTAATGCTGAGATTGCTGAGGAGTTAGGAATACCAAAAGAAAATATTATTTTGAAACAAAATGGAGATGTTTTAGAATTAGTTGATGGTAAAAATACTAATTCTACTGAACATGTTGAAGTTGATGAAATATTAATAGATGGTAATAGTAATGGTGATATTGGGGATTTAGTTTTAAAAGATCGTGAAATGCTTGGAGAAAATGGTATTGTTATTATTAGTTGTACTTTAGATAAACAAAGTAAGGCTATAATAGGAGGACCAGAGATACTTACTAGAGGATTTATTTATGTTAAAGAAAGTCAAGATTTATTAGAAGAGACTAAGAGAATTTCTAAAGAGACGATCGAGGCTAATATTGATGTAGGTGCTAGTAGAGTAGATTACTCTAAGATAAAGAATGATGTTAGAGAAGTACTAGGTAAATTCTTTTATAAAGAAACTGGGGCTAAGCCAATGATTATTACCGTTGTACAAGAGATATAAATTACAAAATCAAGACTAGTTTGGCTAGTCTTTTTGTGTGGCTTTTTATAAAAAGTAGGGTGAGTTTGTTAGAAAATTACGGGTGTTTTGAGGATAAAATCTTGTAATTATGTTATAATTGGTTTGGAAAGTATTTGAAGTAATGGCGGTTTTTGTATTATGAAGAGAAAGTATTTAATAATTTTGGTTTTAGTGATGGTTTTTGTTAGTGGTTGCAGTAATAATAGTTCAGTTAAGGATAATAAAGCAAAAGACAAGACTAAAATTACTCAGACTGAAAAAAGAGTAATTGATAAAATGAGTTTTACTTATAAGTGGGATTGTGAGGTTCCACTAAATAAGATAAAAGATATTAGTACTGTTGGGATGAATTTTATTAGTGATGATGGGTCTTTATATGAATTTGATTTAGATAGGAAATATTCAACAACGGATAGTCATTGTAGAAAAGTAGATATAGATGTTTCTTTTGAGAAGTTTATTTATAATGGAATTATTTCTAGTGATAAAAAAGTATATTTACGAGTGGGAGAGAAGTATGTAGATATAAGCAATGAGGAAAGAATACAAGGATGGGTTATGGGCTTTCCTTATGATTTGTATGAGTATAATGAGAATATTATAATTTTAAATATGGATTTAGATAATAGTTTGAAATATGGAATAGTTGAAGATAATAAGGTGTATGAATATGAAACTGGATCTTCGACTTCTGATTATGTAGGTAAGGGAAAGGAATTATATACTTTTTCAGATGATGAGACTTTGGTAGGAATTTATGGTTCTTATATTAAAACTAATAAAGCATACTACGTTTATGGGATAATTAATAAAAGCAAATGTGAGGAGTATGCAGATATTGAATGTGAGTATGGAATAGTTAAGGATAAGACCTTAAGTGATGCATATGATGAAATATATTATATGAATAACTATTTTCTTGTAATGAAATCGGACTATAATAAACTATATACTGGTGTATATGAGAGATAAAATTTATAGATTGGGCTTTTAAAGGAGAGCAATTAGTGTTATAATCATTTTAATGGTTTTGTCCTCGTAGCTCAGTTGGATAGAGCAATCGCCTCCTAAGAGTGTGTTCATTTTTTAGAGGGTGTGAGGGCGAACAAAAAACATACATTATCCCCTTATATTTAGGGGATTCAGATGTCCTTGTAACTCAGTTGGATAGAGTAACGACCTCCTAAGTCGTAAGTCGGCAGTTCGAATCTGCCCAAGGACGCCAGATGAAATTATATGTCTTGAAATTATAAGGATTTCAAGGCATTTTTTATTTTTTAAAAAGTGATATAAAGTGATACAACATGATTTGGCATAATATTTGTTACGGCACTTTTTACGGCACCACTATAAGGTAACTTAACTATCGGTAAAGCAAGGGATAAAACACCATCTTAAAAGTAGCTGCACTTTAAAAAGTGACAGAAAGGAAAGAAAATGGAAGAAAAATTAAAAGATTTAAAGGATGTAAACTTCATTTTTACGGATAACATGAAACAAACTTTGTTTGATATGTTGGCTATTCAAAAACTTTTAGTGAGTGATGACTTAAACTATAAACAACAGAAAGAACTTGAGATAGAAAAGAACAGACTATTAGATATTTTTAGAACAGAACTACAAGAGAATAATCCGATAGAAGTTTCAATAGTAAGAGCATTCTTACAAATGAAAGAAGATGGAGAAAAATAAGATGGAAAAGTTAATTGAAATAACAGATCCAAAGGAGATGGAAAAATTTGTTAAATCTAGTAATTATTTACTTGTTGATGATGGATTGGATGAATATGTAATTCATGAGTCAGATTTAGTTGATTATATTTATAACAGAAATGAGGAAGTAACTATATATAAACCAGATGGAGAGTTCTTACTTTCTACTATTGGTTTCTTCTTAAATAAAATATCTTATAATGAAAGACAAAAAATAATAGAGAGACTTATCAGATTACAACTAGGAGAAGAAGAATCTAAAGTTACATATTATTGTGAATCAACTATTCTAGATTACATGTAGTCTTACACTTTATCTATTGTTACTCTATTTTTAATAGACTTACTAATTCATTTATTATATAGAGTAAATAACTAATTATATTTTTAATATATACTTTAAATAATAATTCTTATAAATTTATTTATTAGTATATGAGTAAAGTAAAAAATTAAGAAAGGATGTATTATGACTTATAAAGAATTTATTAGAAAGTCAGATAATGTAAGAAGAAAAAGAGATATAATATTACTATCAGAATTATTAGATTTGTATGATGAATATTATAAGAGCAAAAAGAAAGAACCTATTGAACCAATTATTATATATAATGAGATTCATGATTGTTTAAATTATTCAGAACGAGAAATAGAAATTATCATACAACAAGCCCAAATATTAAGAAATGAGCAAAATCAATAACAGATTTTGCTTTTTTGTGCCTAACAATCACCAAAAATCGACATTTTGTGATATAATTGTATTGTATCTGGGGATACGATGTTTTTGAAAGGAATGGTAGTATGTTTGGAGATAAAAAAAGTCTAAGTGAAACTGAAATTAGAACAAGATATATAACACCCTCTTTAGTAAATGTCGGATGGTCTTATGATAATATTCACGAGGAAAAATCATTTACAGATGGTCGTGTTATAGATACAAACATCAAAAGTATGGTTGAATTTAAACAAATTATAGGTCGTGGAACTCGTATATCAGAAGAACTTGAAAATACTAATATACTTAATATCCCAGAATTATCCGCTTTCGGAACTATTATGGAAATCATAATGACAATTTTCATGGGATTACAAAACTTCCAAAAAGCATTGGAAGATATGAAAACAAATCTATATAGTTTGGAGGCATAACAAATGGCATTAATAAAATGTAAGGAATGTGGCAAGGAAATCAGTGATTCAGTTAATTCTTGTCCTCATTGTGGATATGTGTATAAAAAAACAAAGGAAATGACAACTATGAAAGTTGTAAGAATTCTTCTTGTCGTTGCTTTAATTGGTATAGCATTGTTCTTTGGATTTACTTATTTAGTTTTTGATTATATTCCAAAAGTTAAAGTAAAAAATGAGATGGCTAAATATTATGGTGAGTGGAAATTAATTGATGGAGATTATGAAAATGTCGTTAAGATGTATAATGAAGAATATAAATTAAAAAGTCAAATTAACATAAATAAAGATAATTTAGAGAGTCAAGGAGATAATAGTAGTTGTGGTTTTAATAGACCTAGTAAGGATTATGCAATAACAAGTTATACTGATGAGGGCTGTTCAGATGATTATTATTTATTAACTACACTTGATAAATTAGTAGAAAGTCCTTTAACTGATTATCCACTAGAAAATGTTATAATATGTTTTGAATTGAAAGATAAAACTTTAACTCAAAAAAAATGTGCTCTTAATGATAATTCAACTGCCGAAAATAAAAGAATTACTTATAAATTGAAATAAGAAAGAAAGTTCTAAATGAGTTTGATAAAATGTAAAGAGTGTGGAAAAGAAATTAGTGATTCTGCTAAATCTTGTCCAGAATGTGGATTCGTTTATAAGAAAGAACATTCAACAATAAAAACCATAATAATTTGTATATGCACAATAGTTGTTATTTTCCTTGTTTTATTGATTATTGTCTTATTTCCTAAAATAAGCGATTCTATAAAAGAAAAAAATGCAGTAAATAAAATCGTCGGAGAATACGAGATAGTTAATACATCCAATGAATCTATAGTCAAAAAAATATCCGTTACTAAAGATAATACTTTATATATCTGTAATCAAGGATATATGCCGCCAGAGATTAAGGATGGATATTATAATATCTATGAAGAAGATAATAAACAATATGTTATTACTACTTCTAAAACACTTGGTAATGATTCAAATGAATATATTTTATTGTTGTATGATAATGGAGAATTGATTTCTCAATTTAAAGAAGTATTGAGTATTAAATGTAGAGATGGTTCTTCTGAGGGAGAAAAAACAAGCAATATTCAATTGAAATATCAAAAATAGTATGAAGAAATAAATAGTATGGCAAAAGGTACTACTTCCATATCAGTTACTTCAAATGACTTAAAGAAATTAGATATACTAGTTCCACCTTTAGAAGAACAAAAAAGAATTGTTGAAAAGATAGAAAGTTTATTTGAACTTATAGAGCAACTTTAACAGAGTTGCTTTTTGTTTAACACAGATTGTAGTTTTATACTTTCAACTCTACTATATAAGTAAATTAAAGGGGTACATATTATATATAGATAAGTAATAGGACTCTTAGTATATAAGATAAACTATATTATTTTTTATCTTACAAAAGGCATGTGAGTATTCTAATAATATTAAAACTTATTATTTGATGAGTATCGGAGAATATGAGGGGGATTATTTTGTTCATTCTGATAATGAAATATTAGATACTTTAAAAGATGTATATAAGTTCATGTTAAAAGAAAAAATAGAGATTTAAGGAGGTGTTGGCTTTGACTAAACAGATTTGTGATTTAAAAACTATATCAGAATATTTAGACTTATCAATTCCTTACATCCGAAAGTTAGTCAGAGCCAAACTTATACCTCATTACAGATTTGGCAATCGACTAAAATTTGATGTTAAAGAGATAAACGAATGGATAGAAACACATCGCCAAGAGCAACGAAAAAGTGTCCTTTTCTTCTAGGAAAAAAGGCCATTTTATGGTATAATATATCTAGATAGTTAAGTATGTGTTCTATCCCATAAGTTATGAAAGGAGAACTTATGGCAATCAAAAAAATAGATGTTAACAAATATAAAATAACTATTGAACTCGGTTATGATATTTTAGGTAATCGTAAACGAAAGACAATCAATTTTACTGGTACTAAGTCAGAGGCAATTAAAAGAGAGGCCGAACTTAAGACAGAATTCTATCACATGGGAGAATCAAAACGAATAACGGATTTGACTTTCAAAGATTTGTCAGAGATATTTATTGAGAAGTATTGTAAGCCAAACATTTCTGCCGTTACAACTTGTGGTTATAAAAAGTCTCTTAAGAGAATACTTCCGATAATAGGAAGTAAGAAGTTGAAAGACATTACACCTTTTGTCTTAGATAATATGTATCAGAAATTGAGGACTGGTAAGAATGGTCAAGAGTTAGGGTATCATTCAAGTTATAACTTATATAAAGTTGTGAATGTTATGTTTAATCAAGCAATCAGATGGGAGATTATGGATAAGAATCCTAACTTAAAAGCAAACAAGCCAAAGAAAGAACATAAAGAAAAAAACTTCTATGATGTACATCAAGTTAAGAAGTTATTAGATGTTCTTGAAAATGAATCCATTAAATATAAGATGTTAATTGTACTTGCTTTAGATTCCGGTGCAAGAAGAAGTGAGATTTGTGCTTTGAGATGGTCAGACATTGACTTAGATACAAGAATGATGAGCATAACAAAATCACTTAAAGTTGTTGAGGGTGTTATTGATGAGAAAACAACAAAGACAGAATCATCCATCAGAACAATTAAGTTAAGCGAAACCACTATTGAAGTGATTAAGGAATATAAGAAATGGCAAGAGGCCTATAAGTTAGTTAACAAACAAAGATGGATAAGTAAGGATGACAGAGTCTTCCTTCTTTAAATGGAGATTATATGTTCCCAGGTACTTGTGACCATATATTGAGAAAGATTGTTAAGAAGTATAACTTAGACCCAATATGTTTTCATGAGTTAAGACATACTTGTGCAAGTCTTTTAATCAATTCTGGTGTTGACCCTAAGACTGTCAGTAAGCGATTAGGCCACTCAGACACATCAATTACTATGGAAATATACACACATGCTTTTGAAGAAAGTAAAAATGCTTGTGCGGATAGGTTCGATGAAATGATGAAAAAGTTAGAAATGGCATAAAAATAAGACATCATGGCACTAATTTACGGCACTTTGATGAAAAACGAGTTCAAAAAAAATTAAGTTAAATTAAAAGAAACCCTTTATTTATAAGGATTTCTTGAGATATAGTTCAGGTGTCCGAGGGATGAGGAACAGACTCCTCCTAAGCGATAGGTCGTGTGTTCAAATCACATCGGGGACGCCATTTTTTATTTGGTGATTTTGTGACAGAGTAAAACTTCAACTATTTTGTTGAAGTTTTTTTCGTTTTTTTTTAATTTTTTCTCGGAAACTTAGATTTTTTTGCTAATAATATAATAGGGAATACATTAATGGATTTAAGTGCTTACCTCTTTAGAGAGGAGGTGATGATAATGAAGAAAGTAGATTTTTTAGTAATTGGATTATTTATTATCATTACACTTCTTATTATTCTACTTTATAAGTAATGATAAATAAAAAGCACTTAATCACTGTATGTGACTAAGTGCGACACACTATATAGGTGAGTACTTAATCCTTACAAACATTAAGTATTCCCATTTTTATTTTGTACAAGTTTCCTTGACATATTCATCGTATCATGGATGCTTTGTTTTTACAAGATAATTTTTTTCGTTTTTTTCAAAACTTTTCAAGGAATTTTGGATGTTTTGTCTAATAATATAATAGGGAATACATTAATGGATTTAAGTGCTTACCTCTAAAGAGAGCAAATCTCATACAAGTTACGAACTAAGTTCTCTTTCTAAAAATATTATGTCCATAATTTTCACAAATTTCAATGAAAATATATAATGTTTTCAAACTAAATAATATAATTTGTTTGAAATTGAAAATAACTTATTTTAAGGATGTGGTTATATATGTTAGATATAAATTTTAATCAAATCATTGAAATGATTGAAAAGCGAAAAAATAATGCTTACAGAAAAGTAAATGAAGAAATGATTTTATTGTATTTAGAAGTTGGTAAATTCCTATATGAACTAAAAGAAAATAGTAATTATGGTGATAAAATAACAACAAAAGCCTCAGATTTTATGAAAAATAGCTATCCTAACATAAAGGAATTTACTAAAAGAAATATAGAACGTATGATTCAATTTTATAGTACTTATAAAGATGATGAGATTGCGACACCACTGGTGACGCAATTGTCTTGGACAAACAATTTACTTATATTAAGTGGAGCTAAAAACAAAGAAGAAAGACATTTTTATTTAAAATTGTCTATTAAAAATAATTATTCAAAAAGAGAATTAGATAGACAAATATCATCAGCATATTATGAAAGATATATGCTTTCAGATGGAAAACAATTACCAACAGTAAATAAAACTGTAGATGAGGATGATTATCCAAATACTAGAATTTTAGATACTTATAGTTTAGAGTTCTTGGATTTACCAAATGAATTTTCTGAAAAGGATTTAAAAAATTCAATTATAAAGAACCTAAAAGATTTTATATTAGAAGTTGGTAAAGATTTTACTTTTATAGGAGATGAATACAGAGTTCAAGTTGGAAATCATGACTTCTTTATTGACTTATTATTTTATAACAGAGAATTATCTTGTTTGGTAGCATTTGAATTAAAATTAGGAGAATTTAAAGCAGAATATTTAGGAAAAATGAATTTATATTTAGAAACACTAGATAGAGATGTGAAAAAAGAACAAGAGAATCCAAGTGTTGGTGTTATACTTTGCAGCTCTAAAGATGAAGATGTTGTTGAATATTCAATTAGTAAAAATATGTCTCAAACAATGATTTCCGAATATAAGTTAAAATTAATTGATAAAAAATTATTGGAAACTAAACTTAAAGAAATGAAAAATTTGATAGATAATAATGATAAATAGTAATTTATAGTTGAAATTGGAGGGTACACTATGCACAATTTTTTAGGGTTAGGTATTGGAATAGGAAGATTTGTTTTAATTCTAGTATGTTTTTATTTCATAGTAAAATTGGCTGTAAAAAAAGAATTGAAGAATACTATAAAGAAAACAAAAAAGCACTTAATCACTGTATGTGACTAGGTGCAATACACAAAATTGGTGAGTACTTAATCCTTACAAACATTAAGTATTCCCTTTATTATTTTATTCAAGTTTCCTTGACATATTCATAATAACATTTATACGAGTTTTTTTCAATAGATTTATGGTTCTAATCTATTAGGACCTCTAAATATAAACATGGTTTCTTTTAAAGAACCGGTTTCTAATAACAACATGGTTATTCTATCTACTCCAATAGCAAAACCACCATGAGGAGGACAACCATATTTAAAGAATTCTAAGTAGAATTTTACGTCTTTGTCTAGCCCTTTTTCTTTTGCTTGTTTACATAATGTTTCATAGTTGTTTTCTCTTATGGCTAGAGTAGTTGTTTCACAACCTTTCCAAATAAGATCGGCTCCTTGTGGAATACCATTTTTTCTTTGATGATAGAAGGCTCTTTTTTTAGCACTGAAATCAGTAATAAAGACAAATTCATGTCCGTATTTTTCTTTTACATATTTTGAGGCTAGTTTTTCAGATTCAGCATTCATATCACCGACATCTTCATAGTTCATTTTATAGCCATATTCTTTTTCTAAGATTTTATATAGTTCTTCTAGTTTAATTCTTGGGAAAGGTTTAGTTGGAACTATGACTTCAACATTGAATAGTTCTTTTATTTCTTTTTCATACTTTTCTTTTACGGCTGTTAGACCGGCAATAAAGAGATTTTCTTCAAAATCCATTAACTCTTCTAGATTATTAAGATAACTTATTTCAATATCGAATGAAGTAAAATCGGTAGTATGTCGATATGAGTTAGAATTTTCGGCTCTAAAAGCAGGGGCTATTTCAAAGACTTTTTCAAAGCCGGCACACATGGCCATTTGTTTATAAAATTGAGGACTTTGAGCAAGATAGGCTTTCCTTCCAAAATAGTTTACTTCAAAAACTTCAGATCCAGATTCGCTTGCAGCACTAATAATTTTAGGTGTGTGGATTTCTGTAAAATTATTTTTGATAACAAACTCTCTCATAGCATTAATCATACAAGTTTGAACTTTAAACATAAGAATGTTTTTTTCACTTCTTAAGTCTAAGAATCTGTAATTTAATCTAGTATCGATGGCTGCGGACTTGCTATCTTTGTAGTTTAGAGGTAATTCTTCTAAACATTTACTAGTTACAGTTATGTTTGTTGGAATAAGTTCCATGTTATTTAGTTTTACTTTGTCATTTTTATGTAGAATTCCAGTTATTTTTACGGTACTTTCTGGAGTGATAGTAGAAACTATTTTAGTTAAAGATTCATTTGAAGTATTTTTTTCAATAGTTACTTGAACCTTACCAGTTGTATCTCTGATAATTAGAAAATCTACATATTGTAAGATACGAATATTATCAACAAAACCTTCGATAGTTATTTCTTGTTCTAAATATTCGTTTAGATTTTTAAAATATATCTTTTTCATAATTAACCTCCTTAAAATATATAATAAAAAACAGTTTATTATCCACAAAGGGACGAATAACTGTTAATATCCGCGGTACCACCCAACTTATTATATAAAAATTTGGTTAATATATAATCACTTATTATAGATAACGGTTTAATCCGACTTATCCTACTATTAGTTCAGATAAGTGGCTCGTAGGTGTCTTTTCATTTTATATTTATATTATCTTTCACCCAATGATAACTCTCTGGAATAAATTATAAAATTACTTTTCCTAGTCATAGCCGATGTATAGATTATAGCATTTCATATTTTAAATTACAAGTAACAAGTTTTATAAAGATAAGATAGTGCATATTATAGACTTTTTTTATTTATTTTTGTATAATTTAGATATGATATGTAGATTACGGAGTTGTTAATATGCGAAAAGATGTTTTTGATTTAGAAAAATTAAATATATATGAAGATACAGATAATTACTATTTTTTTAGGGCTTTAGAGCCGGGTGACTTTACAGATATTGATAACAATGTTATTACAAATAGTAATGGTGATGTTATTAGGATTAGAACTGATAGAGAAAGACATGGAGGAGATACTAAGTATAATAGTTCTTCAACTCCTTCCTTAGAAGAAGTTACTGATCATATTAAGATTCATTATTTACAGGAGACTAATTGTATTTCGCTAACTAGTAATGCCAATACGGTACTTACTTATGGTAGAGGATATGATAAGGAAAGATATGTAATTGTTAAAGTACCTAAAGGTGAATTGGGTAAGGAAGTATTTCAAGCAGGTCCTTATATGTTAGAAGAGATTGAAAAAGAAATTGATAAAAAACTTGAGACATATGATGATACTGTACGACAAGATTATGAAGAAATATTTAAAAGAATAGATGATATTGATACTCCACAGAAGTTAGAGGCTTTGAAAGAAATATTTGTAAAAAATGGTGTGATTAGTGCTGAAGAAAAACCAGTAGAAGATGAGGATGTATTTACGAATGGCTTAAAAGTTAATATTACTAATTCTATTAATTATAGTGCTTTAGATGATGAGGCTAATTTAGAAAAGAATAAAATTGTTTTAAAATTAGATTTAATAAAAGAACAGATCTTACCTAGAATTTCTAATAGACTTTTAATACAAACAGTAGGTGGGGCTTTTTCTTCGGCTGAATTAATTCATTATGATGATATTTCAAGAGAAGAATTGATAGATGTTCCAAGTGAAGTAGTAGATGTTTTATCTTTACTTCAACAGGTTCCTAGTACTGTTTCTAATATTGATGAAGTTAAAGAAAAAGTACTTTATGCGATCAATAACTTTAATTTTGTAGGACATACAGAATACGGAGAATATGAACTTTCTAATAGTAAGTTATCTATAGATAATATGTATGAAGTATTTGGTAAGGGAAGAGTTAGTTACCATGAGGCCAAAGAGTTATACAGAAAGGCTTATTATTTAGCGAAGTCTAGGCTTAGGGCGATTAAAAGTGTTGAATTATTAGATACTATATTAGAAGGAGATTCTAAATATAGTCAGGTTTTAAATTATATTAAAATTAATGGGTATGGAATTGAACCGGAGATAACTACGAGGGCTTCTAAAAATTTAGTTACAGTTTCAGAGTCAGTTAGTTTAGATATTGGTAGAGATGATATTAGACTAGTTAATTATATTAATGGTTTAACAGAAGAAACTTTAAAGAGTATTTTAGATGATCCGGATATGGCTCTTAGAATTTTTGCAAATAATCATTTCTTAGATGACTTTACAAGACATGGGGTTAATAGAGATGAATATATTGCGGCTAGTTTAGTTGATGCCTTAGACTTAAGAAGTTATGGAGTTGGACTTAATTTAAGTAATGAACAAAGAAGAGATATAAAAGATAAGTTAATGGAAATTAACTTAGAAGAACTATATGATTTCTATAAGAGTAATGGTGTCTTAGAAAAAGATATGGCTAGAATAATATTTACTAATTTAATAAAGGGTACCAGAGATATTGATACTAAAGAGAAATTTACTTTAGAGGAATTAGAATGGTTTATTGGATATAATAAAGTTAAAGATACGGAGTTAAACTTACTTCCTTATCAACGACCTATAATAGGTAAAATTAAGGAGAAGTATGAAAATAAACAGTTTACGGCGGCAGTTATGCCAACAGGTACAGGTAAGACATATATTAGTTTAGCGATGATGAATGAGTTTGAAAAGTTAAAGAACAGTCTAGGACAGGACTCTCATGCCAAGATATTATATTTGGCTCCTAATAATGAAATACTTGATCAGTTAAAAGAGACTATTAAAAAAACTTATCATCCTGAAGAACATCTTGGAGAAGATATAGATACAATAATTAAAAGAGTCTTTCCTAATTTAGTAATGACAACATATCAAAATTTAAAGGATCGTAGTTCAATAGGTACTGGACCAGATGGCAAGAAAGAACTTAGGTTAAAAGATGAGTTTAATCAACAATTTGATTTTATAGTTTTAGATGAATTACATAGAACTGGGGCCGATGAATGGTACAGTACAGTTGGATCTTTATTAGATAGTCAAGGAGAAGATACTAAGATACTTGGAATAAGTGCGACACCTGAGCGAGATGTTGATTTTAAAGATATGACTGATTTCTGGGCTAGAAGATATAACTATAGTGAAGATGAGTTATTACTTGGTGAACAAATGGTTTTTGAAATGGGCTTAGTTGAGGCCATAAAACTAGGCTATATTCTAGAACCTAGAATTATTAACTGTGACTATTCTTTAATTAGTGATGGAACTTTAGATAATCTAGAACTAAGTATTGATGCATTACTAGATGAAAATGTTAAGAAACAGGAGTTAAAGAAATATGAAGAACTTAGAAGAAATGTTGAAAACTCTGATGGAATTGAAAAGATAATTGGAGAGAATATAAAAGAAGGTAATAAGTTTCTTGTATTCTTACCAGTTACTAAACGTGAAGATGGTGCATATGTTGATGATGATGGAGAAGAGATTGAAGGAAGTAAAGCCGAACAAATCATAAAAGATTATCAGACTTTATTTATGCAGTATTTATATGCGGATGAATACTTTAAAGAAAATAAAGATGTTTATAATCTTTATTTGAAAATTGCCTCTGGTGTTGAATTAGATGATAAGGACAGAGAATACCTAGAGAGTGAAAAAAATAATTTATTATTACTATCTAAAATAAAGATTTCATATAAACCTAGTGCTTTAAATACAAAATTAGAAGAAATGGCTTCAGTACTTATTAATGAAATGGGCTGGGAGCCATTAGGAAAAGAAGACTTGGCTCAAAGACTTAATAAAGTAATGGAAGATGAAGTTGAAAATTATTCTATGTTAGGCGAGTATTCGAATAGTAGGAATAAAAATGAGTTAAGTAGGTTCCGTGATTCTAAGAGTAAAAAGAAAAAGTTAATGTTTGTCATTAATAAATTAAATGAAGGAGTACATATTGGAGATGTTGATGGGCTTGTTTGGTTAAGACCAATGAGTGAAAATTCTAGAATTTTGTATCATCAACAATTAGGTAGATGTATCACAGCCAATATTCCAGGTAAAATTAAAAAAAGACCAGTTATTTTAGATTTAGTCAATAATACATTGAAAGTAAAACTAGATAGGGGAAAAACACAAGAAACAAGAGATCTGAATAGTTTAAAGAACTTAATCGATTGGATGCAGGTAAAAAATAAAGTTCCAGATTTTAATAGTTCTAGTACAGAAGAAATAGAACAAGCCAAAGTACTTAGAGGATTACAAAGAAGATATATTAAGTACTTTGATGAAAAAACATTATTTAATGAAGAAAAATTATTTCAAGAAAAGAATACAAAAAGTATTGTCATAATCAAAGATATTTTAAAACGGGGGTCCGATATTGGATTATGGGATGTTTCAATACCTGAAGAAGAAAGAGTTAAAAATACTAATAGAAGTAAAAGTTATAGTAATGATGAAGATTCAATATATGGATACTTACAACTAAATGCGGTAAGTAGGAACTTCTTAGAATTAATGGGAGAAGTTGAGAATTATGAAGCAAGTGAATTAGATAAAAAGTTTGAAGAATACTATGGATATTTATGGATATTAAAACATAGGGAGGGCATGCCTACCAGATTAACGGCACAAGATAAACTATATGTATATGAAGAAAATGGAAAAACCAGGGTTAAAGTTGTGAAAAAACCATTGACTAATGAAGAAGGAAAACCTAAATTTTCTTATGGTGAAACAGAACAAGAATGGAATAATAGAAATACATTATATTATTCTAATAAAGTAAAAGCAGTTGGACAATGGCTTGATAGATATTATTATCATCAGAAATTTAATGGAAAATTAACACAATCCCAGATAGACAAGTTAGATGAACTGGGATGTAAGAAGCGTCCGCTCGATTTCCAGTTTGAAGAATATTATGGATATTTGAAATGGTTACATGATGATGGGCAATCTACCAATTTGGCAGTAGGGGATAAATTATATGTTTCTAAAAAGGAAAACGGAGAGATTGAAATAGAAGTTGTGAAGAAACCATTAACTAATGAGCAAGGAGAGCCGATGCTTTCTAAAGGTGAAACAGAGGAAAAATGGAAAGAAAGATATGCATTATATTATTCTAATAAAGTAAAATCAGTTGGTTATTGGCTTGATGAGTATTATTATAATGATAGACATAAGGAAAAATTAACAGGAGATCAGAAAAAGGACTTAGATGAACTGAGATGTAAGATGTCCACTTTTGATTTTACTTTTAATCAATATTTGGGGTATTTAAATTGGTTACAAAATAACAACAAACCTACCAATTTGGCATCTGGTGATAAATTGTATGTTTCTAAAAAGGAAAATGGAGATATTGATAGTATTGAAGTTGTGAAGAAACCATATGGAAAAAATGCCGATGATGATACACAAAAGCAAAAGTATGCCACAGCACAACATGATGTTGGCGATTGGCTTTATAATAATTATGAAAACTTAGATAGCACACAACAAGGTGAATTGATAAAAGCTGGTTATACTAGGGGAGAAGAGAAACGTAAGAAGCAGGCTAGTGATGTGTCTAAAGAACTTTTAGAATCTATTTTAAAGGATTTGGGGCCTGATGCGAAAAAGGAAGACATTAAGTGTGAAATGTATTATAGGCTTTTAGATATGGCAAAGAAAAATAATCAACCTACCAATTTATCTAATAAAGATAAACTATATGTTTATGAAGATAAAGATGGAAAAACCGTAGTTGAAGTTGTGAAGGATCCTGGGAAGAATGGCACAACTACACAAAAGCAAAAATATGCTGCAGCACAACATAATGTTGGTAACTGGCTTAATAGAAATTATGAAAACCTAGATAGCACACAACGAGGTAAATTGATAGAGGCTGGCTACACTAGAGGAGAAGAATTACTTAAGAAGAAAGTTATCGATGAAACTAAAGTTGTTTTAGAGTCTATTTTAGTGGAGATGGGTCCTGGAACGAAAAAAGAAGACGCTAAATGTGAAATGTATTATAGACTTTTAGATATGGCAAAAAAACAAGGCCAACCTACCAATTTGACACAAGGAGATAAACTATATGTTTATGAAGATAATGGAGTAACTAAGGTTGAAGTTGTGAAGAGACCAGAAGGAAAGTATGACACCCCTACACAAAAGCAAAAATATGCCTTAGCACAACATTATGTTGGCTGGTGGCTTTATAATAATTATGCAAAATTAGAGCCAGAACAGCGGGGTAAATTGATAGAGGCTGGCTACACTAGGGGAGAAGAACTACTTAAGAAACAGGCTCAGTTTGCGGAGGCAAAAGATGAATTTGATGCGAATAGTACTTTTACTGAGGTTGTTGAAAAGATAAATGAAAGTACTAAGAGTAATACTAATAATAATACAGATACTGACGGAAAAGGTGGACAAAAATAAGGATTATATTAGTATTTATGAGTAAGAAAGAAAAACGATAAGAAAATTGTTCTTATTGTTTTTTCTTCGTAGGAAAAATAATAAGGGTATGATATAATAATTTTAGATTTATAAATAGTTGTTGATACATTTTATATGTAGAGGAGTAGTATATGAAGAAGTTTAGAGATTATTTTATAGTAGGAGGTATTTCTACTTTAATATTAAGTGTTTTATTTATATATTTTGGAATTTATCCATTTGGTAAGAATACAGTTTTGACAGGAGATTTATATACACAAGTAGCGGCTTTATTTTATCATTTATGGGATGTAATACGGGGTAATGGATCATTACTGGTTGATTATACTTCGGGAGCAGGAGAGAGTTTCTTTGGAATATTTGCTTATTATTTAGTTAGTCCAATTAATTTAGTAGTTCTTTTATTTAAAAGAAATGATATTTATTTAGCAATTTCCTTAGTAGTAGCACTTAAAATAATTCTATCTAGTATTACTTGTCTATATTCTTTGAAATATATATTTAAAAAAGATAATTTAATGTTTGTACCATTAGCATTGTTATATGCTTTTAGTGGATATACACTAGTATGTTATCAGATTACATCTTGGATGGATGTAGTTTATATGTTTCCTTTAATTGTAGTAGGACTTAAAAAATTAATTGAAGAAGATAAGCCTATTATGTATGGAATTACATTATTTTTGACGATTTGTTTTTCTTTTTACTTATCTTATATAATGATTATATTTATCTTTTTACTAGCCTTTATTTATATAAAAAATAATATAGAGAATAAAAAACAGAAAAGAGTTATGCTTAGTATTGGAATTTATACAGTGTTACCAATGCTTATGTCTTTATTTATTACATATCCAGCATTAAGACAAGTATTTGGATCGGCTAGGACTAATATATCTAAAAATATATTTAATAATTTACTAGGATGTTTATTTGATAAGTTAAATTACTTTAATATATCAATATTATTAGTTGTATTTACAATACTTTTAATAGTTGAGAGAAAGAGTAATAAGAAATTTTTAAAGTGGTATATACCAGCGCTTTTAGTATTAGTTATACCTTATATAGTAGAGCCATTAAATAAAGTATTTCATTTTATGTCATATTCATTCTTTCCTAATAGATATGGTTTTATACTATTTTATTTATTAGTTATAGGAGGAGCATATTTCTTTAGTAAGAATAGTACTAAAAATATTAAAAATAAATTAGATGAGAAAGTAAAGATAATACTTGGGTTTACTAGTGTTATTCTTTTGATAGGAATATATTTTATTGTATTTAGGTTTGTATATAAAGATTTAGAAGTAGCAGTTTATAGTATTTCAATGATATATGCAAAGAAGGCTTTTATAATACTTAGTTTATTATCTGTAGTTATATTTGGAGTATGTTTTATTCTTAATATATTTAGAGAGAAGAAGACTTATAAAGTTTTAATGTATATAGTTATAATTAGTAATATTTGTTTTAATACATCTTTGTATATTGGACTTAGAGATTATCAAGGAATGATTAAAGACTCTTTTGGGATACTAGAAGAAATAGAGAATAAAGATAGTAGTAACTATTATAAATTAAAGACAGATATTAAAAATATAGATGATTTTGTTGTTAATGAAGGGATTGTTAGTAATTATCAGGCACTTGATCATTTTACTTCACTAGTAAATAGAAATTCAGTAGAGTTTTATAAGAAACTTGGATATTCTAGTTTTTGGACGATGATATTTTCTAGTGGAGGAACTTTATTTAGTGATAGTTTAGTTTCTAATAAATATTTTCTTACAGATAGAGATATTGATAGTAATTTTTATACTTTGAAAAGTAGTAAGTATGGGTATAATTTTTATGAGTTAAATTATGATATTGGATATGGGTATCTTGCACAGAATAATTTTAAATTAGATAAGAGTGATACTTTTAGTTATCAAAATAAAATATATAAGAGTATTACTGGTAGTAATGATCTATTTAGTGTTTATGATATTAGTGATATAAAAAATATAGATACTAAGAATAATGGAAAATGTGTTATTAAGAGTAATGATAATTATATAGAATATAATATTAGTATTAAAGAGAAGAGTATTTTATATTTAGATTTGGCTTTAACAATGGATGAGAGTATTAAAGGTAGTATTAATAATGTGATGATGATTTATATTAATGATGAATTATATAAAGATAATTATCCTACTAAGACTAGTAATGGTATTTATGAACTTGGTGTTTATGGGGAACAAGATATTAATGTTAAAGTTAAATTAATTAAACCGATTGATATAGAAAAGTTAAGTATTGCTAGTATGGATGTTAGTAAGTATGAAGAATTTATTTTGAATAATAAAACTAATTTAGGTATTAAGTTTGATAAGAATAAAATTACTATTGAGAGTGATATTAATACAGCTGGTTACTTAGTTATACCAGTATCTTATAGTGATAATTACAGTGTAGTAGTTAATGGAGATAGTACTGATACAGTTAAGATGTATGGAGGACTATTAGGTGTTAAGGTAAATAAGGGACATAATCAAATTATTTATACATATAGAAATAGAGATTTGGAGAAGAGTTTAATTGTGTCTTTGATAGCAACTATTATATTTACTGTTGTATCAGTATTTTATAAAAAGATTAGTACTAATACTATTTTAGGAGAAGTTGCTTATGGTACTTATAGTTTGTTATTTTATGTGGCAGGAATTTTATATGTAGGTATTATTGTGATTTGGTTAGTTAAATTTGTAATATAAGAAGGTGTATGGATGTGGATTTAAACTTTTATTTAGCACAGATTACAGCGATACTGGCTTGGATATTTTTAATAGTTAGTTATTGGAAAAATAAGAATGATAATTTACTTGTCTTACAGGTTGTATCAGGAGTTTTCTTCCTACTTAACTATATATTTTTAGGGGCTTATACAGGATTATTTGTAATATGTTTTGAAATAGTTAGAGATTATTTATATATTAAGTTTAAAGATGATAAGAAGACTTTTCTTTATACTTTGCCAGTGTATGCAGTAATTGGAATATTTAGTTATGATGGGATTTGGTCTTTATTTTCAATACTAGCATCAGTTAATGATGGGTTTGCTTTAACATACCATGGAAAGAAAGTAGTCTTTTTAGGAATTATAACTTATATTTTATGGATTATTTATGATTTATATTGTGCAAGTTTTGCGAATGTTTTGGCAGAGAGTATTGTAGTTATATCTAATTTAATAATATTACTGAAGACGAGGGATAGTAAAAATAAAAAGATAATTTTAAGGAGAAGATAATTTTTTAATTATTTTCTTTTATTTTTTTTAAAATTATTTTATACTTATTTTAGAATAGGGTGATTATAGTGAAGAAGGTAATTGTTAGATTAGAAAATTTTTGTAAGAGTTATGAAAATAAAGAAGTAATCAAAGACATTAATTTAGAGGTCTATGAAGGGGAATTTTTAACATTACTAGGATCATCTGGATGTGGTAAAACAACAATTTTAAGGGCAATATCAGGACTTGATCCAGTTACATCAGGAAAGATTTATATAAATGATGTAGATGTTACTAATTTAGATCCTCAAGAGAGGGAAGTTAATACAATATTTCAGAATTATGCACTTTTTCCATTAATGACGATTGAAGATAATATTGGGTTTGGGTTAAAGATGAAGAAAGTTCCTAAAGAAGAGATAAAAAAATCGGTAAAAGCAATGATGGAATTAGTACATTTAGAGGGATATGAAAAGAGATTTCCTAGTGAACTATCAGGAGGAGAACAACAAAGGGTCTCTATTGTTCGAGGACTTATTAATAATCCAAAAGTATTACTTTTAGATGAACCATTATCAGCTCTTGATATGAAATTAAGAAAACAGATGCAGATCGAGTTAAAACAATTACAAAGAAAGTTTGGAATAACCTTTATTTATGTTACACATAGTCAGGATGAGGCTTTATCAATGAGTGATCGTATTGTTGTACTTAATAAAGGTAAAATAGAACAGATAGGAACACCAACACAAGTTTATGAGAAACCTAAAAATTTATTTGTAGCGAACTTTTTAGGAGACTCTAATATATTTAAGGGAAAAGTTATTGAGAATGGGACTGCGATTGAAACAGATGAAGAGGTAGTACTTAAAATTGATAAAGATAATAAAAGAGTAGATGATGAAGTTTATATAATGGTTAGACCAGAAAATATACGAGTTTCATTTGAAAAGCCTAAGGGGAATCATGTCTTTGGAAAAGTATATGAGAAGTCTTATAATGGATCAATGACTAAGATGTTAATTAAAGTAGGTAAAAAAGTAATGACGGTAATGGTATTTGGTAATGATTGTCCTTTTAAAAGAGGAGATGAAGTATATTTATCTTGGGATATAGAAGATCAAATATATGTAAATGGTGATAGTAATGAAAAATAAAATAGTAAAGACATTGTTTACCTTACCTGTTATTGTTTATACATTAGTTTTGATTGCTCTACCTTTATTATATATATTTGGAATTAGTTTTTTTAAGAGTGATTCTTATGGGGGTATTGTTAATACTTTTACATTAGTTAATTATATTGAGTTGTTTGATACAGTATATATTAAGATTTTTATAAAGTCTGTACTTATTGCGATTGTAACGACTATTATTTGTATTTTGATTGCTTATCCTTTTGTTTTAGCAATTTCTCATAAAAGTAAATTTAAACAGAAAGTTTTAATGACTGTAGTTATGGTACCATTTTTAACTAATTCATTAATTAGAATGTATGCTTGGATTGTTCTTCTTAGAAAGAATGGAGTTATTAATAATGTTTTAACTTCGATGCATATAATTTCTGAACCATTAAACTTGATGTATAACAACTTGGGTATTATTATTGGAATGGTTTATACATTGTTACCATTTATGTTATTACCTTTATATAGTAGTGTTTCAGCAATACCTAAATCATTGTTGGAAGCAGGATCAGATCTTGGAGCTAGTAAGTGGAAGATATTTACGAAGATAATATATCCGGCTACTATTTCAGGACTTTTTAATGGGGCTTTAATGGTCTTTACTCCGGCACTTGGGTACTTCTTTATTGTAGATGTACTTGGTGGTGGTAAGATTATGATTTTAGGAAATTTAATAAAGAATCAGTTCTTAACGGCACGTAATTGGCCATTTGGAGCGGCTATTGCGGTAGCACTTTTAGTTATTACATCGATAATTATTTATGTTTATAAAAAATTAGGTGGTAAAATGGATGATTTGGGTGGTGCTTAATGAGAAATAATAAGATATTAGATAATATAATTATTGGGATTGTATTAGTATTTTTGTTCTTACCAATATTTGTTTTAATACTATTTTCATTTAATACATCACAGTTAAATATAACATTAGAAGGCTTTACTTTGAAATGGTATGGAGAGTTATTTAAAAATACAACGTTACTTTTAGCACTTAAAAATACTTTAATTGTAGCGATTGTTAGTACTGTAGTTTCAACTGTTATTGGAACTATTTCTGCATATGGATTATATAAGTATGAGTTTCCGTTAAAAAAACTTGTTAATAAACTTTTATATATACCGGTTGTTATACCAGAGATTGTTTTAGGTATATCATTGCTCGCTATATATACAGTTTTTAAATTAGAACTTGGAATGACGACTTTGATCTTGGCACATATATCTTTTTCTATACCTTTTGTAATTATAAATGTTAGAAATGTATTAGAACAGATGGATGGAAACTTAATTTTAGCAGCAAATGATTTAGGGGCTAGTAAATTAAAGACATTTCTATATATAACTATTCCTTCTTTAATGCCTGGTATTTTAAGTGGAGCAGAACTTGCATTTACCTTGTCTTTGGATGATGTTGTTATTAGTTATTTTACAGCGGGACCAGGTAGTAATACATTGCCATTACAAATATATTCAATTATAAAGACAGGTGTTACTCCGGATGTTAATGCTTTAATTACTTTGATGCTGTTAGTTATATTTATTGTTTTAACAGTATCAGTTCTTATTAATTTAAGAAAGATGAAGAAGGTGAGTGATTAATGAAAAGAAAACTTTTTGTTGTACTTTGTCTTTTATGTTTAGTATTATCTGGATGTAGTAAGAAAGAAGAGGAACGGGTACTTAATGTTTTAAACTGGTCTTCTTATATTCCAGATGAAGTAGTTAGAGATTTTGAGAAGAAGACTGGTATTAGAGTTAATTATGGAACTTATTCATCGAATGAGGAACTTTTAGCGAAGATTGCTAACTCTAAAGAAGGGACATATGATTTGATATTTCCTAGTGATTATATGATAGAGATTATGCGAAGTAGAGGATTACTTCAGGCACTTGATAAGAAAAAGTTAGAAAACTATAAAAATATTGATAGTAGTTATCTTAATTTAAGTTATGATACTAGTAATCAATATAGTTTACCTTTTGTTTTAGCAACAGTACTTATTGCGGTTAATAGAGATGTTATTAGTGATGAAGTTAGTTCATATAGTGATTTATTAGATAGTAAATTTAAAAATGAGATTGTACTTTTAGATGATCAAAGAATTGTAATTGGAATGGGTCTACTTGCTTTGGGATATGATATGAATTCTACTAATACTAAGGAAATTGATGAGGCTAGGGATTTTTTGTTAGAATTAAAGAAAAATGTTAAAGCATTTGATAGTGATAGTCCTAAGAACTTTTTAATTACAGGAGAGGCTTCTATTGCGGTTATTTGGAATGCAGAAGCTGCTCTTGCTAAAGAGGAAAATCCTAATATAGAAATAATTTATCCAGATGAGGGTATGGCTCTTAGTGTTGATAATTTTGCGATACTTAAAGGAAGTAAAAATACAAGTGAAGCATATCAGTTTATTGACTATATTTTGGATGGTAAAGTTATGAGTAAAATAATAGAGGCATATCCTTATAAAAATGTAAACAACGAGGCTTCTAAATACTTATCTTCTTGGTATTTAGATAATCCGGCGGCTAATATTTCTAGTGATATTATTAGGAATGGTTTCTTTGTTAAAAATATTGGGGAAAAGATTAAACTTTATGATAGAACTTGGGCCTTAATTAAGTAAAAAGTTTTTTAAAAAAAACTTTTTATTTTTTTTCATGTATGCTATTATTTTATTATAGGAGGTGTAAAGATGAAGAGAGATTTTATTGATACTAGTGATTTTTCTAAAGAGGAACTACTTGAAATTGCTTATTTAGGTATTCTTATTAAGAAAAACATAAAGGCTGGGTATCCACTTAATGTACTATATCACAAGACGTTAGGCATGATTTTTGAACAAAAGTCTACGAGAACTCGTGTTTCATTTGAAACAGCGATGACTCAACTTGGTGGTCATGCTCAATATTTAGCACCTGGACAAATTCAACTTGGTGCTCATGAATCTTATCATGACACTGCGAAGACTTTGTCTAGATTGACTGATATTTTGATGGCTCGAGTTCAAAAACATGAGACAATCGTTAATTTGGGTAAGTATGCAGATGTTCCTGTTATTAATGGTATGAGTGATTACAATCATCCTACACAAGAAATGGGTGATTTGATTACAATGCTAGAACATCTTCCTGAAGGAAAAAGAATTGAAGATTGTAAAGTTGTCTTTGTTGGTGACTGTACACAAGTTTGTGCATCATTAATGATGACTGTTACAAAAATTGGTGGACACTTTGTTCATTTTGGACCTAAAGGTTTCCAACTTAATGAGCATTTCCAAAACATTGCTTTAGAAAATTGCAAGGTTAGTGGTGGTTCTTTCTTAGTAACTGACAATGTTGAAGATATTGTTGGGGCTGACTTCGTATATACTGATGTTTGGTATGGATTATATGAATCAGAATTATCTGAGGAAGAGCGAATGAACATTTTCTATCCAAAGTATCAAGTAAGTATGGACTTGTTAAACAAGGCTTCAAGCACTGCTAAATTCATGCATTGCTTACCTGCTACTAGAGGCGAAGAAGTAACTGATGAAGTTATGGACTGTGATCGTTCTATAGTATTTGATGAGGCTGAAAACCGTTTAACTGCTATGCGTGCACTACTTGTTTACTTCATGGGTAAAAAAGATGAAACAATTGAAATTTGTCGTAAAAATTTAAACGTTTAGGGGAGTATTTAAAATGGCTAAAAAGAAAAAATTTAGGTTGTTAGATGCCGTTTTAGCAACAGTATGTATTACATTAGTTGTTGAATCAGTTGCTCCTACAGCCGCTATTGGTAACTCACAATATTTTTGGTGGTTACTACTTATTGCTGGGTTCTGTGTTCCATATGGAATGATAACAGCAGAACTTGGTACTACATATCCATCTGAAGGTGGAATGTATGATTGGGTAAAGAAAGCATTTGGTGAGAAATGGGCTTCTCGTGTTGCTTGGAATTATTGGATTAATTTCCCATTATGGATTGCTTCTTTAGCTGTTGCAGTAACAGATGTTGTTGCTGGTATATTTGGAGTTGAATTATCTCTAATTTGGCTTTTAGTACTACAACTTGGATATACTTGGTTAGTATGTTTCTTAGGTACTAGAAGAGTTACTGATACTAAGTATCTAGTTAATTTAGGTACAGTATTTAAAGTAGTATTCGTACTTGCTTTAGGTGCTTTAGGTATCTATACATTTATTAAGACTGGTGAAAGTGCAAATCCAATCAAGAGTGTATCTGATTTATTACCTAGTTTGGATTTAGCAGGATTATCATTTGTTTCAATAATTATATTTAACTTCTTAGGATTTGAAGTTGTTGGAACTTTCGTTGATGATATGGAAAATCCTAAGAAAGATATTCCTAAGGCTTTAGTAGTTGGTGGAATATTAATGGCATTATTCTACATTTTACCTGCTACAGGTGTTAATGTATCTATGAGTTTGGAAGATGCAGAAGTTGCTAGTATAACTGAAAGTTTTGCTATTTTACTTACTAATTTAGGAGTATCTAGTGATATTGTTAGAGTTGTTGTTATTGTAGCAGGACTTATGTTTATTTACACAATGGTTGCTAATATTACATCTTGGTCATTTGGTGTTAACTCAGTTGCTAAATATGCTGCTGATGATGGTGGAATGCCTAAGATTTTCTCTAAAACTAATAAGGATGGTGTTCCAAGTTGGGCTTCTTACATGAATGGTATAGTAGCATCAATCATTTGTATTGTTGGTATTATTTTAGGATATGTAAGTGAAACAGTAAGTAACTTATTCTGGGCATTCTTCTCATTAAGTTTAGTTACATTATTAATTAGTTATATACCATTATTTGCCGCTTTCTTAAAATTACGTAAGACTGATAAGACTAAGAGAGTTTATAAGATGCCTGGTTCTGATGGTATGATTAAGTTCTTAACTTATTTACCTTTAGTATTATTAGTATTAGGTGTAATATTTACTATATTTGGTAACTTTACTAAAGATTACATCGTTGGCAATTTACCATTAATTATAGGTGTTATTGTTTCATTTATAATTCAAGAAATTTTAGCATCTAGAGTAAAAGTAAAAACTAAAAAAGAAGAGAAATAATTTAGGAAAAAGAGAGGAAGGGATATAGTGAAGAGATTAACTACATCGCCTAGACATGATGGTTTCAGAATGCCTGGTGAATTTGAAAAACATAGAGGTACTTATATTATTTGGCCTGAGAGACCAGATAACTGGCGATTAGGTGCAAAGCCAGCACAAGAAGTATTTGTAAAAGTTGCTTCTGTTATTGGTAAATATGAGCCTTGTACTATGGTTGTTAGTCGTAGTCAATATTCTAATGCAAGAGGAATGTTACCAGACTATGTAAGAGTAGTTGAAATGAGTAATGATGATGCTTGGATTAGAGATTGTGGAGCAACATTTGTTATTAATAAGAAAGGTGTTATCCGTGGTGTTGATTGGACTTTCAATGCTTGGGGAGGATTAGTTGATGGTTTATACTTCCCATGGGATCAAGATGACAAAATTGCTCAAAAAATGTGTGAACTAGAAGATGCTGATAGTTATCGTTTAGATGATTTCATTCTTGAAGGTGGATCTATTCATGTAGATGGTGAAGGTACTTTAATGGTTACAGAAGAGTGCTTATTATCTGAAGGAAGAAATTCTAACATGACTAAGAAGCAAATCGAGAAAAAATTATGTGAATACTTAAATGTTTCTAAAGTATTATGGATTCCAAGAGGAATTTATAATGATGAAACTAATGGACATGTTGATAATATGTGTAACTTTGTTAAGCCTGGAGTTGTTGTACTTGCTTGGACTGAAGATAAAAATGATCCTCAATATGAAAGAAGTGTTGAGGCATATGAGTACTTAAGTAAGCAAAAAGATGCTAAAGGTAGAAAGTTAGAGATTCATAAATTATTAACTCCAGCACCTATTTTAATTACTAAAGAAGAATCTTTAGGCGTAGATGCTGTTGATGGTACATTACCTAGACAAGAAGGAGATAGAATGGCTGCTTCTTATGTAAACTACTATACTGGAAATGGATTTATTGCTTTACCAGTATTTGGAGATCCGCATGATGAGCTTGCTATTAGGACTTTACAAGAGTTATATCCTGATAGAGTAATTGAACCAATCTATGCAAGAGAAATCTTACTAGGTGGAGGAAATATCCACTGTATTACTCAACAAGTACCTGCTAAAAAGTAGGAAATATGATTATAAAGATCATCTCATTGGAGGTGGTCTTTTAGTTTGACTTCAATATTTATTCATGGTATTATTTAGGAAGAAATATTATTTGGAAGGATGGGTTTATGGTTAAAGAGTTTGAGGCTAAGGGAGCCTTTGATAAGTATAATGAGTTTTTACGGGAAAGAGGAGAAAAAGAAAGTATAACTCCAGTTGTAAGACATGGTTTTTATAGTGATAAAGTAGTTGAGATGGCTATAAGAGATAGGGTTTTGGCTATAAAGGATGAGGTACATAGAGTAAATCATCATAGAGAAAGTTGCTTAGTAGATTCTACTAGATATATAATTGGGAATATGGTTGACTTAGCACAATGTATAAATGAGAGATATCATAATGGGAAACATATGGAGTTATCTAAAGATATGATTGATTTGTTACTTAGTGACTTTGATAAGGCTTTATGTGAGGATGATAATAGATATATTTCGATAGAGTTAATTGAAGTAGATGGTACTACAGTAGTTAATGGATTGGGACAAGAGGTTCCTTGTGTTAAGGGAATTACTTTGATAGTTAGAGGAGAGCGGGTACTTGGTATTAGAACTTTTGAAGATGATAGATTTAATAATGAGGCAATGATTAGTTGTAATCAATCTAGATATCATGGATTTAGTAAAGGATGTAGAGTTATTTCTAGAAATTATATTTTTGGAGAAGATGGTACTTTTGTTAATGCTAGTAATAAGAGTTTTTTAGATACAGTTGGAGATACTGGTAAAGAGGATTTTCCTTTTTGCCCAGAGTTAGAATATTATTATATGCCATATTTTCCTTATATAAAACCGATTGATACAGATGGTAAATATGTTTATATTAATCGTCATGAGGGATTAAGAGTAGTGGTTTCTGATAAGGGTGAAAAAACTTATAGATTTAAACCGATGTTATTAGATTGTACATTTGTAGGGGGACCATTAAAAAATAATGAAGAAGTAATAGAACAGGCTTATAAATGTTATGAAGTTAAGGATGATGAGCCTAAACAATTAATAAAAAAATAATGACTTGATAATTTGTAGTTGGAGGTAGAAGAGTATGTCATTTGAAAGAGCAAGAAAGGCTATTGAAAAATATAATTTAGGAGATAAAATTTTAGTATTTGAAGAGTCTTCAGCAACAGTAAAGGAAGCGGCTATTGCGGTTGGGGTTAGTGAAGGAGAAATTGCTAAAACATTGTCTTTTTATGTAGATGAAAAGCCAATTTTAATTTTAGCCGCTGGAGATGTAAAAATAGATAATGCTAAGTATAAACATTTTTTTGGTAAGAAAGCAAAGATGATTCCACATGATGAAGTAGAAGAAGTGATTGGGCATCAAGTAGGTGGAGTATGTCCGTTTGGAATTAATCCAGGAATAGATGTTTATTTAGATGTTTCTTTGAAAGAGTATGGGTATGTTTACCCGGCTTGTGGAACTGCTAATAGTGCAGTTAAACTTAGTATAGAAGAGTTGGAGAGATGTTCTTTATATAAAGAATGGGTTGATGTATGTAAAAAATAGCGAGGCTATTTTTTTCTTGATATTTTTTAGAGTTTGGTATATTATATAGAGCAAATTTGAAGTGGGTGGTACTATGCAAGAAAAAGTAGTGGTTACATTGATGAAGAAGAGGAAACTTAATGATAATTGTTCAATATTTACAGTTTCTTCGGTTAAAACAGGATATTATGACGAAAGATTTAATGTATTTTATGATGATAAAGATGGAGGCTGTTATCCTAATATTAGGACGATTGCGGGTCATAAGAAGGATAATGCTCTTGCCTTTGATAATTTAATTATGTATAGTGCCTTGGAAAGAAAGTCTAATGATGAGTTGGCTGAAGCGGCTTTAAGAAGGTATGAAGACAAGTGTAGAGATCGTTTTTATGCGGTTGTTACGCATGAAAATAAGCAGCCTATTGTAATTTCACTGGGTGTTAATAATTTAGAAAAGTTGGCGCAAGAGTGTAGAAATGCCAAGAATGTTGAAGTAGAACTTGGAGGAAAAGTAAAAAAGGTAGAGAGTACTGGTTTTAATTTTCCTTGTGTTAAAGATGGGGCAATAGATTTTGATCAAGCACTAGCAAGTGTATATGATATGATTGCGGCTGGTGGTAGAAGTGAGGAAGAATTAACAGTACTTAAAGATGAACTTACTTATTATAGAGATGTAATTGATAGTGTACTTGAACTTATTGATTTTGAAATGAATGATAAGGATATGAAGTTAGATAAAGAAGATGAGACGGAGGAGACTGCTACTCACGATGAGAAAAATATGACTAGTATGAGATATGATGAGGCTGGTTTGGCAGATGCTTTGGAGGAAGAAAAATCTTCTGGGACAGTTGATATTGAAGAAATAGTTAGTAAAATCCGAAAAAATGTTGTTCATCAGGATGAGGCAATTCACAGATTAGTATTGGAAATAGAGAGAAATTTAACTACTACGTATGAGAAGGACGGTATTTTAATAACAGGATCGACAGGAGTAGGAAAAACAGCAACGGTTAATTTGATTGCTAAATACTTGGATAGACCGGTTAAAATTATTGATACTACACAACTTACTGTTCCAGGGTATGTTGGAAAAGATGTTGAAGACTATTTATATGAGTTGATCTATGAATGCGGTGGAGATGTAGAAAAAGCAGAAGGAGCAATTATTTTCTTTGATGAAATAGATAAAAAAGGATCTGAGAAAAAGTCTGATATTTCGGGACAAGGTGTTTTAAATGTCTTACTAAAGTTCTTGGATGGTACAGTTTACAATGCTTGTCCAGATAGACGTAAAAGTGGAAAGACAATAAAAATTTCTACGAAAAATATGGTCGTACTTGCTGGTGGATCATTTGCTGATGTTTATAAAAGAAGTGAAGCTAGACAAATTGGATTTGGGGCAGAGAATGAGAGTGAATACGTTCCAACAGTCAATGACTTTGTAGAAAAGGGAATGATGACTAAGGACTTTATGGGTAGATTTCCAATTATTATTCATTATAATGATTTGGATGCTAAGGCTTTGGCGGATATATTGGTAAACTCTTCAGTATCACCTTTAAAAAGAGAAGAAGAAGTATTCTCAAAGGCGGGAGTTAAATTAACGGTTACTCCAGAATGGATTGAGGCTATTGCTAGTGAAGCGGCACAAATGGAAACAGGTGCAAGAGGATTAAAAGGATTAGTTAGAAATGTTACTTGTCCATCTTATGCTAAAGTTAAGGCTGAACCTAATGAATATAGAGAAGTTATTTTAAATGAAGAGAGTGTTAGTGATAATAAAAAGTATGTATTAGTAAAAAAAGACAATCAATAATGATTGTCTCTTTTAATTATAATGTCTTGTTTTATAGGCTTTTCTTAATTGCTTTACTTCATTTTTGGTAACAGTTGTTGGAACAAGGGCTGTTGTATCTACGAATTCACAGGTTGTACCTATACCACTTTTAGTATTACTTGTTAAGTATTCTAAATATTCTCTAGCCTCATCGTAATTAGGAGGAGTTTTACCAGATTCAGTTTCAATTAGGACTCCAACTCTATTTTGATGATAGAGAATATCTTTCTTTATAGTAGTACGTTCAGTAATAATTTTTTTAGTACCACCATAGAAATGGATACTTTTTATTGTTAAGCGTTCTTTGCTACCAATATAATATCTTGCCATTTTCATCACCAGTGCTTATTATACTATATTTTCAATTTATGTGCAACAAAATGCTAACTTTATGTTATAATATAGGGACTTTTATAGCCGGAGGTGGGGGTATGGCTTTGGAAATTTTTCGAGATGGACAATTTTTTAAGAAAAGAATATTTGAATATAAGTATGCTCATAGTATTTTAACACCTTCGGATTTAGTAGGGCTTGATGATGCATATTTAGATAAGTTTAAGGCAATCGCTGATAGGATGAGTCTAAAGTATCGAAATACTTTACTATTTACGACACTTGGAGTTAAGAATGTTATCAAATTATATAATTTTTCGAAAGATGATTATATGATGATTGACCAGTTATTAAAGCCTTTTGTGGCTAAGTCTAGTTACTTAATTTATTCAGATGATGCTTTAATTAAACTTAGAGAAATATGTGAACAGGATGTGAGTAGAGCAAGAGAATATATTTTTAAAGAGACTAGAAAAATAATTTTAGATCGTAAACAAGAAAATATTGAACTTTTATGGCTACAGAGTAGGTGGCCAAAGGAGTTTTTGGAAGAAAACTCGGATATATTTTTACGTGATAAGAATGTGAGTAAGAAATTAGTACAAAAATATTATAGAAGAAGATTAACAATTTTAGATTATTGTGATAATTTAGAGGTTTTTAAAGATAAAAGAATTGTTCCCTTTTTTGGTGATAATAACGGTATAATATTTCAACTGGTACAAAGATTTGGAGAGGAAAAGACAGAAGAATTTATTAAAGAACATAGTGAGTTGGTACGAAAATGTTCGTTAAATTTAGGGGCTTTTACTGAGGTAGGATTTAGATGCGAAAAGGGTATTGAAGAGTATTTTAGAGCAGCATTAAAATTTGAGTTAGTAGATCAATTTTTTGGATATTATAGATCGCTTAAAGCACCAGGATTTACTTGGACGAAAGACCTTGGTTTTAAATTTGTACATAAATTTAAGACGACAAACGATTTGCTTAGTTATGATGCTGATACGGTTGTTTTGGACCTTATTCAACAGTATGCAGTTAATTTTTTTGGAATAGATAATATTAAAAGACTTCAGGAAGAGACTAAACTTTTTTCAGGAAGTCAGGGAATGAATGTTTTAAATTTATTAGCAGATTCAATCTATCATATGCAATTAAATAATTTTCCTTTGTTTTCGAAGATTAGTGATATATATTATAATAATATGACATATGAGGCATTTGAAGAGATGATTGCTTATATCATAGGATATTTAAGAATGGATGGAACATTTGAAGACTCAAATGTTATATATGCTTATATAAGTGATAAATACAAGAAAAGGAGACCTTATTTATTTGCAAATGGTAGCATGCCAGAAGAACTTAGAAGGGCAATTAATTTTAATGAGATTACTGTTAAATATATCTTAGAACATAAAGAGTTTTTAGAATATCTTATGGATAGAAATTTAGGAGAAATTATTTCACCATTTGTTGAAGTTATGCATGATGATAAAAATGGAACAGAAATGAGTTCATTTAACTTCTTTAAAGATTATTGTACTAGATTTGGTAATGAGGCTTTATTAGAACTAATATTTAAGTATGGAATGGCATTTGAGGAAAGAAGAGTACTTGATAGTTTTGGAACGAACTTTTCTAAATGTTCTAAAGAAGAAATTGATAAAGCGGTTAGGAAAAATATTGCAGAAGAGATTAGAGGTGGTTTTTTTGACTACTCAATGCTTGCAAGTGATCAGGCTTTTAGAAGAGAATATCCAGAATTTTTTATCAATTTAGATAAAATTAAGTGCAGTGAGGAAGAAAAAGCAATAGTTTATAGATTGATATATTCACGAGAAATTTCTTTTGCTGATGTAAGAAAATATCCATACTTGGTAGAAATACTTAAGGATAAGCCATTAGATATAATTTTTATTAAGGAGTTTGGAAAAAAACCAAAAGGTGAGTTTAAGAATATGGTTAATAATAAAACTTTAGTACTTAGAAAAATTGGTAATTATAATTTTTTGAAGTTGTGTGAAGAGTTTGGTTGTTATATGTCTGATTTTGCGGCTAATATTATTTCGGCTTATGAGTTGGATAATAGTCTTTTATCTGAGGAGTTAATTAAGAAACCATATTATTCCTTTTTTAGAGATGTAATTTTTAAGTGTTGTTTAAATGGAAAAATCTTTTATTCTGGTGAGGATGCTCCACAGTTTTTAAAAAGGAGCCATCCGGAGTTATTTTTGGATTCTTCGGCACCAGATGAGTTAAAGAATGTCTTTTATGGCAAAGAGTGTACAATGGATTTAGCTGATCTAGTTCGTCATCCAGAATGGAGAGGTTATTTAGTTGATAAGTCTTTAAGAGCAGCTTTAATGAAAGGGCCGGATAGATCTGATGCACTTTTTGATTATTTAGGACGCTTTAACACTAGTGAAGAAATGTTTGATTTTACTATTAAGAATATGCCTGTTGTGAGACAAATGATAAAACTACATAGAGTTCCAGAGATGATTAAATGGTATGAGTTGGTAGGGATTAATATACCGGATTCTGTTGTTATGTGTAATGTAGATGCGGGAAGTAGTGAAGAAGTAAAGAAATTCTTAGATGGTCGTAATAATTGGAGAATGTTTATGAAAATAAATAGATTCACTGGTGATTATGAGTCGAAGGATGCACTACTTAAACTTGCTTATTGTTTTGGAGTTTTTGATGAAGATAAGGCAGGTACTGGAAAGTTATTGAATCTAATAACAGGTATTCCTAGGGTAATAGATAAAGATACTTATCATGAACTTTTGGCGGCTTTAAAGAAAGAAGGAAAAAGTTCCATGATAAAAGCAGGCTACAAGAGGCTTTTGGAAGAAGGCTTTATAGATGATATTGAAAAGAATGAGATTAATAAAATATATATTCCTAATAAAGATGGAAGGTATACTTTAAATTTTAATCCACAGAATTATCCGGTAGTAGCATATTATCTTCGAGAAGTATTTGAAGAGAATTGTCCAAGTTCATATGTATTTACTCCTTCTTTAGTCCATAAATTATTTAGTGGTTGTAGTATGGAATATAGTCCAGATTTTAGAGATTTCTTTTTAGAAAACTATAGGGAAATTTTAGAAGATTTTGATAATAGAGGATATATTTCTAATATACAGAGGAGATTTGATGATATTAAACGTGATAATTCTAATCGAAAGTTGACATGGGATTTGGCTGTTAGTTATGTTCAGACTAATAAGTATGAAGCAGAAGATGGGAATGAGTATGTAGCCAGAGTTTCGGGTATTGCTGGATATGATGAGAAGTATTTTGAGTGTTTAGAAAGAATTTATGATTATGGAAAACAAAGAACATTTAGCAGCATTCCGAAAGTTCAAGGAACATGGAATGATTTTAAATATGAAATGTTAGATTTAGTTGATCCTTTATGTATGTGTGTTGGTACTTTAACGAACTGTTGTCAAGAAATTAATGATTTAGCAGAAAGTTGTATGATTCATAGTATGATTGATGAAAATGGTCGTGTTTTTGTGATTAGGGATAGTGAGGGAAGAATAGTTTCACAGAGTTGGGTCTGGAGAAATGGTAATACTCTTTGTTTTGATAATATTGAGGTACCAGATAGGGCTTTTAAGAAACATGAAAATGAATTGACGGATAATATCTATGATATTTATATGGTGGCAGCAGAAGAGGCGATTGATGTTGAAGAGAAAATGTATGCAGAGAAGTTTCAGGCTGGGGAGATAAGCGAAGAAGAGTTTAGAAAAATGCGCCTTGGTAAAGTTACAGTTGGACTTGGATATAATGATATAGCAGAGACAATTAAGAAAAGAGCCAAAGAAGATTATACTAATACTAGACCTTTAGCCTTTGATTCTCCATTAGGAGAAGAGTATGATAAATATTTATATACTAGTGATTCGGCTGTACAATATTCTTTAGTGGAGAGGAAAGACTTTAAATCTTATAATGCATATCCTAAGACTTTATATACTGATACATATTCAGTTTATGCAGAAGATGATTTGGACAGTGTTGATATTAAGCATTTAAAGGCTCTTAGAGACACTAATGAAAGTGATGTTTTCTTAAATATTGATGAGGTTTATTCAAGTAGAGATATTTTTGAATATATAGCAGAAAAGTATAAAGTCTTACCTTCTAATATGAAGATATTAATGAATCCTAACTTGGCAGTTATATATGAAGAAAGTGATGACAAAATAGAAGTTCTTGATATATATTATTGTAGCCATACTGGAGAAGAAGATGAAATTGATATAACTGAGGCAGTTACTTTACAGTTAGGAGTAGCAATTAGACAGATTTCTTTAGAGAAGAATGTTGCTGTTAGAGAGTTAGGAGATAGGAAAAAAGCATTATATGATAAGGCTATTAATATGGCTGAGAAAGATGAAAAAGTACTTAAAAAATAAATAGGTAATGGAAGAGATCAGGAACGGGTCTCTTCTTTTTATTTTTCTTTTTAAAAAAAATTAAAAAAAGTATTGAAAAACGAAAATGCTTTTGTTATAATTGATTTGTTGATTGGAAATGGCGATGTAGCTCAGCTGGCTAGAGCGTCCGGTTCATACCCGGAAGGTCGGGGGTTCGATTCCCTCCGTCGCTACCATTTGTAAATGTTCGCTCGGAGGTTGTTTCCGAGCTTTTATTTTTACCTTTATGGTACTTTATTTTTTTCTAATAATGTTGTAAAATTAAATTGTTAAGTTTATTGCCCTATAGCCAAGTGGTAAGGCAGTGCGCTCTGACCGCACCATTCCGTTAGTTCGAATCTAACTAGGGCAGCCAATATGTAGAATAATACAGCGAGGTGTATTTTATGAATAAAGAAGAAAGATGTGAGTTAGCCGAGATTTTATTTCCTAATATTACAAAGACTAGGGAATATTATGAAGAGTTATATCCAGAAAGAGACTTACCAGAAGGAGCAATGGTAACTAGATATGGTCCATCACCAACGGGAAGTGTTCATTTAGGAAACTTATACTCAGCATTTTGTGATATGGTTTATGCTAGACAAAGTAAAGGTGTTTTCTTTTTAAGAATAGAAGATACTGATCAAAAACGTATGATTGATGGTGGTATAGAAAATATTGTCGATGTTTTGCATGGATTTGATATTTTACCTACAGAGGGTTATAGTTTTGGAGGTAAGTATGGGACTTATCAACAAAGTGAACGTGGAGATATTTATCAAACCTATATAAAAGATTTAATTAAACAGGGACTTGCTTATCCATGCTTTATGACTGAAGAAGAACTTAATAATATAAGAGAAGAGCAAGAGATAAATAAAGTAAGGACTGGTGTTTATGGAATTTATGCCGTGGATAGAGATTTATCACTTGAAGAGATAAAAGAAAAACTTGCTAGAGGAGAAGAATATGTAATTAGATTAAAATCTCCTGGAGATGCTAGTAAGACAATAGAAGTAGTTGATTGTATTAAAGGAAAAATGAGGTTTCCAGAACATGATACAGATACAGTGCTTTTAAAGAAAAATGGTATTCCTACTTATCACTTTGCACATGCTATTGATGATCATTTGATGCATACAACTCATGTTATTCGTGGAGATGAATGGGTTTCTAGTTTACCTTTACATATTCAATTATTTGAAGTTCTTGGCTTTAAAAAAGTTCAATATGCACATATTGCTCCTATTACAATTAAAGATCAAGAAACAGGAACAATTCGTAAGATAAGTAAAAGAAAAGATCCTTGGGCTGGAGTTAAGTACTATGAAGAAGGCGGAATTCCAATAGAGGCATTACATCTTTATCTAGCAACAATTACAAATACAAATTTTGAAGAATGGTATTTAGCAAATCAAGATAAAACTATAGAAGACTTTACCTTTAGTTTTGATAAACAGGCTATTGGAGGAACAAGTTTTGATGAGGCTAAATTTAAAAATATTTGTAAGACATATTTTTCAAGAAAGACTGGTAAGGAAGTATATGATGAGACACTTGAGTGGGCAAAAAAATATGATCAAGAATATGCAAAGTTATTAGAAGAAAATAAAGATAAAATGATCGAATTCTTAAGTATAGAAAAAGATGGACCTAGACCTAGAAAAGATATATCTAAGTATAGTGATGTTAAAGAAGAGTTCTCTTATGCGATTGATTCAATGTTTGAGAAAGAGAATTATTCTAAATATGATGGAGATAAAATATATGATGTTTCATTAGTAGAAGAGTATTTAGATAATCTTAAGTTAGATGTTACTAATGAAGAATGGTTTAATATGACTAAAGAGTTTGCTAGTAGTCATGGATATGCTGCTAGTCCAAAAGATTATAAGAAAAATCCAGATGAATATAAGGGACATGTTGGAGATATATGTGAGGCTATTAGAGTAATGGTTACAGGTAGAAGACAGTCACCAGACTTATATTCAATAATGAAGATACTTGGAATAGATAACATAAGAAAGAGAATAGAATTATATAAAAGAAGTATTGAGAAGTAATTTTAGATTTACTTCTCTTATTTTTTCACAGTAATAATTGATTATTTTTAAGTTTTGTGGTAATATATGAGGCAATTCATCTATAAAGGGGGATGTTTTATGACAAATAGTGAAGTAAAGCATAAATTAAATAGATACTTAAATTTTAATAGATTTTCTGCAAAAGAGAGAAAAGAAGTAGAAAAGTTGTTGGCAAAATTAGAGTCAACTAATGATCCTGGACTTGCATTATACAGAAGCAAATATTTAATTTTTGATAAGAAGTATGATGAGGCTAGACCATTACTTATAGAGGCATTAAAGGCTGGAAATGAAGATTTTTCGGTTTACTATCTTTTATATAGAGTAGCAGTTGAGTCTGAAGAATTTGATAAAGCATATGACTATGTGACTATGTGTGAAGAGACTAAGACTGATGCAGGATTTGATTTTTCTTTAGCATTAGCAGTAGCAAAGGCGACTAGAGATTTTGATCTTGATCCAATGTCTTTTGGTGAAGAGACAGAACAATGTCTTGATACTGATACTTTGGCATATTCTTCTAATAGAGCAGTTAATAAATTATATGTTTCAGCAGTAGAGGACTTTAATGCAGGTAATTATATAGCAGCAAGAAATAAAGTTGCAAAAATTACTAAGGTTATAGAAGGGCCTGATAATGTAATTCCATTTAATTTTAATATTTTGTTAGATAACTTAAATAGTTTAGTAGTAAGACAAAAAGATTTTTATTTACAAAGTGTAAGAGATCTAGATAGTTCTAAAAAAGTAAATAGTGAAGAGTTTGATAGAGTTACTTGTCAGAAGTTACTTAACTATATTAATTTAGAAGTTTCACGTGATGTGGAGTTGGCTGAAGAAATACTTTTAGCAAATGAGGCGGCTTTAGTTAAGAATGTTGATTCAGTTTTGGTTTATCATGTTAGAAAGAGAATTGCAGAAAGAAAATTATCTAAAGGAATGGGTCCAATAAGATTTGAAAAATATATGAAATATCTTGGAAGTATTAGAGTACTTTTACGTAGAAGAGATTATGATAAGGCTTTAGAAGTGGTGAAGGAAGCAAAAGAAAAGACTGGGGCTTTAGAACTTGATTACTATATGGGTAAAATCTTATTTAAGAAGGGTAAATTTGAAGAAGCAGAAAAAGTACTTTCTGGATATTTAGGGGCTGGTGCTTATAAAGCACTTAAAGCAATGCATTATTTAGCAACTATATATGCAAGTGATGGTAGAATTATGGAGGCTAAAGAAGTTAGAAATAGAATAGATATGCTTAATGATTATTTTATTGATGATGATATATTTAAAAAGCCAAAAGGTAAACCAGTTGATGCTAAAAAGAATGTAACAACAGCAAATGCTTGTCATGATATGAGAACAGAAATAGATAAAGCATATGAAGGAAGAAAAAAATTAGATCCAAAAAATTTTGATAGTTATCCTTTTTCTAAACAAATGGCACTTATAAGAGAATTATATAGACAAGGAAATGCTGGGTTAGCAGATAGATTAACTAAAAAAGTTAGTTCACAAGTAACTGATCCGTTACAAAGAAAAGTTATTAATAAAGAGAAAGCAAATAAAGCATTATACAAGGCGAAAAGTAAATATGGACAAGGATAGTCCTTGTTTACTTTTTTCTTTATTTTTAGGAAACTTTGATTTATAATTTATAGTATAGGAGGAGAGTTAAGATGAAGAAAAGTACAATTACGGGTTTGGTTGTGTTAGGAGTTTCCTTATTATTAGTTGTCTTTGTAGTTGGTAAGTATAATACTATGGTTACTAGTAAAGAGGCAGTTGATAATGAACTTGCTAACGTAGATGTATATTTAGAAAGAAGAGCAGATTTAATACCTAATTTGGTTAATACAGTTAAAGGGTATGCGGCTCATGAAGAGAAAGTAATTGATAATGTTACTTCAGCAAGAGAAAAATTATTAGGAGCAAAGAGTGTAGAAGAAAAGGCTCAGGCTAATAGTGAACTTGATAAAGCAATAGATGCTTTGATGGTTGTAGTTGAAAATTATCCGGATTTAAAGGCTAATACTAATTTTATTAATTTACAAGATGAATTAGCAGGAACAGAAAATAGAATAGCAACGGCTAGAAGAGATTATAATAGTGCAGTTAAAAGTTATAATTCTTTAATTATAAAATTTCCTAATAATATAATTGCTTCAATGTTTAATTTAGATAAGGCAGAGTATTTTAAAGCAGATACAGAGAAAACTGATGTTCCTAATGTAGAGTTCTAAAATGAAAAAGATATTAGTTTTTGGAATAGTTTTATTTTTAGTACTAGTACCAGTTAGAGTATTAGGAATGGTTGAAGCAACAAGTGAGTTTTATATTAATGATTATGCTAATGTACTTGATAGTGAGACAGAGGACTATATTATGGCTAGATCAGTTGATTTGGCTAATAAAACTTCGGCACAAATAGTAGTTGTTACTATTAATAGTTTAGAGGGAGAAAATTTAGAAGAATATGCTACTAAATTATTTAGAAGTTTTGCTATAGGAGATAGTAAAAAGAATAATGGATTATTATTACTTTTAGTTGTTGAAGATAGGAAGTTTAGAGTAGAAGTTGGATATGGTTTAGAAGGTGTTTTGCCAGATGGACTTACAGGAAGATATCAAGATGAATATATTATTCCATATTTAAAAAATAATGATTGGAATAAGGGAATTAAGAATGGATATTCGGCTTTTTATACTAAGTTATGTGACTATTATGGTATTTCTGAACTTAGTGAGACGGTACAAGTTCAGCCAAATAATAATACTTTTAATGGAATTAATAATCCGATATTTCTTTTCTTAATATTTATGTTAGGACTTCCGGCTTATACTATGGGTATTTACTTTAAAAGTATTGATGGAAAAAGAAAAGCAAGACCTAGTATTGTTGCGAGAGGAGTATGTATACTTGATGTTATTGGGCTGATTTTGTTATATAAAATGTATGGAACAATTTGGTTAGTATTGTTATTTATTCAAATATTGGCCTTTTTAATAGGAAGGTATACATATTATACTTCGTATGGCTCTAGAGGAGGCTTCTTTGGAGGAGGATTTTCATCAGGTGGTGGAGGTTTCTTCGGAGGAGGAGGTTCTTCTGGTGGCGGAGGAAGTTCGAGAGGATTTTAAGTTAAAATATATGGTTTAAGTCTACTGATTTGGTAGACTTTTTTTGTTTATTTTTGTATAATTTAGATATGGTATGAAGATTACGGAGTTGTTGGTATGCGAAGAGATGTTTTTGGCTTAGAAAAATTAAATATATATGAAGATAGTGATAATTACTATTTTTTTAGGGCTTTAGAGCCAGGTGACTTTACGGATATTGATAATAATATTATTACAAATAGTAATGGGGATGTTATTAGGATTAGAACTGATAGAGAAAGACATGGAGGAGATACTAAGTATAATGGTTCTTCGACTCCTTCCTTAGAAGAAGTTACTGACCATATTAAGATTCACTATCTACAAGAAACTAATTGTATTTCGCTAACTAGTAATGCCAATGCCGTACTTACTTATGGTAGATGGTATGATAAAGAAAGATATGTAATTGTTAAAGTACCTAAAGGTGAATTAGGTAAGAAAGTATTTCAAGCCGGTCCTTATATGTTAGAAGAGATTGAAAAAGAAATTGGCCGAGAAATTAGCACTTTCGATGAAGAGACTAGAAAAAGATATGAGGCCTTGTTTGAAAAAATTAATCAATGTAGATCAGAAGAAGAGTTAAATGTTTTAAGAAAGTTCTTTATAGATAATAAATTTATTAGTGATACAGAAAAACCTTTAGAGAATGATGATTCATTTAGTGATGGATTAGAAGTTAATGTTACTAAGTCGATTGATTATAATGCTTTAGATGATGAGGCTAATTTAGAGAAAAATAAGATTATTTTAAAGGTTGATCTTTTTGGTAAACAAATTTTACCTAGAATTTCTAATAGACTTTTAATACAGACAGTAGGCGGGGCTTTTTCTTCGGCTGAATTAATTCACTATGATGATATTTCAAGAGAAGAACTGATAGATGTTCCAAGTGAAGTAGTTGATGTTTTGTCTTTACTTCAACAAGTTCCTAGTACTGTTTCTAATATTGATGAAGTTAAAGAAAAAGTACTTTATGCGATTAATAATTTTAACTTTTTAGGACATATAGAATACGGAGAATATGAACTTTCTAATAGTAAGTTATCTATTGATAATATGTATGAAGTATTTGGTAAGGGAAGAGTTAGTTATCATGAGGCCAAAGAGTTATATAGAAAGGCTTATTATTTAGCGAAGTCTAGACTTAGGGCGATTAAAAGTGTTGAATTATTAGATACTATATTAGAAGGAGATTCTAAATATAGTCAGGTTTTAAATTATATTAAAATTAATGGGTATGGAATTGAACCGGAGATAACTACGAGGGCTTCTAAAAATTTAGTTACAGTTTCAGAGTCAGTTAGTTTAGATATTGGTAGAGATGATATTAGACTAGTTAATTATATTAATGGTTTAACAGAAGAAACTTTAATAGGTATTTTAGATGATCCGGATATGGCTCTTAGAATTTTTGCGAATAATCATTTCTTAGATGACTTTACAAGACATGGGGTTAATAGAGATGAATATATTGCGGCTAGTTTGGTAGATGCTTTAGACTTAAGAAGTTATGGAGTTAGACTTAATTTAAGTAATGAACAAAGAAGAGATATAAGAGATAAGTTAATGGAAATTAACTTAGAAGAACTATATGATTTCTATAAGAGTAATGGTGTCTTAGAGAAAGATATGGCTAGAATAATATTTACTAATTTAATAAAGGGCACAAGAGATATTGATACTAAAGAGAAATTTACTTTAGAAGAATTAGAATGGTTTATTGGATATAATAAAGTTAAAGATACGGAGTTAAACTTACTTCCTTATCAACGACCTATAATAGGTAAAATTAAGGAGAAGTATGAAAATAAACAGTTTACGGCGGCAGTTATGCCAACAGGTACAGGTAAGACATATATTAGTTTAGCGATGATGAATGAGTTTGAAAAGTTAAAGAACAGTCTAGGACAGGACTCTCATGCCAAGATATTATATTTGGCTCCTAATAATGAAATACTTGATCAGTTAAAAGAGACTATTAAAAAAACTTATCATCCTGAAGAACATCTTGGAGAAGATATAGATACAATAATTAAAAGAGTCTTTCCTAATTTAGTAATGACAACATATCAAAATTTAAAGGATCGTAGTTCAATAGGTACTGGACCAGATGGCAAGAAAGAACTTAGGTTAAAAGATGAGTTTAATCAACAATTTGATTTTATAGTTTTAGATGAATTACATAGAACGGGAGCCGATGAATGGTATAGTACTGTTGGATCTTTATTAGATAGTCAAGGTGAGGATACGAAGATACTTGGAATAAGTGCGACACCTGAGCGAGATGTTGACTTTAAAGATATGACTGATTTCTGGGCTAGAAGATATAACTATAGTGAAGATGAATTATTACTTGGGGAACAAATGGCTTTTGAAATGGACTTAGTAGAGGCCATAAAACTAGGTTATATTCTAGAACCTAGAGTTATTACCTGTGACTATTCTTTAATTAGTGATGGAACATTAAATGATTTGGAACTAAGTATTGATGAATTACTAGATGAAAATGTTAAGAAACAGGAGTTAAAAAAGTACGAAGAACTTAGAAGAAATGTTGAAAATTCCGATGGAATTGAAAAGATAATTGGAGAGAATATAAAAGAGGGTAATAAGTTCCTTGTATTCTTACCAGTTACTAAACGTGAAGATGGTACATATGTTAATGATGATGGAGAAGAGGTAGAAGGAAGTAAAGCCGAACAAATCATAAAAGATTATCAGACTTTGTTTATGCAGTATTTATATGCTGATGAATATTTTAAAGAAAATAAAGGTATTTATAATCTTTATTTGAAAATTGCCTCTGGTGTTGAATTAGATGATAATGATAGAGAATACCTAGAGAGTGAAAAAAATAATTTATTATTACTATCTAAAATAAACATTTCATATAAACCTAGTGCTTTAAATACAAAATTAGAGGAAATGGCTTCGGTACTTATTAATGAAATGGGCTGGGAGCCATTAGGAAAAGAAGATTTGGCTAAAAGACTTAATAAAGTAATGGAAGATGAAGTTGAAAATTATTCTATGTTAGGAGAGTATTCGAATAGTAGGAATAAAAATGAATTAGATAGATTCCGTAATTCTAAGAGTAAAAAGAAAAAGTTAATGTTTGTCATTAATAAATTAAATGAAGGAGTACACATTGGAGATGTTGATGGACTTGTTTGGTTAAGACCAATGAGTGAAAACTCCAGAATCTTGTACGAACAACAATTAGGTAGATGTATCACAGCCAATATTCCAGGTAAAACTAAAAAAAGACCAGTTATTTTAGATTTAGTTAATAATACATTAAAAGTAAAACTAGATAGAGGAAAAACCCAAGAAACAAGAGATCTGAATAGTTTAAAGAACTTAATAGATTGGATGCAGGTAAAAAATAAAGTTCCAGATTTTAATAGTTCTAGTACAGAAGAAATAGAACAAGCCAAAGTACTTAGAAGATTACAAAGAAGATATATTAAGTATTTTGATGAAAAAACATTATTTAATGAAGAAAAATTATCTAAAGAAAAAAATACAAAAAGCATTGTCATAATCAAAGATATTTTAAGACGAGGGACCAATATTGGATTATGGGATGTTTCAATACCTGAAGAAGAAATAGTTAAAAATACTAGTAGAAGTAAAAATTATAATAATGATGATGATTCAATATATGGATACTTACAACTAAATGCGGTAAGTAGAGGCTTCTTAGAATTAATGGGAGAAGTTGAGGATTATGAAGCAAGTGAATTAGATAAAGAGTTTGAAGAATATTATGGGTATTTACAGTTATTAAAAAATGCTGGGCAACCTATAAGATTAACAGCGACAGATAGACTATATGTATATGAAGATGAAAATGGAAAAACCTATGTCGAAGTTGTGAAATATCCAAAAACTAATGAGCAAGGGAAACCATTTTTTTCTAAAGGTGAAACAGAGCAAGAATGGAATGATAGAAAAGCATTATATTATTCTAATAAAGTAAAACCAGTTGGTTATTGGCTTGATCAATATTATTATCATCAGAAATTGAATGGAAAATTAACAGAAACTCAGAAACAAAAGTTAGATGAGTTGGGGTGTAAGAAGCGCCGACTTGATTTTGAATTTGAAGAATATTATGGGTATTTGCAGTTATTAAAAAATGCTGGACAATCTACTAATTTGGCACAAACTGATAAATTATATGTTTCTAAAAAGGAAAACGGAGAGATTGAAATAGAAGTTGTGAAGGTACCATTCACTAATGAGCAGGGTGAACCTATGTTTTCTAGAGGCGAAACAGAACAAGAATGGAAAGATAGAAAAGCATTATATTATTCTAATAAAGTAAAACCAGTTGGCGGGTGGCTTGACCAATATTATTATAATGATAGACGTAATGAAAAATTAACAGGAGCTCAGATAAAGGACTTAGATGATCTTGGTTGTAAGATGTCCACTTTAGATTTTACTTTTAATCAATATTTGGGGTATTTGAATTGGTTACATGAGCGTGGCCAATTTACCAACTTGGTTAGAGGTGATAAACTATATGTATATAAAGATGAAAATGGAAAAACCGTAGTTGAAATTGTGAAGACACCAGTAGGAAAGTATGACACACCTATACAAAAACAAAAATATGCCGCAGCACAACATGGTGTTGGTCTATGGCTTTTTAATAATTATGAAAACTTAAATGAAACACAACAAGGTGAATTGATAAAGGCTGGTTACACTAGGGGAGAAGAAAAACGTAAGAAGAAGGCTAGTGATGTGTCTAAAGAACTTTTAGAATTTATTTTAAAGGATTTGGGACCCGATGCGAAAAAGGAAGCCATTAAGTGTGAAATGTATTATAGACTTTTAGTAATGGCAAAAGAAAATAATCAACCTACCAATTTGACAGCAATGGATAAACTATATGTTTCTAGAAAGGAAAACGGAGAGATTGAAGTTGAAGTTGTGAAGAAACCACAAGGAAAAAATGCCGATGATGATACACAAAAACAAAAATATGCCTTAGCACAACATGATGTTGGACAATGGCTTAATAAAAATTACGCAAAATTAGAGTCAACACAACAAGATAAATTTAGAAGTGTTGGCTATACTAGAGGAGATGAACGACTTAAAAAACAGGCGCAGTTTGCGGAGGCAAAAGATGAATTCGAGGCGAATAGTACTTTTACTGGGGTTGTTGAAAAGATAAATGAAGGTACTAAGAGTAATACTACTACTGATAATAATACAGATATTGACGGAAAAGGAGGATATAAATAATGAATAATAGTTATATTGAAATGGTTAAGGCTTTTAGTGAATTAGATATAGAGAGTAAAAGAGAGGAAATATTAAAGAATCTCTCTGAGTTATTGGGACTTTTCTATTATGTAAATAAAAAGCAGGACTCATTAAATGAAGCCTTACCGACTTTACAAACATATGATAGTGAAGAAGAGTATTTAGATGAGTTATTTACAGTACTTATATCATTAAAAGAAGAAAGTGCTAAAGTTGTAGATAAAATTATTTAAGTAGTGAGTGAAAAACTTACTACTTTTTCTTTATTTGAGTAGGCATTTTTGATATAATACTTGGTGTAGGTGAAGTAAAAATGAAACGTAGTGAAGTAGATAGAGAAAAATTAAGTCCTATGATGCAACAATATATGGAAATAAAAGATAAATACGAAGATAGTATTATCTTTTTTAGACTTGGAGATTTTTATGAGATGTTTTTTGAAGATGCAATACTTGCTTCACGTATTTTGGAACTTACTTTGACAGGAAAACAAGCAGGATTAGAAGAGAGAGTTCCGATGTGTGGAATACCATACCATGCTTATGCTTCATATGTAGATACTCTTATAGATAAAGGATATAAAGTAGCAATTTGTGAACAATTAGAAGATCCTAAAGAGACTAAAGGAATGGTTAAGAGAGATGTAATACAAATAGTTACTAAAGGTACAAGACTTGATTCTAATATAGATGCTAAAAGTAATAATTATATTGCTAATATATATGACTTTTCATATTGTTATGGAGTTGGGTATGCAGATATATCAACAGGAGAAGTATATGTTACATTAATAGATGGAGAAAAATATAAAGTAATAAAAGAAGTAGTTAGAAATGGATTTAGAGAAGTAATAGTTAATGATTTAATAGATAGAGAAATAGTAGAAGAACTTAGAACTAATCATGGAATATTAGTTACTATTACTAAAGATGAATTAGAAGATAAGAACTATGAATATATATATAAGAATTTAGAAGATGTGAGATTAGTTAAGACTTTAAAACATTTACTATACTATATAGTAGATACTAAGAAGGGAGATTTACATCATTTACAAAAAGCTGTAGTAGTTAAATCAAGTGAATACTTAGAATTTGATATTAATACTAAGAAGAATTTAGAGTTAATAGAGACAATTAGAAATAGAGAAAGACAATATAGTTTATTTTGGTTACTTGATAAGAATAAGACAGCGATGGGATCTAGATTTTTAAAACATAATATAGAAAATCCTTTGACTTCTAGAGAAGAATTGGAAAGAAGATATAACTTTGTATCTAAGTTATCTACAGAGTTTATTTTAAGAGATGATTTAATTAAAGCATTAGAAGAAGTATATGACTTAGAGAGAATTGCAGGAAGAGTTACTTATGGTAATTTGAATGCGAAAGATTTATTACAATTAAAAGGATCTTTAGCAGTACTTCCAAAGATTAGAGATATATTAAAAGAAATAGGATATGATAAGACTATTGAAGTATTTGATGACTTATATTCATTACTTGATAGGGCTATACTTGAAGATGCACCTTTTACTTTACATGAAGGACATTTTATAAAGCCAGGATATAATAGTGAACTTGATGAATTAAAAAATATTAGTGCTGGATCTAAAGACTTTATATTAGAGATTGAACAACAAGAAAGAGAAAGAACTGGTATTAAGACTTTAAAAGTAGGATTTAATAAAGTATTTGGATATTATATTGAAGTTTCTAAGGGACAGAAACATTTAATTAAAGATGAGTATGGGTATGAGAGAAGACAGACTTTAACTAATTGTGAGAGATTTATTACTCCATTATTAAAAGAAAAAGAAAATATTATACTTGGTGCTGAAGATAAGATTGTTAATTTAGAGTTTAAGTTATTTATGGATATTAGAGAAGTTGTTAAGAGATATGTTTCTAAGTTACAAAAACTTGCGAAAACTATTAGTGAAGTTGATATGTTACAGTCTTTTTCAATTGTATCTGATAACTATAAGTTTGTTAGACCGGAACTTGTTAATGATCGTAATCTTAAGATGATTGGATGTCGTCATCCAGTAGTTGAACAAGTTATGAAGGATAAGTATGTTCCTAATGATATTGTTATGGATAAGACTACGGATATTTTATTAATAACTGGGCCTAATATGGCTGGTAAATCTACTTATATGAGACAATGTGCTATTACAGTTATTATGGCTCAGATTGGATGTTTTGTACCTTGTAAGAGTTGTTCTATGCCTATTTTTGATAAGATATTTACACGTATTGGAGCAACTGATGATTTAGTATCAGGAGAATCTACTTTTATGGTAGAGATGAAAGAAGCAAATTATGCGATTAGTGAAGCTACAGAGAATAGTTTAATATTATTTGATGAGTTAGGTAGAGGTACAGCAACATATGATGGGATGAGTCTTGCTCAAGCAATACTTGAATATATTCATGATAAGATTAAAGCAAAGACAATGTTTTCGACACATTATCATGAGTTGACTGTTTTAGAAAAAGACTTAAAACATTTAAAAAATGTTCATGTTTCAGCAATAGAAGAAGATGGAAAAATTACATTCTTACATAAGATTAAACCAGGATCAGTTGATAAGAGTTATGGTATTCATGTAGCAAGTCTTGCTAAGTTACCAGATAGTTTAATTAAAAGAGCGGATGAAATACTTAGTATATATGAAAAGAAAAATGTTAAGAAAGAGACATTTACACAGACATCATTATTTGAACTTAGTGAGAGTGAAGTAGAAGAGAAGAAGAATCCAATAGAAGAGAAAATTAAAGAAATAAATCCTTTGGAAATGACACCAATGGAAGCATTATCTTTCCTATATGAATTAAAAAAAGAAGTTAAGGATAAAAAATAAATAAACTTATGATATAATACAGATATATATAAGACTTTATTTGAGAGGATGAGAAAAATGAAGAATAGAAGTGAGTTAAGAGAAGTAATTGTTAAAGTAATTTATCAGACTATTATTTTAGAAGAGGCTAAATTAGAATATAATGTTAATGATTTAATAAAAGAACAATTAGAAGTACAAAATGAATTTGTAGATAGTTGTGTTCATGGTATTTTAGAAAATAAAAGTACTTTGAGTAGTCTTGCTAATAAATATTTAAGTAGTTGGACATTAGATAGATTAAATAAAGTTGATCAGGCTATATTATTACTTGGTATTTATGAACTTAAATATACTGAGACTCCTAGTGTAGTTGCGATTAATGAAGCAATAGAACTTTCTAAGAAGTATTCAGATGAGGCTGTTACTAAGATGATTAATGGAGTTTTAGATAAAGTTTATCATGAAGAAGAACAATAAGAATATTTGGTGATGTTATGAATGATAAATATATTACTGTTACACAATTAACAAGATATATTAAGTATAAGATAGATAATGATGTTAATTTGAATGAGGTATTTTTAAAGGGGGAAATATCTAATTTTAAGGCTCATAGTAGGGGACATTATTATTTTACTTTGAAAGATGATGGTAGTAGGATTAATGCTATTATGTTTGCATCTAGTACTAAGAAACTTAAGTTTATACCTAGTGATGGGATGAAGGTATTGGTTACTGGTAAAATTAGTGTATTTGAGGCTAATGGAGGATACCAAATATATGTTAATGATATGTTAGAAGATGGTGTTGGTAACTTATATATTGCTTTTGAACAGTTAAAGAAAAGACTGGGTGAAGAAGGATTATTTGATCCTAGTATTAAGAAAAAGATTCCTAAGATACCTAGAAGAGTTGGAGTAGTTACTGCTCCTACTGGGGCTGCTATTAAAGATATTATTTCTACTATTAAAAGAAGATGGCCTTTAGCAGAAATTTATTTATTTCCGACTTTAGTACAAGGAGAAGATGCTAAAGAAGATATAGTTAGACAGATTAAGAATAGTGCTAAGTATGATCTTGATACTTTGATTGTTGGGCGAGGTGGGGGAAGCATTGAAGACTTATGGGCTTTTAATGAAGAGATCGTTGCTAGAGCGATATATGAATGTCAAACTCCAGTTATTAGTGCAGTTGGACATGAAATAGACTTTACAATAGCGGACTTTGTTGCAGATTTAAGAGCGCCGACTCCAACAGGAGCAGCAGAAATGGCAGTTCCAGATATTAATGATGTTAAAAGATTACTAGGACAAATTAATATACGTCTTAATAAGGCTATGTCAAATGACTTAAAAAGATATAGAGATAGACTTACATCTTTAATGGATAGATCAGTTCTTACTAATCCAATTACAATATATCAAAATAAAGAATTAGTATTTGATGGATTATTTGAGAGATTAAAATATAGTAGTAAGGCGCTTATTGCGGTAAAAGAAAAAGAACTTTTAAATATTAAGAATTCTTATGCTTTAAGAAGTCCTTTTCAAATACTTGATAAGAAGGCAAATAAATATTTACAATTAGTATCTAAGTTAGAAACTCTTAGCCCACTTCTTACAATTAAGAGGGGGTACTCTATTACTAGATGTGGAGATAAGGTAGTTAAGAGTGTTAGAGACGTTAAAAGGGACGATTTATTAGAAATAGAACTTAGTGATGGAAATATTAAGACTAAGGTTTGTTAGAGGAGAGAGAGTATGGCAGAGAAGAAAAAAGAATTAAGTTTTGAAGAGAGTTTAGAAAAATTAGAAGTTATTGTTAAAAAGTTAGAGTCTGGAGAAGTACCTTTAGATGAGGCGATAGATAATTTTAATGAGGCTATGATGCTTGCTAAAACTTGTGATGAAAAACTAAAAAATGCCGAAGAGGCTATTACAAAACTAGTTAAAGATAATGGAGAAGTAGTAGACTTTAAAGTCGAAGAGTAAAAGAAAAAGACCTAGGCGAAGGTCTTTTTTAGTTGCTGATTAAGAGCATGGCTTCTTCAAATTCTTTATCATTATCTAAAGGTTTTAAAATACCAAGATTATCATGAGTATATTTTCTAATTAACATATCACTATCATCATTTATATTTGTTAAATATAGAAAGGTTTTATCATTTAAAGATTTTTCCATTACTATTTCATATTTAATATTATCTATTAAAACGTATTCTACTGATCTTTTGTCCATTTACTTTCCTCCTAAACCTTTAGTTTCTGAACCTTCTTTTTGACTATCGCCTGGAAACATAGAGTCTAATTCGTTTTCAAGAAGAAGTCCTTTTTTAACACTGTTTTCCCAAGATTTTACATCATCACCATAACCATTAGCAGTTAAATTTTCTTCGACTGTTTTATATGGAGCAGTTGGAATACGACTTAGTACTTGGTCAGTATTATATTCACCTATGGTTTTATACATGGCTAAATAACTGGCTTGAGATATGTCACTTTCAACTAATTTATTTGCGATGGCATCATAATTATAGACTTTACCATCTTTAGTAGAAGTAAGACTAGTATATGGTGCTATATATTCTTGATTAAAATCTTCAATGTAGGTTTTTAGGGTGCTGCTTTCTTCAAGGGCAACATAAGCTTCATTTCCTAACTTTTGAGCGATGGCACCTGTTGCAACATATAGTATAGCGACAACAGCAGAGGCAACGCCTTGCCAATTATCTTTTTTACGACTTTTGGCAGTAGTTTCATGTTCTCCTTTAAATCTTTCATCACAGGAATTATGGCCAGATACTGATTTGTTTCTTACATTACTGGCATTTTTATAATCAACTATAGTTGGTTTTTCCATTTTTGTTCCTCCCAATTCTTCTATCTTATTTAATTATACTTTCTTAGTAGTAATTTGTCAAAGTTGTTATTCTTTTACTTGACGTTTTATTAGTTTGGCTTGGACAACGATTCTACCACCATAGGCATTTTCACAAGTAGAAAGAGTTAATATTTTATCGGATGTTGAGACAGAAGTTGTTTTGATACTTTGATTTCGTTCTTTCATGGTAGTTAGCCAGGTTTCTTTGTCTTTAGCAGTTTTAAAATCAGTTTCAATGTAGTAAGACTCTTTTTCGATAGTGTAGATAGAAAAGATTTGAAACATCATATTTTCTTTTTCGGTAGATAACCAAATAATATAATTATCTTTATTATTTTGCCAAGACTTGGTAAGAGCATTTTTTAAGGAACCAAAGACAGTTTTATCTAGACGACCATGACCATATATTACAGTGTTATCAGATAAAGAGTTTATATTATTTCGATAGTCCATAAAGACCCAGCCGGCGGTGTTTTTCTTTTTGTCAAAAGATCTAGATAAGTAATATTCATTGTTGTTGGTTTGAACGACTGGGTAATTTATATTAGTTTCAGCCATGTGGATGAAGGCGATTGTGTCACTATTTTTTTCTTTTAATTTAGTAAAATCAACTTCATAAAAAGGAAGAGAAGTGTAGTACCAATAGTCATTTTCTTCATCTGCTTCTTTTGGAGGATTTACTAGTTCGCCTTCACTTTCATTTTTTATGGGCTTTATATCTTCAGTTAACGCTTTAGTTAATTCTTTAGTATGTTTATTATCTAGGGACCAAGTATATACTTGATAGATAGAATAAGTTAAGAAGGATAAGAAAATAATAAGAAATGTATAGAATGCCCAAGGGCGAAGTCTTCTTTTTCTTTTCTTTTTAACTTTTCTATATTCTTCTCGGGTAATACTAGGAGTTTCCATATAATTCACCTCGTATGATGTAATTGTATCATTTTTAAATAGTAATAACAAGAGAGTTTTAAATTGGTAAATTTTTTATAAAATAAATTTTTATTTTTGTTAAAGAATAATAATGTAGATTGGTTTTATGAGGTGATTTTTATGAGAAATAAAAACAAACTACAAGGAATTTTATTGGCTCTTCTTCTTATTTTTCCCATAAATATATTGGCTTATTCAGATTATGTTATTTCTGGAGGTAATACGATAGGAATAGAAGTTAATTCGAAAGGTGTTATGATAGTTGGATTTTATAAAGTAGCCGACGAGTATGTAGCAAAAGATGCTGGATTTATGGTAGGAGATGTTATTTTAGAAGTAAATAATAATAAAGTTGATTCTATTTCTTCGATGGTTTCTTTAATGGGCGAAGATGAGAGTATCATTAAATTTAAATTGCTTAGAAATGGTAAAAATAAAGATGTTAAGATGAGACATGTTAGAGATAGTGATGGTGTTTTAAAGACTGGGTTATATGTTAAAGATAAGATTAATGGAATTGGTACTTTAACTTATATAGATCCTGAAAGTAAAGTTTTTGGAGCATTAGGACATGAGATATTAGAGAGTAATACTATTTCAAAGTTTGAAATAAAGGATGGTAAAATTTATGATGCTTATGTATCTTCAATAGTTAAGAGCAGGAATGGTAAAGCAGGAGAAAAAAATGCAGTATATAATAAAAATGATATTTATGGTGTAGTAGAAGAAAATGAAATATCAGGTATATTTGGTAAGTATTCAAAAGATATATCAAAAATGGATGTGATAGAAGTAGGGAAAATTGATGATATAACGACAGGTAAGGCATATATTAGAACTGTTATAGATAATGACAAAATAGAAGATTTTGATATTAATATTATTAATTTAGATACTAATAGTAAGACTAAAAATATTCTGTTTGAAATTACCAATGAAAGATTACTAGAAAAAACTGGTGGTGTAGTACAAGGAATGAGTGGCTCACCAATTATTCAGAATAATAAAATAATTGGGGCAGTAAACTATGTTATTGTTAATGATACTAGCAAAGGATATGGTATTTTTATTACGACAATGTTAGAAGAAGGCGATAAATAAGAGACTAAAAGTCTCTTTTTGGTTTTTGGGAAAAATATAGGATGTTTTTGTAAAATGTGATATAATTTTGTAGAAAGATAGAGATGTTTTAAGCAAATTCGAGGAGTTGTAGTGAGATGAATAAGTGTAGTGAATGTGGAACGGATATTAGTACTAAGGATAAGAAATGTCCTAAGTGTGGAGTGAAGATTAAGAAGATAAAGAGTGAGAAGAAGAATACTAAGATAAAAATTATAATTTGTATTGTGTTGGGAGTTATTTTACTTTTAGGAGCAGGACTAGTATACTTTCATTTTAATCCGAGTAAGCAAGATACAGTTATACAGAGTAATACTCGAGATGATACGGTTAAACAGATTAAGATTATTACGGATTATATAAATATTAGAGAGAGTGAGGGTGTTAGTTCTAAAATATTAGGGAAAGTATATAAAGATGAAATATATACTGTGCTTGGAGAAAACAGCAAAAGTCCCTATCATTGGATCTATATAGAAACAGCAAATGGAATTAAAGGTTATATTTCTGGTAAGGCAGAGTATGTTTCAGTGCTAAGTGGAAAGTATGATAATAACAGTACCTCTGATAATACTAATGGTACAGATAATGGTAGCGATGATAATACTGGTGATACTACTGTTAGCAATAATAATACTGATAATAATCTGAATACAGGTAATAATACTGGTGGTAATGATCAAAATAATAATGGTAATACAAGTACGAGTACGAGAAAAATTAAAAGTGTTACTTTAACGACTGCTAATTGGAGAAATTATTATGATATTATAGTAATTACTAAATGGGATGATCCTGTTTTTAATGTGTATGGTTCATATATTAGAAATGTTGATTTAAGACTTAAAACTGCATATTATGATAAGACATTGTTGGGAGAACATCCAGAGTATCAGAAACGAATTGAATTAGAAATTAAATTTAAGTGTTATAGTGCGACGTATGAATTTGATTGGGTTAATAAAGCATATAGAGAACTTAGTAGTAGTGGAACATCTTCTAAGACTGAATCGACTTCAGTTTTATATGATACATCTTATCCAGGAGGATACTGGTATTCTAATGTAGCATTTAATTCTGATAGATTAGAAAAGTCAGAGATTGGATATCAGTACTGTGATATAGAAGATATTACAAGAATTGCTGGTACAATATATTATTACGAGTAAACTATAAGAGAAAGAGAGACTAAAAGTCTCTTTTTTGGTTAATAATAATACTGGTGATAAATATGGATTTTAATGAAGCGTTTATGATTATACCAAGATCGTTAGTTAGTTTAATTATTTTATTTTTTATTACAAAGTTAATTGGAAAGAAACAAGTATCAGAGTTAAGTTTATTTGACTATGTTATTGGAATATCGATTGGCAATTTTACGGCAGAGATGACAATGAACTTTGATGGACAATATATTAATGGTGTAGTAGCGATTGTTACTTTTGGAGTAGTTGCTTATTTAGTATCAATTATGTCAATGAAGAGTATTGTTATTAGAAGAGCAGTTGTAGGAGTACCGACAGTTTTAATAGAGAATGGCAATATACTACTTAAATCTTTACGAAAAGTTAAGATAGATATAAATGATCTGTTAGAACAAGCAAGAAATGCAGGGTATTTTGATTTAGAAGAGATTGCTTTTGCGATAATGGAAGTTAATGGAAAGATTAGTTTTCTGGCGAAAGATAAGTATGGTAATCCGACTAAGAATGACTTGGGAATAAAACTTAGTAAAGATAATTTGACAGCGAATATAATAATAGATTCTAAATTAATGGAAGAGAATATTTCTAATACAGATCGAGATAGAGACTGGTTTATACAACAATTAAAAGTAAAAGGATATGATACGTATGAGGCAATATTACTCGCCACTTATAAAGATAATAAAATTACAATATATAGAAAAGATTATAGAGAACCGAGTGATGTTTTAGAGTAAAAAAACTTTTAATTATTATTAAAATATGCTAGAATTAATATAGTCGAGGTGGTTAGTTAGATGTATATTGATTTAATAGTGTTAATAGTATTAATTTTAGTAGTAGTAATGTTTTTTAAGAGATTTTCATCATTTGTCTTTTTTATAGCGATAATTGATATATTACTTAGAATACTTACATTTATTAAGAATAATATAGGATTACCAGATGTGTCAGCATTGATTGGTAAATATGTACCAGAAAGTATTATTGGTATTATTAATAAATATTCTAGTGGAATAGTTAATACAATATTACAATGGGCATTTGTAATTATAATGATTATATTCTTATCATATATAATTAAAATATTTATTCATAAGAAAAAAATATAAAAGTACAAAGAAACGACAGATAAGTCGTTTTTTTATTGGTATAGTGATGTTGGTGATATAAATGAAGATCTATTTAGATTTGGTACTGTTACTAAATTTTTTCTTTGATTTTTTATTACTATATGGAACTAGTAAAATATTAAAGAGGAGAGTTCCACTTAAAAGATTAATACTGGGAAGTATAGTAGCATCTTTATCAGTGTTTTTACTCTTTATAAAACTTAATTCAGTTTCATTATTTTTAATTAAAGTAGGGATTAGTATAGGTATTATATTAATAACATTTGGAAGAGGAGGATTTATTAAGAATATAAGTTATTTTTATTTACTTAGTATAGTTTTAGGAGGAAGTTTGTATTTACTTAATGTTAGTTTTACATATAAGAATCAGGGCATTTTATTTATACATAATGGATTATCTATTAACTTTATTTTATTAATTATAGTTAGTCCGATTATTATATTTTGCTATGTTAGGGAACATATTTTATATAAGAATACTTATGGGAATATTTATGAAGTTTTAATTATTAAGGGAAAGAAAAAATATAAGTTAATGGGACTTTTAGATACTGGGAATAGGTTAAAAGATCCTTATAAGGGACGGAGTGTTATTTTGGTTAATAATGATATTTTAATGGAAGGAGATATTGTTTATGTACCTTATAAGGCTTTAAATACGACGGGAGTTATTAAGTGTTATAAAGTTGATAAAGTAATAGTTGAAGAAAAAGAATTTAGTAATTGTTTAGTGGGTATTAGTAAAGATAAGATCGTAATGGATGGGGTTGAGTGTATATTACCAAATATTTTTAAGGAGGAATTGTAATGTTTATTATTAATTTTATTAAGAAGTTATTTTATAAAGTTACAAGTATTTTTTATGTAGGGGCAACTGACATGCTTCCTGAACCTTTATCAAGGGAGATGGAAGACTATTATGTAGGTTTAAAAGATGATGGAGATTTGAAGGCTAAAGATATTTTGATTGAACATAATTTACGACTGGTAGTGTTTTTAGCGAAGAAGTATGAAAATACAGGTGTTGATTTAGAAGATTTGGTTAGTATTGGGACTATTGGGTTAATTAAAGGTATTAATACTTTTAGTAAGAGTAAGAATATAAAACTAGCAACTTATGCTTCGAGATGTATTGATAATGAGATTTTGATGTATCTTAGAAAGAATAAAAGGATTAAGACAGAGGTTAGTATAGATGCATCATTATCATTTGATGGGGAAGGGAATGAGTTACATTTAGAAGATGTTTTAGGTACTGATGCAGATATTGTGACAAAGGGAATAGAGGAGGAGACAGAGAGAAATATAATGATTAATGAAGTAATGAGACTTAGACCGAGAGATAGAGATATTATGATACTTAGATATGGGCTAATGGGACATGATGAATTGACACAGAAGGAGGTGGCAGAAAGACTAGGTATTTCACAATCTTATATTTCAAGAATAGAAAAAAAGGTTATTAAAAGACTTAAAACTCTTGTTAATTATAATTAGGTTTTATATAATTGTAATTAAGATGGGAGTGTTTAATAATGGCAAAATTATTTTTTAGATATGGAGCAATGAATTCTGGTAAAACGACTATTTTATTACAGACTGCTCATAACTATGAAGAAAGGGGAATGAAAGTTTTAATTATAAAACCAAAGATAGATTCTAAGGGAGAGGATTATATAGTATCTAGAATTGGATTAAAGAGACAAGTTGATCATTTAATTGAGGCTGGAGAAAATGTTTTTTCTTATATTAAGGAACATGATGAAGATGTTAAGTGTATTTTAGTAGATGAAGCACAATTTTTAGAGGCTATGCAAGTAGATGAGTTAATGCAAGTAGTTGTTAGACTTAATATACCAGTTATTTGTTATGGACTTAGAACCGATTTTAGGACTAATGGTTTTCCTGGGGCTACTAGACTATTAGAGATTGCTCATACAATAGAGGAAATGAAGACTATTTGTGCTTGTGGTAGAAAAGCAATGTTTAATGGAAGAAAAATTAATGGTAAATTTATTTTTGATGGAGAACAGGTGGCGATAGATGGAGAAGATAAAATTACATATGAATCTTTATGTCCATATTGTTATTATGATAAGTTAAGTAAATATAGAAAGTTAAAGGAACAACTAAGAAAGTAAAATATAGATAAGAAAAATAAAATAAAAAAAGAAACAGATGTTTCTTGGGATAGAGAAATGTAGATATGGGTCTACATTTTTTATTTTCTTTTAATATATGTTTCTTTTAGGATGGTGGGATTATATTTTGATAAGGTATTGTAAGTAGTTTTTGAAACATTTAGATAATAAGTTATTTGTTCTTGATAGTCTTTTTTTAGGACTTCTTCATTCTTTAATAAATAATCTAAGTCTTTTTGCATATCATAATTAATGATAATCTTTATAGAGTAGCCTAGTTCTACTTCAATAGTATTATTTTCTAGGGCTGTTGTTAGAGATTTGGTATAGGCTCTTACTAAGCCGCCGGCTCCTAATTTGATACCACCAAAATATCGTGTTGTAACAGCAAGAGTATTTATAAGAGCATTTTTAATTAAGACATTTAACATAGGAAGACCAGCAGTACCGCCTGGTTCACCGTCATCGCTTGACTTTTGATTTTCTTTGGTAATATAAGCATAACAGTAGTGAGTAGCGGCAGGATACTTAGTTTTGATACTTGTTAGTAAGTCTTTGATGTTAGAGTCTTCATCTATTTTAATAAGAGATGTTATAAATCTTGAATTTTTAATAATAATTTCTGTATCTTTATTTTCTATTAGACATTTCATAAGATCACCTGTAATTATTATAATGTATTTTATGGCTTTTTACTAGGAGTTGTGGTATAATAAGTAATAGTTTTTGGAGGTGTTAGGTAGATGTTTAGACGTAAAAAAGATGAAAGAATCGATATATCTAGTTTAAATGAGATTTTAGTTATAGGGAGTAAGTTAACTAGAATAGTTTATATCGCAGTAATTGTAGCGGTAGTATTACTTGGAATTTATGTACTTAGAGAGTTAAAGATATTAGCCTTTTTAAAAGAGTTATTTGTAGTTATTTCACCAATATTTATTGGACTTTTAATTGCTTGGTTATGTGATCCAATAGTTAGATTTTTACAGAAGAAGAAAATGCCAAGATTTGTTGCCTGTATATTAGTTTATTTAGTATTGATAGGACTTATATTTTTACTTTTATATGCCTTTTTACCTACTTTTGTTAGACAGATAGGGGATTTTGTGGGGACTATTCCAGATATATTAAAAGACTTAAAGGGATTTGGAAATAAGTTCTTTGATAGTTTTTCATCTACTGGAGTAGATGTTAAATCTGTACAAGAAAAAGTATATAAAACAGTAGAAGATTTTGGAATTGGATTAACTACTAATTTACCTAATACAATTATTAATATTACAAAGTCTTTAATTTCAGGAGGAGTTAACTTTGTTTTAGGATTAATGATTGGCTTTTATATGTTATTTGATTTTGATAAGATTAATGTTACAGTTATAAATAATTTACCAAATGCTTGGAAAGATAATTATATTGAGTTGACTACTAGAATAAATACATCTTTACGTAAGTATGTACAAGGAGTATTTTCAGTTATGTTTTTAGTATTTATTACACAGAGTATTGGTTTAACTTTAGCGGGACTTAATGCACCATTATTATTTGCATTGTTCTGTGCTGTTACAGATATTATTCCTTATTTTGGACCTTATATAGGAGCAATACCAGCAGTACTTGTAGGATTTACAATTTCTCCGACATGTGGAATATTTTGTATAATTGCGATAGTAATTGTCCAATTACTTGAAAATAATTTCTATCAGCCATTGATTATGGGACATACAATGGAATTACATCCAGTAATAATTATGATTAGTCTCTTGATTTTCCAACATTTCTTTGGTATTATAGGAATGGTAGTAGCAACACCAGTAGTTGCTTGCCTAAAAGTTATATTTATGTTTATTGATGAAAAAGTTCATTTTATGGATATGTTCAATAAATGCGAGTTAGAACAATAGGAAATGATGATTAAAGATAAGTACTTAGATTCACTTTGTAGAGAGTTAATAGATGGTGAAAGTTAACGATAGAATTTAAGGAAGCTACTTTAGGAGTTTTCTCGGTAGATGCCGTTATTAGAAATTAAGACCAAGATAGGATGGTACCGGACTTTGTCCTCCTATTTCTGGTCTTTTATTTGTATATGGGAGGAATAAAAATGAAGATATTTGTTATTGGGGGATGTGCTAAAACTGGGAAGAATACATTTGGTAATTATTTAAGAGAAGAATTAAAGAATTATGGATATAAACCTTGTGTTATGCATCTTACAGAGCCTTTATATTCTTATGCGAGAAACTATTTTGATTGGAGTGAAAATACAGGAGAAAAACCAAGAGAGTTTTTACAGAAGATGGGTATTGAAATTATAAAAGAAAAGATGCATAAAAATATGTTTTTAATAGATAGAACATGTGAAGATATAGAAATACTTAGTAATTTCTTTGATGTATTTATTATTACTGATGCAAGGCTTATTATGGAATTTAGTGAGTTTAAAAAGAGATTTGATGATGTTGTTACTATAAAAATAGTTAGAGATGGATCTTTTGATAATGGACTTGTTGGAGAAGAGAAGACTCATATTACAGAGACAGAGATTGAACAATATAATAATTTTGATTATATAATTAAGAATGATGGGTTTGAGGATTTGAAGAGGCAGGCTCATGAGTTGGTTAAAAGAGAGGAGATGTAGGAGATGTCTAAGTTAATAGCCGTAGTTGGAATGGCAGGATCAGGAAAGAGTATTGCGACTGATTATTTAGAGAAGAAAGGCTGGAATAAGATATATTTTGGTGGAGCAATAATGGATAAGTTAAAAGAAGAAGGTAAGGAAGTTACTCCAGCAAATGAGAAGAAGTGTCGGGAAGATATTAGAGCGAAGTATGGTATGGCGGCAGTCGCGGTACTTTTAGAAGATAAAATAAAAAAAGCATATGAAGAGAAAGATACAGTTTTAGATGGACTTTATTCATGGGATGAGTATGTTTATTTAAAAGATAAGTTTAAGGATCTAGTATTAGTTTCTATTGTATGTGATAAGAGATGCAGATATGATAGAGTTGGTGTTAGAGAGATTAGACCATTTAATAAAGAAGAGATTGTTATTAGAGATGTTTCAGAGATTGAAAATTTAGCAAAGGGAGGACCTATTGCTTATGCTGATTATTATATTTTTAATAATGGAACAGTTGATAACTATATAGAAAGATTAGAAGAAATAATTAGGGAAATTTAAGATGATTATTAGACTTGAGGAGGAGTAGATATTATGAAATATATGAGTCATGATGATATTAGAAATACATGGTTTAAGTTTTTTGAAGAGAAAGGACATAAGAGGGTAGAGAGTGCTTCATTAGTACCAGTTAATGATGATAGTTTATTATGGGTAAATGCTGGTGTTACACCATTAAAGAAATATTTTGATGGTTCAGTTGTACCTGATTGTAAGAGACTTGTGAGTATACAGAAATGTATTAGAACAAATGATATAGATAATGTTGGGGTTACAAAGAGACATCAAACTTTCTTTGAAATGATGGGTAACTTTTCGATAGGAGATTATTTTAAAGATGAAGCGATTGAATATTCATTTGAACTATTAACTAGTCCTAAATATTTTGGAATAGATAAAGAATTATTATATGTTACTATTTATACGGACGATGATGATGCCTTTAATAGATGGGTAGAAGTTGGAATGGATCCTTCACATATAGTTAGATTGGAAGAAAATTTCTGGGAGATTGGAGAAGGACCTTGTGGGCCTGATTCGGAGATATTCTTCGATAGAGGAGAAAAATATGATTCAGAGGGAGATGCATTAAGTAAATTTAGACGTGATGAGGAACAAGAACGTTATGTTGAGATTTGGAATAATGTATTTAGTCAATTTAATTCTAAAGCCGGAGTACCTAGAAACCAATATAAGGAACTTCCTAATAAAAATATAGATACTGGGGCTGGACTTGAGAGATGGTGTTGTATATTCCAAGGAGTTGATTCTAACTTTGAGACAGATTTATTTACACCAATAATTAATCATATTATAGAGTTAGCAGGGGCTACTTATACAGGACAAAAAGAGTATAAAGTTATAGCTGATCATATTAGAGCCATTGTTTTTGCTTTAGCAGATGGGGCTTGTTTTGAAAATACAGGACGTGGATATGTACTTAGAAGATTATTACGTCGTAGTGTTAGATATGGTAAGATTTTAGGATTAGAGTGTCCATTTATGTATAAGATTGTTTCAGATGTTGTGGATGTTATGAAAGATGCTTATCCATACTTATTAGAAAAACGTCCTGTTATTGAGACATTAGTATTAGAAGAAGAAAAACTATTCTTAAAGACACTTGAAGCAGGAGAAAGAAGATTAAAAGAATTAGTACAAAATTCTACAGATGGATATGTGTCTGGAGAAGAAGCATTTAAGTTATATGATACCTATGGATTCCCATTTGAACTTACTTTAGAGTATTTGAATGAACTTGGATATACTTGTTCTAAGGATGAGTTTGATAAGTTTATGAATATTCAAAGAGAACTTGCTAAAAAGAGTGTTAAGAATAAGGCCTCAATGGCAAGTCAGAAGAAAGTATTGTTAGATTTTAAAGATGAGAGTCAATTTGTATATGGACTTTATAGGTTAAAGGCTAATGTTATTGCGATATTTTCTAAAGATGAGATTATTAATACTTGTGATCATGATTGTTATATAGCACTTGATAGAACTTGTTTTTATGCTGAATCTGGTGGACAAGTTAGTGATACTGGTATGATAGTTGGTAAAGGCTTTAAGGCTCGTGTTTTAGATGCATTTAAGGCTCCTAATGGACAACATATTCATAAAGTTAAATTATTAGATGGTGTTATTAGTATTGGAGATGTATGTGAAGTTGTCTTAGATAAAGACAGACGTAAAAAGATTGAAGCAAATCACTCTTCTGTACATATTTTACAATATTCTTTACAACAAGTTGTATCTAGTAATATTAAACAGGCTGGTAGTTATGTTGATGATGAGAAATTACGTTTTGACTTTACATATTCTGGTAAGATGACAGATGATAAGTTACTTGAAGTTGAAGAGTTTGCTAAAGAGATGATAAGTAAAAATATTATTGTTTCAACGGAAGTTATGCCAATGGATAAGGCTAAACAACTAGGAGCTATGGCTTTATTTAGTGAAAAGTATGGGGACATGGTTAGAGTTGTTAAGATTGGTAAATCCATAGAGTTATGTGGTGGTACACATGTTGCAAATACTAAAGAGATAGAGAACTTTGCTATATATTCATGTGAATCTAAAGGTAGTAATGTTTATAGAATTGAGGCTGCGACTGGTTCTAGAAGTGAAGTTGCTTTACTTGAGACTATTAAACCTTATAATGATGAGATGGTTAAATTACTTGTTAAGGCTAGAAATATATTAGATAAGGCTAGAAATGAAGGCATAAAGTTAGAGTTTGATGTTGATATAGAAAATAATAAGCCAGGCTCATATAAAGATATTATCTTTAATAGAAATGAACTTGGATATGTTCAACAAGAAGTAAAAGTTCTAGAGAAGAAGTATTTTGAATTGAAGGAACAACAAGATTTATCTAATTTAGATATTTATAAGGAACATGTTAAGAATTATAATGGTACTTTAGGTATTGTTATGGAAGTTAGAGATAAAGATAATAATATTTTAAAGGCTATTAGTGATACGTTAGTTGAAATTATGAATCCAGGCTTTGTATTCTTTGCTAATGTTAAGGGCGAAGATAGTGTTAACTTTATCGTACGAAGTAATTGTAGTGTTAATGCTGGTTTAATCGCAAAAGAAGCATCAATGATGGCTAATGGTAATGGTGGAGGTAGTCCAACATTTGCTCAAGGTGGCGGAAAAGATGCTAGAAAAGTAGGCGAAGTATTAGAAAACGTGGAGAATAGTTTAAGACATGAATAATTATTTGATAGAGGGAAGCGACTATATTAGTGTTAATAATAAGATAAGTGAAATCATTAAGAAAAATGGTTTTAGTGAGGCTAGTACTAGTAAGTATGATTTAAGCGAAGGGCTACTAGATGATGCTTTAGAAGACTTAAATACGTATGGGTTGTTTTCTGATAAGAAGATTGTAATTATTAATAATTTTGATAAAATGGATCCTTTACTTAATAAGCCGGAAGAACTACTTAAATATGTAGAGAATAGTTCTTCTCTTAACTTATTATTTGTAGTTAGTGATAAGTATGATGATAGGAAAAAGATTATTAAAGACTTAAAGAAGAAAATGGAGTTTATTAAGATTAGTACGGATCCTGTGGAGTTTACAAAGAGTTGCCTTGAAGGGTATAAAGTTGAAAATGGAGTTATTAATTTACTTGTTAATAATACGTTGGGAGATGTTACAAGACTTTATAATGAATGTAATAAGTTGAAGACGTATAAGATTAATGATAAATATATTTCTAAGGATGATGTAGAGGAACTTTCTTTTAAAAAATTGGGAGATTCTACGGAGATTACTTTTCAGTTTAGTAGGGCTTTAGCAGAGAAGGATAAGAAGAGTGCTTTAACTTTGTATCAAGAATTATTGAATTATAAGATTGAACCATTAAGTATTATTGGACTTTTAGCGAGTCAGTTTAGAATAATGTATCAGGTTAAGAGTTTAGAAGGGAAAAATATGCGAAATGATGAGATTGCTAGCAATCTTAAAGAAAAGCCTTATCGAATTACTAAGACTAGGGAACTTACAAGGTACTATTCTAAGAAGGAAATACTAGATTTAATGATTAAACTAGAGGATATTGATCTAAAGATTAAAACTACTAGTGTTGATGCTAATACATTGGTACAGTTATTTATATTAAACATATAAGACTATGAGTAATGGTTTTATATGTTTTTTTGATTGAAATAACGGCTTGGAAATAGTATAATTAGTGTAAATAAGATACTAAAGTGGTGGTAAATATGTTGACAAGTAGGCAGAAAAAATCTGTTATTGAGCAAACATACAGACATGCTAGATTAGACCAATTTTTAGACGGGAAAAAATATATACTAGGTTCTATTCTTTTGATAGGACTTTTTATTGTGGTTATGTTTAATTCTTTTGCGGCACTTACTTCGGTTTCTAGTGTCGTAGTACAATCGACTACTTTGGATTATAGTAGGAATGAAGAAGGTTCTTGGCAATATACAAAGTCGGCTAAATGGATAGGTAAAGGTAAGGCTAGAAGTAATATAAAACTGGAGACAGTGGAAAAACCAAGGACTGAGTATACAGATGTAATTTTGGTATTAGATACATCTGGTAGTATGGTGGGAGATAAACTTACTCAGGTACAAGGTGATGTTACTTTGCTTATCAATGACATGATACCTAAAGGTAATAAGATTGCATTAATTACTTTTAGTGATGAGGCTACTGTTATAAATGATTTTACAAGTGATACTACATTACTGCAAGAAGGTATAAGTAATTTGGCTGCAGCAGGTGAAACTAATTATTATCAAGCACTAGTTAAAGTCGATGACATATTAAGCACTTACAATAAAGAGTCTAATCGTGATTGTGTAGTTTTATTTTTAACGGACGGCTTACCTACGATTGATACTCCTAATGAAGTAGGACAGTATAATTATTTAAAAAGCCAATATGAATATCTAGATATTAATGGTATCCAGTGACTGATATAGTTACTTTTGATTAATTATAACAATATATTTTTAAGTATAGGTAAAGCGACTTTTGTCGCTTTTTTGTTGTTGAAAGAGAAGAAATTTATATGATATTTTTAAATAGATTAGAATGGAGTAAGTATGAAGAAAAACTATATTTATGTTATTAGTATTATTGTTATTATAATTGGTATTTTTAGTATTAATAGAAGTAATGTTTTTTCTGTTGTGAAAAGACAAGTATTAAATAGTTTAGGTGTTTATACAGAAGAGATTAAAAGTAATTCTATGGAGTCTAGTAATTATAATAAGGCTGGGTCTTTTAAATTGGATAAAAGTACTGAATGGAATAAATATGGGACTGCTAGAGTTAGTTTAGATATTGATTCGATTGTTAAGACTGGTAGTAATTATAAAGATATAATTTTACTTATTCCTAGTATGGCTAATCTTGATAGATATGCTAAATATTTTTATGAAGATTCTAAAGGATTAATTGATTATCTTTTGGCTGATTCTAATAATCGTATATCGATTGTTTCTTATAATGATGTAGAAACTACAGTTTTTAAATTTACTAATGATAAAGATAGTGCTAAAGAGTTTGTTAGTTCAATTACGTATCAAGGTAATGATAGTTATAATGCTGGTTTAACAGGAACTAAAGAAGCATTAAATGGATATACTAAGACTAGTAACAGAGAAGTTATTACATTGTTTTTGACTTTTGGATTTGCATTAAATGAAGGTAGTGAGTATATGGTTACATATAACACTATTAAGAGTGAGTATCCCAATATTAAGTTTTATGGAATAATGTATGGCTTAATAGATGATGACTTAAATATTTTAGATGATTTAGAGAAGTTTACTGATAAAATATGGGAGACTTATTTTGGTAATCCTACTAATGTATTATTAGAAGCAGCGATTGATCCGGATGATTATGAGAAGTTTATTGTAAATTATTATATAAATAATGACTATTTTACGGTGGAAGATACAAATGATATTGAGGCTGGTATGGGAGAGGTTTCTTTAGAAGAAGAGAATGGACAACAAAGAGTTGTTTGGGATTTGAGTAAGGCTAATTTCTATACTGGGGGAAATACTAATATGACTGTTGATTTAAAATTAAAAGATCAATATTTGGATATTAGTAATTATTATCCTTTAGATGAGAAAGTTAATGTTACTTCTAAAGTTTATGGAGATAAAGAAATTACTTCTAGTAGTGATAGTATTTTAGTATTAAAAAATATGTATCAAGCTATTTATGATGTTAATGCTCCTGATGGGTGTGAAATTGATAGTACTGATCCTATTTCATATGGGGCTTTTCAAAATGTTATGATAGATAGTGAGCCTTTAACTTGTGATGACTATTTATTTAAAGGGTATAAGATACTTGATGAAGATAAGACTGATATTACTATGGTTAATGATGATGTTTTTTTAATGCCGACACATGATGTTACAATTAGAGCAGTATGGGCTAAGCCTACAATTACTAAGTCAATAATTGGTACAGTGTATGAAAGACCTACTTTGTATAGAGTTTTGGAAAATAAGAATAAAAGTAATCCTAATATGGTAAGTAAGTACAATGGTAATCATCAAGATTCTCTTGATGGTAGTGGCAATAAGGAAATATATTATTATACATCGGCAGGTAAAAATAGTAATAATGTTTTATTTGCTAACATGTGTTGGAAAATAATTAGAACGACAGATACCGGTGGAGTTAAAATGATGTATAATGGAGAGGCTGATAAGGATGGCAAGTGTGGAACAGATAGAGATAACCATTTAGGATATAAGAATGGAACTAAAACTATATCTGGTAGTTATTATTATGGAACAGATTATACTTATGATGGAGATACGAAAAAGTTCAGTTTAACTGGTAGTAAGACTATTTATACTTGGAATGAGGCTAATAGTCAAAATTTAATTGGTAAATATACATGTCTTAGCACTAATAGTAATGATACTTGTAGTGAATTACAATTTATTGTAGGATATTCTAACTCTACAACGGCTTATGTTTTATCTTTAAATTTTGATTCTATATATGAACAATTTGGACAAGTCATATTTAATACGAATGATGATTCTTTGGCTTATGCGGGCTATATGTATAATAAAGTATATAATAGTAGAAATAAGGACTTATCTAAGGCTTATGTTTTGTATTCCAAGACTTTAAGTGTTGATTTTTGGTATGCTGATAGTTTTACTTATGATGGAAGTTCTTATCATTTAGTTAATCCATATAAAGTTAGTTCAAGTAGTGATTATAGTAGTTTGACTGGAAAATATACATTTTTTAATACTTCTTCGTCGTATACTAGAGATAGCGTTTTTTATACTGCTGGAGTTGAGTCTAGTTATGCTTATTATAATGCTTATAAAAATGGTACTAAGGATGAGGATACATATACATATGGGGATAGTTATCATAATGGTATTATAGGCGGCTATTTCATTGATAATTATACAACAATTACTGCTGCTGAGTTTTTTGATAAGAGAGATAGTCTAGTTGGTAAGTATGTGTGTAAAAATGCTTCTGATAATTTTTGCAGTACTATTTGGTATGTTTCATCTGTTAGTAAAGAAAATATAATTTATAATTCTTCTAGTAATGCATATAGATTTTCTACTGGGTTTACGACAACTGGTACTTCAGAGTATACTTTAAATGATGATTATATTGATATGTGGGATTTTTCAGAGAGTAATTTGGAGAAACTAAAGAATCATAGATATACATGTTTTAATTCTACTGGTACATGTAGTGATAAAGTTTTTCAAGTTTATAGATTTGGAGATGGGGCAATATATTATATTGAGGTTAATGATAATAAGGATATAGCGACTAGGCTTTCAGAAATGATAAATGCAGATGATGTTAATACTACTGATTCTGTTATGAAACTTGCTACAGAGACTTGGTATGAAAGATATTTAGCCGACTATACTTCATATTTAGAGGATACAATATATTGTAATGATAGAAGTATTAAAGATGTAGCAGGATGGAATGATGATGGGGATATGACTTCATATTTTAAATTTAGTCAATCTGATGAAAAGACAGATTTATTCTGTGAAAATATAACTGATAGATTTAGTGTTAATAATAGTAAGGCAAAACTTAGGTATCCAGTTGGATTGATTACTAGACCAGAAGTGAATCTTGTAGATACTTCTACTGTACGTACTACTGCTTCAATGTATTTTATGTCTCCTTTATATTTAAAAGATTATATATTTAATTCCGAAACCTTGTTTATTAGTGCTTGTTTGTCAGGAGAATATGGTATTCCTTGGAATAATACTTCAATGAGTTCTGCTGGATTAAAACCGGTTATTTCATTAAGACCTAATACTGAATATACGACTGGTGATGGTACGACTAGTAATCCTTATGTAATACAGACTGTTAGTAATTAGATAATACATTTAGATATGTATTGTCTTTTTTTTATCATTTTTGATATAATTTTGGTATTGGAAGCGATAAGTATGAAAAATAGATTAGATAAAGAAATGGTTAGTAGAGGATTAGTACCTTCTAGAAGTAAAGCACAAGAATTGATTGATTCTTCATTAGTTTTAGTTAATGGGAAAGTTATTAGGAAATGTGGTTTTATAGTTACTGAGGAGAGTTTAATTACGGTACTTGATAATGATAAATTAAAATATGTATCAAGAGGGGGATTAAAACTAGAAAAGGCAATAGAGGAGTTTGGTATTACTTTTGAAGGGTTAAAAGTAATGGATATAGGATCTAGTACAGGAGGATTTTGTGATTGTGCTTTACAACATGGGGCGTCTTCTATTATAGCAATTGATGTAGGTAGTAATTTATTACATGAGAGTTTAAGAAGTAATAAAAGAATTGATTTGCATGAGAAGACTAATTTTAAAGAGTTAGATAGTAAATATTTTAAAGATATAGATATTATAGTATGTGATGTATCATTTATATCATTAAGACAGATTATAGAGAAAGTATATAAAGAAAAGATAAGAATCGATTTAGTATGTTTAATAAAACCACAGTTTGAATGTGGCAAGGATATAGCAACTAAATATAAGGGTGTTATTTTAAATAAAAATATTCATGTTGAGATAATTAATTCATTGAAGGAGTATTTTAATGGATTGGGATTTTATATTAAAAATTTAACTTATTCTCCAATAAAAGGTGGAGATGGAAATATTGAGTATTTAGTTTATTTATCTAATAAGATTGATAAGAATAGTAATTTAGATATTTTAGGAATAGTTAATAGAGGTTTTAGTAATAAAGGGTGATTTATTTGAAGAGGATTGATAGGATATTATCAGAACAGACTAATTATAGTAGGAAAGAGATAAAGAAGTTAGTTTCTAAGGGAGTTATTTCTGTTAATGGTTGTGTTGTTAGAAAGTCAGATGAGAAGTATGATGAGGATAATATAAGTATTAAGATTAATGGAGAAGATATTAGTGTTAATAAACATTTTTATTTATTATTAAATAAGCCTAAAGGGTATGTATCTACTACTGTTTCTGATAGTGATAAAACTGTTATTGATCTTGTTCCTGATAAGTATAAGACTAGGACTTTATTTCCAGCAGGAAGACTTGATAAAGATACGACAGGACTTATGTTGATTACAGATGACGGAGTATTTGCTCATAATATATTGTCTCCAAAGAAACATATAAAGAAAGTATATGAAGTTGTTATTGATAAAGAGATTAGTGATGAGATGGTTAATGGTTTTAAAGAGGGAGTTAAGTTAAATGATGGGGAGTGTAAGAGTGCTTTGTTAGAAAAGATTGATATTAATAAATGTTTAGTTACTCTTACAGAAGGAAGATATCATCAGATTAAGAGAATGTTTGGCTGCTACAAGGCTAAAGTTTTAGAGTTAAAAAGAATTTGTATGGGTGAGTTATATTTACCAAGTGATTTGGCTGTTGGAAAGGTCCGTGAAGTAAGGGATGAAGAACTTTTAAAAATACAAAGTAAAAAATAGTGTGGTGACACTATTTTTTGTTTTTTAGGTGTTCTAATTTTGCATAGATTTCTTTTATTTGTTTTTCATAGCCAATATCTTTTGGAGTATAGTATTTTTTATTTTTAATTTTATCTGGTAAGTATTGTTGAACGACATAGGCTCCTTTATAGTCATGAGGATATTTATATTCAGTAGATGATGTTTTAATATGATTTGGGACATTTCCTACATTACCATTTTCTATATCTTCAATGGCTTTATCTAGAGCAATATGGGCAGTATTACTTTTAGGAGAAAGGGCCATTTCAGTAACTATTGTTCCTAGAGGTATTCTTGCTTCTGGTAGACCAACTCTTTCGGCAGCATTAATAGCGGCATCTACTCTAGGGCCGATTGCTGGATTTGCTAGACCGATATCTTCATAGGCTATTACTGACATTCTTCGATATATTGAATCTAAGTCTCCTTCTATTATTAATCTTCCTAAATAATGAAGGGCGGCATCTACATCACTTCCACGAATAGATTTTTGAAAAGCACTTAGTAAATCATAATGACCATCACCGTTTTTATCCGAGAAGAAAACTGGTTTATTATTTATAGTTCTGATCTTTTCTTCTGTTATTTTTTTATCATCTGTTGAGTAGTAAGATATTTCTAATAAGTTATAGGCATATCTTAGGTCGTTTCCAGCGAGTTTTGCAATTAGATTGATACTTTTATCATCTATATCAATTCCGGCTAAATCTGGGTGTTTTATGGCTCTTTTTAAGCCTTCTACTATATCGGTAGTATCTAATTCTTGTAATTCAAATAATTGACATCTACTTCTAATAGCAGGGTTTATTGCATGATATGGATTAGAAGTAGTCATACCTATTAAAGTAATTAAGCCTGATTCTAATTGTGGTAATAAGACATCTTGTTTATCTTTATTTAGACGATGTATTTCATCCATAATTAGAACGATACCGTCATATAGTTTGGCTTCTTCAATGACAACATCTAGCTCTTTTTTAGTATTAATAGTAGCATTTAGAAAACGATATCTAACATTTAAGTCTTTTACTAAAGCATTAGCAATACTAGTTTTACCTATACCTGGTTTACCATATAAAATCATTGAAAATAACTTTTTATTTTTGACTAAGTTTGTTAATATTTTCCCTTCACCAATTAAATGTTTTTGTCCTATTACTTCGGATAAGGAATTAGGAGCAAGTTTTATCGCTAATGGTTTATCCATATTTATCACCTTGTATTTCTTTTTTTCTACTTAATATTTTAACAGAGATAGTTATAAATATCTAGAAAGTTTAGATAATTTTGGTATAATATATATGGTGATAGTATGAGGATTAGTGATGCTATTTTAGATTTTATTAATTATTGTACTTTTGAGAAAGGCTTATCTAAGAAAACTGATGAGTCTTATACTAATGATTTAGAAGTATATGAAGAGTTTCTTAATAGTAGAGGAATTAATGAGGTTAGTGAGATTAGGGATGAGGATATTAAGGAGTTTTTAAAGTTACGTAGTAATGATAAGACAACGACTATTGCTCATAATTTAACGGTTATTAAGAATTTTCATTCTTATTTATTAAGGGAGAAGATTGTTAGTAAGGATGTGTCATTATTTATTGAAAGACCGAAACTTAGAAAGAGTCTTCCTAGGACTTTAAGTGTTTCGGATGTGGAGACTTTACTTAATATTAGTTTAGATACGGTATTTGACTATCGTAACAAGGCTATGTTAGAATTAATGTATGGCACAGGTTTGAGAGTTAGTGAGATTGTTAATTTGAGTGTTAATGATATTGATTTAACTAATTGTGTTGTTAGAATTATGGGTAAAGGTAGTAAGGAAAGAGAGGTTCCTTTAGGTGAGTACTCTATTTATTATTTAAAACTTTATTTAGATAGACGGAGAGAGATGCTAAAGGAAGGAAGACCTTGTGATAAGTTATTTTTAAATAATCATGGTACAGGTATGACAAGGCAAGGTTTTTTTAAGAACTTGAAACAGTTACTTTTGGAGAAAGGACTTAATCCTGATATTTCACCTCATACTTTGAGACATAGTTTTGCTACTCATTTATTAAATAATGGTGCTGATTTACGTAGTATTCAAGAGATGTTAGGACATTCTGATATTGCGACTACTAAGATATATACTCATGTTAGTGATGATAAAGTTATTGAGGATTATAAGAAGTTTCATCCTCGTAGTCATAAAGGAGATGTTTAATCGTGAGATTTAAAAGAGTTTTTTTATTAGTACTTGATTCTGTTGGTGTTGGAGAGACAACAGACGCTATTAATTTTAATGATAATGGGGCTAATACACTAGGACATGTTAATGAGGCTTGTGATTTATTTATACCTAATTTAAAGAAAATTGGTTTTTTAGATACATTGACTATGAATGATAATCCAGGAGTTGATGCTTATTATACGATTGCTAAACCTATTAATGCTGGTAAAGATAGTTTAAATGGCCATTATGAGATGCTTGGGATTAAGAATGATATTCCTTTTAGGACTTTTAATGAGGGCTTTACTTATGATATTTTAGCAGGAATTGAAAATGTTACAGGGCGCAGAGTTATTGGTAATAAGTGTTCTAATGATGATGTTAGTATTATTAATGAACTTGGTGAGAGACAACTTAATTATGGGACTTTAATTATTTATACTTCTGCTGATTCTGATTTACAGGTTGCTGCACATGAGGATTGTATTCCTATACCTACTTTATATCAATATTGTGAGAAAATTAGGGCGCTTACTTTGCATGAGGATTGGAGAATTGGAAGAGTTATTGCTAGACCTTTTAATGGCACTGTTGGTAAGTTTAAGTTAATTAATAGTGCTAGACGTGATTATGCGGTTAAACCTCCTAAGAAGACGGTTATGGATAGTTTACTTGAAGAAAGTTATAATGTTATTGCGATTGGTAAGATTAATGATATATTTGATGGACAAGGAATTAATAAGAATATTAAGGCTAATAATAATGCTGAGGCAGTTAATAAACTTATAGATATTATGGATAAGAACTTTACAGGATTATGTGTTGCCAATTTAAGTGATTTTGATAGTTTGTATGGACATACTAGAGATGTTTTAGGATATGGTCGTGCAATAGAAGAGTTTGATGTTGATATACCGATTATTTTGAATAAGTTGGAACTAGATGATTTATTAATTATTACAGCTGATCATGGTAATGATCCTACTTTTAAAGGAAATGATCATACGAGAGAAAATGTTCCGGTTATTATGTATAGTCGTAATTTTAAGAAACCTGGTCGATTAAAGCAGTTTGATACGTTTGCTAATATAGGAGCAACTATTGCTGATAATTTTGAAGTGACTGTTCCAGAAATTGGTGTTAGTGTACTTGATGAATTGAAATAATTTGTAATATATAAAAAATAGTGTGGTGTAGATTATGAGTACTTTTGATATTAATTATGATGAGAATTCTGAATTTGCAAGTTTAGATGTTTGGCCAAGTGATTTTAATAATCCTGATTTGATTGAACAAATTAATGATTTTTGCTCTTCACATCCTGAATTACGTACTATGTATATTTCCCCTTCGTTTTCATATAATGATTATTTAAGACTTCTTACAGGTAGCAATTTACAGAAAAAATATGGTTATTATGATAGATTGATGTTTGAAAAGACTTTTTATGATAATTATGATAAAATTGAATATCCAGAAAAACTTTCTTTAGAAATTCGAAAGGCTAGCGCCTATAGTAAATCAAGACAAGTCAGTCATTTTGAATATGATTATTTTCCATTAAATGAATGTGTGGAGATGAATAAAAAAATCAAATTATTTACTAGGGATATTAAAGAGTCTGAACTTTCACCATTTGAAAAATCAATGGCATTATATGTACTTGCAACACATTTTATAGATAGTTATAAAAGTAATGGTGATCAGGTTGCTGCGGATAAAGATTCACAGTCATCTTGTATTTATGTATTACGAGATGATGAAACAGGCTACAATATTCAATGTGCAGGCTATACTGATTTGTTTTGCAGAATGGCTGCTGAATGTGGTATTTCTACCAAGACTATGCAAATTGATGTTGCTGGTGGTAATGGACATGAGGTTGCAGTTGTTGATATAGATGATACAAAATATGGTATTTATGGTAGTTTTATTTGTGATGTTAGAAATGGTTCTGATTTTAGGGAAATAATTGATGCTATGGCTCATAGTCGGAATAATAAACGTAAAGCCGAAGGAATTAGAACTTATCCTTATTACTCTTATATTGATTTAACTAATTTTTGTTTATCTTGTAGTGATTATGATACTTATTTTAGAGAAAATACAGGACTTCAGGCTTCTTCTATTAAATATGAGATTGATACTAATCTTGTTGATGGGGATATGAGTAATATCATTTCCGATGAAAGAATTAGTGTTTATAATATGACTCAAGCATTGGGACAGGTATATGGTTTTATTGATGAGAGCAATGGTAGGGATGATGGAGTAGAAGATGTTACTGATTTTTCTATTCATCTCCTTGAAACTGTTAGAAAAACTATTGACGAAGGTAAAGCTAAAGAAAAGGAAAATACTGAGAAAAATAGGGCAGTTTAGTAATATTTTTTATTAATGGTTAAGTAATAAAAATATATGAAAAAAGTAGGGGAGGTTCCCCTACTTTAATTATTGAAAAAGAGTAGTTACTCCCCCTCTTCTTTATCTGAATTAACTTCATATTCGGTATCAGTAATTTCGCCAGATGTATTTTCAAAACTTTGACAAATAGTTTCTTCTGTACATTCACAATTATCGTTATCACATGTACAACTAACTGTAATTGATTCTAATTCGCAGCAAGAATCATCTTTGTTATTATGTTTACAAGTATCAACATCACATTTGATATTTTTATTTGTTTTTTTCTTAGCCATATAGTTAATCCTCCTCTCTAATTTTAGTTTGGTAAAAATAGATAAATTTATACTAGTTTAATATTTTAAATCGAGGTTGATAATTATACGTCTTTTAGAAGAAAAATTGCTTAAAATGCATCGTGTTATATTTTAAATCAAGATGAATAATTATATATCTTTTAATAATTAAATCGTTTAAAATACATTTACAATATTTTTAATTTAGATGATTAATTATATTGTTTTGATATATTCGATTCATTAAAATGCATTTTAAATTATTTTGAATTGAAGTGGATGATTGTTCATCTTTTTAATATTAAATCGCTTAGAATGCATTTTAGATTTTTTAATAAAATATGGATAGGGGGAGTATTATTATTAATATTAGGGAAATATATATGTATATAGGGTTATATATTATATTATAGTAGTATTTATTTAGGAGAAAAAATTTATATTTATATGTTGAGTTTTGGAAGGAGATAAATATATATTTATTAAGATAAAGGGATTAATATAGAAGGAATATATAGATAGATATAATTAAATATAGATATTGTTTTATTTTTTATAGAAGTTAACATAATATCAATTATAGGAAGTGATTGAGCAACCTCAATTGAACAATCTAACTTCTCAAATTTGTCATAATATGATAATTCT
>CAKPMY010000007.1 GCA_934168245.1 uncultured Bacilli bacterium
AATTTATCTTTCCAAAATGATAATGATTGTCTTAAAGAAAGATTTTCTTCTTTTAAATCTTTAATTTGTTTATCTTTAACTTTATTATTTTTAGTTAGTGTATCTACTCTTAATTGTAATGCCTCATTATTTTCAGTAAGAGTTTGTATTTCTTTTTGATTTTCTTGTATTTGAGTATCTACATTATTAAGAGTAATAGATAGTGTTTGAATATTTTTATATTCATCATTTGTTTTATTTACTTGATTGATATAGTTTTCTGGTTCATTTATCTTAATTTTTTACTTAAATCATTGATATAGATTTCATTAGAATAGTTAAAAGCAAGAAATACATTATTATTGATTATTATTTTATGTGGTTCAATATAAGATAAATTAGTTTTGTCTACTTTTCTAATACTACCATTTATTATAGTTGGAGTAGTATTACAAAAATCGCATATAATTTCTAATCTCTTTCTTAACTATTCTTCTACATCAATTTCTTTTTTGATAATATTTATCAGAGACAGCAACCTTTCCTATGATTTTTTTCTAAACAAAAAAAATCAATCAGAGATGATTGATTCATATATTTAAAATTCGAATAGTTCGAACAAATTTATCAATGGTGCGGGTAACAGGAGTTGAACCTGCAAGCCTTGCGGCACTAGATCCTAAGTCTAGCGCGTCTGCCAATTCCGCCATACCCGCAACAATAAATAAATGGTGGACCCTACAGGACTCGAACCTGTGACCGCCCGGTTATGAGCCGGATGCTCTAACCAACTGAGCTAAGGGTCCATTGCTATTTAATAATAGCATATATTTAGAATTGTTGCAAGAGAAAATGAAAAAAAATAAGAGAAATTCACTAGAAAGTCTCTTATTTTCCTAACATATTAATTAAATTGATTTTAAACATATCTTTTTCTGGATTAGTTTTCGAAATCATAACACCTTTGTATGTAGATAATTCAGCTCTGTGGCCTTCATCTAGAATACCTTCTGGTGTAATATTTGTTAAAAGTATTATTTTCTTCTCAAGATATACTGTATAGTGTAATGTTATCTCGCCGTGTACTTTAACAAATAATTCATCTGTTGGTAGTTTTAACTCGTAACCTACAGTTTTATTCTTTTCATTTCTACTAACTTCTTTTCCTAAAAAATTACCTTTACGTAATTCTGGATAATAGTTAAATGTTAATTTCTTGTAAGCCAACATGTTATACTTTCTAACAGATCTTTCTTTTTTACGAAAATCGTTTTCATCCAAATACTCGAAAATATACGCATTATTCATTATACTCAACCCCACCCTATATAAATTTTAATTTTGTATACTTCAGGTCTCTCACCCTCAAAGTACACATATTATAGCATAAAAGTCTTATTTTGTCAAATATTTTTGGACTTGATGTTGTTTAAAATTATGTGTCCTGCTTTGTTTAATTTATGCATCTTACTTATTTATGATGTTAATATTAGAAAAATACTTTAATAGGCTGATAGTTTGGATAATTCGAACCTTTATTATTGGTATTGTTTATTCATAAAATCAATCTTGCTTTTTGATATATAAAATGATATGTTATAGGTAATAAAAATTAGTTTTAAAGGAGTTTGTTTAATGAAAAAAAAGGGAACAAAAAATGTACAAAGTAGTGAAAGCAGCAGGAATAAAGGGAGGCGAATGATGAGTATTATTGGAATAGTTGCAATAGTAGTTATTGTTTGTTATGGAACTTTCATAAATAGAAAGATAAATGATAAAAAAATAGATTTTTCTCCTGATGTTTCAATTAATATGACAAAGAAAATAGAATTGTCAAAAGAACAGGAAACTTATAATATTGATAGTAGTTTAAGAATTGAGTTTTTAGGAAAAGTACAAGATAACGACAGTTCTAATAAACCAATATATAAATACACAGCGGATGTTTATTTAGACAATAATAAAATCTTAACAATTGATAATGATAATATTTATTCTGCAAATGCTGCGGCTAATTTTGAAGTGATTCGTACTAAAAAAGTTTATATTTTGAAATCATTTGTTGCTAGACAGTGTAATTCTGATAAGATTAATATTGTTACGATGAAGGGAAAAGTTTTACCAATAACAGATTCGGCGATGGATTTTGATATCAATAAGAAACTTGATAAGTTTACATTAACTTTGTGTGATAGTTGTATGGACAGTAATTGTAAAATTGAAAAGTATGAAATTGTAGATGATACGATCGTAAAGAAATAAGTAAAAAGATGACTTGTAAGTAAGTCATCTTTTTTAATTGTGATATGTATATACTTTTGCTTTTTCAGGTGTTGGAGCATTAGCCATGGCCTCAACAATAGCCTCTGCTTTTTCTTCATTTGTCAGCGTATATGGTTCTTCATATTCGTAAACTTTTTGATCTGTTGCAGGAGATTTCTTTGTAGAAGTTGTGGCATCTGATGTTTTTGTTGTTTCTTCTGCATTTGGATCTGGTAATGGTTGATCTGTCATATCACCAGTTGGATCTGTTGTTATGTCTTTAACTGAGTCATTTAAGTCTCCATCACTGTCTGAATGTTTATCATCAAAGTTAACATCATGGTCACCAAAGTCTTTTTCGTTTACAGTTTTGCCGTTTTTAATATCTTCATTAGCCTTATCCACTTTATCTTGGAAGTCTTTTTCATCTTGCTTTATTTGTTCTTCTTGTTCTTTTCTTTCTTGATCGGCTTTTTCTTGTTGACGTTTTGCTTCTTCATCGGCTTTTTTCTCTGCATCTTGTCTTGCTTGCTCATTTTCTTTAGTTACTGTTTCATCCGCTTTTGCTTCGGCCTCTTTTACCTTTTCTAGACCTACTACATCAATGACATGATTACGATCTGTTGTTGTTTCAGTAGTTGTTTTTGTGTAATACTCTGTTACTGTTTTTGTTGAAACTATCGTACCAGTAAAGTTTTTACCATTATAAGCAAAGGCTACATTTACTTGCTTTTTGAATCTATCTAATTGACTTATATCACGATGTGCATCATCTATTACATAGGCTTTATTTTCTTTCAATTCTTCAATTCTTTTTTCCTTCAATAAATCATAATCTATATATTCATTATTCTTTGGTGTCATTAGACTTACTAAAGCGGCTTTTTCAATTATATCGTTGGCTCTATTGCATACACCGATATCGTTTAGGTAAGCAACTGCTTTATCTTGTAATGTTTTATCTGTTTCAAGATTTTGGAATAGAATTTCTGAAGCACTTACCATTGGTATAATAGAAAATTTATATGATTCAATACTATTTCTTGGATCACTATGAGCAATTCCTTCTTCCCTAACCTTTTCTGTTATTGGAAAGTCCTTGTATAGTTCTTGATAAAAAGCATTTACTTTTTCAACTTTAGTCTTGCCTGTTGCTTCTTTGCATGCTAGGAATAAGTCATGATATTTTTTATAGAAGGCTTTAGCCTCATCACTACCTAAAAGTGTACTTATATCAACTTGATTTTCTCTTGTTTCAAGTACGTGAGCACCCATTAATTGTAAGGTGGCAGTCTTATAAGCATCACTTAATTCAGTAGCGTTTAATTCAGCACCATTAAAGATTTCAATTAAATCGGCCTTTTTATAATCATTATATACAAGAGCCATTGAGATTACTTCATCCCAAGAAAGTGCGGCTTTTATATCTTTTCCTTTTTCAACAAAAGCATTGGCAAATTTAATGTTAAAGTTATTTAGTGTGGCACTTATATTAGTCATAACTTTTTGTTGTGTCTCACTCTTTGATAATTTTAACATTCCAGCAAAACTTGTAGTTTCTTTTATTAAATCATCTGTATTGTATTCTTGATCGGCAGTAGCAACAATTGGCTTAACTGGATCGTCGGTATTTCTTTGAGTTTTACCATTAGCACATCCTGGAATAAATAATATGGCTACAGCAGTTGCTACAGCGGCAACTCTTCTTGCTATTTTACCTAGGAATGTCTTTTTAAAGAATTTTTTAATTGGGCCATCTTCTTTTTGTGGTTTTGTGGTCTTTTCTTTTTCTTTTTGTTCTCTATAGGCTGCATATTTTGCTTGTAGTTTACTTACTAATTTTACTCCAGTTATGGTTTTAAGGAAGTTCATAAATCTTTCTTTTTTATTTGTAGTTTCTTCTTCGTATTCTTCCTCTTCTTCGTACTCATCTTCTTGTGCTGCTCTTTGAGCCTTTTTCGCCTTATGTTTAGCTCTTATTTTGTTTATTAAATTTACTCCAGTTATAGTTTTTAAGAAATTCTTAAATGAGCCTTTTTTGGTTTCTTCTGGTTCTTCTAGATAGATTTCGTCTTTTGTTCTAAACTCTTGGAATCTCTTTTCAAACTCTCTACCTGATACTCTATAGACATAACGTTCATCTATAATGTCAGCAAATTCTTCTGGACTTATACCTTTGGCATTCATTAGAACTTTGATATTTTCTAAACCTTCGGCTTCATCAGTATTTTTGACTGTACCATCAGTATAGAAAATACAGGCTTGTGTTCTTTTTCCAGTTTCGCTATCAAAGGTATAAAAGACTATATTTTTAATTTCCTTTTTCATTTTATTTTCCCCCTTATGTTTACTTTAACTTTTTATTACCAGTATAGTACCAGTTGTTATTTAATAGAGTTGTATCATTGTAGTAACTCCACTTCTTCTCAGTTGTTCCTGTTGATGTTAATTTTCTTGTTCTATCACTTGAGTAGCATACTGTTCCATATAATGGTTCAGTTCTAGTTGCTATTTCTGTTTTGGTGATATTTCTATATACATAAACTGTCTTTGTAGTGTAACCGCCACAAGTTGCTGTTACTGATGAACTTGAACTAGTTGGTGCTTCAGTAGTTGATGTTACTTTTGACATGCTTCCTGTATATGTATATTTGTCATAATAATAGTTTGGTAAAGTTGTACAAGTATCTGAACAATAACTGTAATCAGCGCCAACAAATTCATAATGTGTATTTTCTGTATCTCTTGGTGGATTAGCATATGAACCTCTGCCATTGTAAGACCAACCGTCTACTGATGATTGTGTTCCTGATGTTATTGTTGTTACGTTGGTATATGTTTTTGTTACAGCATATGTCACGTTGTTAATGATTACATATGTGTAATTTGTACATGTTTTGGCAGAATATGATGATGCTTCGATTTGAGTACTACGTTCTTTGATGTACTCTTTTTCATGAGTTCCTATTTTTTCTTTACGATTATATAGTTTTACTTCTCTTAAACAGTTTATATCGCTAGCAGCACATGTTATGGCTTTAGTACTACAACTGGTTTCAGTCCAGTTAGCCCATTTTGTCCAACTACTGAATGTTGCATTTGTAGTTCTTGCATACTCGTATAAATATTCTTTAGTTTTACAACTGTCTTCATAAGCATTTTTATCTACGATATTACCGTTTTTGTCATAGTATTTACCATTAACAATTTCACAGTAATGTTTTTCTTCTGGTTTACTAGTACATTCATTTTCGTAAGTTTCTTTAGTTACGACAGTTCCGTCTTTGCCATAGTATTTGTCATTTACGATAGCACAATAATGCTTTTCTTCTGGTTTACTAGTACATTCATTTTCATAAGTTTCCTTACTTACAACAGTTCCTGCTTTACCATAATATTTGTCATTTACGATAGCACAATAGTGTTTTTCTTCAGGTTTAGTAATACATTCGTTTTCGTAAGCATCTTTGTTAACTACATTTCCATATTTGCCATAATACTTTCCGTTAGCAATTTTACAATAGTATTTTTTTACTACTGGAGTATCTGGTGTAATAGTAGTTCCTTTTATTACTATGTTCTCAGACTTTTTCTCACATATATTACCTTTACAATATGTGTAGCAACCTAAATGAACTAAAATATAGTCTTCTTTTTCACTATCTTTGATATTTACCTTTAGGATGTATTCATTTTCAGCTTTAGTTATTTTTACGTAACTTGCCTCAACGTCTACTGGTTTATTATTTTTGTCTATCAATGGTGTGATTATTTTTAGACCGATCATTTCACTTAAGGTCATCTTTTTAAATTCGCCTTCTTCTTGAGGAAGACGTTCGTCTGTATAGTAAGAAATGGCTGCTTCTTTCATCTTGTTTAAGTTATCAGAGAAAATTTGTGATGTTAAAGCATTTATCTCACTACTACTTACGTTACTTTCTTTGATATTTTTATTGATTGTTGGTGCAATGAACTTTGGTAATAGCCAAACTAATAAAAATACAAAGATGATTATTAAAATTAACTTTAATAAGAAGTTTCTGAATGGGAAACCTCTATTTTCGTATTCTTCATACATATATATGCCCCCTGTCTCTATGCCTTACTATTCTAGCATGATGTGGGGTTTTTGTCAATTTTTTTGTTTTAATTCGACAATGGTTGTTCCGGTATTAAAATTATCTAATTTGTAGGATAAAACATACTTGTTATGCTTCAATGTTTCTTGAGTGGTTTTTTTTAAAATTCCTGTGCCATTTCCATGAATTATTAGAACTGTTTTATTATGAAGATTGTAATTATCTTCGATAAATTCATTAATTAAAATACGTGAATAGTCGCGATCTAGACCATGAAGGTCTATTTGAGGTAAGTAACTAGATAATATTGTCATATTCTAACACCTCTTTTAATTCTGGAACTGAATACCTAGCCCCTATTTTAGTAACTGATAAGGCCCCTGTTATTGAGGCATAATGTATTGAGTCAAGTAAGGAATAACCATTACTTATAAAGTAGGCAAAGGAACCATGGAAGATGTCACCAGCACCAGTTGAGTCAATAGCAGTTACTTTTATGCTTGGAATTTGAGTACAAATTCCTGCAATTTCGGTAAAACTTCCGTAAGATTCCAAGGTGATTATGATATTTGTTTTGAAGTATTCTTTTAATTTGAAATAGCAAGTCTTTACAGTATCAATGTTTTGATAATCTATTTTAGTATTTGAAAACTTTTCGGCAAATTCATGAGAACAAACTAAATAAGTAACTAATTTTCCTAGTTCTAAATTATCGTCATTAAGACGGCTGGCATCGAAAACACTTATAGCCGTAGGATTTTCTTTTAAGACTTCTTTGGCTGTTTCAGGATGTTCACCGTCTATCAAGATTACTTCGGCTTGAAGTTTTTCTGGAATGTTTAAGTTTCTTATGGGAGTGGCTTTTGATGTTACAATTGTTCTACTACCATTTGCCATATTAGCAAAAATATAACTGCAAGAAGTCTTATGAGTTGGTATCTTTTCAAGATAGGTAGTGTTGGCTCCTACTTTTTTAAATTCATCAATTATTCTATCGGCTTGGTAGTCAGCACCAAGGGCTGATATTACAGTTGTATCTACTCCCCATTTGGCTAAAACATAGGCTCCATTTGGACCAGAACCACCACCACATTCTACATGATATGGTATACGATATTTATCATTTTCTACTGGATAATCAGTCATTGGAAGTGTTGTATCAAAAGTTGAGTGCCCTATACAAATTGCTTTCATTTTTTCACCCTCTATTCCTATATAGTATATCAAAAGTTAGGAGAACTTTAAAGTAGTTGAGACGGTTTTGTATGGAAAAAAGCGACATGGCATTTTTACTTGTAAAGATGGACTTTTTAGAAAATATGTGGTATAATACGGTGCTTATGAAAGGGGTAATAATATGGATGAGTTGTTTTTAAAGTGTTATCGATTAGTACTTGAGAATATACGTGATAGAGTTCCTTTTGAAGCAATTTCTCTACTGAGTATTTCAGTTCTTGCTTTATATCTAGTTGATAAAGAGATAGTTTTAGAAAAAATGCCTAGTATAATACAAAATACGTGGATTAAAATTGAAAGGAAGTCAATCATAGAGCAAGTGCGTGAGGTTGGTATAAAAGATGAGGCTTGCTTTTCTCGAATTAATGGGGCGGTTTCTACTGTACTTTGTCATGATGAGTTTGGTAATCCTGCCGCGGGAAAAATTCTTTTTGTACCTTTAGATTATAGTAAAAAGAGATTAGAGATTATTAATACTATAGTTCATGAACTTACACATTTGTTAAGGGAGCAAAAACCAGTTCTTGATGGGGAAATATTTACTTTGCAAGGTGGAGTTTCTATGAGCCGATACAATACTCGTACTGAAGTTTCTGAGAATGAGTTTCATTGGTTTGAAGATGCTATTGTTGAACATCATGTAAAAAAGGCTATCGATGCGTTGATGAGTTTTTTAGAAAATGATACCGATAAGACCAATTGTCTTATGGTTTTAGATGGTGGCAAAGAAACGTATAAAGACATTGAAAATATTTCATATAGTTTTTTTAATATAACTATGGATGTTTTGAATGAGGATGATAACTTTAAGAAGATTATTGATGATTCTTTTCAAGGACAATATGTAGGTGGTAGGTTAAGTAAATATTTTAATGAAGTAATGGCCGGAGAGGTGACCTTTTCGGAATATGCTTCACTTTTCGATCAACTAGGGGAAGCATTAGCAGCAAACAATCCTACTCCTATGGAAGGATTATTTAAAAAGATTGGAGATATTACAAGAGATTTTTATTTTAGGACAGGCGCCAATGAAAAAAGAGGAATTAAAAGACCTTATGAAAAGGTTGAGTAATTTCTCTTTTTTATTTAGTAATAGTTTCCAATAAATTAATGTCTACAATATTTCCATTTTCGTATTTGGTTAAGGCTTCTATTATTAAAGTCTTGGCTCTTAGGCAATCCTGCATATTTTTTAGTTCTTCTAGTGAGTACCAAGCAACATCTAGGATCTCTTTTTTATCATAGTTAATTGAACCGTTAATAATTTTAGCACTAAATATTATACTTAGCCAGTTATCAGTTTCTGTTACTTTATTACTTAATTGAATTAGTCCAGTTAAGTCGACAGTGTAACCGGTTTCTTCTAAAATCTCACGTTTAGTGCCTTCAATAATTGTTTCATTATCTTCTAAGTGACCAGCGGGAATATTCCATTTTCCTTGACATTTTTCTTTGGCTTCTTGAACTAATAAATATTTACCGTTTTGTTCAATGATTCCCCCTACTAGTATTTTTGGCATAGTTATCCTCCTAAAGTATTTTATAAAGATTGGACTTTGTCTTGTAATTTACTTGAATGTATTTACAATAAATTTTGTTGTGACGGCTACGGCTTCTTGAAGAGCCTTTTCATTGTTTCTAAAAGTATGTTCTCCATCTTTTATTAGTTTTAAAGTTGGTGTTTGACATTTTTTAGAGACTTTTACCGATAATTCATAAGGAACTGTTTTATCGGCTGTACCATGAACAAATAAGATTGGTAAGGACAATTGTTCTAGATTTTCATAAGGTTTTAGGCTATATACTTCATCAAATAGTTTTAGGCCATAATTTACTTTAGTACCATTATTTTTTTCTCTTGTATAAAAGCCCTCTTTTTTGGCTATTTCATATCCTTCTTTGGTAAAAGCCTTATTAGATGGATCTTGATAATCTAGAACACCATACCAAGATACTAGTCCTTTTATATTTGAATAGTCTTTATAATTTAATAAAGATATAATACTGGCTCCAAAACTAGCACCTAAAATGATAAATTCATTATAATTTAGACTTTGTAGTAAGGAAATGGTACTTTTCAAATCTTCTATTTCACCAGAAATAGTCATTTCATAATCTTTTCCTGTACTTTCACCGTGAGAGCGAAAGTCAAATCTAAAAGTATTTATTTTGTTTTGTAATAGACTTAAAACTAAGGCATCAAAAGCACCATTTTCAGATTTATTGCCACCTAGCCCGTGACATAAGATTACAATTTTTTTATTACTATTTGGTCTTGATAGTAAACCTTTTAAAAGTACGTTGTTGGTACTTCGATATTCTATTTTTTCTTCATTCATTTTTATCACCTTACTATTATGTTTTTATACTAATTTTTTTATTACTTTTTGGGTAGTGATTTAATTTTTACCTTTGCCCGTTCATGGACTGGCTCTTCTTTTGAAAGGTATAAATCTTGAGGCATATTAGCAATATAGTTTAATTCGTATAATAAACCTTTATCCGCACTTATGAAACTTTCTCTGGCGGATAGTGACCAAGTACCATCTCTAAGAATGTATGCTGAGAGCATGTAATAACTTGGATCAACTACTTTTATTCTCTTTAATACGATTTTTTTATTTTCTTGCTGGTACTTTTCTAGAGGTAGTAAAGCAAGATGAGAAATGTTTTTTACTGGTATTTCTTCTTGGTAAGAAATAGTTCCATCTGTTGTTAGTTGAATAAGAGCAATAGGCCTTTCATTGTCGTTTACAGTTACAGTTTCTACTTCTACACATTTTGTTGAGTCTTTTTTAAATTTTTTATAAAACATATTATACTCTCTCCTTTTTGGTTTAAACTCTTAAGTATAGCATAACATATTTTAGAAGTTTTGTGATAGCAGGAGTTGTTTTTTCAAAAAGAAAAAGACTAAAATTTAGCCCTTTAATTATAGAATGCAACTTATTTTAAGCCTTTTCTTGGTTTTGAATGAGATTTGGTTTTTTTAAGAATAATATGTATTGCCTGATGAGTCCTTTTTAGCGACGGTTCCATCGGCAAAGGTTTCATCTCCTTTATAGTTAGTCGTACTAGAAGTTATATTTCCATCTTTATCCGTATAGGTGGTAACACCTAAGCCATTACTGTAGCCTGTTGCTGCATAATTACCTACTTCATCGGTAAATGTTTGCTGCCCAAAACCATTATCAATAGATGCTCCAATCATATTACCTTCTTCATCGTAGTACGACGTTTTGCCAGATACATCTGTAAAGGCACGAGCTGGTTTTCTTTTCTCTTTCTTTTTTGCCTTTTCTTTAGCAAGGTCATCATTAATTGAATTTTGATAGACAGCACTACTTGGGGAAGGCTTTCCTGAGTAACTAGTAACTTCAAAAGTATTTCTAAAGAATTTATAGATTAAAAGTGCAATTCCACAAGTTGCAACTGTTGGGACAACAAGTAAAATGGCAGTTATGGGCTTTATTGGCTGACAAACTTTTTTAATTAAAAAATATACTCCTAATGATATTATGGCTACTATGATAATTATAATTACGGAACTCATTTTATCACCTCTATTATAGAGTATAACAGAACTTTTAGATTATTTCTAGATGTCATTGTTGGGGGATTAGAAATTGCTGGTATTTTTTTCGAAAAGAAAACTCTATCAACGGATAGAGTTATTCTATATTTTTGCATTCTTTTATGGAAAGATTATTCTTTATTATTGATTGCAGCTTGAGCAGCGGCTAATCTTGCTACTGGTACACGGAATGGTGAACAAGATACATAATCAAGTCCTACTCTATGACAGAAATCAATACTCTTTGGATCCCCACCATGTTCACCACAGATTCCTAAGTGAATATTTGGTCTAGTTTTGCGACCAAGTTCAGCAGCCATAGCAACTAATTTACCAACACCAGTTTGATCGATTGTTGCGAATGGATCTTGTTCAAGAATTTTCTTCTTGTAATAATCTCCTAAGAATTTAGTAGCATCATCTCTTGAGAAACCAAATGTCATTTGAGTTAAGTCATTTGTACCGAAACTGAAGAATTCAGCCTCTTCTGCTATTTCATCAGCAGTTAGAGCGGCTCTTGGAATTTCGATCATAGTACCAACTTCATACTTTAAGTCAGCACCTTTTTCCTTAATAATTTCATTTGCTGTTTCTACAACAATATTTTTAACATATTTTAATTCTTTTACAGTTCCAACTAGTGGAATCATAATTTCAGGAATAACTGTTTTGCCTTCATTTTGAACATTTATTGCTGCTTCAATTACGGCTCTTGTTTGCATTTTAGCAATTTCTGGATAAGTAATTGCTAGACGGCAACCACGATGTCCCATCATTGGATTGAATTCTTTTAATGATTCAACTCTATTCTTTAAGGCTTCAAAAGTCATACCTAAACTTTCAGCTAAAGGTTTAATTTCTTCATCTGTATGTGGTAAGAATTCATGTAGAGGTGGGTCTAAGAAACGAATTGTTACTGTATAACCATCCATGGCTCTAAATAAGCCTTCAAAGTCATCTCTTTGATATGGAAGAATTTTTTCTAGCGCTTCTTCACGTGCTTCTACAGTTGTTGCAGTAATCATACGACGGAAGTTAAAGATTCTTTCTTCCTCAAAGAACATATGCTCAGTACGGCATAGACCAATTCCTTCAGCACCGAACTTTCTAGCCTGAAGAGCATCTCTTGGAGTATCAGCATTTGTTCTGATTTTTAATTTACGAGTAGCATCAGCCCATTCCATGATTGTTTCAAAGTTACCTGAAATTTCTGGTTCAACGGTTTTAATTTGTTCTCCGTAAACATTACCAGTTGATCCATCAAGACTGATATAGTCTCCTTCATGGAATGTTGTGCCATCTTTTAATTTTAAAGTTTTATTTTCTTCATCAACAATGATATCACCACAACCTGATACACAGCAAGTACCCATACCACGAGCAACAACGGCAGCGTGTGAAGTCATACCTCCACGTACAGTTAAGATACCATGAGCTAAGTTCATACCTTCGATATCTTCTGGTGAAGTTTCAAGTCTTGCTAAGATAAGATCTTTTTCTCCTGCTTCATGCATTTTAATTACATCTTCAGCAGTAAAACATAATTTACCAGTTGCAGCGCCAGGAGAAGCAGCAAGTCCAGTAGCAATTACTTTAGCAGCCTTTAGACTAGCATCATCGAAGTTAGGATGTAGCAATTGATCTAATTGCTTTGGTTCAATCTTTAATAAGGCTTCTTCCTTAGAAATCATACCTTCATTTACTAAGTCTACAGCAATTTTTAAAGCAGCCTTAGCAGTTCTTTTACCATTTCTTGTTTGTAACATGAATAGTTTACCATCTTCAATAGTAAATTCCATATCTTGCATGTCACGATAATGGTCTTCTAGAATCTTACAAATTTTCTTGAATTCTTCGTAACATTCTGGCATTACTTCTTTTAATGTTTCAATACTTTTTGGTGTACGAATTCCTGCTACAACGTCTTCACCTTGAGCATTCATTAAGTATTCACCATATAATTTATTTTCTCCAGTTGCTGGGTTTCTTGTGAAGGCAACACCTGTTCCTGATGTTTCACCTTTATTACCATAAACCATTTCTTGAACGTTTACAGCAGTTCCCCATTCACTAGGAATGTCATTTAAACGACGATATGTAATTGCTCTATCATTGTTCCAACTTCTAAATACAGCTTTTACAGCCTCTATTAGTTGTTCTTTTGGATCTTGTGGAAAATCAGCATTAGCATGTTTCCTATATTCTCCTTTATAGATTTCAATTACTTCTTTTAAATCATCAGCAGTTAATTCTGTATCGAATTCAACATTCTTTTCTTCTTTAATTTTATCGAAAAGTCTTTCAAATGATGATTTTGGGAAGCCCATAACAACATCAGCAAACATTTGAATAAAACGACGATAAGAATCGTAAACGAATCTTGGGTTATTTGTTACTTCACTAAATCCTTCAGCAACAGCATCGTTTAATCCTAGATTTAAAACTGTATCCATCATACCAGGCATACTTGCTCTAGCACCAGATCTTACAGATACTAATAATGGATTCTTAACATCGCCCATTGTTTTACCTGTTATCTCTTCTAGTTCTTTGATTTTAGATTCAATTTCTTCTATGATTGAGGAATTTAGTTTTTCACCATCTTCGTAGTATTTTGTACAAGCCTCTGTAGTTACTGTAAAACCTCTTGGAACTGGTAAGCCGATATTAGTCATTTCTGCTAAGTTGGCACCTTTACCACCTAAGAGATTACGCATATCTTTACTTCCTTCAGTAAACATATATACATATTTCATATTCTATATTCCCTCCTATGTCATTAGACTCTTTTAGTATAGCAATTTATTGGTTTTATAACAAGTTTTTTTCTGATTTTTAACGATTTTTTTACATAGAAAAAGACTTATTTTAATAAGTCTTTAATGGCATCTTTTTCTAAATAGCCAATTGAAGTTTGTTCTTCTTTTCCCTTTTTAAATACTTTTAAAGTTGGGATAGACATAATACCATACCTACCTGCTAAGGCTTGATGTTTATCGACGTCAACTTTTATAACTGTTAAATCTTTATTTTCTTTAGATATTTCATCAATAATAGGACTTATTAAGCGACATGGGCCACACCAAGTGGCATAAAAGTCTACTAGAACTAAATCATTATTTATTAATTGATCAAAATCTTGTTCATTTTCTAAGAATATCATATTAATTCCTTTCCTTTGACGTTTTACTTGTATTTTGCTATTACTTTATCGATTCCTTTGACACCTTCTAGTTTGTCTAGAATTACTAATTGTTCAACAGTATGAGCAGTTGTTATATCGTACTTTATCATAGTATCGATTATTTGTAAATTGGCATCATTAGTACTTATCTTTTTGTTTACTACTTTGTCGGCAACTGTATAAATATCAGTTATAGAATTAGTTACATTACTAGTACTACTTGATAAGATTGGACTCTTATAAACAATAGTATTAACTAGATAACTATTTTTATACATTTTGAAATTTTGAAATGGTAAAACTAGGAATAATAGTATTAAAAAGGCAAATAAGTATCCTTCTAATAATCCGATGATAAAGCCACCAATTGCTGATGGTAACTTTAAGATTATAGTGGCATTAACTAGTTTTTGGAGTAATCCAGAGACGGTTGTTAAAATACCATAAATGGATAATAGTAAGACTATTATAATGATGAAGGCTAATAGTTGATATATTAAAATATTTATAGAAACTAGGCCTTCTAGTTCACCTTTAAAAGTAAAGAATGGAAAATATTTACATAGAAAATTGCCGAATTGATCTTTTAGTTGAAAAGCAACTAAGAAAACGATGATAATTCCAACTAGGGATACCGCTCCTTTTATTACTCCTTGTTTGGCTCCGGCGATTGCAAATATAGCAATAAATAGTACTATACCGATGTCAAATACTATACCTTTGTCAAGTATATCTGTAAGTATACTCATTTTAATCACTCTCCTATTTTTAATTATAAACTATTTTTAGTAATTATGCTATAATAATTTTAGAGGTGGACATAATGAACGTAGTTATTAAAGTAAATGATGAAATAAAACAGAAAATGATTGAATATTATAAAGATAAAAAAAGAGATAAAGTTATTCCTTATGTTGTTTTTCAGGCAGAGGAAGAAGACACAGTTATTACAATGTATGAATCTGGCAAAGTAATGTTTCAAGGAAAAAGTGCGGATGTTGATGCAGCGATGTGGGGAGTGGCTTTGGAAAATACAAAAGAAAAACAAGAAGAAGCAAAAAAAGCCGATGCAAAATATTACAATACTAATGCTGTTGGATCAGATGAAGTTGGCACTGGAGATTATTTTGGACCGATTGTTGTTACGGCTACTTATGTAAAAAAAGAAGATATACCTTATTTAGAGAGTTTAGGCGTTGGAGATTCTAAAAAGATAGATGATTCTAAGATCTTAAAAATTGCGCCAGAAATTGCTAAGCGAGTTAAGTATCGTAGTATTATACTTAGTAATAAAGAATACAATGAAAAGTATGCAAAAGATATTAATATGAATAAGATTAAGGCAATTATGCATAATAAGGTTTTATATCAATTAATGCAAGAAGAAAAACCAGTCGTTGATTATATTATTGTTGATGAGTTTGCTAGAGAAGCAAGATATTATGAATATTTAAGAGATGTTAAAGATGTACAACGTGATATTACTTTTATTACAAAGGCAGAAGATAAGAATTTGGCGGTTGCCGCTGGTTCAATTATTAGTAGATATATTTTCTTGAAAGAGTTTGATAAGTTATGTGATAGTATTCATATTCCATTACCTAAAGGTGCTGGTAAGGATGTTGATACTATTGGTGAAGAGGTCGTTGAAAAATACGGGAAGGATAAGTTAAAAGAAATTGCGAAGTTTAATTTTAAAAATACAGATAGGATTTTACATACGATGGTTATGTAGGTGAAGATAGTATGAGTGATTTTAATCTATATTGGGATGATATTCATAAGAAGTATAATTCAACTTATGATGACTGGTTAAATAAGTATACAAAACTATTTAATAAAGATTTTAAATTTATAGAACTTGGGTGTGGAAGAGCTTATTGCAGCAAGTACTTGGTTTCTCTTGGTTTTAGTAATGTTATTGCTACTGACTTTTCTACAGCAGTATTAGAAATGGTAAACGATGAGAACAAAGATATAGAAACTATGCTATTTGACATGACAGGAGGATTACCATTTGCTGATGATTCGGTCGATGTTGTTATTGCGGATTTATGTTTACATTATTTTGATAGTGAAACGACTAAATATATTATTAAAGAAATTTTACGAATACTAAAAAAAGATGGCTATCTTTTAGTTAGAGTTAATTCAACCAAGGAAGTACAACAGAAAAATAATTTGGAAAAAATCGATCATAATTTTTACTTTGATGGAAATATTTATAAAAGATATTTTGATGAGGAAGATTGCTATTATTACTTTAAAGATTTTAAGGTTTACTATTTACAAGAGTCGGCAATGGATAGATATGATAATCCTAAAGTACTATGGGAATTATGTCTTAGAAAAAATTAAGTAAAGTAAAAGACTTCATTAGTTTGTGAAGTCTTTTCTATTGTAACTCTTTTCCAAAATATTTTTTTATTAAACTATTTAGTTCATATGTTTTTATTGGCTTTGGAAGGTACTCATCGAAACCTTCATTTAAGTATAATTCACGCATACCGGAAATAGCATTAGCAGTTAAGGCTACGACTGGAGGAATTTTATAACCATCTAGTTTTTTAATCTTATGAAGAGTTTCAATACCATTCATACTTTGCATCATATGATCCATGAAGATCATATCGTACTTATTATCTTCTTTTATTTTGTAGATACAATCTCTTCCAGAGGTTACCTTTTTAATGTTAAATTTATAAGGCTCTAACATTCTTTCAGTTACTCTTATACTTAATTCATCATCATCAACTATTAAAACTGTGTAGTTAGAACAATCGATGTAGTTAATTTTTGCATCACTTTGAATACTATTTTTGATATCACCTATTGGCATACTATTTACTACTTTTTGATCTAGTTCTACTTGGAAGGCACTACCTACTCCAAAATCACTTTTAAATGTTAAAGTTCCATCCATTAGATCTAGGTATTTTTTTATTGATATTAAATTGAAACCTGTATCATTAACACTATCAGTAGCAATAGTATCACTTTGACTTAGCAGAGTCGTCAATTTGTCTGAGTCTTCTTTACTCATACCACAGCCGGTATCATTAACTTTCATAGTTAAATGACAAATTTCAGGATCTTCCTTGGACATTTCAATCGATAGTTTTATTTTACCAACTTCGGTATGTTCTATGGCATTAGTTAAAAGATTTAATAGTACTTGATATATTTTATTATAATCACCATAAAGTTTACTTGGAATTTGTTCATCTACTTCAAAGAAGAATTCGACGGGTTTCTCACCTATCTTTGTTTCAGCAACATCGTTTAAGTCTTTAACAATATTGACTAAGGAATATTCTTTTTGTTCTAGGGCATCACTATCAGAATCTAAGGCTGATATATCTAGGACATTATCAATAATGTTTAATAGATTACTACCGGCTATAGATATTTCTTTTATGTAGTTCTTGGCTTTTTCTTCAGTGTAATTATCATCTTTTATGACTAGTTTACTACAGTTAATAATTGTATTCATTGGATGAACTATTTCACTTGACATATTAGACAAGAAGTCGGACTTTGTTTTATTTGATTTATCAATTTCTGCCTTAATTTCTTCAAGTTTGGCAACATTTTTAATATCTGGATTTTCAATGTTGAAATATAAATAGAACATCTGAATAGCAGCACCAATGGCCTCGATAGCAATATTAGGAAATAGAAATTGTAATGACATATCAACGGCTAAGATAATTACTTGGACGTAGATTGTCTTTTTCTTTCTAGCATTTATTTTTTTAGCATGAGCCATTGTATAAATAATTATAGAAATCATTATTATACTACAGTATGTAATTAAGTAATATGCGGCTGGGCCTGGTAGATAAGACATTTTATCGAAACTAGAAAATGGGATAAAGAAATATACGATTAAAACTATAATTGTAAGTATAGATACTACTTTAATCCTTGTATCAGTTATCATATATTTTAAAAGTGATGTTTCTTGGATATCTCGTAAGAAAGCGAGACTATATAAATATAATAAGTAAAACCAAGCAACGGCTGAAAGCCAGTGAATTCTAGCCGCTATTAATTCTATTTGACTATTCTCAACATGATAAACTATAGCACATAAGCCTATTTCTGTTACTATTAAAAGCATCATGGTAATAAGTAGATATTTATATAGTGTGGTTTCAATTGTTTTTTCGTTGGTTTGGGAGAAGTAAATTAAAAGTAATAAAATCATGAAAAAGAAACTACCAAGTGTTAAGATTAAACCTGAAATCATAGACATCATATGCTCACATCCTTTTCATCATTTAGATAATTAGTAATTATTCTGTTAATTTCTTCGCTACTTATAGGTTTATAAATAATATCTTTTATATAATCTTTGGATTTTTTTTCTTTATTTTCATTCATTTCAATAAGCGTACATGGAGTTGTTTTCATCTTTAATATTTGTTCTAAATTTTCGTTTAAAAAGATTGTATCTATAAATACCAAGTCATACTCTTCAAATCTAATTTTGTTATTGGCATCATCCATAGAGTAAGAATTAGTAACATTAAAGTTTTTATTTTCTAGAAATTTATTAATGATTATATGGTTTACTCTATTTTCATCGGCTATTAAAATGTTTTTCTTAGTTATAACTTCTTTTACTGTTTCTTCTGGTAGTGTTGCCTCATTACCTAAACTTTGAATTAGAGAAATGGTACAGTCACAAGAACCATTATTATTTTTGAAATCAATATCTCCTCTTAAAAGATGAATATACTTTTTGGCAATAATTAATTTTAAGTCTGAATTGTTTATAGTTGTATGCTCTTCTCCATCTAGTTTTACGTAGTCATTAAATTCAATATTAAATTTTTCTGGACTGATATGAGCATTATTACTTGATATTGTGAAAAGTAACTGGCAGATATTGTGACCATTTTCTTTGGCACTTACAGATAAAGTTACCTTGCCAGAAGATGTTGCGGAAATAAAATAGTCAGTTATAGAAGTTAAAATCTTGCGTACTTTTTCGGAGTCACCTACTAATTCTTTTGGGATATTATTGCTTGTTATTGTTGTGTATTCTACTTCGTCCGAAATTTTTGAATGAATACTTTCATCTAAGTCAAAGATTAAACTTGAAGGTTGATATTTTTCATTACGGATTTTTTCCTTATTTGTTTCAAGAGATGATATATCAAGAATAGTATTTATTGATTCCATTAATAGATTGCTGGCTTCATAAATGCTTCTAGTATCTCTTTTAGCGACTTCTTCAGTTAAAGGACTTTCATTTAAAAGAATTTCACTGAAACCTAGAATAGTACTCATAGGAGTTCTAATTTCATGGGACATGTTGATTAAAAATTCGGTTTTGGCCTTATCGGCTACTAAGGCTTGCTCTTTTGATGATTCTAATTCTTGAACTAATTTACTATCTTGACTTTCAATCGTAAAGTATAAGGTTGTGATCATGAAAGCGGCTAAAAATGAAACCGTGTTCAAGTCATAATCTAAGAATAATTGTGGTGCCAATAAGACTACGGCTATTATTTCTAGAGTAAAATAAATTATTCTTTGACGTTTTGAGGAGATTAATCTCTTTTTAAGAGTCATGACGATTATGACGATTGCGGCAAGTAAAAAGCCATTAGCATAAACTATAATTGTACCTGGTCCTCCGAAATTATAAAAGCCAGTTCTTGAACTTCTAAACTCTAATGGGAAGGCAAATGATACTCCAGTTATTATTAATGATACTAATATTAAAGCTAATAAAGAACGTCTGTTCTTTTTTCGAGACTTATTTTGATCTTCACACTGGTTATAAAGTGTCAACAAGTAATATATAAATGTATTTACTAACACTAAAATACCTATTGTATAGATTCGACATGTTACTTCTGTTAGTACAGGATTCTTATCAATTACAGAAAGGCCATAAACATAAAGACTTTCACTAAGTGTTAGAGCGATTCCTGATAATAACAGTACGGTAAATACCTTTGTCTGAATATTCCATACTTTCTTTTTACTTAAATATACAAATAATATAAGTATTAAGAAAACAAAACCACATACCGCAAAAGCGACACTCTCATACATCCTATATGTTACACTAATTGTATCCACACTCACACATCCTTTATTGTTCTATTATCTCTTATAATCTTACAACAAATATGGCAAAAACTCAATCATTTTATAGAAAAATTATTGCTTTGCTTGACGGAAAATAAAAAAAATATTACTAGACAGAATAAAGTTTTTGAACGAAAAAAGAAAGAATGATGGATACCTTTATGCTATTTTCTCACTTCAATGCTTATTAAATAAAAACCGATAAAAAAAGCCAAACGAGTTTAAGTCGTTCAACCTTTTTTCTTAGTAATAATTATTTTATTTTCTTTTATATAAGACATGATGATATATTAGATTATTGTCTTGATGAGTAGAAAGAAGTTTTCTTTCCCAGTCTTCTTTATTTATTTTAGGAAAATAGGCGTCGGCGGTGGCACTTGAGTCTATTTCTGTTAAGATTAACTTAGTAGCATATGGTAAAAATTCTTCATAGACTTTGGCTCCACCGATTACCATTACTTCTTCATCTAGACCTTTTAAATAATTTAGTAGTTCTTCAAGATTGTTATATATATAAATATCAGTAGAGGCTTTCATATCTTGATGGGTTAAAACTAAATGAGTTCTTCTAGGAAGACGACCATTTGGAAGAGATTCTAAAGTCTTTCTACCAAGAATTATTTTTTTATCGATTGTTTGCTCTTTGAAGAATTTTAAATCTTCTTTTAGATGCCAGATTAAATTATTATTGAGACCAAGTTCATTATTTTTACCTATTGCGGCTATTAATGTTATTGTAGCCATATTAGATACCTATTTCAAATTTCATTTGAGGGTTTTGTTCTTTTATTTCTTCTCGTGGATAGTCAATTATTTTTATATCATCAATAGTAAAGTCGTAGAAGTTTTTCTTTTCAGGATTTAGCCAAATTTTAGGGGCACACTCTACTGGTTTTCTTTTTAATAATTCTTTGACTTGTTTTATATGACGATCATATATTTGAATATTATTATAAAACCATGTAAAGCGACCTGGTGTTAGTCCTAAGTGTCTGGCCATTAGATGTAAGAATACTAGATACTGAACTTGATTTATACAACCGGCAGTTGCAAAGTCACTTGAACGTTGAGTAAGACACATGTCTAGGTAATCTACCCCGTCCTTTCCATGACGAACATTCCATTCTGTCATAAAAGCACAAGGCTTTAGACCATGTTTTTCTTTAAAGTCATCTTCTTGCCAAAGACTTATTATATGGCGACGACCATCAGGATTTTCTTCTATATCCTTTATTAAGTTTTTTACAAGGTTATGTCTTCTTACGGTTTCACCATAGACTGTTCCAATGGTTCTATTACCAATATCCCATTCATCCCACCAAGTTACTCCATATTTATCTCTTAGAAGATTAAGATCATTGGACTCATCTTGATATATCCACAATAGTTCACCAATACTAGATTTTATGGCGATTGGTCTTAAAGTTATTAAAGGGCTTTCTCCTTTAGTTAAATCATAGGTACACATACCATGGTTAATACTTAGGGTGTGGGCCTTAGTTCCATCAGCATAATGACCTCTGGGATCTTTATCTAGACAGCCTTCTCTTAAGATTCTTCTGAATATTTGTTTTGCATATTTGTCACCTTTTGTCATGTTATTCCTCCTTAGACTAGTTAATTGTATCATATTAGTCATTTTTTATGTGTTGCTTTTGCAACATAAATACAATTTAGGCAAAGAAAAAGATGATTGTAAAAATCACCTTAATCATTCTTTTTAACAAACTTATCAAAGTCTATGATTTCTCTTGTTGTCATATCAGTATCTTTTAGTTTTTCTATTAAAGACTTTTGTTCTCTAGTTAATTTTTTAGGAGTGTAAACTTTGAATATTACGTACATATCGCCTTTATGTCTACGATATTCATTATTTACTCCTTTACCTCTAATTTTTTGTTTTTCTCCTGATGAAGTTCCAGCATCAATTGATAGTTTGACATTTCCGTAAAGAGTTGGAATTACTTTTTTACAACCTAGAATGGCCTCAGTTAGAGTTAATGGTACTTCTAGATAAATATCATCATTATCTCTAGTATAGTAATCATGCTCCCCTACTACGTATTCTAAGTATAAATCACCATTTTCGCCACCGTTTGTACCAGGATTTCCTTTTCCTGTTATTCGTTGACGGTCTCCTGTATTTACTCCGGCTGGGATATTTATAGTTATTCTTTTGCTCTTTTTTATTCTACCTTTGCCGCTACATTCACTACATTTTCTCTTATAGATTTTTCCTACTCCATTACAGTCTGGGCAAGGACCTTTAGATAAGAAGGACCCTAGAATAGTTTGTCGTTGACTGGTAACAGTACCAGTGCCATGACAAGTTTCACAAGTTTCAGGATCAAAGCCACCTTTACCGTGACATTCTTCACATTCTTCAACTACATCTAGATTGAACTTCTTTTCTGTACCGAATATAGCCTCTTCAAAATCTAGGTTCATGCGCATTAGAACGTCACTACCACGAGTTCGTCTAGTTCTAGATGAATCTTGGAAGTTGGAAAAACCACCAAAGCCACTGGCGTTGCCACCGAAGAAAGAATCAAATATATCACCAAAGTCAAAACCAGAGGCATCAAAGCCGCCAAATCCTGCTCCACCGGCTCCGGCATAAGAATTGTTAACTCCCGCATGACCATATTGATCATACATTTTACGTTTTGATTCATCTGATAAAACTTCATAAGCCTCTTGAGCCTCTTTAAATTTATCAGCAGCAGTTGGATCATCTTTATTTAAGTCTGGGTGATATTGTTTGGCTTTTTTACGGAAAGCACTTTTTATTTCATCAGTACTGGCATTTTTATCAATTCCTAATACCTCATAATAATCTCTTTTATCTGCCATGTATTTACACCTCTTTTACTTACTTAATTCTATAAATTCATCTAATGTCTTTCTAAATACTTTCATTGCTTCATCAAATACTTTGGTATCTTTTAGATCAACATCAATTATTTTTAAGACTTCTAATGGATAGTCTCTACCAGAGGCCTTTAAAAATTCAATGTATTTTTCCCTGAAACCAGGAGTTTTATTCATAATATTTTCAGTAATGTAGGAAGCAATAGATAAACCTGTTGCATATTTATATACATAAAATGGAGAATAGAAATGTGGTACTCTTAAACATTCATATTTAATTTCAGCATCCAAGACTACTTTATTACCAAAATATAATTTATTCAAGTCATAATAGTAATTACAAATGTTATCTGTAGTTAAAATTTCACCTTTATCAGTTAATTCATGAATATACTTTTCAAATTCAGCAAACATAGTTTGTCTAAAGATAGTACTTTTAAAGGTATTTAGACGATCTTCTAAAACATTTAATTTTTCTTCTTTGGTTTTTGCTTTTGCTTCCATGTAGTAAGATAGCAACATTTCATTTACAGTTGATGCTATCTCTGCTAGGAAGATCGGATATTCATGATTTTCGTAAGTGTTATACTTATTTGAAAAATATGTATGCATAGAATGACCTAATTCATGGGCTAAAGTAGAAACATCATTATAGGTATTTGTGTAATTTAATAAGACAAATGGTTTCGTATCATAGCCGCCACAAGAATAAGCACCTGATTTTTTATTTTTATTAGGGTACTTATCTATCCAACCATTGGTGAAGGCTGTTTTTAAAACTGCTTGGTACTCATCACCTAAGATGCTAAGGGCATCTAAGACTATGTTTTTACCTTCTTCGAAACTATATTCTTTATCGTCTTGTTTAGTTACAGAAACATAACTATCATAGATATGAAAATCTTTTAATTTTAGTAGCCTTTGTTTTGTTTGATAATATTCATATAATGAAGGTAAGTTTTTGTGAACTGTTTCAATTAAATTAGTGTATAATTCTACAGGAACATTATCTGAAAATAGACTTTCTTCAAGACTAGATGAGTATGTTCTTAATTTGCTTGAAGTACTTAGGGCTTCACTAGTTGTGGCTAGAGTTGAAGTTAGAGTATTTTTTACACTTCCGTAACCTTTGTGATAGTTAAGAAAAGCTGCTTTACGTACTCTTCTTATTTTGTCCTTTAGATAGATACTATAATTACTGGAATTTAGTTCAACTAATTTGTTATTACTATCTTTTATTTTAGCGAATTTTAAGTCAGCATCCATAAGATAAGAGGCTGTATCACTACTACTATCAATTACTTTAGCATAAGCAGATACTATTTTTTCTTCTTCTTTTGATAAAGTATGTTCTTTATATCTAAGAATATCTTCAATACTATGACGATGTTTTTCTAAGGCTTTTTCCTCTGCAAAATAAGATAGTATTTTGGATTTATCACAAGATAATATTGTTGGAGTGGCAAAAGATGTTTTTTCTTGAAAGGTTTGATATAAATTTTGAACTTTACCAGATAGTTCTTGATATGTACTGTTACCTAAGTCTTCATCACTTTTTCTAATAGCATATGTATATAGTTTTTCGAAAATTCTAGTTGTAGCACTATATAATTCCAAGAATTTTAGAAAGTTTTTACTTGATGAAGTAAAGCTGTCTTGTTGTTTTTCTAACTCAGAGATGTTTTTTTCTACTTGATGACAATCTTTTTTTAGATCATTAAGATTTTTATAAACACTTTCTAAATCCCATTTATCTTTTTGTTCTACTTCGTTTCTTTCTAATAATTTTTCCATTTTATATTTAAGTTAGTAATAAGAAGTAGTGCTTAAGTTAAGACTACTTCTTATTTTTTTCCTTTCTATTTTTATTCTTCTTCGATATCCGCTTCTTTTACATCATCATCTTTTTTATTTTTCTTTTTTGGCTTTTCTTCTTCATCTTCTTTGTCAGCAGATGATTCTTGTTCACGTTCTTTTGCGGCTTGTTCATATACTTTTGTTGCTAGAGCCATGGCTTTTTCTTGAAGTTTTTCTTTTTCTTTCTTGATTTCATCGATATCTCCGTCTTCAAGGGCTTTCTTTAAGTCTTTGATTAGGTCTTCTGCTTCTTCTACTTCTTTTTTATCGGCTTTATCACCTAAATCTTTGATGGCTTTTTCTGTTTGGAATACCATTTGTTCTGCTTCGTTTTTAACTTCTGCTTCTTCTTTACGTTTTTCATCGGCTTCTTTATTTTCCTCAGCCTCTTTACGCATCTTTTCGATTTCTTCATCAGTTAAATTTGTACTTGAAGTAATAGTGATTGATTGTTCTTTATTAGTTCCTAAATCTTTAGCTTTTACATTAACAATACCATTAGCATCAATATCAAATGTTACTTCGATTTGTGGTACTCCTCTTGGTGCTGGAGGAATGTTTCCTAATTGGAATCTTCCTAAAGTCTTGTTGTCTGCTGCCATTGGACGTTCACCTTGTAAGATGTGAATATCTACAGCGGGTTGATTATCAGCAGCAGTTGAGAATACTTCTTTCTTAGAAGTTGGAATTGTTGTATTTCTTGGAATTAGAGTTGTCATAACTCCACCTAAGGTTTCAAGTCCTAATGATAGAGGTGTAACATCTAGTAAGACGATATCATTAACATCACCAGTTAAAACTCCACCTTGAATAGCAGCACCCATAGCAACTACTTCATCAGGGTTAACTTCACGTGAAGGTTCTTTTCCTAATTCTTTTGTAATTAAATCATATACCATTGGTACACGAGTAGAGCCACCTACTAAGATTACTTTATCAAGATCTTTTTTAGTCATATGAGCATCTTTTAAGGCTTTTCTAACTGGCTCTAGAGTTGATTCTACTAAGTCAGAAATTAAGTCTTCAAATTTGGCTCTTGTTAAAGTCATATCTAAGTGTAGAGGTTCTCCATCGTCACCTTTAGCAATAAATGGTGCAGATACTTGAGTTGATACCATTCCTGATAAGTCTTTCTTGGCTTTTTCTGCTACTTCTTTTAAACGTTGCATTGCCATCTTATCTTTTGATAAGTCAACACCGTTTTCTTTCTTAAATTCTTTTACTAAGTATTCGATGATTCTCTCATCAAAGTCATCTCCACCTAAATGGTTATTACCAGCAGTAGATTTAACTTCAAATACACCATCACCTAATTCTAGGATAGATACATCGAAAGTACCACCACCTAAGTCGTAAACTAGGATTGTTTGTCCTTCATCTTTTTCAAGACCATATGCTAGAGCAGCAGCAGTTGGTTCATTGATAATTCTTTCTACTTCTAGACCAGCGATTTTACCAGCATTTTTAGTTGCTTGACGTTGTGAATCGTTGAAGTATGCTGGAACTGTAATAACGGCTTTAGTAACTTTTTCTCCTAGGTAACTTTCAGCATAGTCTTTGATGTATGATAGGATCATGGCTGAAATTTCTTCTGGAGTATATTTTTTACCTTCTAGTTCAACTTTTTCACTAGTACCCATTTTTCTTTTAATTGATGAAACAGTATTTGGGTTAGTCAATGCTTGACGTTTTGCTGATTCACCAACAATTCTTTCTCCTTTTTTGAAGGCTACAACTGAAGGAGTTGTTCTTGAACCTTCTGGATTTGGAATTACTTTTGGTGCTCCTGCTTCTAGTACAGCAGCACATGAATTTGTTGTACCTAAATCGATACCTATAATTTTACTCATATATTATCTCTCCTTTTATAATTGATTTATTTTTACTGAGGCAGGTCTTATGACTCTGTCTTTTAATTTATAACCTTTTTGTAATACTTCTAATACTTCTTCATCTTGATGATCGGCTAGACTATCAGTTATTAGAGCTTGTTCTTGAGTTGGATCAAATATTTCACCGACTCTTGATATTTCTTCTACTCCAAACTTTTGTAGGGCACCATTTAAAGATGCATACATTATTTTAAAGCCAGCAAGGAATTTTGATAGTTCATCAGTTAGATCATTATCATCTAACTTGATGGCTCTTTCAAAATTATCCATGATTGGAAGTATTTCCATAATTAAATTTTGATTGGCATATTTTAACATACTAGCAGTTTCTTCGTCTTTGCGACGACGATAATTTATTAATTCGGCTTGAGCCAGTTTTACTTTTTCAGTTAAAGTATTATTTAACTCTTCTAGTTCTTTTACTTTAGCAAGTAACTCTTCTTCTTTTTTAGTATCTTTTACATTCTTATCACAATTGCAAGCATGCTCATGATGTTTTTTACCATGGCGATGACAATTACAATGTTCGTGATTTTCAGGTTGATGATTATTTGATTGTGGACTTACATTTTCATTTTCTTGTAATGTCTCTATATTTTCATTTTCTTTGTTCATACTCTCCTACCTTTCAATGTTTTCTTTCATGTATTCTAGCATGGAAACAACTTGATCATATTCCATTCTTTTAGGACCAACAATTGCGATTGTTCCTTCTTCTGTAGGTGTTTTAAACCTTGTTTTTATAACTGTAACATCATCATCTATGTTACTTTCAGCGCCAATATATACTTTAATATTATTCTCATCATCTTCTTCAATATTACGAAGAACTTCTTTATCCTCTAACTTATTATATATGTTTTTGATTTTTTCAATATTAGTACTGAATTCAGGTTGTTCCAATATCTTATGTCTTCCTACTACATTTACTTCTTGATTAGTAAAATCATTAAATACATGATAAAAGGCATTATATAATTGTTCGTGTTGTTTTACATATTTACCAATGATTGGTTTTATTTCATACTCTAATTTTACACTTACTTCATCTATTGGTGTACCTGCTATTAAGTTATTAATTAGGCTGACTGTTTTTTTGATTTCATCTAGTGAAACATCTTGTAGTTTTATATTTTTATGTTCCACATGGCCTTTATCAGTAACAATTATAACAATCATACTAGAATCATCAATAGGAACTACTTCTATTTGTTTAAGTAAGTTCTCATGTGAGGTACTTCCTAAAACAACGGTTGTGTAATTGGTAATATCTGATATGACTTGTAAACTTTTAGTAATTACATCTGATAAGGCTAATTGTTGATTTCTAAAGACAATTTGTAATTTTAACATGTCTTCGGCATTCATCTTTTTTATTTCCATTAAGTTATCTACATAGTAGCGATATCCGGCTTCACTAGGAATACGACCTGATGATGTATGAGTCTTCTCTAATAAACCGGCATTTTCAAGAGCAGCCATTTCATTTCGGACTGTAGCACTTGAACATTTTAAGGTTTTTGATATTATTTTTGAACCAATTGGTTTGGCTTCTTTTATATATCTTTCTACAATTAGTTTTAAGACGTTGCTCTGTCTTTTTGTCAACACTTTCATCAACCTCCTAGCACTATCATCTCATCTGTGCTAATTGTATTGTATGACTTTTTTTAGCACTTGTCAACTATTTGTGCTAAATTAATTTTAAAAAATTAAAGAGTAATAAAATTACTCCTTAATATAGGGCATATTCAAAGCGCCAACGTTGTGTAAAAGTAGCATCGGTTGTATTTGCAGGGGCTATTTCAATATCCGAATCTTTATAAAAGGCATTGTTGATTGTTGATAGGTAATTACTTCCTTCTCTGGCTTGAATACGGAAAGTACCATCGCCTAAAGGAATTATATTCCAGTGAGTCCATTTATATGAATCATTGTAGCCTGCCGCTGTGTTTACAGCTGTGTGCGCTTGGCCAAGACTATCTTTTATTTGTAAAGCATTATTTGACTCTATTTCAACTATCTTATAATATCCAGTACTTAGTTTGGTAATTGCCCATTTTTGAACTCCAGATGACTTGAATGTTGATAAAGATACGTGTCTTCCGGATGTTCCGGTATCATCTGTTGGTCCAACATTGTTGTTGGCTGCCGTTAAGGCTCTACTATTTAGAGACATTGCTGACTCAATATAATAGATACCAGTTTGTAAAGTAGTCGTATTATTATCTAGCCTCCAAGCAGTAAAACGATAGCCGGCCGTCTGTTCTGGAACACTAACATAGGACTCGGTATTAGAGTCACTGTACTGTTTAACGGTTTGCCAAGTGCTATTATTACTAGAAACTGTAAGGCGATGTTTATACTGACTAGACTCTGCAGCAGTACCGGCTTTATGTAGGACGTAGATTTCATCAAGATTGTATGCTGAACCGAGATTTACCGTAACACAGGCTTCAGCACCAGTCGTTTTAGTTACAGTATATGGAGATGATATTTCTGAATCTGTTATTAGACTAGTACTTGTTCCTGCAACGGCACTGCCGCCACTAGATGTAACAGATTTGCCTGCGGCTACATTAGTACCGTTTACTGAGGCTTGAATTTCTAACCAACTTGCAGTTAATTGATCTGTTGATGTTCCATAAGTACAATCTCTTATGTATTGAACATTATTTAAAAGTGTATTTTTTCTTTGGGGCTTTTCATCACGAGAGGATTGGGATACTAATTCAATCTTAGCATAACCGTTGCCTTCATTTACGGCACTGGCCATACGACCATCGATTATACTTTTGTCGCCGGTGTAATATGTAACTGTTATATCGGCACCTAATCTATTTTTTCCAGGTCCTTGATATTTCATTCCACCATAACCGGCTATAAATGAAGAACCACCAGCACCGGAGCCAGCAATATCTCCAGCAGTAGTACTTGTACCAGCACCACCACCAAAGTAGCCGCCGCCTCCACCACCGCCGTGAGTTCTATCAATTGGTGAAGAGCCACCAGTTCCTAATCTACCACAGCCAGATAGATATTTATTATCTTCATCGGTATAAAAGGCTCTATTACAATCTCCAACTGTTGTTGTGGAAGTTATATTAAGGAAACTCCAGATTGTTGGTCCTACTTGTTTACCAGCACCAGCAGGAGTATAGGTGTCACCTGCTTTATTCTGGCCACCATCGCTTCCCCAAATTTGGCCACCATTTCCACCGTCGGATCCATCTTCTAAACCGTCGGCTCCTCCTCCGCCAGCAGCAACTAGAAAACGACTTTGGAGAGATTCTTCTTGATCCCAGGCACCACGGATTGTTCTTACGTCGGTAGAACCACCGCCACCTTTACCAGTTTCACTGCCACCGTCGCCGCCGCCATTTACGCCACCTTTAGAGGTTGTGGTTGTTCCACCGATGTAAAAATATAAGGTTTCATTTTCTTCAAGATAAACTACTCCTGAAACATACGAACCTTTTCCACCTGTTCTAGCTTTTCTAGTAGTTGAACTAGTTGAACCACCTGATGCTCCCCATAATTCTATTTTATACCAACCTGATTGGCCAGTTGGAACTACATATTCTTTAGGTTCAGCTGTTGTTGCATCTGGATCAAGTTCTAATTTAGTTGATGATAAACTATATCTATTTAATTCCTCTTCAATTTGATCGACTAATTTATGTGTACTTTTTCTATTTGATGCCATCATTCCCATCATTATTATTACCATTAAGAAAACCATTATTAATAGTGAATATAGGACTGATGAAATTGCAAACCCTTTATTATTTAATCTTTTTACTCTTCTTTTCTTATTCATTAGCATCACCATTACTATTATATTCTAGATATATTCTAACACATTTTTCCTAGTATAACTACCCATTTATCACCATATTTTTTTTCTTTTAAGCGTTTATAATATGGAGAATAAATTATCTTATCTAGACTATTCGATTCACAAATAACTAGACTTGTATCATTTATTAGATTATATTCGGCTATTAATTTAAGACTTTTTTCAATGTATTCAGTATCGTATGGTGGATCTAGAAAAATTAAGTCGAATTTCAGATTTTGTGTTGAAAACGACTTTAAGGCATCTTTATAATCACTTAGTAATACTTTACAGTTTTTTACACCAATTTTAGTGATATTTTCCTTTATTACCTTATAGGCTTGATGAGACTTATCAACGGCATAGGCTTCTTTTGCACCTTGACTTAGGGCTTCGATAGCAAGAGAGGCAGAGCCAGCAAATAAGTCTAAGATGGTAGCATCGTGGATACTTTCTTGAATACTAGCAAAAAGACTTTCTTTTACTCTATCCATAGTTGGTCTAGTACCAGGCATATTAAAACCTTGTAAGGTTCGACCTTTATATATTCCAGATATTACTTTCATAAATTACACTTACCTTTACTATTTATTTTTTTTAGTTCTTTATTAATTTTCAATATTAAGATGTTTAGATCTGTTTCGGCAACTTTATATTTTTGATAGAATTCATCCTGGCAGATTTCTGTTTTTAAACTTTCATTTACCCTTTCTTTATAGTTGTTTATTTTTTTTTGAAGTTCTTTACTGGTTGCGAGTTTTTTATTTAATTCAATTATAGTCTTTACTTCAGTAGTATTATTCAAATTTTCTTTTAAGTTTGCTACTTGTCTTATTAATTCTTCCATGTATTAATTTTATCATAAAATTTACTTTAATACATCTAAAATAGTTGAAACCATATTTATTCCTTGAGATATTTTTTCAATTCTATCTTGTGGAGTTAATTTATACTTTTTCTTCATCTCTTTTTCTAAAGGTTTTAAGTATTCCCTGCTTCTATTTAGATATTTATACCAATGGGAATTTTCTCTTAGATAGTTATAGAGTAATTGATTATTTTTTATATAGTTTATAGTGTATAAATCCATATTGAGCCTCTTTTCTTTTATTGAGGTAGTGGCGGTGAATTAATCCTCAAAATATTTATATATTGGTCGTGATTCATATGTATTGGTTGGTACTTTAGTATTAGTTAGACCAATATCTTGTAGAAGACCAATTGTTTTTTGGAGATTATTTACCCCTTTTTGAACGGTGTCTAAATCGAGATTTTTTACAGTATTAAATAGATCTTTGAACGAGGACGAGGCGGTGGTTGCTCTATCGAGGATTGTTTCTTTCTTTGTAAAGTAACCGTCCCAAACTTGACTATTTTCGCCATATATTTCATATAATTCGTATAGTTTTTGCCAGGTAACATTATTTTTTAGGACTGAAGTTGCAAGTTCTGGATGGTTTCTAGCAAATGCTTTAAATGTTTCTTTTGACATACTTATCACCTATATAATTGTATGTTTTAGCAAAGAAAAAAGAAGTTTTTACTTCTCTTTTGTAAGACCTTTTTGACTAGTACTGTAATCTTTTACTTGTTGAAGTTTCTTTTTTAAAGGAGGAAGAAGTTTTCTTTTAAGTCTTTCTTCATCCGTTATATCAAGACCAATATAGGCAAGCATAGTAGATAAACTGTTTATATTGGCAAGTTCAGTTGGGCTAAGAGTGGAAGGATAATCCTCTACTTTCTTGCCAGACTCAACATGTGTTCTTAAACTGGTAAAAAGGTCCGTATTTACAATGTCATTTAAGTTTATCATCCTTTGGTGAAGTTCTGGAGTTCCTTCTGCAATGGCATAGTAAGAAGTAAGACTGCCAATAATGTAACCAAACGATGTAAGGGGATCGGCTATTGGTTCTCTTTCAGATATATGTAACTTTTTAGCACGTTCCTCAATATCCGCTAATTTCTTCTCATAGGCGGCTACTTGTTCATAAAAATCTTCCTTTTTATTGTATCTTGGAAAGATTTTTAATTTTACCATATTATCATAAGTATCACTAGTAATGGGACCAAGTAGACGAAAACTATCTAGTACTGGTATCATTTGGAGAAGACCATTGATACAATTAGTTAAATCTCGCAAACGGTAGATATCATTGACTATAAGTTCTTCTTCCGTAAAACCTTTTTCCTTTAAAAATTGACAAAAATCGGATTCAAAATAGATAGAAATGGTCTCGGTTATATATCTTCTAAGTAAGCGGGTGCTATATACACAGTTTATAGTGTGTAGAAACTCATGAACTATACTGGTTGGATCCTCTGTTGTGTATTCTAAGGGAATGCTTGCAAATACGTGTCTATTAATATCCGTTCCAGCATGGGCCAGTTCTTTCCGGTCTTCTCTATCAGTAACGATATCAATAGTTCCGTCTTTTAAATTTCTTAGAAATATATTTTTATATTGAGGAAGTCTTTCTTCTAGATATTCAGTTACTAGAAGAAGGGACTCCTCCAAGGACAATCTTCTTGACTCTTCTCTTGATTGTGCCTCAAGGTCGTTTAATTCAGAAAAAGTAAATTCTTGGTGGATTAAACTATTTAATCCGTTAACTAAATAATAAAAGTATGAGGCATTTTCTAAAAATTGGGTTCCCTTCATCTTTTGACAATAGTCGTTTAGAGTTTTATTCAAATTTGGATATTCTGTAGTAAGTCCCATATTAATTTAAGAAGTCATCTATGGTCATTAGACGATCATCTATCTCCTTCAATGAAATTTTTTCCTTTTTAGGTTTTTGTTCCTCTTTTTCTACTACTACATCTTTTTCTTCAAGAACTTTTTCATCTATTAAGTCTATTTGTTCTTTAGTACTTCTTATTAAAGTTGCTTCTTGGAAAACATCTACTAAGGTATGTTTTGTTAATTGGCTACCAATCGAGTGACGATCACTTATTGGTAATTCGGTTAATTTAATAGTATTTATATCACTATTTTTCAATCCTATATAGTTTTTAGAATCTGTAATAAATGTTTTTAAAATTTTATATGGATTTGTTTTTACTTCTCTTATTACAAGTAGACCACGTCTAGTTCTAGTTGATAATTCAAATTCATTTAGACGAACTCGCTTACCAGTTCCTTTGGAAGTAATTATAGAGATGAATTCATCTTCTGTTTCACTATATTGATTTACAGATACTAAGTTATCATCTTTTAATTTTATGGCTTTAACACCAGAGGCTTTTACTCCAACGACTGGAACTTCATCGGCTTTAAAACTTAAACCATAACCAGTATCAGTTGTTAAGAATAGACATGGTTTTTCTTCGGTGAAAGCAGCAATGACATAGTCATTATCCTTTAGTTTCATACAACTTGTTTCTTTAGAGTAACGTAGAAGTTTAAACTCTTTTAACTTAGAGCGTTTAATCATACCATCATGAGTAGCGATGACAACATTTTTCTCTGTTTCAAAGTTATAGGCTGGAATGGCTGTTACAATACTTTCACCGGAAGTCATTTCAATTAAGTTACTAACATGTTTTGGCATGTCTTTCCATTTTAGATCTGGAATTATATGAACTGGAATATGTAGATAATTACCGGCTGTTGTAAATAATAGTAAGGTGTCGGTTGTGTTCATTTCATATATTCCTATGATGTAATCGTTTTCTTTTATAGTTATATCTTCTGGATTAGAAGCGGTATAACTTCTAAATGAGGTACGTTTAATATAACCGTCCTTGGTTATTAAAACTACAACATCTTCTTTTGGAATCATAGCAGTTGTATCTATTTTTATTTCAGTTATTTCATCTTTTATTTCAGTTATTCGTGGCGTTTCATAGTTATCTCTTACATCACGTAAATCTTTTTTCATAACAGATTTTAAGACAGCCTCACTGCCAAGAATAGAGGTTAAGCCAGAAATAATTTTTTCTAGAGAAGCCTTTTCATTTTCTAGAGCAACTACATCGGTATTGGTTAGACGGTATAATTGTAAAACAACGATGGCTTCGGCTTGTTCTGGAGTAAATTCAAACTCTTTAACTAGGTTATCTTTAGCATCTTGTTTATTTTTAGAGGCTCTAATTACTTTAATTACTTCATCAAGAATAGAAATACATTTAATTAAACCTTCAACAATATGATATCTGGCTTTAGCATGGGCTAAATCAAATTCAGTTCTTCTTTTTACGACATCCCTTTGATGAGCAATAAAAGCATCAAGCGATGCGGCAAGGCCTAGTAATTTTGGTCTTCTATTAACGATTGAAACCATGTTGAAGTTATAACTTATTTGCATATCAGTATTTTTTAATAGGTAGTTTACAATTAAGTCTTTATTGGCTGTTTTCTTTAGGTCGATAACGATTCTAATATCAGCAGCAGATTCATCTCGTACTTCAACGATACCATCTATTTTTTTATCTATTCTAATATCATCTATCTTTTTAACTAAAAGGGCTTTATTAGTTTCAAAAGGGATCTCAGTTATGACTAGGGATAGTTTGCCCTTTTCTTCTTCAAAAGTATATTTACTTTTAATATTTATTTTACCACGGCCAGTTGTATAGGCATCTTTGATACCTTCAATACCTTCGACTATGGCTCCAGTTGGAAAGTCTGGTCCTTTTACGTATTGCATTAAGTCTTCTAGGCTACATTCTGGATGATCGATTCGATAGATTGTAGCCTCAATTACCTCACCCAAGTTATGAGGTGGAATATTAGTAGCATAACCGGCTGAGATACCTTGAGCCCCATAAACTAAAAGGGCTGGGAATTTGGCTGGTAAGACTGTTGGCTCTACTGTGGTATCATCAAAGTTTGGAGCAAATTCAACGGTATTTTTATCAATATCTTTTACCATTTCATTACTTATCTTAGATAATCTTGCTTCAGTATAACGATAAGCAGCAGGAGAATCACCGTCGATTGAACCGTTGTTACCATGCATATCTATGTATGGTAGTCTTGTCTTCCAAGGTTGACTCATTCTAACCATAGCATCGTAGATTGAACTATCGCCATGTGGATGATAATTACCTATTACATCACCTACTGTTTTAGCACTTTTACGATAACCATGGTCGTAGGTGTTTTTTTCTTTATACATTGAATACAATATACGACGTTGAACTGGTTTTAGTCCATCTCTGGCATCTGGTATAGCACGATCTTGAATTATGTATTTAGAATAGCTTCCAAATCTTTCACCCATGATATCTTCAAGGGTATAATCAAATATCTTTTCTATTACTTCTTCTGTTTTACTTTTTGCCATTTTTTACACCTACTTTTTAATTTATTGCATAATCATCTTCTAAGGAGAATTCGACATTTTCCTCAATCCATTCTTTTCTAGGTGGAACATCATCACCCATTAGAATGGAAACACGTTTTTCTGCCAACTGGGCATCTTCTATATTTACTCTAATTAATGTTCTACTTCCTGGTTTCATAGTTGTCTCACATAGTTGATCGGCATTCATTTCACCAAGACCTTTGTATCTTTGAATTTCACATTTCTTGTCTTTACTTTTTTCTTTCATTTCGTCTATTGTGTAAGCATATTCAACATTTTTTCCAGATTGGATTTTAAATAATGGAGGAAGGGCTACAAATAGACGTCCATCTTCTATTAATGGTTTCATGTAACGATAGAAGAAGGTTAATAGTAAGCACTGAATGTGACCACCATCTTCATCGGCATCGGACATGATTATTACTTTGGAATATTCACAATCTTTTATATCAAAGTTTGATCCATAGCCAGCACCGATTGTATAAATCATAGTATTTATTTCTTCATTTTTTAAGATTTCATCTTCTTTAGTTTTTTCTGTGTTTAAAACTTTACCACGTAGTGGAAGGATTGCTTGATAACGTCTATCTCTTCCTTGTTTTGCTGAACCACCTGCTGAATCTCCTTCGACTAAGAATAGTTCTTTTTTATCTTTGTCTTTACTTTGAGCAGGAGCAAGTTTACCGGAAAGAGAACGTTCTTTATTATTTTTCTTAGTGCCTTTTCTAGCCTCTTCACGAGCCTTACGGGCGGCCTCACGAGCAACTTTACTACGCAAACTTTTATTTATTATTTCAGTAGCAATAGATTTATTTTCTTCCAAGAAAGTTCTGATTTGCTCAGTTACAATATTTTCTACGGCTACTCTGGCTTGAGGAGTTCCTAGTTTTCCTTTAGTCTGCCCTTCAAATTGAAGAATTGCTTCGGGTATTTTTAAACTAATCACAGCGGTCAAGCCTTCACGAACATCACTACCTTCAAAGGCTTTATCTTTACCTTTAACAAAACCATTGTTTTTAGCATAGTCGTTAAAGACTTTAGTTAGGGCTGTTTTAAAACCTACTTCGTGAGAACCACCGTCGATAGTCTTAACATTATTTACGAAACTTACAATATTTTCATTATATGAATCGGTATATTGCATGGCGATTTCGACATCAATTTTGTCTTTAGTACCAGTTAAGGCTAGGACTTTGTGTAGAGTTGTTTTACCTTTATTTAGTTCTTCAACAAACTCTTCAATACCTCTTTCATAATGGAACTTAGCACTTCTTTCATCTTCTTCATCGACAACTTCTAGAGTTATGCCTTTTAAAAGATAAGCACTTTCCTGCATTCTTTCACAAATTGTTGTATATGAGAAGTTAGTGGTTGTGAAGATTTCATCATCTGGCATAAATCTTACTGTTGTTCCGGTTTTATTAGTAGTTCCTATTTCTTTTAATGGTACTTTTACGTGACCTCCGTCTTCAAAACGAATATAGTATTCTTTTTTATCTCTTTTAATAGTTACTTCCATCCATTTAGATAAGGCATTAACAACACTACTACCAACACCATGTAGACCACCAGAAACTTTGTAACCATCACTTTCAAATTTACCACCAGCATGTAGGACTGTATAAATTACTTCTGGAGTTGATTTGCCTGATTCATGCATTCCAGTTGGAACACCACGACCATGATCTTCTACACTTACTGATTTATCTTTATGAATTGTTACTTTGATATAATCTCCAAAACCATTAATGGCTTCATCGATAGCATTATCTACTATTTCCCAAACTAGATGATGAAGTCCTCTTTTATCAGTTGAGCCAATATACATACCTGGTCTTTTTCTGACTGCTTCTAATCCTTCTAGTATTTTTATTGATGATTCATCATATTTTAAAGCCATTTTATCACTCCTATAATTTTCACTATTTATTATTATAACTAAAGAGAGAATTTTTTTCAATGTTCATTTACTTTATTTTACGGGGAAAATTAGTATTAATCGACTATTTAGTTACGTTTTTTTGTACTTAGTTCTTGTTACTTTTAGAACTTTTTTCAAGAAAAAAAGAAGATTTTTTAGAGATTTAATTAAACTTATCTTCTTTAATTAATCAGTCCTGAATTTCGCTTTTGTTTCCTTTGCGATCATAGACATAGACTTTTTGTTTACCTGTTATATCCTCACAAGTAATTGTATTGCTTGCTAGAACTACTACATCTGATGAGACATCTACTCCGTATGGTTCCTCATCGCCTTTTTGAATTAGTAGGCCATAGACAGAGGCTATTTTATTACCATAGACACCATATTTAAGGTATACATCCTCAGTATATCTTTTTTCTATTACAGTGCCAGAAGTATAGCCATTTATACCTAGAGTGGTACCTGAGATAAATGTATCATTTTGGCCCTCAATAGAGTTTACGGCATAAAATGGAGTTGTATTAGATATTGGAAAGCCTAGCATTAGACTATTATGAATTCTATCATCCATGGTATCTTGAGTAATACCATTCATTGAAGCATAACTTGAAACAATAGTTGTATCGGTATGGACATTATCAATATAAACTTTAGTGTCTTCTGTTAAACCTTGAGTATAAACTTTGGTATAGATTTTTTTATCAGAAGTAATTCGCCATTCGGCGGCAGTCTTTTCATCTAGACTATATTCAATTACTAACTTAAAGTTTTCTCCGGGAACATCAAGCACCTGTGGTTTAAAGGCCTCAGCGACATTAGAACCGTCGATTGTATCATATTTTTCAGTAGCATCTGGTACAACGACATACGTTTTACCACAGCCGGCTAAAGTTGACAAAGCAATCGTACCTGACAATAAAAGAGCAGTTAATTTTTCAGCATTTTTAATTTTTATTTTCATAGAAATCCCCCATAACAATTTTTGCTCTTTAATTGTATCAAGAAAGAGATACTTTGTCAAAAGTACAAAAGAAAAATTGGATTGCTCCAATTAGTCTAAGTCTTCTAGTTTATCATATGCTTTCTTGGCCATGTCTTTAGCCATAGTTTTCATTTCACACATGATGTCTGGATTATTTCTTAAATACATATAGGCTACTGCTGCCATAGAACCAATGATTGCTGTCACAACTAAGCCTTTTTTACAATTCATTCCCATACTTTCACCTCAGTCTTAGTGTTGACAATATTTAACTATTTTATTCCATTTTGTAAATAATCTTTTATGCTAGTGCGACGAATATCGGAATTATTATTAGAAACAGCATAATCTAAGGCTTTCATATCGCCAACTAAATATAATTCTTTTTTACTTCTTGTTATACCTGTATATATTAGTTTTCGATAAAGCATTTTGTTAAAATTTCTAACTATTGGAATGATGACAACATCAAATTCACTGCCTTGAGCCTTATGAATAGATATGGCATAGGCAAGACGGAAATTACTAAAATTAGAAGGAGTATACTTTACGATGTTTCCATCAAAGTCAATAATAATTTCTTTCTTAGGAGATGTTTTTATTTCTTTAATTATTCCAATGTCACCATTATAAACATTTTCATCTGGCATATTAGTTAGTTGTAAGACCTTATCATTTTCTCTAAAGATAACTTCACCGTATTGAAGTTCTTTTTTTGTTTTACTTTTAGGGTTTAATTTATTTTGAACATGCTTGTTGATTTCATCAATACCAGCAATGGTTTTATACATTGGACATAAGATTTGAAACTCTTTGTAAGATAAATCTTTATAGGTATCAGTTATTTCTAAAATGTTAGCAATTACTTGATCGGTAGTTGATTTTATAAAGGTTAAATCTTCGCCAACATTAAAGACATCTTCATTTACTTCACCTTGTCTAATGTCGTAAGCAAGAGTTAAAATGTTAGAATCTTTTCCTTGACGATATAATTCGGTTAGTTCTATTTTGTCTAGACAATTACTTTCAATTAAATCATGTAGTACTTGCCCAGGACCAACTGACGGTAATTGATGATCATCACCGACTAAGACTATTTTACAGTTAGCAGATATTCCTTTTAAGAGACTAGCCATTAAATGAGTATCAATCATACTGGCTTCATCAATTATTACAAATTCTACTCTACTTTTATTGTACTCATTTACTTGAAATTTATTTGTTTCCTTTTGCCATTTTAGGAAGCGGTGAATTGTTGAGGCTTTTAGAAGTGTTGACTCCGACATTCTTTTGGCGGCTCTTCCTGTTGGTGCTAAAAGGGCTATTTTTTCTTGGAGTTCTTCATAACTTAATTTATTTATAGTGCGATATAGTTCGGTGACACCTTTCATAATTGTTGTTTTTCCAGTCCCTGGACCACCAGTTATAATAATAAACTTTTTTAAGCAACTATTTTTGATAGCCTCGAATTGTTGTTCATTATATGTTATACCAAATAATTTTTCTAAATCTTTGATTTTTAAATCAATATCTTTGACAACTGCATCAGCCTCGTATGATAACATTCTAAAACGTTTAGTAATTAAGGTTTCGGCCTCATACATCTCCTTTAGATAATACTTTTCTTCTTTTATTACTATTAAAAGATTTTTTTCGAGATTTTTTAAGGAATTTAGAAATAGTTCTTCTTCGATTGGAACTCCTAAGACTCTAGGTAAATACATGGCTAGTTCTTCTTTAAAATAATAACTATGGCCATAAGTATTACTTAGTTCATTCATGATGTAGATGATACTGGCTTCAACTCTGATAGGAGCAGATTTCTCTAGACTATTTTTTAAGGCGATAGTATCTATTTTTTTAAAGGACATGTTATAAATATCTTCTACTATTTGATAGATATTAGTATCGATGATATTTTTAGTTTTATTCTTATAAAAGTTATAGATTATCATGGAATCTTTTGTTGAAAAGCCTAGTTCTGTTAAAGTCAGAATTGTTTCGTAACTAGATTCATATTCTTGAAGTTTGGTATGCAATGTCTCAATATTTTTTCTGGTTACCCCAGGAATTAGAATTAAATTGTCAGGATTTTCTAAGATTATTTTTAATGTGTCTTTTCCTAAGACATCTACAATAGATTTGGCCTTTTTTTCGCCTATTCCTTTAAATAGACCAGATGTTAAGAATTCAACAATAGCATCTTTTTCTTCTGGCTTGCAACGCTCATAACTATCTACTTGAAACTGTTCTCCGTATTTTGGATGGGTTACTAAATTACCATAAAAAAGATATGTATCCATATCATTAAGTTCGTGGAAATAACCGGTAAAAGTAATTATATGATCAACGTATTCGGTTAATTTTTCATCGTCTGTTTCTGTTACTTTGAAAAGACCAATGTTGTAGCCTTGACTATTTTGATATATACTTCGACGATAATTTCCCTTAATGTATGACATATCTTTTCTCCTTTATTTTGCTAAACAATATGGATAATCAACTTTAGTAATTGTTACTGTTACAAAAGTATTATGCTCTATTGCTTTAGGTATTTTTACATGTAAATAATTACTTGTATGGCCATAACTATAACCATCTTTTTCTTCTTCAATTAAAACGTCTTCTTGTTTATTTATAAATTTATTAGCATAGGCTATTTCTAGTTCTTTTGAAACTAATAAAAGTTCGCGGGCACGGCTTTTCTTTTCGCTTGGCTCAACATGATTAGGTAGTTCCATGGCTTTGGTACCTTGTCTTTCACTATATGGAAAAACATGAATTTTAGCAAATTCTAACTTGCGACAAGTTTCAATAGTTTTGGCAAATAGTTCTTTGGTCTCGCCAGGGAAACCAACAATAACATCGGTTGTTATAGAGATGTTTGGTCTTAAAGAACGAATTTCTTTTATTTTAGTAAAGAAATATGCAAGATCGTATTTACGATTCATGGCTTTTAATATTTCATCACTACCGGCTTGAAGTGGAATATGTAAATGATCTACTATTACAGGACTTGTCTTTAGTACTTCTAGAACTTCATCTGTTAACTCAGTTATTTCGATTGATGATATACGAAGACGTTTTAGCCCTTTTATTTTTACAATTTCTTTTAAAAGAGTTGCAAAATTAGTATCTAGGTCTACTCCATAATTTCCGGTATGAATACCGGTTAATACTACTTCTTGATAACCATTTTGTACTAAAGCAGTTATTTCAGAGATAACTTTTTCTGGATCCTTACTGCGACATTTTCCACGAACGAAAGGAATTATACAATAAGAACAGAAGTTTTCGCAGCCATCTTGTATTTTAACAAAGGCTCTAGTACGACCAGGAAAATTAGTGATATACATATCTTCAAATTGACTTTTAGGATCGTTATAAAGTTTTATGATTTTTTCCTTTTTAGTAAAATACTCATCTAATAGTTCAACAATTTTAGATTTATCTTTATTTCCTAAAACGATGTCCAAGCCTTCGATTTGATAATCTTTGTTAGCCTCGATAAAGCAACCCATTGCAACAACACAGGCATTAGGATTTCTCTTAATAGCATTTCTAATCATTTTACGGGATTTTATATCACTTGTGTTTGTTACAGTACATGTATTAATTATATAGATATCACAAATATCATCAAAACTTTTTATTTCGTAATTATGTTCTTTTAGGATATTGATAACATATTCACTTTCATAAGTATTTACTTTACATCCTAAAGTTAAAATTCCAACACTGCGCATATTACTCACTACTTTCTTTAAAATTTTTATACCATTCATCTAGTCTATCTTTTGTTTTTTCATAGGTTTCTTTGGCTTTATCCTTGGCATTTGAAATAATAGGAGTAGTCTTTTCTACTACTTTATCTTTAGCTTTTTCGATTATTTCCATTTCTTTTTGATAAGTATCTTCGCCTACTCTTTCAATATAGGCGTTTTTGATAGTCTCTTTTAAGGATTTTGCCATTTCTTTTACTTTACTATAGGTTTTTGTAGAGGTATCTTTTATATCTTCTTTATAATTAGGAAAAACACTTTCTATTTTTTCATCTAGTTTTTCATATAGTTCAAGTATTTTCTCTTGTGCCTCAGTACTTAACTCTTTAAAAGTCTTTCCTTTGATTGTGCCATCGTAAAAAATAAAGTCAGTTAGAGTAATAAATGTTTTCTTTAAAGAGCACTTGGTTTTTTCAGATAAACTTTCCTCTTTTTCAAGAGATTCTACTTCATTTGTTACTTCAGTTATATACTCGACTACTTCAGCATCTGATACAGATTCATATTTAGTTACTTTTTCTGTTTCTAGAACAATTTCTTTGGTTACTTCTTTTTTAGAATTATGTTTTTCTTCACTTGTTGTTTGGTTAGTACAAGCAGTTACTAAAAACAGTAAACAAATAGTTAAAAGTATTACTTTTTTCATAATAAACACCCTCTATCAACTCGCTATCAAATTATAGCATATTTTGTTGGCCCTTTCAATGTCCTTCTATTAATATAATACGAAATATTTTGAAGTTTTCCGAAGATTTTTGAAAAAAGAAATCAAAATATATGATTTCTTTTATTATGCAGTTATTTGTTTATTTTTATGAAATATAGATTTCACTTTGTCTGCAATATGAAATTTTGTTTATTCCCATGGCTGATTTAGTAATTCATTATATATATTGTAGTTGGTTAATGCTTCTTTATTTTTTTGTTCTAAGCTGCCACTTCTTGGTGGGTGATTAATGTGGTATACACAAGAAGATAGTACTGGTATTACATAACAGCCTTCCGACACCAACTTTGAGGAAAAATAGGCATCTTCCATTCCCCAACCTTTAAACTCTAGACTGAAAGGTATTGATGATTTTATTAAATTCTTGTTTAAAGTCATATTATGTCCTGTGACTACAGTTGAAATATTGTATATTCCCATTTGAGAGCCAAATCCCAATTCCTTGAAATAGTCTGTATCATCCAGAATTGAAAGTTCTTCATTAATGTATGATTTATCGCAGCCTATATGATAACTCTTTCCTTTTGTAATAACTCTGCTATCATCAAAGTCTGTACAAGTATTTGTGCCTTTTATTAAATTATTTGTCTTTAAAATAGCAGAGTCTTTTTCAATATTTTTTCTCATACAAATGAATATTGCGTTAGGTATCAATTGCAGCCTGATACTCATGTCATAAATATAATTTTTACTTAAAATAATATCAGAGTCCATAAAAAGTATATGTTCATATTTAGAAATTGCATATCCCACGTTTCTAGCACTTGATAAACCTTGATTTTTTTCGAAGGAAATTATTTGCAACTCAAAATCTAATTTTTCTCTTACTTTATTAATATCTTCTATAACATTATTTTGGGAACCGTCATCTATGACAATAACCTGAAGTTTTCTTTTCTCCTCTTTACTTAGATTCTGCCCTTGTATAGATAATAATGAATAACTCACATCTTGATTATATACTGGTATTATTATACTCATATTGGCTATTTTATATTTCTTTTTACTTACCGACTTTGTAGATAGTAAATCATTAGCCGTTATATACTTGTAATAATATTCTAAATATGAATAGTTATTAGATATGTTAGAAATTCTCATTTTTAAAGAGGTACTTGCAGAACGAATATCTAAACCTGTTTTTACTCCATAATTTTTTATTTTGGCATTTAGATTACCAATTTCATCAAATATGTATTCAGGTTTTGGGATTATATGAAACTTATGATCATTAATATTTGAATAATGAGTAAGTTCAAATTCACTTTCTAATTTCAAAAATAATTCTTCATTTTCTGTTGATATTATTGTTCCATGGTAGGTGTCAAACAATATAGAACAGTTTTTAAACTTTAATATTAATATATCGTTTATAAAATACTTTTGTTCGTTGTTTAAAACCTTGAAAAAATATTTTATGTTTTTGTTCTTTATGTAAATGGTTTTTAACCTATTGTTTTTTCTGTAACTAACTTTATTGTCTAAAATTTCCACTTGAAAGCTATCATCTTCAGCATATATATTTAATCTCCTGTGTATTTTAGGGAGAGACTCCTTCTCAATTAAATAGTTAATAATTTTTTTAGTTTTTACCTTATTACTTAATATTAGATATTTCATATTTTTATCCTTTGCTAAAACTTAAAACTTATATTATCTATTGGAATCGAATACTTTTCATCATAAAACGAAAGTTTATTATCACTATTTTTAAATGTGTTGTTATAGACTTTATATTCACGAGAATTATTCCAATGTCTTCCGTCATTTGCAAATATTTCATACTTTTTGGCATCGTCTGGTAAAAATTTATAGTGTAATAAATAAGAACAAAATTTGGCCTTTTTATTTATATTCCATGGATAATAATAATGGTCATTTACAAAAGTTTCTTTACCGCTATAGAAAATAAGTGGTATTTTTTGTAAACTTGGATTTATTCCAAAAATTCTAGCTCTTGGTCCTCCAAAAAAACGTTGTTTATATGGAACGTTGCTTGTCATTTTATAAGTTCCTTTATCAACATATTTAAAATCATCTATATTTCCCTCAAATATGTTTTTTGAAGAGTAGACATCAAGCATTAGACTTTTTATAAATGGTGTTTTATTTGATTTTAAATATTCTTCAAGTGATATATTCTTGTAATTTTCATATATAAATAGTTCATCGGAATCTACAGTTAAGTAGTACTTTCCCGGACCATAGAACTCAAAAATTTGCTGTTTCCAGCCACACATTTTATAGCAATTATACTTATCTGAAATCTTCCAAAAGGAAATGTTTACTCTGTTCTCATATGTTTTTAAAATCGATGTGGAATTATCTGTTGAGTTATTATCAACTAAGACAAAGTTTTTTATTCCGATATTAATATAGTGGTTGAGCCATTTTTCTACAAAATTCGAAAAATCATTGTAAAAACAAACTAATATTATTTTTCCCGAAAAAGCAACGTTATTTATTTGAATAAGATTTTTGGTATTTAAACCATCGATGAAATTTGAAAAATAATCATCGGAGTACTCTATATTATTGAATTCCTTCTTGAACATTTTTATTAACTTTTCTTTTAACACGTCACTTGCATCCAGTTTTTCGATTTCTTGGATTCTTTCTTTTTCTTTTTCATGCTTAATCTTGTTTAGCTTTTTTATGTGCTTAAAAAGAGGAGCAAAGTTAACATCAATGAATTCTTCAATCTTGCCAGTTTTTATATGCGGAGTCTTAATATTTAAAATCCTTTTCATGTAGGAAGTAATTGAACCGTGTGAAACTATCATTACTGTGTTATCTGCAAAATTATTTGTATAAATGTCGTTTAAAAATTCACACAATCTAAACTCTATATCAAACTTATTTTCTCCATATTCACCAAACCTAACAAAATAATCTCCAGCTATTTGTTTTATCCTTGTTTGATCTAATTCATCATTATTCTTTTTTCCTGAATATTTCCCATGATTTATTTCATGTAATCTTTTTTCAATAATAACTTCTGTTTTTGGATACTTCTCATGAACATAATGTGCTGTCTGTACTGTTCTAGGAAATGGTGAAACGTATATTTTGGCAATTTCTTCTGGTAATGATTTTAGTGATTCCACTACGGTATTTATTCCTTTTTCTGTTAGAGTTGACCAATAAATTTCTCTATCTGAAATCAGTTCCTTTACATTGTCGGTTGCCTCTCCATGTCTCATAAAAATTATATTCATTTTAATTCCTCCACAATCTCATTAACTTTATTCTTCCAATTATAATACTTAATAACATATTCTCTATTTTTTTGTGAAATTTTGGTTCTATCACTTTCTATTGCCTTTTTTATACCTTCAACAATAGAATCAACATTTGACTCTACTACAAATCCCCTACCGTTATCTAATAATTCCCTGTTTATCTGAGTGTTAGTCGCTACTATTGTTAGACCACAACTCATTGCCTCTAAGATTGTTCCTTGTAGTCCTTCACCATAGCCTGATGGAGATATAAATATATCTGCTTGTTGGTAGTAGTGTTCTGTATTTTGAACTCTTCCTGTAAATAAACATTTATTAGACATTGCTTCTAGTCGGTTTCTGTCGGGACCATCGCCTACGATTGTAAGTTTTATATTGTAGATATTTTGTAGTTTTTCATAGGCTTGTATTATTTTATCAATGTTTTTTCGCTCAATGAGACGTCCTACATATAAAAGATTTATTGTTTTTAATTTTGATTGTTTATTTTGTGGAGAAAATCTATTGCAATCAACACCAGTAGATATGACTTTAACTTTATTTTTACAATATTTTTTCCATGATTCTTTTACTTCTTCAGAAATAGCAATAACGTTATCATATGCTGCTAAAAAACTTCCTTGAAAGTCGTTTTGCTCTCTTGGAATTCCACATAAATATAGTACATTTTTAGAAACATATTCTCTTGGTATGAATACAGCATCTAAATTATAATAAGAAAAAATGGTGTCATATTTTTCTTGGTGTTGAAAAATATATTCATATAATTTCTGATTATAGTAAATGGATTCTATATTCCAACGACATCTGTCCTCACCGGGCTCTATTTCATATATGTAGTCAATTTTCTTATCTTGATTAATTTCTATGATGTGAATTTTATCAGAATACTTTTGACAAAACTTTTCAAATTGTGGAGAAGGCTTTAATTTTATACTTGATGGTAAAATCGTAAAAAAATAAATGTCATGACCTAAATTATATAAATTAATAGTGTGATCAAAAGAGATCATTTCAGCCCCACCAACAAAATAAGATGCTCTAGGTTGATTAATTATTATTTTCATAGTTTCTCCTTTGACTAATGTATTTTTTTGTTAAAACTTTGGCTTTTTCTAAGTCATCTATATGTAGTTGTTTGCTTTGACAATAAGGCATCCAAATGGTTTGGTACTTTTCTACATCGTCAAATGGTATATTGTTATTTATCATTTCAACTATTTTTTCTATTTCAAAAATTGCTCCTCGATGTGTTATGTTTATTGACTGTGCTGATTGTTCTAAATCTCCTATAATGTGTAACATTCCAGTGGCGATACGAGCTGACCATTGTGCATGATTTTCTCCAGGACTTAGAATTATTCCTCTATTTTTATTTTGACCAAAGCGATGTGTTAAGTCTCCTTGCATTCTACAACTTTCAAAATCATCCCAGCAACTTTGAAGGAAGTTGACTCTTTCTTGATGTTCCATATTAGAAAAATCAAAAGTTCCTTGAAATAATTCTGTCAATCCAATATCCATAATGCACTCACTCGGAATGCTGTTTTTTAAAAGATATTCGGCTAATATTTCGGCCGTTTCTTGGCCTCTTTTTTTGGTTGAATGTCTTATTATTACCTTACCATCGCCAATTTGAGGTAAAATTTCTTTACAAACATTTTTGGCGATTTCTATTCCTTTTAATGTAAGTCCAGTATCATTTTTACCATCAATATAACTATGGTCATCATAGCTGTGCCTAACGACCAAAAAACTATTTTTTTCCATTATTTCACCTTTAAAATACAATTATGTAAATTGTACTGTATTTCCTATCTTATATATTTATTGATTAAGTATATTATCGTTATAATCTATTTATTATGATAACAATTGTATTTTTAATTGTCAATTTTATAATTATCTCGTTTTAAATTAATTAAGCTTTTTTAGTGTCTTTGGTGACTGTATCGCCTCTTTAAAAGGCTTAGTTATTTCCTTGTTATATAATACGAGTTGTTCATGTAGGGCTCTTGTTGAAGCTACGTATAACAAATGCATATCTACATCATTATTGGCATCATATACGTTGTTCGAAGCATCATTAACAATTGCACAATCAAATTCTAATCCTTTAGATGAGGCTACTGATAAAACAAATACACCAGTTGTATATTGTGTGTCTTTATTAGAAATGTACTTTGATTCTACCTGAGCATTTTTTAATTCTTCTTGTACACGTTGTGCCTCATTTTCATCTTTGCAAATAACGGCTATCGTCTGATATCCGACGTCAAGCCATTCATTGATTTTATCAACTTTTGCATTACTATTTTCAGAAACATCTTCATATCCAACCTCGGTTCCATGTCTTATAACTGGTTCTGCTTGATTAAGGCCTAAGGCAGTTAAAATATTGTTGGCTGTTTCAGTTATTTCCATAGTTGTACGATAGCTTTTACTTAGTTCTAATATTTTACATTCACCATCAAATACAATTTCATTAAGTTCATTCCAAGATTTGATGCCTCTATACGAATAAATAGATTGAGCTAGGTCTCCATAAATATTAAATTTAGCTTGCTCAAAAATTTTCCTTAACACAAAGAAAGTGAATATACTATAATCTTGAGCCTCATCTATTACTATATTGCTATAAGGTAAACGTTTATTTGCAAGTCTATAATTTAAGTACAATAGTGCCGGAATATCTTCAAAAAATATATGTTTCTTTTTTAAGGCTTTTAATGTATCTTTTTGTAATGTATTAACTTCATCTGGAGTTAAATCTGTTTTGGACTCGGTCAAACCAGCAATGAATGATACATATAAAGATAAACAAGATTTATTAATGCCTTTAAAATATTTATCTAAAGACTTTTCACCTTGCTCTTTTATGAATTTTCTTAAGGTTTCACTCTTATCTATATATTCTTTTCTTTTTGGATCGCCTTTTGGCAATGACATATAAACTTTTCTATATTCTTCATTAAGTGATTCATATATTTCCTCCTTTTTTTCACGGAATAGTGCCTTATAATATTTATATGTGGAATTAAAATCAAAATGTCTTCCTCCCTCGCCAAGTAATCTTTGCCTTATCATCTCTTTAGGAAAGACGACTTTACCATCTATTTTAAAATCATCTTCTACTAGGGCATTGCCTTCTAGACATTTTAGTATAAATTCATCTAGCAAATTATGATATTTAAGGCTTCCTTTAAAGACACTTATATGTTTTTGCATTTCCTGCTTTGCACTATTTTGAGATAATGGTTGGTTTTCTAATATTAAATCCGTACCAACATATTCATTCATTAATTCTATTAAAGTTTTTTGTTCTACTGGAGTTGTTTCAAGTTCGGGAAGCACTGAGGAAACATAGTTTAAAAAATAGTCATTTGGACCTATAACTAAAAATTGATTTGGCCTAGTTTTTTCTCCCATTGTATATATCAAATATGCTATTCTATGTAAAGCTACAGATGTCTTTCCACTACCGGCCACTCCTTGAACAATAACATCACTGTTTTCAGATCTAATAATGGCATTTTGTTCTTTTTGGATGGAAGCAATAATAGTCTTCATTCTACTATCAGCATTGATATTTAAATATGGTAGTAGTAATTCATCATTGGTTACTAAGTTTGTATCCACCGCATTTAACAACTTTGCATTTTTTATTAATATTTGTCTTTTTAAAAGTAAGTCGCCAGTTTTAGTACCAGTTGGTGACATGTATGAAACTGGGCCTACTTCACTATCATAATACAATCCACAAATTGGACTTCTCCAATCATAAACAACTAAAGAGTTTTCATGTGGTATGGCAGTTCTTCCAATGTATATTGGGATGGTCTTCTGTGTATTAGTACCTTGATAATCTATTCTACCAAAATATGGGCTTTGTTTAGCTCTTTCTAATCTAACCACTCTTTCGCCAATGTTGGCTAATTGTGAGTTTAAATTAAGATGTGTTCCTCTCAATCTGTCCTCAAATGATAGACTAGTGGCTTCCTTTTTTACAAAACTTTCGTTGGCTAAATTCTTTTTTATCTCTGCTTCAATAACTTCTTCTACATATTCCAATTGCTCTGTTTCAACTTTTAAAATTTCATTCATTATAATCTACCTTCCTTAATTTCTTTAATATAATTTTTCATGAATATGATAACTACTTTTTCATTTTTACTAATCTTGGATTTGGATACATAAATCTAGTCATTACTTGGTGTTCTGGATATCCAATTAATAATTTTATTGAATCATCACTAAAGTTTTTTGTTTTAAAGGCATCAGGTAAAACTAATTTGTCCATCAGACCTTTTTTTACGAGTGAGACCTTAATATTTCTATAATTTATTTGTTCTTCACTGGCTCGAAAAAACATTATTGTTTCTAATCCTAGTTGTTCGGTTGGTTGTTTCAGATCTAAATCATATTCAAAAAGAACAAAATCAGACTTTTCTAACTGATGAAATAATTTTGATGTAACTAATGTTTCATATCCATTTTCCAAAAAGAACCTTGGATTGATACTGGATAGTCTAATTTTTTTTCCACCGATGTAAATATATCTCTCATATGAATCATCTAACCATTTATTCTCATGAACAATTACTGAAGCTAACTCCTGTTGTCTTTTCAAGTCTCTATTATTCTGCTTTAAATCTCTTAACTCTTCCATCCATATTGCTGTTTGGGCTTGTAATTTGGTTCTTACTTCATTTATACATTGCTCATTCTCTCTATTGCAAGGTTTAATGGTGTTTATTAAAATTTGTATCTTATCCTTGTCATATTTATTTTCTAAATATTTGTAAGCTATTTTTAAAACAAGGGCTGCATAACCTTTTAAAATAGGAATTTCATGTACTACTTGGCATAATTCCAAAATTTCATCTATTTTGGCTAAACTCAATCTATTTACTGAGTCTTCATATATAATTTTTCTAAATTGGTATAAATATTGTTCAATATCATTGTCAATAACAACACAATCCTCATAAATTTTTTTTAATGTTATATTCTCAACACTTCCATATTTATATCCAACAAATGGGGTTGCATCTACTTGGTAAGTTTCGCCGGTCGAAGAATCCACCAAAGCAACAACATGAATTGTAGTTATATTATCAGGATCAAATATGCGTTTTCTCACTAATGCACACCTTTGGTTTTGGCCTATGTTTAGGTGTTTAGCATACTCAACAAAACAATGAGCAGCAGTATAGCAATTACCATTCATTTTTAGTATATCAGTATCAGGATTGGGAAAACCATTTGGATATACACTTTGTCTTACAATATCACAAAGTACCTTTAGTTTCTTTTCGAATGAAAGATTATTAAAATTTATATCAAAATAACATTCACCAAAAACATTGTCGTTGGTAATAGGTTTTAGTTCCTCTAGTTCTGGTAAAAAATCCATTTGTTTCTCCCCCATTAATTTCTTTATTTTTAAGTTAAATTCATATTTTTAGATTTATCAATTTTAATGATAATCTGGGCATTATCTCTGAAAAATTGTATTTTATTATATCAATTTTTTATAATTAGTCAAGTTTTAATAAATCAGCTTTAACAATATATGTTTATCTTATGATAGTGTCTTAAGTGTTATCTTGCGAAAATATCTCATTGTTATGTAATACTAAATATTTTTAAAGTTCTCAAAATTTTTTAAAAGAAAAAACTAGGAGTTTTCCTAGTTTACTAATCTAAATGTTTTTGTAAGTCTTTTAAAGTCATTATAAAGTCATTTGTCTTTTTAATTTCTTCATCTAGTTTTTCATAGTTAGCAGTATTTTCTAACTCTAGATCATTTTGACTCTTAGTTTTTTCAATACCATAAATTGGTGAAATGATAGGGCTTGGTTTATACTTAAATGATTCTTGATAAACTGGTCTTTTTTCTCTTTCAACCTTAACTGTATCAAAATCATCTAAAACCATTTGTTCTACTACTGGAGTCTCTTCGATTTTTTCAATGATTGGTTCAATTACTGGTTCAGCATATTCAACTACAGGTTCTTCTTCAATGGCTGCTACTTGTTTCATTTTTGCTTCTAAGTCAGCAAGACTGATTGGTTCATTGCCTTCATCTTCATATTGAGTTAGTTCGTTGTTAGCATACATTTCTTTAGACTTTTTAATTAATTCATCTAAACTAATGATAGCATCACGTTCTTGAGCCTCTTCGTAACTAGTTAAATCAATATTTTTAGTTTCTTCTTCGGCTTTTTCTAACTCTTCAGTTAATCTTCTTAATTCTTCTTGAGCTTCTTCATGAGTTGGTTCAATGCTTGTATAAGTAATTTCCTCTTCAGCAGGTTCTACTTCCATAGTATCTAGTACTAAATCTTCAACATTTTCAGAAATTTCCTCAATAGTATTTTCAACAGGAAGTTGCTCTTCTTTATTTTCAATGATAACTGGCTCTATTTTTTCTACTTCTTTTACTTCTTCTTTAATTTCAATTGGTTCTACGACAGGTTCTTCTTTTACTACAGTCTCTACTGTAGGAGTTTCAATGTTTTCTACTAAAACGGGTTCAACATAAACAGCAGATTCTTCTTCAGTAAGTTGAACAGGTTCAGGTACTTCGATTTTTTCAAGTTCTAGAGTTGAATTTATATCATCAACTAATCTATTTAATTCCTTAGTATTTTGTTTTTGTTTTCTTTTGTAGTAACTTTTGTCGATTAAGTAAATTATAAAGTATAAAAAACAAGCGATGCCAGCAACAATATAAACAATTATTATTTCTTGTGAAGTTAATAGTTTAATAAAATCGTTCATTCATGTACACCTCTTATTTAAAGAATAGCACATGTAATTTTTAAAGAAAAGTAAAGATTAGTTTTTTATAAAAATTTTACAATGGCTTTTACGTTTTTCTACGTTTGTTCGATTTACAAGATTTACACTTTTAGAAGAGACGTTTTTTTGTTATGTAATTTTATTTTAAAGTGTTTCATATAACTTACTATGAAAGAAAAATTTATTAAATCAACATTAGGATTATTAGTGGGAGGATTTTTTACTAAAGTACTAGGAATGGTAATTAAAATAGTAATGAGTAGACTTATTGGGACTGATGGTTTAGGACTTTATATGTTAATTTTACCGACCTTTTCTCTTTTTATCGGAATAAGTCAGTTGGGAATGCCGGTGGCTCTTGCTAAATTGATTGCGGAAGATACTAAGAATAATAAAAGATTATTCTTTTCAGTGCTGCCGGTAATACTTTTAGTTAATGTTATTTTGATTGTTATTATTTTACTTTTTGCTCCTATTCTTGCTAATAAGTTACTTAATAATAATTTGACTTATTATGGTATTTTAGCGATTGCTTTGGTAATTCCTTTTACTAGTATTTCTAGTATTTGTAGAAGTTATTTTTTTGGAAAAGAGAGAATGGTTCCACATGTTGTTTCTAATTTACTGGAAGATGTTGTTAGACTTAGTTTGATGATTGTAGGTATTCCTTTTGTTATAGATAAGGGTATTCAGTATGCAGTTTGTTATATTATTGCTTCTAATGTTATTAGTGAAGGAGCATCTATTTTAGTTTTATTTTTATTTTTGCCGAAAGGAACATTTATTAAAAGAAGTGATTTAAGGCCTAATAAAGGCTATATACAGGAATGTTTATCGATTGGTATACCAAATACTACTGGAAGATTAATTGGAAGTGTTGGGTACTTTTTAGAGCCAATAATTTTAAGTTTAGTACTACTTAGTGTAGGATATAGTAATGGGTATATTGCTAGAGAGTATGGAATATTATCAGGATATGTTATGCCATTATTACTACTCCCATCTTTCTTTACGTTGGCTATTTCACAAGCACTTTTACCAGTTGTTTCGAAAGAGTTTTCAAAAGGAAGAAGTAAAAGTGTAAAAAAGAAGATAAGACTTGCTATTACGTTTTCAATGGCGATTGGAATTCCAGCAACTATTCTTTTTATCTTATTCCCGGAGGTTTTTTTAAGAATAATTTATCATACATCGGAAGGAGTTACTTATATGAGAATACTTGCTCCTATATGTTTATTACAATATATACAAAGTCCATTAGCATCGGCACTTGATGCGATGGGAAAAAGCAAAGATGCTATGGTCGCGACAACTCTTGGAATGATTACTAGGACGGGATTATTATTTGGGCTTTCATATTTAAAAATTGGAATGTATGGGTTAATTATTGCGATTAGTATTAATGTTTTAGTTGTTACAGTATATGACTTATGGAAAGTACATAGTCATTTAAAAGAAAAAGATGCCTAAGCATCTAGTTATAAATATATAATTCATGTTGACATCTAGTACAAGCAACATATAATAAGTTTCTTTCGTTCTTACGATAAGAATTGTTACGATCGTTATAGATAATAACACTATCAAACTCTAAACCTTTAGCAATATAGGCAGGGATGACAATTAAATTTTTCTGGAACTTTTTCGTATTAGCCTCAATTAAAGAAATGTTTAGAGAGTCTTTTAAAAGTTCATATAACTCTTCGGCTTCTTTATAATCTTTTGTTATAACAGCAGTACTTTTATATTCTTCTTGAAGAGTCGTTATATCTTTTAAAAGAGATGTTTTTAAGTCTTCGATATTTCTTCTAAAGATTACTGGTTTATTATTATCTTTACGAATAGCATTGACATGTTTTAATTTAAGGATCTTATTAGTATACTCAATTATTTCAGGGGATGAACGATATGTTTTTAATAGTTCTAAGTACTTGGTATCACCCGTAAATAACGGACTTAGATCTGCTAAGGAGTTATAACTGTAGTATGGATTTATATTTTGATTAATGTCACCTAGAATTGTGAAGTCGGCTTTTCTAAATATTTTGCTTATTATTACATATTGAAGCATATTGTAATCTTGAGCTTCATCAATTACTACTTGTTTTATATTAGCCTCGTATGGAAAACCTTCCAAGGTACCTTTAATGTAGGAAAAGATTAAAGCATCTTCATAGTTAATGATATTTTTCTTGATAAAAGAATTTACTTCTGTTTCTGATAAAGGCATTTTACAAAATGGACTAGACCAAAAGGTTGCATATATTTTTTTATAATCTTTTTCAAAGTTAGATGATTCTTTTAGAAGTTTACCAAATGTTTTGACTTTTTTATTACTACCTTTATAAAATTGTTGAGAGAGTTTTTTAGACATTTCTTCTAGCCGTTCAAATAATGGAAAACGATCATATTTATAGGTTAACATTTCGTTTAATTCTTCTTTTAAGACTACATTAAATTCGTTTTCAATAATATCTTCTGTGAATTTACATTTTAAAAGATAATCTGTTAAATAAGCATCAATATCGGCAATTATTTCATCGCTTTGCTTGTATTTTACTAGGTCTGGATTTTTTTCACTATAGGTATAATATCTAGAAACAAAGTCGGTGAAAGTTTCGACATCTTTATACTCAGTTATAAAATATGATAAGTAGTCATTAAAGGTTGTCTGTAAGGTATTATTTTCTCCAAGAGATGGTAAAACGTCAGAGATGTATTCGGTAAAGACATTGTTTGGAGAAAATATTAAGATATTATTACTGGTTAAGTTTTTTAGTCGATATAGTAAAAAGGCAATTCGATGAAGAGCGACTGTTGTTTTGCCGGAACCTGCTATTCCTTGAACTATTAGGTTGTTATCTTCTAGGTTACGTATGACTTTGTTTTGTTCTTGTTGAATGGTATTGACAACATTTTTCATTCTTTCACTGGACTCGGTTGCTAGAACTTCTTGTAAGACTTCATCATCAATATTTAGAGAGTTGTCAAAGACTCCTACTAATTTATTGTTTTCTATTTTATATTGGCGCTTACGTTTTAGTTCGCCTTCGAAAATGCCACCTGGGGCTTTGTAAGAGCAAGGGCCTATTTCGTAGTCATAGAAAAGACTGCAAACGGGACTACGCCAGTCGTATAAAATGTTATTTAAGTTGTCGTCTTTTAAGTAAGTTAGAGAGATGTAAATATTATGAACTTTTCCCTCGTCATCTTTAAAAATTATGGAAGCAAAGTAAGGTTTATTTTTTATTTGACATAACTTTTTAAAATAGACTTGTTTTTGTAGGGCGCGGTCTGCTTCACCGGCTGTTGCAGCCATTACTTGTTGCATCTCGGCTTCATCAAAACTGGTAGAGTTTTCCCACATCATTTTTTTGAACTCTTTTAAGTTTTCTTCATCATTATAGACATCTTCTCCTAATGATGATAAAGTGTCACCTAATAACTTTTGAACTTTCTTTAAAATTTTCTGTTCTGTTTTAAATTCTTGTTCGCTAATTGCCATATATACCTCCTTAATTTATTCTTTAAAAACCAAAATACTACATTTATTCATGTAGTTATAATTATCATATAGTATTTTTTCGCTAAACGTCTGTTTCAATATATCATAAGTTTTAGAATTAGACAAGAGGATTTTTAAAAGAAAAAAAATATTCCGAGTGGAATACTTTTAGTTATCTTATTTTATTTAGAAAAAACATGGAAAGTGCCTTTTAGTTTATCGTTTTTAGTATAGGCTTTTTCGGTTTCTTTTGTTTTTTCATTTTCTGCAAAATAGTCAATAATATCATCTAGGAAGACCATTTTCATATCTGATAAACTACTACATACTTTAATATCAGCAGTTTTTGGACATGCTTGTTGTGGTCCTTGTTCTGGTTGATAAACTACCATTTCATGATTAGGACATCTCTTATAGAATCTTACTGGATGTGGCATTCTATATTTTTGGTATCTTACGCTGATATATCTTTCTTTTGTTGATGGTAAAGTGGCTTCTTTTATAGGACATTGTACTGCCTCAACATAAGTTAAAGGTTTAGTTATGATGTTCATGGCTGGTTCTATATGACCAAGCATATATGTAGTTGTCTCAGCAGAAATTACTTCTTCGCCGTTTTCGGTAGTTTCAATTTCTTTTTTTACAACATCAATTTGGACTGGACTATTTTCTTTTGGCCATTTGATATTTTCTAGATCTTCGACGTTTGTAGTAAATGTCGCACAACTTCTTGGAAAATCTTTGTTACAACGATAATAAATATCTAATTTTTTCATAATATTGTTTCTCCTTTTATACAATTATTTATAAGTGGTTGTTTTACTTTACTTGTTTTGATTGTTAGCACTTGAGTGGCTTTTATATTTTGCATACTTTGAATATGTTTTACTTGGAGCATCTTTAGTACTTTGTTCACCTAAGTAGTCAATTACATCACTAATAAAGGCTTTTCTCATTGCTAGAGGTATACTAAATACTTTTACATCTGCTGTCTTAGCATATATTTGCTTTTTACCATTTGGTAATTCAAATACGGCTACTGCTGGATAGCAATAGTCTTTATAAAGTACTGGTGTTGGTGAAAGCAAATGGTCTTTAAAGACTTTATTTTTTTCGACTTTAGTATTTGATAACATTTTTGTTCTATATGGTGTTATGACAAATCTACCCTCGTCTTCTTTTACTTCTTTTAATACTTTAGCAGTTTGCTCAGTTGTACCAATCGTGTACTTAGTTGTTGATGTTTTAATTACTTCATTGCCATTCTCATCATTTTCAATTTCTGATTTGACAATATCAATTTGCATTGGAATACGGTTTACTGGTACATTTATATTTTCAACCGACGTAACATTTTCAACTTTAAACTCTCCATTATCTTGATTATTAGGTTTACAATGATAATAAACATCTAACTTTCTCACAATTATATTCCCCCCTCAATAGTGCACATATTATAACATGTTTTCTGATTTTTTGCAAGTTTTATCTGCTTGAGCGATGCTTTTTGGAATGCCTTTGGCAAGGAGCGTTTTAGTTTTTTTTAGAATACTAGTTAATTATTTTTCTTGCTCACAACCGGCTACGATAAAAAAGAAAAGTTTAATTAAAACTTCTCTTTAGTAGAAACTACTTTTTTGGTAGACTTTAGCATTGGCTACTCTTTCAGCAATACTTTCGTGTTCCTGTTCTTTTTGTTCAAAATAAGTTCTTAAATAAAAGAAGAAACCGTCTCTTAGACTCTCTGGTGTAGGAAATACTTTTACATCAGGAGTTTTTGGTCTTGCGTATCTTACTCCTGATGGGGTTGTATATATAACCATGGTATGATCTTGGCAGCTTCTATGGAAGGCATACGGATCACCTACTTTATGTTTGTAGACAGAGGAGAACACTTCATTAGAATCTCGCTCTTCGCCTACCGTATAAATAACTTTATTTCTAAAGAAATTTGTTTTTAATTCAGCATCTAAGTACTCAATTTCATGAACTATCTCAATAACGTAAGGTGTTTCATCCTGTGGAAAACAAATCTGATCTTCCTTACTTATGTTTCCTACCTGCTTAGAAAACTCATTTGGTTTTTCTGGGTCACAATAATATATTACATCTAATCTTTCCATATTTTTATCTCCTTAATACTTTATTATTTGTTTTCCTTTTTATCCTTTTTACTAAAGTGTTTTTTAGAAAAATTAATATAGTGTCTTGGATTAATATTACTAAAAAATTAATAATATTTAAGTATGTGTAGTTAAGTCAGATTTATTATTTTTGATAAGTTTTTGGTTCTTCTTGTTTTACGTTTTCACTTGCAAAAAATAGTAATTCAAAGTTTAGTAAACCTTCTTTTAAGTCCTCTGGTGTTTTAAAAACTCTTATTCTATCTGTTAATAGTTCTATATATCTTCTTTTCTTCTTTGGAGTCTTATAAACGGCAAATAAGGTATCATGATTGCCAGGTGTAACATAACGATTTACTATTGGTAAGTCTCTTTCCATTCTTGTTTTTGAAGTTGCTGTTTGAATTATTTTTCTTGATGTTAAGACTTCACCTACCATGTAAGTTATTTTTACCGGTATTTGTTTTTCTTCTAGGTTGGCATCTAGGTATGTTACAGGCTGATATATATCAATTAAGTATGGAGTCTCTTTTGGATAAGAAGTCTTAGCAATGGAGTCAACGTTAAAGGCACGACTAGTTATTTGAGTTGGATCTTCACTATTACAATGATAATGTATTTCTAATTTTCTCATAATACTCTTTTACTATTTATTATATTCTTCAATTAAACTGATAAACTCTTGTTGTAACTCTTCAAGGCGAGATTCTGTCTTGGCTTCAAATCTGGCCGTTATATTTGGACCAGTATTTGAGGCTCTAACCAAGGCCCAGCCATCATCAAATAATACTTTTACTCCATCAATGTCTAAGAAGTTATAGGCTTTACTTTTAGCGTACTCAGCAATTTTATCAATAATGGCAAACTTTTTGTCATCACTACTTTTAAACTTTAATTCTTCTGTTGAATAATATTTATTTATTCCTGCTAGTAGTTCAGTTACTGTTTTATCAGTATTAGATAGAATTTCTAAAAGACGAAGTCCAGCATATAGTCCAGAGTCAAAGCCTGGCCATTTGTCTCTAAAGTAAACATGGCCTGATAGTTCACCACCGAATGGAAGATCATCATCGCGAACTTTGGCTTTGGTATAGGAATTACCAGTACGATAACATAGTCCTTCTCCACCAAGACGTTCGATTTCATCACTTAGTGATTTAGAACATTTTACATCATATAAGAATTTTTTCTTACTAACTTTGTTAATAAGATCCCTGATAATAATAATCATATATTGGTCTGTTGGAATAAAAGTTCCGTCTTCAGCAACAACTCCTAACCTATCGCCGTCACCATCAAAGCCTAAACCAACATCGGCTCCCAATTCTTTTACTTTGGCTTTTAATTGAGCAAGATTATCTTCAACACATGGATCAGGATGATGATTCGGGAAAGTTCCGTCACTTTCACCATTGATTACATGTAGTTCCATTGGAAACATTTCATATAACTCTTTAGCAATGATACTAGTTGTACCATTACCTGGATCAATTACTACTTTTAACTTTCTTGGACCAAAGTGTAGATTAGTTCTAAATAATTCTAGATATTCTTCTCTAATACTATAATCAGTCACAGTCCCTGTTCCAGTAGCGAAGTCGCCTTGTTTTATATAAGCAAGAAAATCTTGAATTTCTTGACCTTTACAATTACCCTTTTCATCAAAGGCAAACTTTAGACCGTTATCATCTTTAGGATTATGAGATGCTGTAACCATTACACCAGATGGAATGCCTAGTTTTATACAAGCATAGTAATACATTGGAGTTGTACATAGACCTAGAGAAATAATATTTATACCAGTTTCAGTTATACCTTGGATTAAAGCATTATATAGGCTTTCACCAGATAAACGATTGTCATGGCCAATTACACAAGTAGTTTTACCAATACTTTTAATATAACTACCAAAACCAAGACCAATAGTATATACGGTATCTTCATCTAGTTCAGTAGGATAAATTCCTCTAATGTCATAACCTCTAAAAATATTTTCATTTATATTTTCTTTTATATTCATTAAATCTTAACCTCCTATTAAAAGTATAACATATTAATATTAGAATAAGGAATAAAAATAGATTTTTTAGGTGAAAAGATAGAAATTATTTCAAATGAGGCTGCTCTTTTTTGGAATATTCATGTACTTAATTGTGGCTTTATTTTAATTTAACAAAAAAAATGACCTTAAACTTGAAATAGGTTGGTTTAAAGATCATTTTCTTTTTTAATTAAGAGTATTTTTTTAAGACATAGTCATTTATTTTGGTTGGATCATTTTCTAATTTATTAATAATTATTTCTCTTTTTAGGTCTTTTAGAATAGTACCGATTTCTTTACCGGTATAGCCTAATTCAATTAAAGCCGAACCATTATAAGTTATTTTCTGATATTTAGTTTTTACTTCTAAATATTTTTCTTTTAATAATTCTAAATCTTTAAGTCTAGATAAATATTCTTCATTTTGAGACTTGATGTCGGCTTCTTTTAAAGCAAATAATAATTCGATATAGTCCATGTCATATTTTTGATAGAAATCATAAATTTTAGCTGGCCTTGGACTTAAGGTGTCTTCGTGATAAGATATTAAATTGGCGACAATCTTTTTAGTTTTATTATCTAGTTTATACTCTTTAGCAAACTTTTTAAATATATCAAGACTGGCTTTCGAGTGATGAAGAAAATGACCAGTGTTAGTCTCATCTAGAGTGAACTTTATTGGTTTACCAGAATCATGAAATAAAGCGGCTAGACGAAGATAAAGATTTTTATCAGTTTTAGAAACAGTTTTTACAATATGAGTATAGACATCATAGATATGATATTTATTGTGTTGATCAAAACCATCGCAGGTTCTAAGGGCTGGAATTAGTTCAAAAAATATTTCCTTGTACTCTAAAAGATAGTACTCAATATTATCTGATAATAATATCTTTTTTAACTCTTCATAGATTCTTTCCTTAGAAACATTTTTTAAGAGATGGGCTTTTAGAAGTAACTGGTCTTTTAAATTGCTATCAATCTTAAAATTATATTTGTCTGCTTGGCGAAGGGCTCTTAATATTCTTAATGGATCTTGTTCTAGTCCTTCACCAGATTCTTTTACTAGAGAGACTTTTTTATTTTTAATATCTTCTACTCCACCGACGTAATCAATTATATTACCGGAGATAGTGGCCGCTAGAGCATTCATTTTAAAGTCCCTGTTTTCTAAATCTTCTTTTAGTGTTGTTCCTCTAAAACTTGAGAACTCAATATCATAATTATTTGTTCTAATTACTCCAGTATTACGATGAGAATTTTCTTTCATTATAGTTAGTGCTGGTAGCATCTCTTTTAATTTAGAAAGAGGCATGTTAGTAGTTAAATCATAGTCTTTATTTTCGACATTTATAATGTAGTCTCGAACTGCTCCACCTACTAAGTAACATTCATAACCGGCAGCAATAACTTCTTGCATAAGGCTTTTTAAGTAACTTGGTAAAATCATAGTTAAGTTGGTCATTTTTACACCTCCTTGGTATGGTGTTTTTACGACACCTTTTTAGATTGTTAGAGAATTAGTTAGATTGTTTTTTATATTACCAATACCAATTTGATAGATAATATTTATAATCTGATCTTCATTTACTTCGACTGCATAGTCTTCTTTTAGTATTTTTTTAAGTTCTTTTACATCGTGACAATTATACTTTTCAATAACTGATTTTAAGAATAAAGTTCTAGAAACATTTTCAGTAGGACTATAACAGAAGATTACATTACCATGCCATTGTACTTTTTTAAAGTTAGGTAGTAGTTTTACTAAAGAAGAAATGACAGAATCAGTAATAGGTTTAGTTTCTAGTAAGTTACAAGAAAGTTCATCTCTTATATTTTTGACTGTGAAATAGATATTATTTCTAGAAAATTTACTCGTTACTAGGTCTAGGAAGACATCAATATCAGTTCTAGTGATACCTGTATTATATATGTTTTCAAATGGATAGTACTTATTGTTTATTTCAATGACTTTATATTCCTTTTCCATTTTATAAATTGTAGCCCAACTAGTACTGGAAATATTTAAGAATGAATGAGTTATTTCTCCTTTTAAGATGCCATTATAAATTGCTTGTTCTAGATTTTGACAAGATCTTTTTAAAATATATTTTCCACTAATTTTATAATCAATTTTCTTTAAGTTTATGTTAGTTAAGAATTGATTAGTATTTTCTAAATTGAGAGATAGTAAAATGTCTTTAAATTCATTTTTAGAATATATAGTCTTAGTAAGATGAGTTTTTAAAAGATTCATTTCAGATTCTTTTAGTTCAATATTCTTAGAAATAATTTCGTTATTAGTTAGATAGTCGCCGAACTCAAGATTTAAGTATGATAAAAGTGTATCTTCACGATGGCCGTACTGAGTGCGCATTATGTTTAGGAAATCTTGTTGACTTATAGGACTTAGTTCAAAGATTTTATCGAGGAAGAAATCTTTTTTATCTGTATAGCCAATTAAAATATTAGGCATTCTTAAGTAGGAAACTTTAGGATTAGAAATTAGGTTTCTTAGAATGTTATGTAGTTCTTGTTCATTTCTTATATCTAACTCAGACATTAAATCTTTGTTATTTTCAAAAAAGTAAAGAGAACTATAAAGACCATATTCTACATCTAAAATATTTTCTAGATTAGTAAGATCATTTTCTGATAAAAGGTTCATTTCATAATATCTTACTTTTTTATTTCTACCGAAAACACACCAGTTTTTTCTACTTAATAAGGTTTCTATATTATGTTCTGAATCATATGGTTCAATATTATATTTAGAAAATTCTTGGGCTAAGTAATTGTTCATTCTTTTTAGGAGTTCAGGAATGGTAATTTCGTCAGTAAGATAATTTTTCATGTAATATTTAGTGATACCAGTTCGATCACATTCGATGTAGGTATCATTTATGCAGATAATATTTTTTAAAGATTTAATTCTTTTTAGCATTTCTTCATCGACAAATGGTTCATTTTCAATATCAAGAAAATCATAATGACCTTTTTCGTATTTATCAAATAAATAGTAGTATGTTGACTTAGGTTCTTCAAATATGGTTGTAAATTCTTTTTCTGATAATTCATATTTTTTATAAATATATTGGTATTTATCTTCTTTGACGATAGGCATTTTAGAGTATATTGTTTCAATAATTTGCCTTATTCTTTCTCTAGTTATAGAGAGATTTAAGGCTATTTCTTGAAGCGTGTTTCCTTCATAACGACTATGAAGAATATATTGTTTTTTTTCATCTAGGGTTTGAACAAAGTCAAGAATACTTGGAGAATTATAAGTAATTTTGTTATCGACTATAATAATCTTGGCTTCGTTTGATAAGTGTGCTAAGTCTTTATCTAATTCTTCTGGAGGATAAGTTAACTCTTTTAGTTTGGCAAGTAATTCTTCATAGGTTATAGATTGAAGTTGGGCTTCTTCTTTTAGTATTTCTAAAAGATAGATAGAATAATCGTCTACTTTCTTGACGTTAAAATTGTTCTCAACTAATTTTTGGTAAGCAGAGGTAGCCTCGTTATAGAGTTTTCTTTTTACGGAAAACTTAGTACAAAATTCCTCTTCAGTGTTATTTATGATATCTTGGAGAGTTATATTATTTTCAATTAAATATAGAGTATAGTTTCTACTTAAGCCATATAGCTGAAGTTCACCAATATAATTTTGACTAGTCGTTTTTTTAGATTGTTCTAAAGCAGACATAATTACAGTTATTTGATCTTTTATTATTTTATTTTCTTTTAGAATTTGCTCTTTGAAAACTTCTAAATCTAGATAAGATATTTTTAGATCAAATAGTTTTTTTAAGATTGTCATGGATACACCGTATTCGTTTAGTACATATATACTTCGCATTATTTATCACCTACTATTTCTTTTTCAAAATCGTGACAGATTTCTTCTAAATATTTTCGTTTTTGGAGAGTTTCCAACCAGTCTTTTGGTATAGCATCGTAGCCATAGATTATACCGGCCATGGAACCAACTATGGCACCAATAGTGTCTGTATCTTCGCCTAGGTTTATGGCTCCAATTATAGACTCTTTATAGGTTTTAGCTTTTAGGATTACCCAAAGAGAGGCTTCTAAAGTATCAACGATATAACCAGTTGATTTAATAGAGTCTAGTTTATAAGTTGTGATATCATCTTCTAATATTCTTTTGTATAAATTTAGGGATGACTGATTATAGGAACTGTAATCCAATTTCTTTATCTTAATATAACTTTCCTCTTTTGTAAAGTCAGCGAGTAAGAACATTATATATCTAACGTATATGTAACAGCCAAGTTTACTGATGTCATGGGCATGAGTTAGAGAGGACATATCGTTTGTTAAGTTTATTATTTCTTGTTCAGATAGGTTTTTATAATAACTATATAAGGCGACTGGGAGAATTCGCATTAAGGAGCCATTACCGTTAGAATTGATACTGGTTAAGCCAGACGCCGTAGCAGTTGTTTCTTTGGTTTCATATCTTCTAATGGCCGTTAGACAAGTTCTTCCTATATCAAAAAGTTTACCAGTTGGTGTAAAGTCTCCTTGAAGAATCCATTTAAGATAATTATGCATTATATCGTCATAATCAAACTTTTTATTTTGGTTGAAGGAGACAAGTTCGCAAATTGTCATTGTGGTATCATCAGACCAGGATCCGGCACAAACTTCGTGGGAGCCGTAGCCTAACATTTTAGTTACAGGTTTTCTTAATAATTTTTCTCTTTGGCAAAATTCAACTGGTACTCCCATAGCATCTCCTATTGCTAAAGAAATGATACTATCTTTTATTTTGGACATATTCTTCTCCTTTATTATTTATACTTCACGATGAATCCAGGTCATAATGACTTTGACAACATAATCAACTTCATCGGGTGTTAATTCTTTTCCTTTTTTAATGTTGTGAAGCTTTTCTAGGCAACCACGACAACAAGTACCGGTTGCATGTTCGGCTATAAAGACGGGATGAGAGTTAGCACGCATAGGTGTTTGTTTGCCATCATTTTTAGGAAAGGCTGGTTTTAATCTTTTTGTGATAAAATCGTATGCATCTGATTCTATTTTAGCATAACCTTTATCTTTTACATATTGTTTCATATTATTATTTAAGTGGAATGAGCCTCTGAACTTTGACTTGGAGAGACTTTCTAGTTTATTATTTATTACTGTATCCATGATTTTCCTCCGACTTTAAAAGGAATGATTGGGATCATTCCTCTGTTTGTTCATCGCCAATAACGATTGCCTCTACATCCTTGAAACGATCAACATTTGGATCGTAAGTTGGAACTTCTTCTGTTTCTCTTCTAGCAGGGGCATCTTTAAGGACTTTTTCTAATTTTACTCTTATTTGATCTTTACTAAATGGCTTAGGAATATAATCAGTAAAGCCTTTTTCAAGATACTTTTCTTCACTACCCGCGATTGCATCAGCGGTTAAAGCAATTACTGGGGTATTAAATAACGGATTTTTCTTTAATTCTTTTAGGGCTGTTTCACCGGACATTAATGGCATCATTATATCCATTAGTATTAAATCATATTCTTTACCAAGATTAATTTTGTTGATACATTCTTGACCATTTTCACATTCATCTATTTGAATTTTGAATGGAGCAAGAGAACGTTTGGCAACTTTTATATTTAGTTTGTTATCATCAACTATTAGAACTTTTTTGTCACTGTAGTCTGGTTCTTCATAGTTTTGGGAATTTGTCTTCGAAGCATACTCCTCTCTTACAGGGTTATAGTCAATTTTTTGTGGTATTTGGACGATAAATAGAGAGCCTTTACCGTAACTACTTTGAACGTTTATTTTACCACCCATCATTTCGACAATTTTTTTAGTTATGGCTAAGCCTAAACCAGTTCCTTCAGTTGTAGAACTCTTTTCAATATCAAGGCGTTCAAACTTTGTAAATAATTTAGAGATGTCTTCGGCTTTGATACCACGTCCGGAATCTTTAACACTTATTATTAAAAGACAATTATCTTTTTCATTGATACATTTCGTTGTAAATTCAACAGTGCCCTCGTTAGTATATTTTAAAGCATTAGAAAGTAAGTTGTTGATAATTTGTTTTATATGAATTCTATCACCATATAAATATTCAGGAATGTCTTCAGCAATATTAGTTTTAAATTCTATTTGTTTGTCACCAATACGAGTAGCATTTATTTTTGCTAAAAGTTCGGCTTCTTTACGATAGTTGTATGAGGTTTCAACAATTTTTAGTTTATCACTTTCAATCTTGTTGATGTCCATGATATTTCCAACTATTTCTAGAAGAGTTCGTGAGGCTTCTAGGACATCGTTTAAGTCCTCTTTCATGTCATCAGGAGCAGTACCTCGTTCTACCATGTCTTCGGATAGACCAACGATAGCATTTAAAGGAGTTCTAATCTCGTGAGACATACTAGATAGGAAATCACTTTTGGCATTGTTAGCCTTCTCTGCTTGTTCCTTAGCAATATTTAACTCTATCATCATTTTTATGTCTGGGTTCTCGATGGTGAAGTACATGATTAATTCAATCAATACAATCATTGTAGGAACACCAATGATGGCTGGGTTTATTTTTTGAATTAAAGCTACAATAACACCAAAAACTAAAGTAGCAAACAGTGGAATGGCTTGCTTTGCTTTCTCATTTCTTACTAAAATTACTGATGCTATCATTGAACATAATAAATATATTCCCGATAATATGTAGACAAAGTTTACACAGGCTCCTATGGCATATCCAGCATCCTTATTTATAATTACCTCGAAAGGCAAGAAAAAAGTCGCAAAAGTAAAAGAACAATTCATAATGAAAATAATTTTTTTTGCTTTTGTGTATAATTCCTTATCTAATTTAATATTGTATAAAAGATAGATAAGTAATGTAGAGGCCCACCAAAAGTATAATGGCAAGTCTAAGTGATTTAAGAATATCAAAAAATTCATATTTCCATTGTTGTAACCCATATATATACCAATTATGTTAAAGATAACATTAAAAAGACTAATTATTAACAACCAGGAATACAGTGTTGTCTCATCATTTTTAATACGTTTTTTACTATAAAATACTATCATTACTATAATTAAAATAACAAATGAATAACTTGGTAATATTAAATTCATTTTTCTACTACACCTCACTTCTATGTTTATTTGATTATATCATGAGAAAAAAGAAAAAGAAACTTAATTGTTTCCTTTTTTTGTTCCTTTTTGTAGTACTTTTTGGTTTTCTTTATTTAGAAAAGTCTCATTATAACCATATCCAAAGAAATCTTGATAATCAATCGTATCTATGCCTGTACCTGTATAACCATTTTTTTCAGAAGATATTCTTTTGATTAATGGTTTTCCATTGGCATCATATCTTATTCTGCTGTTAAATTCTTGGAAGAATGCATGGTTGTCTGTTTTTGGTGTAAAAATGAATTGGGATTCGAATTCTCTAACACCAGACTTGTCGGCTCTAGCACGACCGTATTTGTCATATAACTCTTCAATATGTTCTTGCCAATAACCTTCTTTTAAATTTTTTCTTTCCTCATATAAGTACTCTGCTCCATCAATAACCATTGAACGAACATTGCCGTTATTTTTGTTTTCTCTCATATTTTCTTCTATTTCTGTATATACCATTGTAGCCATTCTATCTCTTAAGTCTGAAATTGATTCTTTTAAATCCGCTGTTGGATAATATTTTTCACCAATTATCGTATGTCTTCCTTTTCCATCAAAGAAAGTTACAACAGGTACGATTGGTACGTTGGCTGCTAGAGCTGTTCTTATACATCCATAATTCAATGGCAATATTAATTGATTTGGTGATAGATTCCAAGTTGCTTCTGGGTACATTGCAAAGTTAATACCTTGTTTTAAATATTCAGGTATTTCTTCTGCGGCTTCTTTTCTACTTTTTTTGTCTGTTCTATGAACCCATCTTACACCATTTAGTGATAGTCCTAGGCCATCGATTGTTTTTTGGTCTTCGTCACTAACTAATAAATAAAAATGTTCTTTTACCGCTTGTGCTAAAGTTGGAATATCCTCAATACATAAATGATTTGCTACTATTAAACAGGCTTCGTCGGTTGGAAATTCTCCATCTACTTTTAATTCTCCAGTTACTTTTGACGTTAAAACCTTTAATAGATATGGATGAATTGCACGTTTGAATTTTAAATTTTTTATTTTCATTTTTATTCCCTTTCTTTTCCTCTATGTATGTCCACTAAATTCCGCTATATTATACCATTTATTTAAAAAAATGTCAATTTAAACTAACTGGCTTACTCATACTGATTAATTATAGAACCTATCTAGAGTCTGTTTGTTAAATAATAATATATGAAAAGAGAAACCTGTTGCTTGTTAGATTGGATATATGATTTTTAGTGTGTGTAGAGTGTTTGACTCTATATGCACTTTTTTTCATAATAAAAGACATATAAACTTAAACCTTGATACAATATAAGTGACCAAACAGAATTGAAAGAAGGTATTTATATGTCTAATCAAAATTATATTACAGAAATCCTAGGACTTAAAGATAATAATGTTATTTTTAAAGAAAATTGTTATTATAAGGAAAAAATAAAAGGAATTACCCATAAAATCTTTGAGGGATATTTATCTTATAAGCCTGAATTTTGTTATAAATGTGGTGTTGTATTTGATGATAAATTAGAAAAGCATGGATTTATTACTTCTAATATTAAAATGCCAGAAGTGTCAGGCTACAAAACGATTCTTAGATTACATAAACAAAGGTATCTTTGTAAACACTGTCATAAAGCATTCACTTTATTTACTTCTATTACTAATTATGGTTGTTTCATCTCTAATAATACTAAACATAATATCGCTAGTGACTTAGTTAAAAAACGTTCTGAAAAGGATATTGCCTCAGATAATAATGTTTCGCCTAACACCGTCGAAAGAATAATGGATTCTTATTATGAAACTCAAAAACTATATAAACATTATCTTCCTAAAGTTTTATCGTTTGATGAATTTAAGTCCGTTAAAACTGCAGATGGTGCTATGAGTTTTCATATGTGTGATGGCATTACTGGTCAAACTATTGATATCATTGAAGATAGACGACTTGATAACCTTATTAAATACTTTTATTATTACGATTATAAAACTAGAAGTCGTGTTCAATTTATAATAATTGATATGTATTCTCCTTATGTTTCTTTAATTAAAAAAATGTTTCCTAATGCTAATATTATTATTGATAAATTCCATCTAACTCAATTAATTTCTAGGTCACTTAATAAAACTAGAATTATGGCTATGAAAAAAAATAAGCAATATCACAGAAAATTTAAAAGATATTGGAAATTAATTTTAAAATCTCGTGATGAATTAGATTCATCAAAATGGAAAAGATTTACTTGTTTCAAAAATCTTATGACTACTACTGATGTTGTTGATTTTTTAATTGATTTAGATAATGAGCTTAAAGAAACGTACTGGGTATATCAAGATTTACTACAGGCATTCAAGAAAAATAACTTTGATTTATTAAAGAAAACTTTAAATAAACAAAATAATTATATTTCTCCATATATGAAAACATCAATTAAAACATTATTAGAATTCTTACCATACATAAAAAATACATTCAATAATAATTACCATAATGGTTTTATTGAGAGTAATAATAACTTTATTAAAGTAATTAAAAGGATAGCATTTGGCTTTAGATCTTTTAATAGATTTAAAGCCAGAATAATGATATGCAAAGGCCTAATTAAAATCAAAAAAGCAGCCAATACATAACTGAACTGAACCCCAAAAGTTGGACAGTTTATTAATAGTTTCTAATTAGAGGATTGTAACCTATAATTCACAGGTGAC
>CAKPMY010000008.1 GCA_934168245.1 uncultured Bacilli bacterium
TTATGGAATAAAGCAAATGAACTTCATGAGATGAGAAAAAAATCACCTGCAAGACACATTCTAAATTCTGAAAAATCTTTAGAAACTGCAAAATATAGCTGTTTATTATATTGTAAGGATTGTGGTAATGTATTTATAAGAGCTGGTGGAAGTAATAGAGCAAATAATCCTACATGGTCTTGTAAGAAATATAAGACTGAAGGTGTTGGTGCTTGTGCTTCACCAATCTTAAGGGAAGATTATCTAGATAAGATTTTTGTACAAATATTTAGTGATTTTATAGATAATAAAAAAGAATATTTAAATCAAGTAATAAATGAATACGAGAATATTATAAGCAGTAATAAGAGTTCTGATGATATTGGAAGTATAAACAATCAAATTATAAAAATAGAAAAGCAAAAGGATAAATTATTGGATTTGAGTATTAAAGGATTAATTGATGATTTAGAGTTTAAGAAAAGAAATGATAAGTTTAATAATGAAATTAATTCCTTAAAAGCAAAAATCGATAGACTTAATAATCCTGATGCAGAACTTACAAAATTAAAGGAAAAAATAACAGAAGTTAGAAATACTCTTACTTCAAAAGTTGATTTACAGAGTCAACTACCTAATTTAATGAGAATATTAGTTGAAAGAGTAGAAGTTGAAAAAATAAATGGTGATAGAAAACAGGTAAGACTAATTATTTATTTTAATTTTAATGCAGATACAATATACAGAGAATTAGAAATTGATAACAAAAGAAAAAAACTTGAGTTATCAAATTTTTATCCAAAAAAATGTTCTTCTACTGATACAAAGATTCAAAACAGTCAGTACAGGAACATTGAAATTGATTGTGGAAGCCTTGAAAATAAAGGAAAAAATGTTCTTTTATGTTCCAATAGTAACACCAAGCAACCCAGGCTTTGTAAAACTAGGACAAACTCTCGGAAAAGAAAGACTATTCTCGTATATTAAGAAATTTGGTTTTGGAGAAAAAACTGGTGTTGACTTAAATGGAGAAGGTCAGGGTATCTTATTTCCTTTAGAAAAAGTAGGCAATGTCGAACTATCAACTACTGCCTTTGGACAAGGTGTAAGTGTAACTCCCATCCAACAAGTAACAGCCGTATCAGCAGTAGTTAATGGCGGCTATCTCTATAAACCATACATCGTAAAAAGTATTGCAGAAAAAGAAACAAATACTATTATTCAAGAAACGTCAAAAACTCTAGTTAGAAAAGTAATATCTAGTGAAACTTCTGCTATTATGCGCCATGCCTTAGAAAGTGTTGTTGCTAAAGGTGGAGGAAAAGCTGCCTATATTGAAGGTTATCGTATTGGTGGTAAAACTGGTACTGCTCAAAAAGTAAAAGATGGTAGATACATGGTCGGAAACTATATAATGTCCTTTATGTCTGTCGTTCCCTCAAACGATCCAGAAGCAGTCTTCTATCTAGCCATCGATAATCCTAAAAATACAGCACTCTTATCAAGTTATACAACAACTCCAATCGCGAGAAGAATCCTATTAGATATAATTGATGCTCTAGATATCAAACCTCAGGAAGAGGGTATGGAAAAAGACTTAGAGTGGACTGATAAAATAATGTACCAAGTACCAAACGTTGTCGGAAAAAGTGTCAAAGAGGCTAAAAAACTTTTATCAAACTTTACCATAGAATATACTGGTACCGGAGAAACCGTAATTTCCCAGTCACCAGCTGCCAATACAAAACTAGAAGATAGAGGTACAGTAAGACTTTTATTAGAATAAATTTCTGTGTTATAATAGTTGCAATTAAAGAGGGTGATATTATGCCAGAAATAAAAATAGTAACTAGTGATAAAAAGTTAGAACAAGTATTTAACTTTTTATCAAAAACAGTTTATGATGATAATATTCTTCACAAAGAAAAGTATTATCCTATGTCAGAACGACTAGAAGAGATCAAAAACCAATTAAAAATCGATAAAGATTTTTTAATGTATATTGAAGAAGATAACAATATAGTAGCGGCTATTACTGGTAAAAACATGGATTTAACAAAGAAAAAAATAACTCTTGGTATTCTAGCAGTATCACCATCAAAAAGAAGGCTTGGCTATGCAGCCCTACTTATAAAAGAGTTTGAAAAAACATCTCTAAAAAAAGGTATAACTCACATAGATTTAGGTTCTAGGTATAGAGCCTGTTTCCTATATGAACATCTAAATTATAAGTATTCTTTAATGGTTCAAATCTTTGACTTTGCCAAATTAGAAGATATTAGAAAAGCCAATAAATATAATTTAAAAGAAATAAGTTCAAATCAAGATTCAGCTTATGGTTATATACTCTATAAAGTACCAAGTATTTCAAAAAAATACATTACCTGTTTTGAAAATAAAGTTCCCACTGCTATAGTTCAATATATATTTGAAAAAGATCTATAGAAAGGAAAGTAAAATAATATGCCACATTATAATGCTTATACTAGTTTTAAAACTAAAAAAAGTATAAAGAAAAAATGTCTAATAAAAGAAAAACAAAATAAACAAATAAATTTACCCACTGATTTTATTACTGAAGAAAGTAAAAACTATGGAATTGTCCTAGAAGTAAAATATGAAACAGCCTATGTCTTATATAATGATGAAATCATAAAAACAACTTTAAAAAAAGGAATAAACTTAGTCTGCAACAAAATTATTTTTCCAGGTGACAAAGTAGTTCTAGAAAAAGATAATCAATCTTATATCATAACTAATCTAGTAAAAAGAACTTCTATTCTAAGTAGAATAAAAAAGGATAGTACCAGACTAAACGATCAAGGTACAACTAAAAATATTGCTGCAAACATCGACATTGCTGTAATAGTTGCATCTGCTAAAGATCCAGCCCTTCATCCTAAGTTTATTGACAGATACCTTTTATTATTAGAAAACAGTAACATACCTACAATTATTTGTCTAAATAAATCTGATTTAAAAACTACAGAAACAACAAAAATACTAGATATCTATCATAATTTAGCTATAAAAACACTTGAAACATCAACTTATACTAATCAGGGTATCTCGAACTTAAAAGAAGAACTAAGAGGAAAACAAGCAATATTTATAGGTAACTCCGGAGTAGGTAAATCCTCTCTAACAAATGCTCTAATGGATGAGAACGTTATAAAAACATCTGCCATTAGTTCTAAGAGTAAAAGAGGTCGTCATACGACAACTTCCTCAAAATACTATATCTGGGATGAAGACTCTAGTATTATTGATACACCTGGTATTAGAAGCCTAGATGTAAGAAACATAAACCATTTAGAAGTCCAAAACTATTTTAAAGAGTTTTCGCCTATCAATGAAAATTGCAAATATAAAAACTGTCTTCATTATAAAGAACCAACATCAGCATGTGCTATTAAACAGGCACTAGAAAATAACACTATAAACAAGAATAGATATGAAAGTTATCTAAGAGTCTTAAAAGATACTTTAAATGATAAATAAAAATAGAACTACCAAAGTAATTGCAAAAATCTAAATAATATGTTAAATTATTACTGGAGGAGTGATAAAATGTACAATTTTGCTAATCATGTAATCATGTATACATTAGATATCACACCTAACGTCTAAAGAAAAAATATTAGATGTAGGTGTGAAGTTTTCGTCGTGCCTACATCTGTACATGAAAGGACTATACAGATGTATAGTTCTTTTCTTTTTGATTATGGTGCGATTTATAAATACTATAATTAAGGATGTGATTATATGATTGAAATAGGAATAAATAAAATAACAAAAGACTTTGGTTTTGGACCAGTCTTAAACGATATAAGTTTTGAAGTAAAAACAAATGAACGTATTGCCTTAATTGGCGATAACGGTTCCGGTAAAACGACACTTTTAAATATAATATCCGGCAGCGAAAAAGAAACTTCTGGAACCATCTCTATAAGGAAAAATGCTAAAGTAGGGTATTTACCTCAACTAATTAAAAATAAAGATGAAAAAATAACTGTAAAAGATGTTTTATATGATGGTATAAAAAACTTGATTGCCTTACGTGATAAATTAGAAGAGTACGAAGCAAAAATTACTAAAGCCGATGAATCTACAATCGAAAAAATAATAATCAGATATTCCAATCTTCAGACTGATTTTATTAATATGTCCGGTTATGAAATAGATGCTAAAGTAGAAAAAGTAATTAAAGGTTTTAAAATAAATAAAGAACTTCTTCCAAGAAAGTTTAATAGCCTATCAGGTGGAGAAAAAACTATCATTACTTTTGCTTCTATTATTATCTCTGAACCAGATATCTTACTTTTAGATGAGCCGACTAATCACTTAGATATTGATACTCTAGAATGGTTAGAGGAATACTTAAGAAACTATAAAGGATCAATTCTAATGATTTCTCATGATAGATACTTTTTAGATGAAGTCGCAACTAAAACTATTCTTTTAGAAAATGCTAAGATAAATATTTTTCATGGCAATTATACAAAATTTGTTCAAGAAAATGATGCTCGTATCGAAAAAGAATTTAAAGATTATAAGGATCAGCAAAAACAAATAAAAGCCATGGAAGCCTCAATCAAACGACTAGAGGAGTATGGTAATCTTGCTAAAAACGAAATGTTTTTTAAACGTGCCGAAAGCATTAGAAAACGTCTAAATAAATTAGAAAGACTAGATAAACCAGTCGAAAAAGAAAAACTTCCGCTAACATTTTCTTCTAGTCGTTCTGGAAAAGAAGTCTTAAATTTAACTAAAATTAATATTTCTTATCCAAACAAAGTAATATTAAAAGATGCCAATCTAAAAATCTTTTATCAAGATAAAGTCTGTTTACTAGGGCCAAATGGTTCTGGCAAATCATCTCTTGTAAAGTATATTTTACAAAATTCTACTCATGGTACTAATGTCAAAATAGGCTATATTCCTCAAGAAATAATCTTTGAAAACGAAAGCAGTACAATAATGGATGAAGCCAAACATTACTTTATAGGAGAAGAACATCATCTAAGAGCCGCTTTAAGTAAATTTTACTTCTTTAAAGATAACGTCTACAAAAGAATTAAAAACTTATCAGGCGGGGAAAAAGTACGTTTAAAATTATTCTGTCTAATGCAATCTAACATTAATTTTCTAATACTAGACGAACCAACTAACCATATAGATATAGAAACAAAAGAAATATTAGAAACAGCCTTAACTGAATATAAAGGAACTTTATTATTTATATCTCATGATCGTTATTTTATTAATACCTTATCTTCTAAAATAATTTATATAGAAGACAACAAATTAAAAGAAATACCTGGTAATTATGAAGATTATAAAAGGTATAAAAAGAGTAATTAAAACCTATAAAAAATAATATTTTATAAACAACGAAAGGAAAAATTAATATGAGAGAAATAATATATAATAATGACAATTTAAAAGAAAGTGAAATGACAAGAACTGTTACTAGAGCCAAAGTCATTTTAGTAAATTCACAAGATGAAATCTTACTGGCAAAAGGTTCAAATACCTACTTTTTAATAGGTGGCCATGTCGAAGAAAATGAATCATTAGAAGACTGCCTAATAAGAGAGGTAAAAGAGGAAACTGGAATTGATTTACCTCATGAAGAAAGACTTCCTGTACTTAATATCAAATATTTATGTAAAGATTACCCAACTCATGGAGAAAACACCTTATATATTGCTACTTACTTTTATACAAAGTGTGATATAAAGCCAGATTTAAGTTCTATAAATTTAACAGAAGACGAAAAAAAAGGCGGGTTCCATTTAGAATATATTCCAAAAAAGGACATCATCAAAACTATAGAAGATTGTCTTCCTGTATGTACTAATGAAAAGGTAGCCATAGATACCTTAGAAGCCATCAAAGAATATTTAAAAATATCTGCATAACTTGTCAATTTAAAAATACTCAAGTATAATCTACTTAAGGAGCGATATAATGAAAAAGCAACTAATACTGCAATTACTATCAATTATTTCTATGGTACTAGGCCTATTAGCACTTCTTTATTATCAAAAGCTAAGTAAAAAAGAAGCTCAAGAAAAGAAAATAGCCCTAAAAAAAGCCTATCAAAAGAAAGAAATAATCTGTTTCTATTTAGGACTAATATTTGAAATAATAGGTCTACTTCTATTGATGTTTATTTAAGTAACTATAATTATAAAATTTTTCTAAACAAAAAACGAATTAAACATCAAAAAACAGCCAACACATAAATAAAAGTCAGCACCAAAAAAGAAAAATTCAAGTAAAGAGTATTTAAAAAAATAATACTCTTTTATTTTGTCTCTAAAATATGATAAACTATCTATGGTGATACAATGGATGAATCAAGAGGACAAAAGGGTGGGCATAACGATTTAAAAAGAGCAATGCTTATTAGTCGAAAAGAGTTAGAAAAATTAAAAGCCTTTGCCGAGGAACAAGAATTAAAGGAACTAGAAAGCAGAGTAAAAAAAGCACAATTAAAAACCTTTCTAAAGATTAGTCCCATTATTATAACTGGGACAGTACTTAAAACATTATCTGGTAGTACTCATAATGAAGCAACATCTCCTTTAATACTACCTAAGAGTTCCGAAGAAGACTATAAAAAACAGATATTTCTTACTCCCGATAAAAATAATAACTTTATCGAGGTTGATATAAAAACAAGTGAGTTTACTAAGAACCGTGTAAATGTAAATAATACTAATCTTGAAAATTTACTCAACAATCATAACCCAATGAAGAAAAAGACAACACCTGTTGAAGTAATTGAAATAGATCAAACTAAAATACCTATTAAAGAAACAACTAAAGATGATACTCTTGATCTAGATAAATTAAAAAATAAAGAAATTGTCAGTCAATATGAAGAAAAGTTAAAAGATGCTAGAAGTAGTCTTAAAGACTTAATGTATGAATATAAAGTAATAGAGGAAATGTCCAAAACAACAAACACTTCTAAAGAACTAGAAGAATTACTAGATAGATTAAATGCACTCATAAAAAAACTCGATGAATTAAAACAAAAACTATCTCTAGATATTTCTGATACCTACGACTTAAACTACATCAAAGATCTAGCCTCGACTTATATAACATCTTTTGAAAATAAAGAGATAATTGATGAAATAAAAGATTCTTCCTTATACATTTTAATTTCTAGTAAAGTTACTGAACTAAAACTAGAAGAAGAACTTCTGGCTATGAAATTAGAAGATCGCAAAGAAGAATTAAAAATGGATGAATATCATATAAATGAAATGAAGGATAAGTTTGACGACTATCAAAACTTCAATGTTCAACTAATGAAACTTCAAGCCGAACAAGATATTCTAGCAAAAGACTTAAAAGAAAAAATTGCCTCATCTGTAACAGTTCAAGAAAGAGTAGAAGTAACTACTAGATTCTTAAACACTCAGGCTAGAAATCTTAATAGACTCTTAAGACCTCAATTATTGTTACGAAGTCCAAGAAGTGCTAGAAGAATGGCCACCGCAACCGCTAGTTACCTACGTTTTATGCGCAATGTCCTAAGGCCAAGAAGAGAAACACATCATTATCGTGTCTTTGAAGTAGCCGATTATTCTAAAGAAATTGAATATAGTATTCAAGAATTAGATAGAGGTTTAGACTTATTAAAAAAGTCCGCAACTGAATTAAAAAGAATGCTTAACGACTTTGAACGTGACTATAAAGAATATTTAGATAATAAAGAAGTAAAAGAATTATTATCTAATCTAGAAGAAGTCTATTCATCCTTAAAAGAAAAAGAAGATGACTTATTAAGAATAAAAAAAGAACAAGAAAAAAATCTTGAAGAATCAAAAGCCAAAACGGCTTATGTAAAAAGATATGAACAAATAGATTAACTGTAAACTTTTGTATAAATTTGTCTATTTTTTCATAATGCTAATTTGATTATGATATAATATTGCAAGAGAAATGGAGTGACAAAGATGTTACTATTAACAAAAGCCGTAGTTGCTATTATGATTGGATTTCTAATGTCCGCTGGCCTAGGATTAATTTTAGTGCCATGTCTAAAAAAACTACGAGTAGGACAAAAAATAAGTATATTTGTAGGGGAAACACATCGTAAAAAAGAAGGAACTCCTACTATGGGTGGTTTAATATTTATCTTACCAACCATAATTGCGACCATTGCCTTAGTCTTAATGGGAAAAATATCTTATACATCTAACTTAGGTATAGTTCTCCTAGTATTTTTAGGTTATGCCTGTATTGGATTTTTAGATGACTTTTTATCAATTAGAAAAGGTAACAACGAAGGTTTAACTACTTATCAAAAATTATTTATGCAAGTTTTAATTGCTATAGGTTTCTTCTATATCTATATGCGTTCTGGTGGTCAAACATCTTGGGTAGTTGGAACTCTACATATTGATCTAGAAATGGGCTGGCTATATGGACTATTTATCTTATTTGTACTAGTAGGAGCCTCAAATGCCGTAAATATAACTGATGGACTAGATGGTCTAGCCGGCGGCCTTTCAGCCATAGCCTTTATCGCTTTCAGTTTAATCTCCTTAATGGTTGGCTTTGAAGATATTGGTATCTTTAGTTTAATTCTTGTAGGTAGTATTGTAGGTTTCTTAATTTATAATACTTATCCTGCCAAAATATTTATGGGTGATACCGGTTCTCTTGCTCTTGGTGGAGTGATGGGAGCAATCGCCATTCTAACTCATAGAGAATTAACTCTTCTAGTAGTTGCCAGTGTCTTTGTAATCGAAACTTTATCCGTAATAATTCAAACTATATCAGTGCAATTATTTCATAAAAAGATATTCTTAATGAGTCCCTTACATCATCATTTTGAAAAACTAGGCTGGAAAGAAACTGATATTGTAAAATTGTTCTGGGTATGTGGTCTAATATTATCAATGGCTGGTATCATATTTGGAGTATGGTTATAAGTCCCTTAGGACTTTTTTCTTTATTTATATTTAGGTTTAGGAGGTAAAAAATGCTTGATTCCATAAATACTACCCAAACTTTTTTTAAAGAAGAACAACATACAAAATAGAACTCTATAATAAACTATCTCTAAATTGAATAGTTTACTATAGAGTTTTTTCTTTCCAAAACACTCCTCTTTTCCAACATACTTTTTTATTGTTCCCATAACAAATATCAGTTTCATAGGTAATTTGTCTATCCAAAAAACATATAATTAATAAGGTGATAAGTATGCAAAAGAAAATAGATAAAATTCTCTTCTTCACCAGTATTATTTTATCTTTATTTGGTATTGTAATGATCTATTCTGCTTCTAGTATCTGGGCCGAGTATAAATTTAATGACTCATTTCATTATCTAAAGTATCAAGCCATCTTTTTTCTAGTTGGAGTAATTATCATGTTAATAATTTCTAAAATAGACTATAAACTTTATTATGAAAAAGCCAATCTTATTTTATCTATTTGTCTTATTCTACTGATTCTTGTTTTAATACCTGGAATAGGTAGTATCAGAAATGGTTCTAGATCTTGGTTTGGAATAGGTCCTTTTGGTATTCAACCTAGTGAAGCCGCCAAACTTGGTTTAATTATTTTTACAAGTAAATATCTCTCTAAAAGTAATAAATTCTTAAAAAGTTATAAACAAGGAGTCTTTCCTATACTTGGTATAACTCTTCTTATCTTTTTTCTTATAATGCTTCAACCTGATCTTGGAACTGGTGTAATTTTAGTTATGTCAATCATCTCTTTATTATTTATTGCCGGTGTAAATATGAAATTCTTTTTAGGTATTGGTATCCTAGGTATAATAGGCATTGCCATTCTAATAATAATTGCTCCTTATCGAATGGATAGAATAACTTCTTTTATAAATCCTTGGAATGATGCTCTAGGTACTGGTTTCCAAATAATTCAAAGTTTATATGCGATTGGTCCTGGAGGACTACTTGGTACTGGCTTTTTAAACTCAGTCCAAAAACATTTTTATCTTCCAGAACCACAAACAGATTTTATATTTTCTATTATCGCTGAAGAGTTTGGCGTAGCCGGAGCCTTTATCGTAACCGGTCTATTTTCACTAATCCTTTGGCGAGGTATAAAAATAGCCCTAAACTCTAAAGATTTATTTTCTAAATATTTATCCTTCGGTATGATTTTTCAAATTATTTTTCAAACTCTAATGAACCTAATGGTCGTAATTGGTCTAATTCCTGTAACTGGTGTAACTTTACCATTTTTATCCTATGGAGGAAGTTCTCTACTTATTTCAATGACCAGTATAGGTATTCTTTTAAATATATCTAAGTATAATACCTAAAGTATAATAACTTACTTATAAAAAATATTGATTTTTAAATTAAGGTACTTATAGTATCTTTTTAATTTTACCAAAATATTCTCCACATTATATTCTAAACATTCTAGCCATTAAATTACTTTAATAGATATATTATAGGTAAAATAATGTATAAGGAATATTGATATTTACAGTAATGATTGGTAATATAAAACATATAGAAAAAACATCGACATGGTATAATATATCAAAAAATGAAAAATCACCTCTAAAAATAACATAAAAATTATAATGAGAATAACAGTGCCTCTATTTTTCAAAAAGTTCCTAGAACAAATTTAAACTTGAAAAATTTAATAACAAATTTTGACAAAAGACTTGACACAAACTCTAAAAATGGTAAGAATATCTAGTAACAAATTTGAAAAAATTATAATCTAAAATTCAAACTAATTACAATTAAATATTACTAATATAATATTCAAAACACCTGCTAGAATATTTAGATATTAATTGATAATGAATAAAAGTAAGGCCAGTTAATGAAAACACTGTATAGTAGTTATTTAGAAAAAAAGTATTAGACGAGTGCTTTTATGAAATTTAAAAGAATTAGATAAGATTATTAATAAAAATTAATCATATAATCAATATCGTATGCTATTACCAAAACATAAACATCTAAAGTTTAAAAAAGAGTATAAAATAAAAAATAAATAATTAAATAGGAGTAAATATGGAAAATGAAAAATTAGTTATTATTTTAAATCTATTAGAAAAGTTGTATCCCGAAAAGAAGGTCTTCTCATTGGAAGCTGTTTCAGGAAAATTGGAATCAAGAATTAAAAACTACATAAAAAGTAATAATATAAACTCAGTCGAAGAATTTTTAAATATGTATGGATACGAAAAAATAGCAGCCAGTGCCGTACACGATCTAAGATCTAGTGTTAAATTTTCACCTGGAAATGAACCACCTGAAATTAAAGAAAATATTGATAGTATTTTAACAAGATTAGCAGAGTATTATCCGAATAAGACAATAGAAAAATCTATAGTTAATGAACACAAAAAATTATCACAACATATAACTGGTATGTATCTATGGCTTGGATATGATAATGCTTCTGATTTTTTAAGAGCCTATGGATATACATATAATATTAATGTTAAAGGCGGAAGGCCAAGTACTAGCAAACATAACGAATTATTAGAATATCTTAAAAGTAAATATAAAGATAACCCTCTAAATAATTATGATGAATTAAAGTCATTAGAAGAAGAATATGCTCAAGATTTAGATAAGTATGGTAGAATGGCAAATAGACTTTTTGGCATGTCTTTAAATAAAAAATTAATTGAGTTAGGAATATTAATAGATCTAAAAGCAAAAAAAGCCCAAGAAGAAGAGAAAATCAAAGAGGACAAAAAGAAAAAAATGTTAGAACTCAAGGCAGAAATAGCCCTTGAAGAAGAAAAAATTAAACAAGAAAAAAACAAACAAGTGCAGTTTGAAAATACAATTTGTGCTCTTTGTGATAAAAATCATAATATAAAAAAAATAGATTACGAATTAGAAGGAATGGAGCAAAAAGTATATAATATGATTTATGGATACTATAAGACCTATCATTCTTTTCCAAAACCTCGCTTTTACTATAGCCAGCTTTCTAGTAATGATTATGATGAGGCATTGCTCGCTATAAAATCATTAGAAGATAAAGGAATAATTTATAAAGATATAGAAAAAGCAAATAAAGAGTTATTTTATAAATTGTTTAGAGAAAAGTATGCCACTGGTTATGTAGTAGTTGAAAAACATGAGCCGTTAGAGAAAGAACTGGAAAAACTGTATAATATTATTTATGAATATTATGAAAAATATAATAACTTTCCTGATACTTATGTACTTATAAGCCAGCTACCATCTATAAATTATAATAAAATAATACAAGATCTAGAAACTCTTGAACAAATGAATTTGCTTTATGATGCTACTAAAAATAACTTATCTAAATTATTAGAAGAATTACATAAGAGATATACAAATTGCGGATTTAAAAGCAAGGATATAGATAGCTTGAGGATGGAAAACTTAGATTTGCCAATAAATAAATCAAACGATTGGACCATGAAACTTTATAATACACTAAATGAAGACTTTTTCTATGAGCAAGGCCTTTTGAAAAAAAATAGTAAGATGTGCTTAGAAAAACCAGATATTCAGAAGAATGATTTAGAATTGGAAAAATTTAATTTTAAGCCTGAGATATATTATGTAAATGAACTTAACTTAACGAAAGATGAGGCAACCAACTGGAAATACAATTCGGATTTCTTTCATCGAGATACTGAAATTAATATAGAAGATTATTTAGGTAACGATGAACATATAACAATACCAGCCACAATCGATAATAAAAGAGTCGTGTCGGTAAAAATTAAAAATCCTAAAGTTACAACCATTGAAATACCAGGAAGTATTAAAAAAGTTGATTTAAGACTTGATTTATCAAATATAAGAACATTGATTATTGGAGAGGGAATAGAAGACGTAAATATACAAGCCAAAAACACTTCTATAATAAAAGCATCTAAAAGTGTTGTAAAAGTAAATTATTTAGGAAGTACTAAATGGTATGGAAATCAGGATGATTTAGTTATTGTTGGAAGTACTTTATGTGGATATAATTTAGACCATGAAGTATTAAAGGTTCCAGAAGGAATTAAAGCAATAGGTAATTTTACTGGTAATAGTCTATTGAAGAAAGTTATTTTACCTGATAGTGTTACGACAATTAATGATTATGCTTTTAGTAGTAGTGGTTTTTCCAATCTAGAGGAAATAGTGTACACACCTTCACTTATTAATTTTGGATATGATGTTTTCTCTAAAGCATTCTTAGAAAAAAACAATACTGATTTACTTATTATTAATAATAATTTAGTGTTATCTAATGTCAAAGAAAAACATCTGATTATTCCGGAAGGTATTAAAAAAATATGTAGTTATGCATTTAAGAGCAATAAAACAATCGAAAAAATTGAATTGCCAAATAGTCTAGGCGAAATAGGTGATTATGCTTTTTATAAATGTTCCAATTTAAAATCAATAAGCATTCCAGATAGTGTTAAAAAAATCGGTTGCTGTAGTTTTGAACAGTGTGAAAAATTAAGTGATATAAAACTATCTAATAGGTTAGAAGTCATAGAAGGAAGAACATTTAAAGATTGCAAAAAACTTACAAGTGTTACAGGTTTAAACTCTCTAAGAAAAATAGAACATAGTGCCTTTGATAATTGTAGCAAACTAAAGACAATACAATTCAATAATAGCCTGAAAATGATTTCCAAAGAAGCCTTTAAAAATTGTGAATCATTAGAAGAAATAGTTCTACCAGAAATAGTGGAATCAAGGGCTTTTGAAAATTGTAGTGGATTAAAGACTGTGTATCTTAATGATAAGATGAAAATAATTGCTGATAATACATTTGGAAATTGTATAAGTTTAAAAGAAGTAGTATTTAATACTGACCTAAAAGAAATTGGTTCATCTGCATTTTCTAATTGCCTCGAGTTGAATAATATAAAACTTCCAAGTACATTAGAAAAAATAGACAGTTATGCTTTTAGCAACTGCAAAAAAATAGATGAAATAAATATAACTGACTCTGTCGAAATAAGTGAATCTGCATTTGAAAATACTCCATATGAAAAGAAGATTTTTGAAAGTTCACACTTTGGTGATTTTATAATCATAAAAGGAGTGTTAAAAAAATATCTTGGTAAATCTAAGGACGTTATCATACCAGATAATGTAAATATAATTGGTTCTGAATCATTTAAAGAACATACTAAAATAGAAACATTGATTATACCAAATAGTGTCAAAAAGATAGAGGGTGCTTTATTTAGCTATAATGACATTGATGATTATAAAGATGACAAAGATTACGAAAAAAATAAGCCTAAATTAAAATCATTAATAATGGGAAATGGAATAGAAACAGTCGGCCCTTTTGCATTTTTAAATTGTGAAAACCTTGAAAACGTAACTTTTGGTAATAATTTACTTTCTATAGAATCTAACGCCTTCTATAATTGTAATTCACTAAGAAAACTCGATTTAAGCAATACGAAATTAAAAGAAATTGGTGACTCTGCTTTTGAAAATTGTATAAATATCAATAAATTACAACTGCCAAACACAATTGAAATTATAAATGATTATGCCTTTGCAAACACTAATGCTAATATTGTAAATTTACCAAAATCGGTAAAAAAGATAGGAAAAAGTTCTTTCTTTAAAACCAAAGAATTAATTGTATATGATACTATTGAACCAGCAGGTATAATGGCAAATGAATTTCAATATGATCATCTAAATGGTACAATTAATTCTTCTTTAGCGGTAGCATTAATTAGCCCAATGGAATTTTGTGCTGAGTGTATAGGTAATACAGAATGGAGAAATTATCACATTACCGTTAAATCCTCTATAACCGACAAAATAAGGTATCGTATCTTTTGTGACAGTGAAGAAAATGATGATTATCGTGTTATTTTATTTTCTGGCTGGGGTAAAAATGCCAGTTTCTTATTTGATGAATATGATGAATTTTTTAAGAAAACAAAAGATAAAGAGAATCGTATCGAAATGTGTTTTTGTCGCTTAATGTATCCGGAAGGATTAAGTTCAGAACATAGGAAAAATTATGAAAACTATTTTAAAAGATGTATGTATATTGAAAATGGTTGCAAAAGAAATGCTCTAATAGTTGCTCTAGAAGATAATGTTGAACGTTTAGAATTATTAAATAAATATCAAACAATAGATGATCACAACATAAAGTGGATAAAAGATATATTCGAAGAAAACAATGCAACTAATTGCTTGAAATATTTAGATAAAAATTTATCACACTTAGGAGGAGATTATCATGGCTAATTATGCTTTTACTAATATTGAATTTTCAGCAACGAAAAGTGAGAAAAAAGAGATCGATAATTTTTTTAAAACACATGCTATTCCATGGAATTATGGCATAACAGGTGAAACTTTTAATATAACATCAAAATGGGTTTCTGACATAGACAATTATTTACCAAGACTAAGTAGACTTTTTCCAACTGTTATTTTTAAATATAGCATTTCTTATGAAGAATGTTTTGAAGAAGGAGTCACAGAAGATGCACCAATATTTATGGTTAATGGAAATAAAATAGACTGTCTTGATATAAAAACAAGTCGATATTTAGCTTATCAAGAATACATGGATCGTTTTTATAAAAACAATAATATAAAGTCTGAGGGCATTACTCATGAGGTTGAAATAATGCCGAATGGCCTAGTAGCAGCATATGGAAATAATTTTGTTGGTGAATGCAACATATATGATTGGGAAAATATCATAAAAGTTTCTTGTGGCAATTTTCACACAGTAGGTTTAAAAAAAGATGGAACCGTTTTAGCAGCAGGTGCCAATACTAACTTTGAATGCAATTTCTCTGATATTACTGATAAAGTTATTGATATTTCATGTGGAAGATATCATACCGCACTTTTACTATCTACTGGAAAAGTTATAGTTAAAGGAAACCTAGAATTTGAATCAGAAATGCCTGAAGGCCAAGAAGAATTCTCTGATGTAGTTATGACTAAGTTAATATTAAACCAGAGTAAAAGTACGGAAGAAATGAATGAGCTCCTTTCCAGTATAAATATCGGAGATCCTTTACAATTATGTTTAGATAGTGTTGTTACTAAAAACACTCCTGAGTTTAAAAATATAATTGTTTACAATAAAGAAAATAAAAAACTTGGATGGATAAATTATGAAATAGGTAGTAGGTGGGATTACTTAAAAGATAATCTAAGTAATAAAAAAGTTATAGTTGAAGAAGTTACTTCGCTTCCTAAAAGAAAGAACGGAACAAAATATATAACTATGAAATTAAAGCTGCTTCATGAAAATAAAATAAATACTTTAGAAAAAATTGGAGAATATAAAAACACCTCTGTTGAATCATGGCCACCTATTGAAAAAATGGTATCAATTTTTGATGCAATAATAGGTGTTACCGCTGATAAAAAACTATATATTGATGGCTTTTGTCCTTGTACAAATGAAGAAATTAGAAAAATCATGGGTATTTAAATAGAAAAAAACAGACACTTGTTCTATCTCAAATACCAATAACATAAATAAAAAAGGAGAAAACACATGTCAAAAAATAATTACGAGTTTCATAAAAAGAATGCAACTGACACCATCTACTGGGTCAATAAAACTGATAGTGTAGGGGAACACTTATTTACCTTCGATAAAGAAAAAATCTATAACTTATTTAAAGATTATCCGCATGAATTAACTAAAGAGGAAAAAGAAATATTTGATCGAGAAAATCCCTATTGGAAGAATTTCTTCAAAGACAAAAACTAATACAAAAAAAGACCCGTGCCAAGGAGAATAAACTAACATCTCCGAAGTACTGGTCTTTTACATTTTTATAAGTATAACGCCAATTAATATTATAATAGCCGCTACAATTTTCTGTATAAACTTACTTCTATTCTTATTAAATATAAACTCAACTAAAGCATTAAGTATTGCCGTAAGGGCAAACAATGGAGCCACTATTGTAACACTACCTAATTGATAAGCCCTAATCGAAGTATTTAACATCAAAGCCCAACAGAAAGCCGCCAAAATAAATCTTCTTTTATCATACAACTTAAATTCTTTTTTAACTTCTTTTATAGAATGTTTTCCAAATATAAATATCAAAATAGCAGGAATTGTCACTGTTATATATGTATAAAATGCTAAGTTAAAGTGATCAGACAAATCAACATTAATTAACATCGCTACCGCAAACAAAAAGTTAGCAAAAAACGTCATCACAAAGTACTTGTTTATAACAAACTTTCCCTTATTATAAGTAAGTATCAGATTCGCCATAATTATTAAAATCGTTCCAATAATTTTCTTTAAAATTAACTCTTCCTTCAAAAATATAAATCCAAATATTATCATAAACACAGTCGATAACTGTTTCATCATACTAAAAGTAGAAGGATCAAGTCCATACCTTGCCTCTATATTAAGTCTATCCGTAACAGCATAAATTAATACAACTGCCAGTAATGTAAGAATAATACTACTATTAATTTGAAACTTCATTTCAAAAAATGGAATCATCATCAACGAAAATATACCCGTAAAAATCTCTAAAAGTATTGTTAAAGATCCAGCATTTTTCATATTTCTATTAGCTAGTTTAAACTCCTGAGAAAATACAACGCTAGCAATCAAATACAGGATAACAAAAAATTCCCAACTCTTAAATATTTCCATATAATCACCATAAAAATTATAACCTAATCTCTAAAAATAATCTATATTAAAAACTTTCCCTATACATAATTTGTCAAAATAAGAAAAAAGATTAAACTCCCTAAAACTTCCAATTTATATTTTACTATCTATAATAATCTGTTATAATAGGCCTAGGAGATGATATTTGTGAATATACCTTTTAAAAAGGCAAACATATTACTACCAAAGAGTTGTGATATGACTAAATGGAGTGTCGTTGCTTGCGATCAATATACTTCAGAACCAGCATACTGGGAAGATGTAGAAAAACTAGTAGGAACTGCTCCCTCAACTTTAAGACTAACACTACCAGAAATATATCTAGAAGATACTGATGTAGAAGAAAGAATTAAAAAGATTAATTCTAATATGGACGACTTAGTTGCTAGCGACTTTTTCAAAGAATATAATGACTCTCTAATCTATCTAGAAAGAACTCAAGCCGACGGCAAAGTTCGTGAAGGCCTAATCGGTATGGTAGATCTAGAAGATTATTCCTATGAAAAAGGTTCAACGACTCTTATAAGAGCAACCGAAAAGACGGTAATTGAAAGAATACCTCCAAGAGTAAAAGTAAGAGAAAATGCTAAACTTGAACTACCTCATATTATGATTCTAATCGATGATGATAAAAAGGATATCATTGAAAACTTAAAAAACAAAGTAACTGAAGAAGAAAAAGTATATGACTTTGATTTAATGAAAAACGGTGGTCATATTAAAGGTTATGTTTTAAGCGACAAAATTGCTGACGAGACTTTATCTAAATTAGAAGGACTTGCTGATAAAGATGTTTTTAATAAAAAATATGGTCTAACTAATAAAGAAGTTCTATTATTCGCTATGGGCGATGGAAACCATTCACTAGCAACTGCCAAAGCCTGCTATGAAAACTTGAAAAAGACAATGCCAGAAGAAGAGTACTTAAAAAATCCCGCTCGCTATGCCTTAGTTGAATTGGTAAACTTACATAGTTCTGCTTTAGAGTTTGAAGCCATTCATAGAGTATTATTTAATGTAGATGTAAAAGACTTATTTACTGAACTTGAAAAATTCTATGAAATATCTTATGAAGAAACAGAGGGTCAAAAAATCGACTTTGTAACAAGTGAAAAAGAAGGAACTTTCTGGATTAAAAATCCAAAATCTAATATCCCTGTTGGTTCTCTACAATTATTCTTAGATGAATACTTAAAAAGTCATGAAGGAAAAATTGACTATGTTCATGGCGAAGATGTTACAAAAGACCTAGGTAGCAAAGCCGGAAATGTTGGCTTTATCCTAGAGGCTATGAGTAAAAATGAATTATTTAAAACAGTTACTCTAGATGGTGCCTTACCAAGAAAAACATTCTCTATGGGACACAGTAATGATAAAAGATATTATCTAGAATCAAGAAAAATAAAATAATAAATAAAAAATATCGACTTTATAAAAAGTATCAAAGTCCATAAAGGTATTTGATACTTTTTTATTTATAAGGATTTTTCTGAAATAACAATAGGCAAAAGCAAACAACCAACCCAATTAATAATTTTAGTAACAACTACCAAAATTTAAGTCTCTTGAGAATAAAGATTGTTCTACCTGTAAAATAGGAATTTTGAATGTTGACAATCGAAGTGGCAAGTTTTAATTTGCCTTTTGCTCCTTTACATATAAATAGAAATTAACACTACATTTTCAATTACTATATGTTATACTAAAAATAGTAAAGGAGTATTTTATGAAGAAGAGTGTATTTAAAGAAATAATTTTAATAGTAGTTGTAACTTTTGCAGTCTTAGCAACCGCATTTTATGCAAGTCCAACTGATGTTATTACAGATTCTGGCTTTGATACCAGTTATGATTCAGGAGGCAGTAGCACTGGTGGGTATTCATCCTCATCAGACTATCATTCATCATCATCCACTGGGGGAGATCTATCATCTGAAGGAGTAGCACTATTGTTAATTTCTCTTGCCATAGTGTTTGTACCGATTGTTATAATCTCAATTATTTCCATTAGAACAGATAAAAAGTTAGCAATGTCATTAGATAAAACAAAATCCATAAGTGAAGAAGACTTCAAAAAGTATATTAAAGATGAAAGTATGGAGGACTTCTTATTAGCCCGTTATCAAGACTATTTAGCAATACAATTTGCCTGGATGGAGTTTAAAAATGAACTGTTAAGTGAAAAGACAACTAATGAATTATATAATCAATATGTTATGCAACTAGAAACCTTAAAAATCAAGAAACAAAAAAATATTATGAAAGATTTTATATATACAGATAGTATGATAACTGATATCACTAATAAAGATAATCAATTAGCCGTAACCATAGAATTAATAACTAACTTCTACGATTACATTACAGACGAAACAAGTAAAGTTATTATTAGAGGTGATAATACTGCTAAAGTAGAGATGCATTATCAAATGGTTTTTGTAAAGAATAACGATGTTAAAAGAACTCGTTGTCCAAACTGTGGTGCTAAACTTAAAAAGACAAGCACTGATACTTGTGAATTCTGTAAAACAAAAATCACGAAGGAAACAGAAGAATGGCTTCTAGCCAAAAAAGAATGTCTACAACAATCAAGTAAGTATAAATAAAATAAAGGAGATGAAATTATGAATTTTAATGAAGCAGATTTTCTAGGAAAAGTAAGCAATACTTTTATAATGATTTTAACTGCTATTATGACCGACGATATTAAAAGAGTAGAGCATAAAATCAGTCCTAGTGTAAAAGAAAAATTATTACAAAAAACTAAAGAGTTAAATGAAAAAAATCTACGACAAATGTATGATGAATTAAATGTGAAAAATATAAAAATTATTAGTACTGCAGAAAAAGAAGATCACTATGAAATAAAAGTATTATTAACTTCTAGATACATGGATTATCAAGTTGATAAAACAACCGGAAAATATATATCTGGCATAAATGCTGAACGTGTTGAAAAGAAACATTATCTAACTTTTAGCAAGATAAAAGCCGCTAAAGAGCAGGGAATTGCTAAAAAGTGTCCATCCTGTGGTGCTAGTATAGATTCCAATAATACTGGAGTATGTCCATATTGTAATTCAATCTACAACTTAAAAGACTATGATTGGATTTTAACAGAACTTAATTAAAGGGGAAAAATTATGTTAGAAGTCAAAAATGTTACAAAAAAATTTACTAAAAAAAATAAAAATAATCAAGTAGAAGAGTTTCTTGCTGACGACAATATTTCATTTACTGCTAAAGAAGGGGAGGTAGTAGGAATAATTGGTCCTAATGGTGCCGGGAAAACAACTCTTTTAAGAATGATTGCTGGTATCATGGAACCAACCTCCGGAGAAGTCTTAATCGATAAAAAAACTCATCAAGAAGACATGATTGGTATTAAGAAAAAAATAGCCTTCTTATCCGGCAATACCAAACTTTATAAAGACATCTCGCCTTATGAACTTTTAGAAATGACTGGAAACTACTATGAAGTAGATCAACAAACTCTAAAGAAAAGAATAAAAGACATTGTCAAAAAATTTAATATGTCTTCATTTCTTCACCAAAGAATTTCAACTCTTTCGACTGGTCAATATCAAAGAGCAAGTATTGCTAGATGCCTAGTCCACAATCCAGATTACTACATCCTAGATGAAGCAACATCTGGCCTAGACGTCATCTCATCTAAGTCAATTCTAGACTTTATAAAAGAAGTAAAAAAAGACAACAAATGTATAATTTATTCAACCCATTACATGGAAGAAGCCGAAAATATTTGTGACAAAATAATCATGATAAACAAAGGCAAAATAATAGCACAAGGAACTCCAACAGAAATTTGTAAAAATACTAAAACAACTAATCTAAGAGATAGTTTCTTTGCTTTGATAGGAGATAATTATGAATAAGGATATGGTAAAAATAACAATAAAAAAAGAATTAAGATCAATCTTTCGCGATAAGAAAACAATAACTTTAATTTTTGTTTTTCCTTTACTAATAGCCTTTTTTATCTTTCTCTTATCATCAACTTATGAAAACAGTATTAACGACAAAGAAATATATAACATCGCTATTAACTACGACTTAACCGATGTCGAAAAAGATATTATCAAGGAAAATCAGTTAAAACCAACACAATATGACTCTCTAAGTAAAATGGAAAAAGCCTTTAAAGAAGACAAAGTCTCAGCCTATGTTTACTACGACAGAGAAAAAAATACTTATACAATTTATTCAGATGAAGGAATGCAAGGTATGTCAGCCTCATCATTTATAACAGCCTATCTTGAGGCCTACAATACTTATCTAGGTAATAAATATCTTCTTGAAAAGGATATTAATCCTAATGAGGTATACAATAATTTCAAAGTAAAAACAAAATACGTAGAAGGAGAGAACTATCTTTTACAAACAATCCTTTCTTTAGCCTTTACTTATATAATCATTGCTATTGCTATGGCTTCATCCTCCCTAGCAACCTCTGCCACTGCCGTAGAAAAAGAACAAGGTACTCTAGAGACCTTATTAACCTTCCCAGTAACTAGTAAAGAACTAATAACTGGTAAGTATCTAGCAACCGTAATTATGAGTTTATTTGCTTCACTTTTCGGCTACATTATAACTCTAGCCAGTCTAATACTTGCTAAAGGAAAATACAAAGTTTATGAAGATATAAATCTCTTTATAACTCCCGAAAATATTCTAATTGGTATTCTAATTTGTCTAGCCGCCTCACTTCTAATAGCCGGTCTAGCCATTCTTCTAACTGCTCATTCAAAAAGTTACAAAGAAGCTCAAATGGCCAGTCAAGTTTTAACCATGATTACTATTATTCCAATGTTTATTTCTATGTTAAATATTCCAATAATATCTAAATTATATTATGCAATTCCAGTACTATCCCACGTACAAATATTAATGGATATCTTTACCACCAAAATTAACTACACCAATATCATTCTATGCTTAACTTCTTCAATAATTTTATCAGTCATTATTGTAGATATTATAATTAAACAGTTTAAGTCAGAAAAAGTTTTATTTGGGTGATATAGATTATGATTAGATTAGAAAACGTAACTAAAACTTATAAAATGGCTAAGGATAATACTGTCTATGCTCTAAATAATGTTTCCTTAACTCTCCCAGACAAAGGCCTTGTTTTTATAACTGGCATCTCAGGATCTGGGAAGTCAACCTTACTAAATATCTTAGGTCTTCTAGATAAGCCTAATTCCGGAAACATATACATCGAAGATAAAAATACCAAGTCCTTTAATGCTAAAGCAACAGACTATTATCGCAACACTTATGTTGGCTTCATTTTTCAAGAATATAATCTGTTAAGTAACTTAAATGTTTCTAAAAATGTCGAACTAGCCTTAAATCTTCAACACAAGAAAATAAGTTCTGAAGAAATAAAAAAAGTTCTCGAAAGAGTAGGCTTAACTGACCTAGAAAAACGTAAAATAAATGAATTGTCCGGTGGTCAAAAACAACGTGTTGCGATAGCCCGAGCCATTATTAAAAATCCGCATATTATCTTAGCCGATGAACCGACTGGTAACTTAGATACTGAAAATAGTAAACAAATCTTTGCTTTGTTAAAAGAAATATCTAAAGAACGTCTTGTCATAGTAGTTACTCATGATCTTGACTCCGCAAAGTTATATGCCGATCGCCTTATTGAAATGAAAGATGGCAAAATAAGTGCTGATAATGAAACAGAGCCTAAACCTCAAACCCATCAAAGTTTAAAATTTATCAAGTCTAGATTATCTTTCTTTAAATCCTTATCTTTATCATTTTCAACTCTTCGTAAAAAGAAACTAAAACTAGCCGTCATGATTCTCCTTCTAACAGTTTCCTTCTCCTTATTTGGTTTTTCCTATCTTTTAACAAAGTTTGACATAAATAAGACCCATGCTAAAACTTTAATCGAACAGCATGAAAGTCGTATTGAAATCACTAAAAAAATTAAAGGTAAAAACTATACAACATCATCACCTGTAATTACCTTTACCAAAACGGAACTTCAAAATATAGATTCTAAATTAAAAAAAGATACTATCAAAGTAAGTAAAGCCGTTGAGAATAACTGGTATTTAGAGTTTGAACGTGCTAACTTAAATGAAGATGACAAGGCCTATGCTTATTATGAACCATATCCTACGACCTTACTCTTCCTAGAGTACAATGACAAAGAATTAAATAGCCTAAAACTCCTTGGTAAAGTTCCAACTGAACCACATGAAGTAATAATTAGCAAAACTTTAGCAGATTATATTCTAAAAGATGGTCTAACTATCAAAGAATTAGATAAAAAAGGAAACTTAGTAGAAACTCCTTACTTACCAAAAACCTACGAAGAGTTAATAACTGATCAAAAAAAGATTGCTTTTGGTACAACTTATCTAATAATAAGTGCTATCGTTGATGAAGACTTATCAAAGTATGAACCCTTGAAAACAACTCTTGTCGAGGAAATGTTAATTAATCCGACCAAACTTTATGAAGAGTATAAAGCCAAATATACTTCTAAAATAAATGAGATTATTGTCCCAACTAATTTTTATGAAAATCTAAACTTAACTCCTAATAATGTCTTATCAATAGATTTTTACAAGTTAGTTTATTTAACTGAAGATAAAAGGATTCATTCAAATTCTTCCTTGGCTCTCTTAAATAAAAAGCTAAAAATCTATAACGGCACTTCTTATCAAGAAATCGAAAATCTTAATGAAAATGAAATTGTTATTACCGAAACTTTACTAGATGAATTAACCTCTGGTGAGTATGGTACAGAATTAAAAAAAGAAGTTCAAACTCTTCAAGATACCTATAAAAAACAAGTCGAAGAGTATGAGAATAAGATAAAAGAACTTGAAAAATATCAAGAAGAAAACCCTGAGGCAGAAATAACTTATCCTCAAGCCGTAGTAGAGCCTGATATTGCCAAATTTATTAAAGAGTATGCTGAAAAATATATTTCTAAAAATAATATTATTGGTAAGACTATATCTTTAGAAGTAAACGACTTATACTTAAGAACCCAAGAAGAAAAAACAAAAGTCTATCAAGATTATAAAATAGTAGGCTATGCTCCAGATGATATTAATAACTACGTTTCTCAAGACTCCGTATTTAAAAATTACATGCGTGATAATAAAGAAGTAACATCTCTATATTTTAGTGAGTCTAATGAAGAAGAACTAGAACGAATCTTTAAAGAATTTCCTCAAAAAGATTCATCCTTCATCGCTACTACTGTCTACACAAAAACTATAAATACTGTCGCTAAAGTAGTAAATAAAGTCTCAGTAATTGCTAAATATGCTAGTCTAGTTGCTTTAATATTTTCTATAATCTTGTTTATCTACTTCAGCCTAACTAGTATAAATAGTAATAAAAAAGACATTGGTATTTTAAGAGCCCTAGGTGCTAGAACAACTGATATTTATAAAATATTCTATTTAGAAAGTTTCATTACTGGTATGTTTTCCTTAGTATTATCATCTATAACTTGCTACTTTGGAACAATCTTAGCCAATAACTTAATATCTAAAAATTTATTTGTAAATATTAAACCAATATACTTTAATTATGACATTATAATCATCCTATTTATAACTCTAGTAGTCCTAACAACAGTCTCATTTATTATTCCAATCTTAAAAATATCCAAAACAAGACCAATCGATGTTATAAATAATCGTTAGAAAAATCTTACTAAATAATTAATGGCATAATTAAGTACACTTTTAATAACTGACTCTAAAAGAAAGGTTCGCCTTTCTTTTATTATTCATTAATGCTATAATAAAGAAGAAAAATTTCTAAGTCAAAAAGCAAGTAAAAAGGAGTGTTTTTATGCAAAGAATAGTAATAATTGGGGCCGGTGCTTCTGGTCTTATGACGGCGATAACTTCTAAGACTATATCTAATGAAGTCATTCTTCTTGAACGTAATAGTGAAGTAGGTAAAAAAATACTCGCAACGGGAAATGGTCGTTGTAATTATTGGAATAGTGATCAATCTCTAACTAATTATCACAGTACAACTAAAAATCTACTTTCTAAAATTGTTACGGAAACCAACTGTCAAGAAGTTCAAAATATTTTTACAAAGTTAGGTATCGTTCCCAAAATAAAATCTGGTTATTATTATCCTTCCTCTAATCAGGCAACTAGTATTAGAAATGCTCTTTTAACTGCTTGTCAAGAAAAAGGTGTTCTTATAAAGACCTCTTCTTACGTAACAAATGTCCAAAAAGAAGGCAATTTCTTTATAATAGAAACCCAAACAGAAACCATTAAAGCCGACATCTTAGTTATCGCAACCGGTGCCAAAGCCTCTCCTAAAACTGGTAGCGATGGCAATGGCTACATCCTTGCTAAAAAGTTTAATCATACTATAATCGAACCATTTCCAGCCTTAGTTCAATTAAAAACAACTGGTTCCTTTCTAAAGACTTGGTCTGGAGTTAGAACTGATGTTAAAGTTTTCTCAAGAGAAGACAATAATATTATTGGAGTAGAAGAGGGAGAAATTCAATTAACTGATTATGGCGTTTCAGGTATTTGTATTTTTAATTTATCAAGTCATATCGCAAGAGGCTTATCTCAAAATAAAAAAGAAGAACTAATAATAAACTTTCTTCCCTTCATTGAAGGATCAGCCAAAGACTGGCTAGAAGAAAGAGAAAAATACATTATTAAAACGACAATCTCTAAGCAATTAGAATCCATCCTAAATTATAAACTAGTCCAAGTAATTCTAAATAAAAGTAAAATTACTCCTGATACTTATTATGAAAATCTAACAGAAACCGAAAAAACAACTCTTTTAAAAAATCTAACTAACTTTACTATAACTATTACCGGTACTAACTCTTTTGATAGTGCCCAAGTAACATCAGGTGGTATTCCTCTAACAGAAATAAATGTAGAAACAATGGAATCAAACCTTGTAAAGAACCTATATTTCTCTGGAGAAATATTAGATGTTGACGGTAACTGTGGTGGCTATAATTTAGGTTTTGCTTGGTTAACAGGACTAATAATTGGAAGAAGTATAGGTGATAAAAATGCTAAGAATTCATAATATTAAAATAAAAGTAGAAGAAGATTCCACTAAAAAATTACAAGCCAAAGTATCAAAAATTCTTAATCTAAATGAAGACTCCATCGAAGAACTAACTATTCATAAAAAGAGTCTTGATGCCAGAAATAAAAGTGAAATGTTTTATATTTACGAAGTAGATATCAAAGTACCATTTGAGGAAAAACTTCTCAAAAAATATGCTTCTCCTAATATTTATAAAACACCAATCGAAGAATATTCTTTTCCTAAAGAAAAAGTCACTATTGAAAGTCCTATAATTGTAGGATCTGGTCCCGCCGGTTTATTTGCTGCCTACATTCTAGCAGAACATGGCTATAATCCAATCATAATTGAACAAGGCGAAAGAGTAGAAGACCGTCTTAAATCAATCGAACAATTCTTTGAAACTGGCAAATTAAATCCTACCTCGAATGTACAGTTCGGTGAAGGTGGAGCCGGAACTTTTTCTGACGGCAAGTTAAATACTTTAGTAAAAGACAAGGAATTTAGAGGTAAAAAAGTCTTTGAAATATTTGTTGAAAATGGTGCTCCAGAGGAAATAATGTATTTAAAAAATCCTCATATTGGAACAGACCTCTTAAGAAAAATAATTATTAATATGCGTAATAAAATGTTATCTCTAGGTGCTACATTCTACTACAATACCAAACTAACTAACTTAATTATAAAAGACAACACTCTAGAAGCAATCGAGGTAAATAATTCTAAAATCATACCTTGTAAAAACCTCCTTCTAGCAATCGGTCATAGTGCCAGAGACACCTTCTACATGTTAAATAAAAATAACATTTCTATGACTTCTAAAGCCTTCGCCATAGGTCTTAGAATAGAACATCCGCAAGAGATGATTAATCTTAGTCAGTACGGCGAAAAGTATGCCAAAATTCTTCCTCCAGCCAGTTATAAATTAACTTATCAAACTAAAGATAATAGGGGAGTATATTCATTCTGTATGTGTCCAGGAGGATATGTCGTAAATGCCTCTAGTGAAGAAGGACATCTTGCTATAAACGGCATGAGTAATCATGCTCGTGATAGTAAAAATGCCAATAGTGCCTTAGTTGTAACTATTACAAAAGATGATTTTGGAAATGATCCATTATCCGGAATAGAGTTTCAAAGAAAATTAGAAAAGAAAGCTTACACTCTAGAAAACGGTAAAATTCCTACTCAACTCTTAAAAGATTTTTATGCTAACAAAAAATCAACCACTCTAGGCAACGTCGAAGTAATTACTAAAGGAGCATATGCTCTAAGTAACTTAAATGACATCTTACCACCTTATGTTTCAGTCGCTATTAAAGAGGCTATTCCTAATTTTGCTACTAAAATAAAAGGTTATGATCGTGAAGATGCACTTCTTTTAGGTATTGAGAGTAGAACTTCATCTCCTGTCCGTATCCTAAGAGATGAGACTGGTATGAGTAATATAAAAGGTCTTTATCCAGTAGGTGAAGGAGCAGGCTATGCTGGTGGTATTACCACTGCTGCCATGGATGGTTTAAAAATAGCCGAACACTTAATTAACAATAATTCCTAATCTGGCCTTTAAAAAATACGAAAAATATGTTATCATAATGACAATTGATTAATGTAGCGAATCAATTAGAAAGAGAGATAAAATGGAATATTATATATTAACAATACTTGCTTTTGTAATAACTATTACTGCTCAAATATTTGTAAATAGTAGTTATGCCAAAACAAGAAAAATAAAGAATAAACATAATCTAACTGGCGAAGAAGTAGCGAGAACTATTCTTGATAAAAATGGCCTAAAAAATGTCCGCATAGAGGAAGTGTATGGAACTCTAGGTGATCATTATGACCCTAGAACAAAAACAGTTCGTCTATCAAGTGATATTTTTCGCAACACTTCTATTGCCTCAGCCAGTGTAGCAGCTCATGAATGTGGTCATGCTATTCAAGATAAGGATGATTATACTTTCTTAAGAATAAGACATGCGCTTATTCCCCTTGTCAGTATTTCATCTCAAGCCGGCTATGTCGTTATTATGATAGGAGTACTATTTTCACTTGTTGACCTAATCTGGGTTGGTATTTTAATGGAAGTACTAATCTTACTTTTTCAATTAATAACTCTACCGGTAGAATTTAATGCCTCATCCCGAGCCCTAAAAAATCTCCAAGAATTAAATCTACTAGAAAAAAGTGAAATAAAATATTCTCGTAAAATGCTAGGAGCCGCTGCTATGACTTATGTCGCATCAGTTGCCGCTGCTGTTTTAGAAATATTAAGACTACTCCTAATATTTAACCGAAGAAATGATTAGTATTTCAGCCATTGAAATACTTTTTCTTTTTTCCATAAAATGTGATACAATAAAAACACGAAAAAAATTCAATTAATATTTATAAAAACAAAAACATTGTAAACTAACAAAAAATAAGTACATAAACAAAAAAGAATTATTGACTAAACATTTTATAAATATTATCATTATAAAAGAGGTGTAATATGTACTACAATAGAAAAAAATACATTTTAAAAAATGTTATTATAATTACCTTTATCCTTTTAGTTGCTACCGTCGCAACTCATAATATCTATTATAAGTTTACAAAAGAAAGAGATGTTGACTATAGTTCAGAGTCTCTTGATATAGTATTTCATGATGTTGATGGAGCAGAAATTGATATAACAAAACCAACACTTGTAAATGATGCGATTGGTCTATCTTCTAAGGCTTATACACTAACTATTAAAAATAACCTAACAGAACCAGTTGACTATCAGTTAAAACTAGTTGACAATGCCGACAAGATTATTTCTGATGACTGTGCCACTCTTCAAATACCTAAAGAGTTAATAAGAGTAGCAGTTAAAGAAGATTCTTCTAAAAATAACATCTATACTTTAGGAGAACTTACAAATGGTATTCTAGATTTAGGTGAGATAGATGCTCTAGCTGAAAAGAATTATTCAATTAGAATTTGGGTAACTAATGCAACTGATCTAAATGTTTCAAAAAGTCTTCACTACCATGGAACAATCCAAGTAGTAGAAAAAGGAACGGACTTAGCCGTTAGATAGGAGTCTTATATGGAGATAGATTTAAGTTTATTACATAGTAAAACAAAAGAAGAAATAGATATTACTAATATTTATACAATTCCTAAAGAGTATTATGAATCGACAATCGTTGAAAAAGCAGAAAATATTAAAGTAACTGGTAAAGTTTATATGGCTGCATCCACGGATGATGCTGATGAAGAAGAAGACTACATCAAAGCCAAAATAGAAGGGGATATAATCTTAACAGACTCTATCTCTCTAGAACCAATTTCTTATCCAATTTCTATCGATTTTGATGATATTTTGGAGCAAAATTGCAAAAAAGATGAAAATACACTTGATATATTTCAGTTTTTATGGGAAAATATTGTACTGGAGATCCCCTTACAATTTACTAAGGTTAAAGATCTCAGTAAATTTCATGGGGATGGATGGAAATTAGTTAGTGAAGATGAACTAGCAACAAGAAATAATCCATTTTCTGATTTATTAAAAGATTTCGAAGAGGAGTGATAATATGATGAAGTTAGACATTCAAATGTTTGCTGTTCCATTCCGTAAAGTTTCAAAGACAAGAAAGAGAATGAGAAGAAGTCACAATGCAATGGAAATACCAGGCGTTAGTAAATGTCCAAGTTGTGGTGAAATGATTAAACCACACAGAGTATGTCCAAAATGTGGAAACTATAAAGGCAACAAAGTAGTAGAAGTAAAAGAAGCTGAGTAATCAGTTTTTTTTATTTCTTTTTTTTAGCTTTAACGATATAATAAACATGGTGATAAAAATGCAAGATACGACACAATCAACAACTTTAATAATTTGTCCTAATGAGACAAAAATGAAACTATTAAAAGATTCATCTTCTAAAAATGAATTACTAAATATAAAATTCATGACCAAAGAAGAATATAAAAATATCTATTATTTTTCTTATGATGAAAAAACATTAGCCTATCTAATGAAAAAATATAACTACAATATCGATGTCTGTAAAGTCTACTTAAACAACTTATACGTAATAGATGAGGCTAAGACTTATAAAAGTCCTAAACTAAACTTCTTAAAAGATCTAAAAAAAGAATTACTCCAAGAAAATCTTTTAATTATCAATAAAACCTACAAAGATTATTTAAAAGATAAACCTATCATTGTCAAAAACGAATATAACCTAGATAAATATGAAGAGGAAATGCTAAATCTAAAACCAACAACTTATCAAAGTATAAAACTAGAAACTCCAGTAGTAGAATGTAAAACTATCGAAGAAGAAGTAAACTATGTTTGTCTAAAAATACTAGACCTTCTAAAACAAAATGTTCCTCTAAATAAAATTTATCTAACCAATGTCCAACAAGAATATTTCTACATCTTAAAAAAAGTCTTTTCTTACTACCATATCCCAATAAACATCAATTTTAAGTATTCAATCTATTCAACTAAAGTAGTAAAAGACTTTCTAGGAACCGGTGAACTAGACTTAGAAAACACAAAGAAACTTCCTCTAAATAAAAAGATAATTAATATCTTATCATCCCTAACTAGTCTAGATGAAACATCTAAAGAATATAAAACTATTCTCCTAGACAAACTTCAAAATACTTATCAAAGTCCAACTATTCTAAAAGATGCTGTTTCTATAAAAGATTTGTATAAAGAAACTTTCACTGACGATGAACATGTCTTTGTCCTAGGTTTCAACCAAGACGTCCTACCTAAAATGGAAAAAGATATCTCTTATATCAGTGATAAAGAAAAAGATGAAGTACCGTTATATAAAACTTCTTACTTAAATAAACGTAATAAAGAAACTCTAACATACATCTTATCTACTATAAAAAACTTATACCTATCTTATAAAATATCTACACCATTCAGTAGTTATTATAAATCAAGCCTAATTACCGATTTATCTCTTCCAATCATCAAACCAGACTTAGATAATTATAACTCCTCAAATATCTATAACAGTCTTCGCCTTGCCACTAAACTAGATTTATATCACTTATACGGAGAAAAAGACGAAGTCCTAGAAAAACTCTACACTCACTATCAAATACCTTATAAGACTTACTCCAACGACTTTACTGGTCTAAATAAAGATGAATATCTAACTAACTTACCATATCCATTAAAACTATCTTATACCAGTCTTAATGCCTATAGTGAATGTAAGTTTAAATATTACATTAGACATGTCTTAAAACTAGAACCATATACTGATACTTTCCAAACTTATGTTGGAACTATGTATCATTACATCTTATCAATCTATAAAAAAACAAACTTTAACTTTGAAGAAGAATACCAAAAATACTTAGAAAAAAGAGACCTTTCTCTAAAAGAAAAACTCTTACTAATTCGTATTAAAAAAGATCTTCTAAAACTAATAGATGTCCTAAATAAGCAAGACTTAATAACAGGTTATAACGATGCTTACTATGAAAAGAAAATAGATATCTACCTAAAGAAAAAAGTCTCTGTAATCTTTACTGGAACCATCGATAAAATAATGTACTATCAAAATATTGAAGACACATACTTCTCAATAATTGATTATAAAACAGGTACCATCGATACTCATATCGAACCTATGAAATATGGTCTTCATATGCAACTACCTGTCTATCTTTACTTAATTCATTATTCTAAAGCCATTAAAAGCCCGATCTTTACCGGAATTTATTATCAAAATATTCTTTTCAATTATCCAACTTGGGATAAAGACATTACTAAAGTTAAAGACGACCAATACATGTTAAATGGCTACTCAACTGAAGATATTTCTATTCTTAGTCGCTTTGATTCTACCTATGAAAAAAGTACTTATATCAAAAGTTTATCTTATTCTGATGAGAAAGGTTTTAGTTATAACACCTCTAAAAAGATTCTAACTAACGATACCTTATATAACTTACTAAACTACACTAAAAACTATATATCAACCTCAACTGACAGTATCTTAGATGCCGACTTTAAAATAAATCCTAAAGTCTATTCTGGTATTAATGAATCTTGTAAGTTTTGTTCTTTCAATGACTTATGTTACATGAAGGAAAAAGACTTAGTATATCTAGAAAAACAAACTGACTTATCATTCTTAGGAGGTGATGAATAATGGCTTGGACTCCTGAACAATTACAAGCAATAAATGAAGAAGGCAAAAATATTATTGTCTCTGCTGGAGCCGGTTCTGGAAAGACTGCGGTACTAACAGAACGAACTATTCGTAAATTAAAAACTGGTGTTCATATCAATGAATTATTAGTCCTAACTTTTACTAATGCTGCTGCTGCTGAAATGAAAGATCGTATTAGAAGAGCCATTAATAAAACTCCTGGCCTAGAAGAAGAGGCCAATCTAATAGATGGTGCCTACATCACAACCTTTGACTCTTTCTCCTTATCAGTTGTTAAAAAGTACCATACTAAGTTAAATGTTAGTAATAATATCAAAATTACTGATGATGTTATCATCAATATTGAAAAAAATAAAATTCTAGACGAGATCTTTGAAGAAAACTATTTATCTCCTAAAGAGAATTTTACTAATCTAATCAAAGACTTCTGTCTAAAAGATGATAAAGAATTAAAAGACTATATTCTAAATTCTTATAAAAAAATAGAGTTAAAGTATGACCGTAGCGAATATCTTTCTACTTATCTAGAAAACTATTATTCTAAGGAAAACCTTCAAAAACTTATCTCGGAATATATCTCTGTAATTTCTTCTTATCAAAAAGATATTACTAACTTAATAACGGACTTAAATTCATACTTTGATGGAACTTACGTAACTAAAGTAAGTGATGCCTTAGAAAAATTCTTATCTGCTAAAACTTATGCTGAACTAAAAAATAGTCTTTTAGATGTAAAATTACCTGCTGTTCCAAGAAACTCTGATGAAGAAGGTAAGAATATTAAGACAACTATTTCCTCGCTTATATCTGACGTCAAAGATTTATTAATTTATGAATCAGAAGAAGAAATGCAAGAAGAAATCCTATCAACTAAAGAGAATGCATCTGTAATAATTTCCATTCTAAAAGAACTAGATAAACGTATCCAAAACTATAAAAGAGAAAATGAAATCTATAACTTTACCGATATTGCTCATCTAGCCATTAAAGCAGTTAAAGAAAATCCGGATATTAGAGAAGAATTATCCGCTTCTTTTAATGAAATCTTAGTCGATGAGTACCAAGACACTTCTGATACTCAAGAATTATTTATCTCTCTAATCTCCCATAATAATGTCTACATGGTAGGGGATATTAAACAATCAATCTATCGTTTCAGAAATGCTAATCCTTATATCTTTAAAGATAAATATGATACTTATCGTGATACTGATAAAGGTATTAAAATCGATCTAAATAAAAACTTCCGTTCCAGAAAAGAAGTCTTATCAAATATCAATCTTTTATTTGATTTATTCATGGATGATGAAATAGGAGGAGCAGCTTACCAAGAATCACATCGTATGGTCTTTGGTAACAATCTCTATATCGAAAAAGGCTCAACTGATCAAAACTATGACTTAGATGTTTTAACTTATGAACTAGAAAAGAATAGTCCTATTACTAAAGATGAACGTGAAATATTTATAATCGGTCAAGATATCAAAGAAAAGATTGCCTCAAACTATCAAATCTTTGACAAAGACACTTCAATCCTAAGAACCATCAACTATTCAGATATCGTCATCTTACTAGATAAAAGTAAAAACTTTGACCTTTACAAGAAAATCTTTGAATACTTACACATTCCACTATCTATAGAAAAAGATTCATCCCTTCGTAAAGATCAAGACATCTTAGTCATAAAAAGTCTTTTAAAGTTCTTAAAGTGTCTAAAAACATCCTCTTTCGATCAAGAATTTAAATATAGTTTTATCTCTCTAGCCAGAAGTTTCTTATTTAACTTACCAGATAATGAAATTTATCACTACTATGTTACAAATACATATAAAGAAACTGCTCTTTATCAAACTTGTCTAGAACTAGTAAAAAATATTGATACTATGTCTGCCGCAGAATACTTAGACTATATCTTAACAGAACTTCACTATGAAGAAAAACTTCTAACTATTGGTAGTATCTTATCATACCGTACTAGACTAGAATATATTTATAATCTAATAAATGACTATTCCTCATCAGGTAACACTATCTATGACTTTATTGAATACCTAGATGAAATCTACAATAACGACTATGACTTAAAATTCAAAGTAAATGAATCAAGTACCAATAGTTGTAAAATTATGACTATTCATAAATCTAAAGGTCTAGAATTCCCAATCTGTTACTTTGCTGGTTTTACTAGTAACTTTAATATTAGTGAACTAAAAGAAAAGATAATTTTCGATAATAAATATGGCCTAGTTCTACCAAAAGTAGATGAATACTATAAAGAAACAATTATTAAAACACTTCTTAAAAGAAACACTAAAAAAGAAGAAATATCTGAACGTATTAGGCTTTTATATGTTGCCTTAACTAGAGCCAAGGAAAAGATGATTATCGTTATTCCAACTCAAGAAGAGACAAAAGAAGTTACTTCTATTGTTCCAGTCTATGAACGTAGTAAATATAATAGTTTCTTATCAATTTTAAAAAGTATATATTCCGTTCTTTTACCATACGTAATTTTAAAAGAACCAAACTGTACTAAAGACTATTTAAAAACTACTAAGCCTCAAGCCGAAAAAGAACTTATCCTTCCACAAGACAATTTAAAAGTAGAAGAAATATCTATTGAACCTTCTAAAGTAGAAGAAAGTCATTTTTCTAAAGAAACACTTCATATCTTCACTAAAGAAGAAAATGAATTATTAGAGTTTGGTACTAAAGTCCATGAACTTTTAGAAACACTAGACTTTACTAAACCATTCTCTCTAGAATCAAAACACCTAGAACAAAAAATATCTGCCTTTATAAATTCTCCTCTTATCCAAGAAAACCTTAATTATCCAATGTATAAAGAATATGAATTTATTTATGAAGAAGATAATACTTTAGCCCATGGTATAATCGATTTATTAATCGAGACTCCAACCAAGATGTTTATTATCGATTACAAATTAAAAAATATTGATGATTCTAACTATGATAAACAATTAAATGGCTATCGTAAAGTAATTAAAGAAAAAACCAAAAAAGAAGTATCTTGTTACTTATATTCAATTTTAGAAGAAAGATTTAGAGAAGTAGAGGAGATGTAATAATCTCCTTTTCATAATTGTAAATGATGTGATACCAAAAAATCAGAAAAAATATTAATTCGAAAGTGGTGCGTTAGCATCACTTTTCAATTGTTCTCTTTTTTCAATAGGAGTCATCCAATTTAGTATTTGCATTGGTATGTTATTAGAACGTTTTAAATATGCTTTCATTTGTTTTAATAAATCATCATATGAATAAAAAGATAAGTAGGAATAAAATCTTTGTTGATCATTTTTGTGACTTCTTTCAACTTTTCCATTATGCCTTGGAGTTCTAGGCATAATCAGGTTATGAGTTATTTTTAGTTCTTCACATAAAATGTCTAATGGGTGAATTCTTTTAGTGTTAGAAGTATGTGTAAATTCAGAATCATTATCAGTTTGAATGATTTGAGGTTTATATCCAAAATAAACAATAGCTCTTTTTACAAAGTCTACAGTTGAATAAATAGATTGGTCTTTATAAGGGTAGATAAATCTTTCTCTAGATGCTTCATCAATAACTGTATATTGATAAAACTTCTCTCTAACATTACCAACATAACATTCTTTAGGTACATATTTAACATCCATTTGCCATTTAATACCAATCATTTTAGGAGTATCATATTTTTTAGGAATATATTTTTTATGTTTTTGTTTATCAACAGATAAATTCATTTTTCTAATAATTCTAAATAAAGAACATGCATGTCTTGAATAGCCTTTTTCAGTTCTTAGTTTGCCATATAATTCAGGTAAGGTGATGTGAGGATTTCTTCTGGTATAATCCTTAATCCATTTAATTTCCTCATCAGTATGAGCATTAGGATGTTTAGATAAAGGTTTATGGGATCTATTAATAAGAGATTCTTTAGTACCGTCAAATTTTTTCATCCATCTAAGAAGAGAAGATTTAGAGATATGGTACCTTCTACAGACCAAAGATAAAGGATAACCTTTCGAATATAGACGAACGGCATAAAATTTTGTGTTTAAATCATGTGGATAATAACGCATGTTTTGTGGTATAGTATTCATAGCAAAAAGTCCTTTCGATAAATATTTTTCTGTTCAATTAATATTTTATCGGATTATTTGCTTTTTTTGTACTTACATGGTGTCACATCAATTGTAACTCTACACTGTTCAATCGTTGTTTTAGCAACTTATTATTGAAAAAAGTACGTAAAAATAGTAAAATATTATTGAGAATAAAATATTAAAAATAGTTTTGGTGAGGACAATGAAAATAAAAAAGAAATTTCTTAAACTAAAAAATATTATGTTCCAGAATAAGTCTAGAGCATTTTTAGCATGCCTTTCATTTCTAGCCCTTTTTCTAACTATCTTTTCATTACTAACTAAGACCAATATTTTGTCTGTAACTGTAAAAAGTCTTTTAGAAACAGTCGGGGTTTATACATCAGAAATAAAAAGTATTGAGATAACTTCATCTAATTATAATGCCTCTGGCTCATGGAAAGTAACAAAATCTGCTGAATGGACTGGTTACGAAAAAGCCCGAGTTACTTTTGATGTTGACTCCGTAATGCGAAAAGCCGATAAATATAAAGACATTATCTTAGTAGTTGATATATCAGGTTCCATGTCCGGTAAAAAAATTGCCAAAGCCAAATCCGATGCTAAAGAACTGATAAGTTTTATTCTAAGCGATACCAACAATCGTATTGCTCTTATTACTTTTTCTGAAGATTCAACCATTGTCTCACCATTTTCGAACAACGAAATAGATTTATTAACCAAAGTAGAAGAACTTTCTTTATTAAGCACAACTAATTATAATGCTGGACTTTTAAATGTTTCTGAAATAATGAAAACTTATACTAAAACAGCAACCAGAGATTGTGTAGTCTTATTTTTAACAGACGGTTATCCAAACGAAGATACACCAAATGAAGTAGGAACATATGAAATGTTAAAAGACAAATACCCATATCTAATGATTAATGGTATTCAGTATGAGATGGGAAGTCAGATAGTAGATGCTATTAAAAATATTTCTGACGAACAATATTCTGCTACTACCCAGTCTTTAAATAATATCTTATTCACCGCCGCTTCTCCAACTAGTAAATATGAAGATTTTATTGTAACTGACTATATTGATAACGATTATTTTACCTTAGAATCAGTTGATGACGTAAAAGTTAGTTTAGGAGAAGTAACATTAACCACTGAAGATAACCTTCAAAAAATAACTTGGAATCTAGGTAAAAATACCCTTCTTACTGGTAGGGGAGCTCAAATGACAATTGACTTAACAAAAAAGTCGAGCACCACAGCAACGACATATTATCCTGCTAATAAAAAAGAGCAAATAACTTCCAAACTCCCAGCAGCCGCATCAGAGACTATAACCAGCACCAAAACACCAGTTTTAAAAGGTGTTTATACCGTATCATACGATACAAATGCTCCAACAGGTTGCTCACTACCTAGTATTTCATCAGAAAAATACTTTGCTTATCAAAATGTTCAAAAAATAACTCAAGAATTATCTTGTCAAGGCTATCTATTTAAAGGTTGGGAATTTAAAAAGAACGATGAAGACAGCATAAAATTAATAAATGAAAATGTCTACATAATGCCTGAAAAAGATATAACTTTAGTTGCTACTTGGTCCAAACATTCTTTAAAAAAGGAAATGGATGGTACAGTTTATCAAAATAAAACCTTATATAGAGTCTTACAAAACGAAGCAACAACTGGAGGCCTAGCCAAAGAATACACGGGCACTCACCAAGACTCTTATCTAAAAACTGGCGATGAAAAAATCTATCATTATTACGCAACAACAGATGCCGAAGGGACTGAAATTCAAAATAAAAACAATGTAATATTTGCAAATACCTGCTGGCAGATGATTAGAACAACAGATACCGGTGGAGTAAAACTATTATATAATGGCGAACCAGATTCTAATGGAGCTTGTGGTACAGATAGAGGAACACATATAGGTTACTCATCTATTGGTACTACAACTCTAGGAAGTAATAGAATAAATGCATCCACAACTTACAATTTCTATTATGGAACATCTTATACCTACGATACTGAAACTCAAAAATTTAGCCTTGCTGGTACTAAAACTCAGAGTGTATGGTCAGATGATACATATCAAGATTTAATAGGGAAATATACTTGTAAAAATACAGATGCAACAGGAACTTGTACAATATTATATTATGTAACTGGCTATAATAGTGCTACCTCTGCCTATGCAACCGGTATGACAGGAAAAGCAAGCTATTCAGTGCTAGGAACAGTTAAATATAGTAATGGCAGAGACTCTCTTGCATATTTTGGTTATATGTACAATAAAGTTTATATTTCAGATCAAATAGAAAAACCAGAAATAGCAGTTGCTTATTATCCGCAAGTAGATATGACCACCCTATGGTATTCCAAAAGATACACTTATAGTAGTAGTACCAAAGAATACAAACTTACTAGTCCACACCAAGTAACATCAGAAGATGAACTTTCAAGCCTTATTGGAACCTATACTGTATTATCAACATCCAAAACTGGTACTAATTCAAGTCTATACTATGTTACTAGTGAAGGCTATGTTGGTCTTTATGTAATCGAACTTTCAAACGGAAACAATATCACAACTTGTAAAAATGCCGCATATGGCTGTAATGATAGTTATACATATGGAGATGGTTATACCAAACTTTCAACAGGAAAATATCGAATTACAAATCCAACCACTATCAAAAGAACTGCCTTTCAAGATAATTACGAGGCTATGAGGTATAAGTATTTATGTGTAAACGCCACAAATAATGCTTGTAGTGATGTCTACTATATAGCCTTTACTGATAACACACCACGTTTATATATAGACTATACTAAATCATCAGAGCCAATAAAATACTCTAATGGTTACACTTATTCTAATGGCACTTATACTTTAAATGATACTAATTCTGTAACATTCTGGGATACAACTGAAGAAAATGTCCAAAAAATAAATAATGCTCATTATACTTGTCTTAATGAGACTGGTGTTTGTACTACCGTTTATTATGTATATAACTATCATGCAGAATGGAGAGGCTTATACTATATTCCATTAATCAATGGCACCTCAGTAGAAGGAGCTATAACAGAAATGTTAACCGCCGATGATGTCAATACAACCGATTCTACGTTAAAAATAATAAATGATACATGGTATGAACAAAATCTCTTACCATATAAGGATTACATAGAAGACACTATTTTCTGTAATAACAGAAGTATTGAAAACTTAAATGGTTGGAACCCTAATGGCGGAGATATATCAGTACGTTTGGACTTTAGTGGAACGGTATTAAAAAACAGTCTTGCTTGTCCAAATGAAACAGATAAATTTAGTGTAAATAATAGTAAAGCCAGACTAAAATATCCAATTGGTCTTATGACAAATGAAGAGATGAATCTACTCAACAATAATAATGCTAGGTCAGGAACAAATTACTGGCTTGGTACTCCATATAGTTTTAGTCAAGCAAGTTGGCCATATAACACCAGCATAACCAATGCGGGAGAATTAGATAGTAGAGCCGTATTATATACCAACGGTCTAAGACCAGCAATCTCCCTAGCACCAGATGCCATATATAGAGTAGGTGATGGTACTATGAATAATCCTTACATAGTAGAAACTAATGTTTCTTAAGAAAAAATCAACCCTAAAAGGCAAATTAAAAACCAACAAAAAACAAAAATCCAACTAATGTATATATCTAAAACTAAATAAGTTGCCCATAACTTATAAAATCTAATGTACAAAGGAATGGTAGTAATGAACAGTAAAACTAATAAAAGAAAAATATATATTATAGGAAGTTGTCTTATCTTCTTTATAAGTCTTTCTCTTATCATTTTAATAGGTAGAAGTTTTGCCGCTCCACTAGATAATGACGTTGAAGTAGAGCCAAATACTGAATTAACATACTACTTAAATGTCTCATATGATGGGGTAGATAGGGAAGGAATTGTCTCAAGTGATACGACTACTGCCGAAATAAAATCAGGCTACTTATACGTTGAAGATAAATTACCAGACGGGCTAACTTTCGATAGTTTTATCACAACCTCCGACGGATCAATCGGTGCCGCAAGAAGAAGCAACGGTACCGTTTGCCCTGGTAAGGTAATTGATGATACTAACGAAGCAAGTACTACTACTGGTACTTGGAATGCTGCCAAAACTGAATATACATATCATGGTCTTCACTATAATACTGCCACCAGAAAAGTAACATTTACCGTAAAAAATCTTCAAGCCGGCTGTATTCTAACGGTTGGTATTAAAACCATTACCCCAACACTCGATGATCCAACAACAACTGAAGTAGAAACAAGACGTGACTTTTACAACTTTGCCACTGCTCGTGAGAAAAATCTTACTATAAATTCCAATACTGTTCATGCCTTTATGGGAAGAGAAAATACACCTCTATACAATGTTACTTATTCCTATACTGGAACTGTTCCATCCAACGCTCCAACATTACCATCTTCTGCTAGTTATGCTCCTTCCGCTACAGTTGGTGTAGCCTCATCCGCAACCTTAGAAGGCTATACGTTCTCTGGCTGGACAACATCAGATGCTACCGTTACTAACAACTCCTTCAAAATGCCTACTAAAAACGTTAATTTCACTGGTTCTTTCACTAAAATAAGTACCTACAAAGTAACCTATAAATTAACCGGTACAACTCCATCAGGCTATGTTTTACCAGCCGCAAAGTCTTATTACAAAGGAGCAAATGTTAGCCTTGACTCCTTAAAAGCCGGCGACATTTTTAATGGCTACAGATTCCTAGGTTGGACAACAACAGACGTTTCCATAAATTCTGATGGTGACTTCATCATGCCAGGCAACGCCGTAACAATTACTGGTCAATTCGAAGAAGTAACTTACACCTTATCATATAAATTCTATGATACTGTCTTACCTCCAAACTCTAGTGCTTATCTCCCAGCCTCAAAAACCTATAAACCAGGCGACAAAGTAACCTTAGCAACTATCTCCACTGAGCCATCTGGTTATAAATTCCTAGGCTGGTATAAAGAAACAACTTTTGAAATGCCTGAAGAAGACGTCGTTGTTTACGGGGAATGGAAGGTTCAAACTGGTACTTTTACCCCAACCATAACAAAAGAAATAATCAATCAAAAAGATAGTTACTATGTCGGTGAGGTTGTAAAATTCAAAATAACAGTTACTAATACTGCTACTTTCGCTATAAGAGACATAATCGTAAAAGAAAATCTAGAAGAGACAAAATTTATATCTGGAACTGGTTACACTGTTTTATCCGATCATATCGCAACAATTACCACTCTTTCTGCTAACAGTAGTCAAATCTTATATGCTAATTATACCGTTCCTGCAACAGCCAAAGGCAATGTAATCAATACTGTTACTTTAAAAGGAGCCCTTGCCGACAACAACTATGAACTAGCCAATAAAACGTATGAAGCCAGTGCTAATTTTAACGTTGTTGGAATAACTCTAAACCTAAGATTAACAGATAAAGATAATAACGAGTTATCTGATGGTACCTTTGCTTTATATAGCGATGAAAATCTAACAACTAAAATATCTGATGCCATGACTTATAAAGACTTAACTCCTGGAAATACTTATTATCTAAAACAAACAAGAGTTCAAGCCGGCTATGCCATCCTAAAAGATATATATGCCGTCGATGTTAATATAAATGGAAATATCACCGTTAAAGATACCAACTACACCCCAGTAAATGGAGTAGTTACCGTTACTTTACAAAATGAAAAAACTAAATTCTTACCAAATACAGGTGGTATTGGAATCGTTCCTTATCTAATAATAGGACTTCTAGGAATTATTGCTTCATCTATTGGCTATATCATCTATTTAAAAAAATCAAAGACTAACTAATAACATCTGACCCACACAAAAAAGGTAAGCCCGACAAACAAAGAACAAAGTCCACCTAAGCAAGCCAACCGGCTTGTTTTTTTATTCTCATTACACATATTTTTTAATCACACCTCTACACACCTTAAAAGCCATGATTTAATTGACTTTTCGCCCAAAATATGATATAATATGCCTACTAATTGAGGGGGAATGGTTATGGGTGATATTTGGAAAAAAGAAAAACTTAATCCTGCACTTTATGAGGCAACTGATAACTTTTTTGAAAACATTCAAGGAACAAAGGAACTAGAGTACCGTGAAGGACAACATACCATGGCTCTAGATATTGTCGATTCTATTAACAATAACAGTATTTTATTAATAGAAGCCGGAACTGGTACCGGAAAATCATTCGGTTATTTAGTACCTTTAATTTATGCTAGCGAACTAAATAAAGACTTTAAAGGTTTCATTATTTCAACTTCAACAATTGCCTTACAAGAGCAATTAAAAAAAGAAATCGAGAAGGTAGAAGAAGTACTAGGTATTTCAATCCCTGTAACAATAGCCAAAGGTCGTAGTAATTATTTATGCCAAAAACGACTAGACTATTTTGCTCGTCGAGAAGAAAATAAAGAAACTGCGAAAACTATCCGTGAAAGAGTAAAAGCCGGTCAAATCGATAAAAGAGACTTTGAAGATATTGCCAACTTAGACTGGAAAAGCATAAATGTCGATAAAGTTAATTGTACCGATTGTATGTATAGAAGTAATTGTAAATATGTCTTAAAAAGAAATGCTCAACGTGAAAGTAAAGCAATTATTTGTAATCATGACTACTTAATATCTGAACAATTAAAAAGAGATGAACTAGGTAAAAGACTTAACACTCCTTCCATCATCGTTTTTGATGAGGCCCATGCTTTACCAGAAAAGTTCCGTGCCGCTTATCAAAAAAGTATTTCTAAGGCCGCTCTTGAAAAATTAGTCTATGACATATATGATCAAACTGAAAGAAATACCGAAACTGATCTTCCTATTCTTTCAACTATTAATGATTTATTTAGAAAAATAAGTACCAGAGCCAAAACAGAATACAAAAACAACAGTATTCGAGATGTTGAAACACTAGACTCCGAAACAACTGGTTTTAATTGTACTCCAACGGTTAAAGCCGCCATTACAAAACTATTAGGAGAATTAAACGGACTTCTTGAAGAAACTAGAGGCTATAGTAAAATAGATGCTAAACTAGCCAAAAAATATTATGACTTAGAAAATGTTGTTCAACTTTTTTCAGATCTACTTCGTGAACCAAAAGATCGTCTAAACATCTACTGGGCTACTTTTTTACCTAACACTAGGGAACATATCCAAATAGACTATATTCCTAAAAAATTATCTTCAACAATCGGTAAACTTCTCAGTCGCCAAGACTCTGCTATGGTCTTCACTTCAGCCAGTCTAACAACTGCTAAAAATGACTATTCTTACTTTAAACAAGACTTAGGTTTAGATGACATAATAGGAAAAGCCGCCTATGCCGAAGACTCACAGGACTCACCATACGACTATGACAATAACGTTTCTTTTTATATAGCACCTGATGTAGTCTCTCCTAAAAGTAAAGATCATGAATTATACTTAACATCATTAGCCAGTAAAATAGAAGAATTAATGGATACTACGCAAGGAAGAAGTCTAGTCTTATTCACTGCTAAAAAAGATATGCAAGATGTTTATGACCTTCTAAAAGACAAAGAAAAGCCATACAAAATTTTAGTTCAAGAAGATGGCAAAGATGCTGAAACTTTAAAAGAAACCTTTGCTGAAGATGAAACATCATGTCTTCTAGCAACTGGTTCATTCTGGGAAGGAATCGATGTTAAAGGACCATCACTATCAAATGTTATTATTGCTAAACTACCATTTCCAACTGTTGATCCCATCATTCAAGAAAAAGCCTCTCGTTATACTAATGGTTTTGAAGAGGTTTACCTAAAAGAAATGCTTATAAAATTAAAACAAGGAACCGGCCGTCTAATTAGATGTAAGGATGACAAAGGTATTGTCTCAATTCTAGACTCTAGAGCAACCGACTACCTACCAGCCATTCTAAATTCCTTGCCATTTACTAATGTAACATCTGATATATTACAAGTTACCGACTTTGCTGGTAAAAATATCATCCCAGCCAAAGAAGATACTGATATAAAAATTTATCAAAAAATCAAAAAATAAAAGGAAGGAGAAAATCCTATGGAATTAATAAAAATAAATCCATCTGAGAAAACATCTAAAGAATTATTAACTATAATAGATGACAATATAAAAACAACTCGTACTATGGCCAAGCAAATAAAAACTATTCAGGCAGAAAACAGTCAAGCAGAACTTACGATATCTTTAAACGAACCAACCATGCTTCCAACAGCAGAAGTTATTGAAGAAGATGAATCATTCGAAGAAGCAATCTCTTTCTTTCTAAAGAAAATAGATTTATTAGATGAAGTAAGTAAAGAAGCCTTAGAGGAAAACTTACCAGACTCTAACGACTATGACTACGAAAAGATTCTCTTAAGATTAACGGCAGAATTACTAAGAAAAAATGTAGAATTACTAAGTTTTATACAAGAAGAAGACTTATCTCCCAGTGACATAGTTGCTTTCGAAAATGAACTTACTAAAAATAAAGAAAAAATATCTCTTCTTAGAAATTTAATAACCATAAAAGAAATGCCTAAAGAATCTCAAGAAGAAGAGGTAAGAAATAAACTAATTTTTGTTCCTAATAGTTCTGGTTCACCAATTGTTTTAAATGAATTAAAACATATAGATTCAGCCTATTATGAAGGCTTTCTAGGCCTTTTTGATTCAATTAGAACTGGAAAGTTTAAAAATTTTGCTAGACTCACTGCTAATAATGCTGGTTATGGTATCTTTGAAGTAAAAGATCTTAGAATACGAGTTTTCTTCTCCCGACTTGGTCCAACTGAATATGCTGTTATTTCCGCATTTACTAAAAAGGTTCAATCAAGTAGAGGGTATAATGAGTTAATAAGTCTAAGAGCCAGTGATTATCGTAAAGTTGAAGCCTCTCTTAAGGCCTCTCTTGGCAATGAAGAGTTCTTAAAACTTAATGCCGACTATGAACAAGAACTAGATAGGCTTCTAGGCCGTACTAGCGAAAAAGCCAAAGTAAAAGAAAAGAAGAGTGATCAAAATGACTAGAGAAGAAATATTAGAAGAAGTTAAAAAGAGACTAAGCATCTTAGAAAGTGAAGTTGATGTTCCTAGTGAAGAATTATTATTCTTTAGAGATTTTGTTTCCAAATGTTCTTTTAATAGTATCGAAGAAATTATAAAATTAGAGACTGAACCAGTCTTCAAAGCCTATTTTTTATCTGAGGTTGAAGGTTTAAACTATAAAGATGTTAGCCAACTAATAAGTATTGTAACACCTATGCTAGAAACCGAAGCAACCACCGAAGAATTGTCAACGGTTTGTGGAGAACTAAGTGTAGTGTGGAGTAACATTCCTATTAATTGTCTAGAGGTTATAAGTAAGCCAAAAAGTGTCTTTTCAAAAAACTTTTTAGAAATAAACTTCCCCGCTGAAGCCAATGAACTGTTAAATGGAGTTTTTCAAAGACATCCAACCTTTCAAAAATATCAAACCGCCGCTAAGGCCTACATTGCTCTTATTCAAACACTAATTAATACTGTAAAACTTGATGAAGGCCGTTCTCTAAGTGCTCTCGAAGAAGAAGCAAAGAGGAGATCATTCACTATGGTATCATCTATAAACCTAGTAAGATTTATTGACGAGGTTAGAAAACAATATGAGGCAGCCCATAAAAAATATAAAAAACTAATAGATAAAGAGGCCGCGGGGGCAACTTATGATAAAAAAAGAAGCTGCTTTGTCAAAAGAACAATTGTCAAAACTCTAGGAGAAAAAATAGATTGGCAAAATATTAATGAAGGTTTCAATAAGATGGTGGCTCACCACAAAAGTCTAGAAAAAGAATTAAATAAAAAATCTCGAACTAGGACGCAATCAGCTCAAGCCTACAGGGACTTTTTTGCCTACTTTGCTGGACTAGATCAATCTAGAGAAATAACGGGTTATCGTAATATCGTTCAAAATATTCCTGATGAAGACCTAAAAAAAGAAATTCTAACTTATATTTATAATAGAAATCTAGAAAAACAAGAATCAGTCGAAAGTGACTATCAAGCCCTAGTTGGTCCTGGTAAAACTGCATATTATTCCGTTTTAGAATCATACTCAATTCCACGAAATGATGAAACTGTTAGTAGATTACAGAGTAAATATACTAAGGAACAAGTAGAAGCATCCCTTAAACAATTAAGTAGTTTAGGCATTAATGATGCTAATCTCTTATATCAAATTTTATTAGTAAGTGATGAAAAAACAATCTTTTCTTTAGCCTCTTTCTTTGCTGATAAAGAAATAATTTCTAAAGAAACTTTGCAAACTTATCCTAAAATATTTGATCCAAATAGTACTTGTTATCGTAATGCCATGCAAAATATAGATACTATCATTGATAATGGTATCAATTCTAAATATTTATACAACCATTCAACAGTTTTATTTGCTGACCCAGCCGTTGTAAAAGAAAATATTTCATCTCTTCAAGAATCAGCCTTACTAACTTCTATTAGTAAAGATTCAGATATTAGTTTTCTTGGCAATCCTGAAACTAAAACAAGACTTTTCTTAGCAACAACTTCAGAAAATAAAGAAGCCTTAACTGAAAATATCAGTTTATTAAATGCTAAAACTCCACGCTGGAAAAGAGTAGCCATAATGCATTCGCTATCTATGCCAGTATCAAAAGAAGAACTACCTGCATTTTTAGAAAATGAATCATTCTTTATTCCTGATTCTAAACTTGATGACTATCTTTTCAAACCTCTAGAAGTGGAAAAAGCCATTCCAGCGACCAAAAAACTTAGTCTTAATAACCTTACCAGTGTTGACACTACAAAATAACTATGCTATAATCTAACTGTTTGACGCCTCATGCTCAAACCGCATTGAAAAGGTTTTAAACAATTTATTGTACCTTGAGAGCGAGTCTTAAGTTATTAATAAAGGAGGTATATATTAATGAATGCTGTAATTAAAGTTGGTGGAAAGCAACACTACGTACAAGAAAATTCAGAAATTTACGTAGAAAAACTAGATGCTGAAGTTGGTGACACAGTAAAATTCGATCAAGTATTAATGCTTGATAGTAAAATAGGTAGTCCTTATCTTACTAATGTTACTGTTGAAGGTGAAGTAATCAAAAACGGTAAACAAAAGAAAATTAGAGTTTTCAAGTATAAGAGTAAAGACAGATCTAACCGTAAGACTCAAGGACATAGACAACCTTATACAAAAGTAAGAATTACTAAAATTAATGGTTAATCATGATTAAAGTAAAAGTTACTAAAGAAAAAGATTTAATTCTAACTGTTAGGTTACAAGGCCATGCTATGTATGCAAATAGAGGTAAAGACATCGTCTGTAGTGCTGCAAGCAGTATTGTAACAACAACCATAAATGGAATTTTATCATTAAATGAGGAAGGTCTAAGTTATGAAGTTACTAAGGATGGTTTAACAATCAGTAATATATCATCTGATACAACCATTCAAAAACTAATAAACAACATGATCAGTCTTTTAAAAGAGTTGGAAGAAGATTATCCAACTAATGTAGAAGTAAAATAAGGAGGAGAATTATGAGATTTTTAAAATTAGATATTCAATTATTTGCTCATCATAAAGGGCAAGGATCAACATCTAATGGTCGTGATTCTGCAGGACGTAGATTAGGAGCTAAAGCTGCTGACGGTGAATTCATCACAGCTGGTAGCATTATATATCGTCAACGTGGAACTAAAGTATTCCCAGGAACTAACGTTCGCCGTGGAAGCGATGATACTTTATTCTCTACAGTTGATGGAATTGTTAAGTTTGAACGCTTAGGAAGAGATAAAAAACAAGCTTCAGTATATCCTAAAGAAGCATAATGAAGAGCCAGATGGCTCTTTTTTTCTTCTAACTGTAGAATTTTATATTAATATTTGTTATACTAAAAATGCTAAAAAAAGGGAGGTAAGAATATGTTTGTAGATGAAGTCGAAATAAGAGTAGAAGCAGGAAATGGTGGCGATGGTTGCACTGCTTTTCGTCGTGAGAAATTTGTTGAAATGGGAGGACCATTTGGAGGTAATGGAGGCCATGGAGCAGATATAATTTTTAAAGTTGATCAAGGCTTACATACTTTACTAGATCTACGTTATCAAAAAATCTTAAAAGGTAAAAAAGGTGAAAATGGTCGTGGTAAAAATCAAAATGGTAAAGGTGCCGAACCATTAGTTGTCAAAGTACCTCAAGGAACTGTCGTAACAGATCTAGAAACAGGTTTAATTATTGCTGACCTTTCTAAAAAAGATCAAGAAGAAATAATTGCTAAAGGTGGTCGTGGTGGTAGAGGAAATACAGCCTTTAAAACCCAAACCAATACAGCCCCAGACTATTCTGAAAACGGTGAAGAAGGGGAAAGAAAAAATCTAAAAGTTGAAGTAAAGCTTCTTGCCGATGTTGGCCTAGTAGGTCTACCTAGTGTTGGTAAAAGTACAATTATTTCTGTAATATCAAAATCAAAACCTAAAATCGCGGCTTATCACTTTACAACTTTATCTCCAAATCTAGGAGTAACTAAAGCCAGTGATGGTCGTAGTTTTGTTGTTGCTGACTTACCAGGTTTAATAGAAGGTGCCTCTCGTGGAGAAGGTCTAGGAGATAAATTCTTACGTCATATTGAACGAACTAAAGTAATCGCTCATGTAATAGATATGTCTGGTAGTGAACTACGTGACCCTTACGAAGATTATCTTTTAATAAATAAAGAACTAGAAGAGTTTAATCCTAAACTATTATTAAAACCTCAAATAATTATTGCTAATAAAATGGATTTACCAAATGCTAAAGAAAATCTAGAAAAATTTAAAGAAAAAGTCAAAGCAGAAATATTTGAAATCAGTGCCGCAACTAATTCTGGTCTTCAAAAAGTAGTAGATAGACTAGCCGATTTATTAGACTCTATTCCAAATAATCCATTATATGAAGATAATCAAATCGAAAGTCACATATTATACAAATTTAAAAAAGAAGAACCATATACTATAACAAGAGAACCAGATGGAGTATGGGTAATATCTGGTAAAGAAGTAGAACGTATCTTTAAAATGACTAAGTTCAATAGTGAAGAAGCAATCTATCGTTTCGCAAAAAAACTACGTCGTCTAGGAATTGATGCTAAACTAGAAAGTCTAGGTGCCGAACCAGGCGATCAAGTACGTATTCTAGATTTCTACTTTGATTATAAAGACTAATTAAATGGAGGGCCTATGTTGACGATAAGTACTTTTAACATTCAGAATAAAGAAAGTAAAACTAAAGCAACCGATATAATTAACTATATTACTACTAATAAAATTGATATAATTAATCTTCAAGAACTATATCCAAGTTGCGAAAAAGAGTTACGTAAAAACCTAAAAAACTATACGATAACCGGCAAATATCGCTATCTTTACTTTCCAAAGATAAATGAATCAAATCCAATCATAACCAATCAAAAAATTACTAGTACCAAAACTTATCATCTCCCACATCTTCCCTCACTCTTAAATAGAATTATCACAAGAACTACTATAACTGTTGATAATAGAGAAATAACTATTTTAAATACTCATCTTGATTATAAATATCAACTAGCCAAAAAAAGACAACTGCAAGTTATATTAAAATTAATCAAGAAAGAAAAAAATCCCATTATCTTAACTGGGGACTTTAACCTAAAAAATAATAAAGAATTATTTAATAATTTCGTAAAAGAATTAGAAAGACGTAATATTTATCATGTTGAAATAGATGAAAAGACTCTAAAAACATCTAAGTATAAACGAGCAATCGATCATATTTTTCTATCTCGTGACTTTAAACTACTCGATAAAAAAGTCATAAAAGATATTAAAACGAGTGATCATTATCCCGTACTTATAAAAGTAATCTAACATTAAATATTTAGCCAAGAAAGGACTAATCATGTTAAAAAGTAATCTTACAGAACAAGACTTAAAAATTAAAATAGAAGCCTTTCTTCAGGCTCATCCAGATTATTATTCTGAAGAAGAGAAGAAGTATATTAGAGAGTGTGCTGCCTGGGGACTATATACCGATTTTTCTGATGCTCTTTTACGACAAATATATGCCGAACTTGACTTAATGCCTGATGAACACAATATCTATTTAGGTTTTATAAGTTTAATTTCTAATATTTATGGTTTAGATAAAAATATCGTTGAAGTAGGTGGAGGTAAGATTCCAAGTCTTGCTAAATATATTGCTCTAAAACAACAAACAGGGACTATCACCGTATATGACCCAAGTTTAGTAGTGACAACAACGCCTCATCCTAATCTAATTCTAAAAAAAGTTCCTTTCTCTAAAGATTTACCTGAACTAAGCCCAGATCTTCTAATCGGTTTTATGCCAACATCCGCAACTGAAGAAATGTTAGAATACGCTTACCAAACTAAAACAAACTTCTTAATCGCTTTATCTGACATGACCGATGCCTTCGATGTCTATGAACAAGATGAGATTTGGACCCATTGGCAACAAGAAATAATCTATAGTGCCAGTCGCAAAGTAGAAGAGAATGGTCTTGGTAAACTAAAGATTCTAACTCTAGATAAATACGACAATCCATATCCCATAATATATACTAATAAAAAATATTGACTATAATTTACATATATAGTATAAAAAATGATTGCCTAGGCTACATTTTGTGATATAATCAAAATAGATTAAAATTACGAAAGTGGGATAAAATATGAACGACGAAAATTATTTAATAGAAAATGGAGTAAATGTAACTAAGAGTCTAGAACTATTTGGAGACATTGACACCTATAATGAAATAGTTGGTGAATTTTTAGTAAGTTCTAAAGAGAAACAGGCTAAACTTCAACAATCAAAAGAAGAAAAAGATATGGCTAATTATACTATCTATATCCATTCTTTAAAAAGTGATGCTCAATATTTTGGCTTTACTAAATTAGCCGAAATGGCTGAAATTCAAGAACAAAAGAGTAAAGATGGTGATGTTTTCTACATATTTGAACATTTCCAAGAATTAAATGATGAAATTGAAAGAATGGTTGGTGTAGTTAAAAAATACTTATATCCTGAACCAGAAGAGACTGCTGCTCCTGCTGCGGCTCCACAAGAAGCCACTCCTTCCCCTGCAACTCCAGCCCCAACACCAGTAGTAGTACAACCAGCTCCAGTAGAAGAAAACTTACCAGAACCATACAATCAAAAGACAATTTTAGTAGCCGATGACTCTAACATTATCCGTAACTTCGTAAAAAGAATATTCAGTGATAAATATAATGTAGGAGTAGCCCAAAATGGTGAAGAGGCTCTACAAATTATAAAAGCCAACCTTGCCAATGAAGAAATAGTAGCCTTACTACTAGACTTAAATATGCCAAAAGTAGACGGTTTTGCTGTTTTAGATTACATTAACGAAAACCAATTATTTAATAAAATACCAGTTTCTATAATTTCTGGAGACTGCTCAAAAGACACTATCGCTAAAGCCTTTGGTTATCCAATAGTTGACATGTTAGCAAAGCCATTCACTGAAACAGATATCAAGCACGTTGTAGAAAAGACAATTTATTTTAAAAATATTGACTAATTAAAAAGAGTAATTTCAAAATTACTCCTTTTCTTTTACCTTAAATTCTTCTCCAACTTTAAAATAATCACTGACTCCAATCGGTGCTAAATATATATAACTAACTTTTCTCTTTGGTAAAATAAACTTATCCGTCTTAAACTTTTTATATATATAAAGAATCTTGTTTTCCTTATCCGTCATAATAACATCAATCTTCTGACAAAACCAATATGTTGAAAGTCCTTTTTTCTTTAACATATAAATGTCTTCTATCGGATCTAGAAAAAATTTTAAACTCTTAAGTCTTAACCAAAATGTATTTAAAAAGATAACGTCATATACTTTTTTTCCTACTTTTATTTTCATATCATCACCGCTTCCTCTTGAAAAATTATATCATAAATACGAAAAGTTATTAAATAATAATATAAAATCTTTTCCAATTATTAAAAATGTGTTATTATTAAAAAGGAAATGAGGAGGTATAAGTATGAGTGGACATTCAAAATGGGCAACAATTCATCGTAAAAAAGGATTATTAGATGCTGCTAGAGGAAAAGTTTTCCAAAAACTAGCCAAAGAAATTATGGTAGCAGCCAAGTCAGGTAGTCCTGATCCGAACCAAAACTCATCTTTAAGATTAGCCGTTGATAAGGCAAAGGCTCAAAACATGCCTAAAGAAAATATTCAAAAGGCTATTGAAAAAGCAACTGGTGGTACAGACGGAGCAAACTACGAAAGTGTTCGTTATGAAGGATACGGTCATGGAGGCGTAGCATTCATGGTAGACTGCCTAACAGACAATCGTAATAGAACAGCCTCACAAGTACGTAGTGCTTTTACTAAAGCCGGAGGCAATCTTGGTACAGACGGTTCTGTAAGTTACATGTTCGAACGTCGTGGTTCAATTGTAATACCTGGTGATTATGACGAGGATACAATGATGATGACTGCTTTAGATGCTGGAGCCTTAGATTTTGAGAAAGTAGAAAATACTTATGTAATTACTACTGATACTTCTAATTTTACACCTGTAAAAGAAGCCTTAGAAAAAGAAAATGTTAAAGAATTCCTAGAATGTGAATTAACATATATTCCAAACATGGAAGTAGAATTAGATGAAGAAGGACAAGAAAAAGTCATGAAATTAGTAGATACACTAGAAGACTTAGATGATGTTCAAGATGTTTATTATAACTTAAAAGGCGAATAATAAATAATAAAATAATAAAAAAGAGCACACCTAAAGTGAACGATTTAGTTCATAGTTGCTCTTTTTTCTTTCCTAAAATTGTTATATAATAATTATTGAACAAAAGTTATCAAAATATAAGTAGAAAGGAATTTAATATAGGTTGATAAGACCAGATTAAATTATCGTGATTTTATGTATGACTATATAACTGGAACAGTTACCAGTTTAAAAAATAATGCTATTGTTTTAGATAATAATGGTATAGGATACTTAATATATGTATCTAATCCATATTCATTTGAAGTACAAAAAGAATATAAAGTCTATGTTTACCAACAAGTAAAAGAAGATGAAAACAGTCTTTTTGGTTTTAAAACACTAGCCGAAAAAGAATTATTCTTAAAACTGATTAGTGTAAAAGGCTTAGGTTGTAAAATGACTTTACCAATTTTAGCAGTAGGAAATGTAGAAGGTATCATGGATGCTATCGAAAGAGAAAATATTCTTTACTTGAAAAAGTTTCCTAAGATTGGTGAAAAACTAGCCCGTCAAATAATTCTCGACTTAAAAGGCAAACTAGAATTTATTGGTGTAGGTATATCAGATGATGAATTAACTACTAGTGAAGAACTAAAAGAAGTCCTACTAGGTTTAGGTTACAAAGACAAAGAAATAAAAGGTGTTCTTGCTAAAGTAAATAAAGATTTAACAATCGAGGAACAGGTAAAAGAGGCTTTAAGATTACTATTAAGATAAGGGTGATTAGATGAAAACTGAAAATGTTATAAAAACATATTCTCTAGAAGATGATCAAATAATTGATAATACTATCAGACCAGAAACAATTAGTGAATACATTGGTCAAAGTGAAGTAAAGGAAAATATCAAAATATTCGTAGAAGCCGCAAAAATACGTAATGAGGCTCTAGATCATGTCTTGTTATATGGTCCTCCTGGTCTTGGTAAAACAACCCTTGCTTTTATCATTGCTCATGAACTTGGAACCCATATAAAAACAGCCTCTGGTCCAAGTATTGAAAAAACCGGAGATCTAGCCGCTATTCTTTCTTCTCTTGAACCGGGCGATGTCCTATTTATTGATGAAATACACCGTATGCCAAGATATATAGAAGAAGTTTTATATCCTGCCATGGAAGACTTCTCATTAGATATTATTGTTGGTAGCGAAGGAAATACAAGAAATATAAAAATAGATTTACCACCATTTACTCTTGTTGGAGCAACAACTAGAGCCGGCGACTTGTCAGCCCCATTAAGAGATAGATTTGGTATAATATCTAAACTACAATTCTATACAACTGAAGAACTATGTGCTATTGTAAAAAGAACTTCTCGTGTTCTAAATATGGAAATAGAAGAAGATGCTGCCTTTGAATTAGCCAAACGTAGTAGAGGAACCCCAAGAATTGCCAATAGATTATTTAAAAGAGTAAGAGACTTTGCTCTCGTAAAAGGCAATGGCAAAATCGATCTTGCTATTACAAAAGAAGCTCTAACTCGTCTTCATATTGATGAATTAGGTCTAGATAAAACTGATCATGATATGTTACTAGCAATCATTAATAAATTTAATGGTGGCCCAGTTGGAATTGAAGCCTTAAGTAGTTCAATCGGTGAAGAAGTAACCACTATAGAAGATGTCTATGAGCCATATCTTCTTCAAATAGGTCTCTTAAAAAGAACCGCTCGTGGTAGAATGGTAACTGATAAAGCCTACGAAGCCCTAGGCATAGAAAAAAATAATTAACAGGAGGAAATATGAAAGTAGAAGATTTTGATTATAATTTACCAGAACATTTAATTGCTCAAACACCACTAGAAAAAAGAGATACCTCTAGACTATTAGTTCTAGATAAAAAAACTGGTGAAATAGAACATAAACATTTCTATGACATCATAGAATATTTAAACGAAGGAGATACTCTTGTTTTAAACGATACTAAAGTTTTACCGGCTAGATTAATTGGTGAAAAAGAAGAAACTAAAGCCGTAATAGAAATACTATTATTAAAAAATATTTCAGGCGATGACTGGGAATGCTTAGTAAAACCTGCTCGTCGTATCAAAGTAGGGACTATTGTAACTTTTGGAAATGGACTATTAAAGGCCCAATGTATTAAAGAGGAAGCCGACGGAATTAGACATTTTACTCTAATTTATTCTGGTATACTAATGGAAATATTAGAACAACTAGGAACGATGCCTTTACCACCATATATTCATGAAAAACTAGAAGATCAATCAAGGTATCAAACTGTCTATGCTAAAGAAGTAGGTAGTGCTGCCGCTCCTACTGCTGGTCTTCACTTTACTAAAGACTTACTAGAAAAAATTAAACAAAAAGGTATAAATATTGCCTATGTAACTCTTCATGTTGGCCTAGGAACCTTTAGACCAGTAAGTGTTGATACTGTCGAAGAACATGAAATGCATACAGAGTATTATCAAATGTCTAAAGAAACCGCTGAACTATTAACTACCACTAAGCAAAATCACAAAAGAATTATTGCTGTTGGCACAACAAGTACTAGAACTCTAGAAACTATCATGACAAAATATAATGAATTTAAAGAATGCTCTGGTTGGACTAATATTTTTATCTATCCTGGCTACAAATTTAAAGCCATAGATGCCTTAATTACTAACTTTCATCTTCCAAAATCAACACTAGTAATGTTAGTATCTGCTCTTGCTGGAAGAGAAAACATCTTGAATGCTTACAACATCGCTGTCCAAGAAGAATATCGTTTCTTCTCCTTCGGTGATGCTATGTTCATCAAATAATTCTTGTTATATCTATTAAAAAGTAGTATAATATGAAACGTTCGACTAAAAAGGAGGAAAAAGAATGAAATTAGTTCCCGAGCAGTTAGAAAGTATCGAAAGAGAACTTGCTGAAAAGAGAAAAATGGTAGGAGACAAAGACTATTTAGAAGCCGCAAGACTAGAAATTTTGCAGTCCCTAAAAAGTGATGGTAGCAACCGTGATGATACTACTGAAATGCAAATGTTTAAAGCCCATGCTGATATAAGAACTTTAAAAGGTATTACAGGTAACTATGAAATAGTTGATACTCCAACTGGTAGTGTTATTGAAATTGGTAGTAATTTTACTGTAGAGTTTTCATCAGGTGCCGAAAGAAGTTTTGTTTTAGTAGAAATAGTAGAAGGTCTAGACAATCCAATGGGTTATGCTACTGTAGAAAGTCCATTTGGCCAAAGTGTTATTGGTAAAACTGTAGATGATGATTTTTCATATACTGTTGGCTCATCTAAACGTGAAATATCTGGTACTATCAAATCAATCAATACTAAAGAAAAAAACACTAGCAAAGTCAAAGTAAAAAAACTAACTAGATATTAATACATCTAAAAGTAAGCAAACATCTAAAAAAATAAAAACTATACATAATTAAGTAAATTGAGGAGCAATCCTTTTTTTATTGTTTTTTTCTCAAAAATCCCTTATAATTATAAGGACAAAAGGAGAGATACCTATGAAAATAAAATACACATTACTACATAAAGATGAGTCTTCAAATGCTAGATACGGTAAACTTCAAACTAACTATGGTACTTTTGAAACACCAATGTTTATGCCGGTCGGTACCAGAGCAACTGTCAAGTCTTTGTCCCCAGAAGAATTAAAAGCCGCCCATTCAGGAATCATCTTATCAAATACTTATCATTTATGGTTACGTCCCGGAGAAGACATTATCGCTAAAGCCGGCGGTCTACATAAATTCATGAATTATGATGGACCAATTCTAACAGACTCCGGTGGTTTCCAAGTCTTTTCTCTAGTAAAAAATAAAGAAAAAGACATTACTGAAGAAGGAGTAACTTTTAAAAGCCATATCGACGGTTCAAAACTATTCCTAACTCCTGAAAAGTCTATTCAAATTCAAAATAAATTAGACAGTGACATAGCCATGAGTTTTGATGAATGTCCACCATACCCTTCAACTTATGAATACATGAAAAAGTCTGTTGAACGTACTCTAAGATGGGCTGCTCGTGGTAAGAAAGTTCATGCCAACGAAAACCAATCTCTATTTGGTATCGTTCAAGGTGGTGAATTTGAAGACCTACGTGAGTATAGTTGTAAAGAAACTGTTAAAATGGATTTTGACGGGTATAGTATTGGTGGTACTTCTGTAGGCGAGGATAAACCTACTATGTATAAAATGATCGATTATGGAATTAAATACCTACCAAAAGATAAAGTTCGTTATCTAATGGGAGTAGGTGACCCAATCGATATTATCGAAGGTACAATTAGAGGAATCGATATTTTCGACTGTGTTCTACCAACCAGAATTGCTAGACACGGCCAAGCCTTTACTCGTGAAGGAAAAATAAACTTTAATAATGCCAAATACAAAGAAGATTTTACTCCTGTAGAAGAAGGTTGTGACTGTTATACTTGTCAAAACTACACTAAAGCCTATATTCGTCACTTAATAACAACCGATGAAATGTTAGGCGGTAGACTATTATCAATTCATAATATAAGATTCTTAATTAAATTAACCGAAGAATTAAGAGAAGCCATTAAAGAAAATAGAATTTTAGAATATCGTGAAGAATTTATTTCTAAATATCAAAAGAATGCCAAATAAAAGGAATAACAACAAAGTTATTCTTTTTATATGTAAAAGATTGGCTTATTAGAATTAACTGTTGTAGCCTTTACCTCTGTCTTACTAGTATCAGTACTACTTGAAGAAGTAACAGTCTCCATTGGCTTATTAATTTCATCAGCAATTCTAAATACAGTTTTAGCATTTCTAAAAATAGGTTTAACTTGATATACAATTGGTATTGCTTGATTAATTACTCCTAAAGTCTTCTGAGTACCGTCTAAAAATGAAGTAAAACTAAATCCCTTAGTCAAATTACTAAGTTTTCCGAATAAGCCAATCTTCGGATAAGGATAGTTATACATAGTCCACCTCTTCATCAATAATATATGTCAAAAGAACTAAAAAGTTAAATAATTTATTTTCAAAAATAAAATACTATGTTACAATATACTATAGAATAAAGATAGAGTGAAAAGAACTAAAAAGAAAGGTAAACTGGTGATATTAGATGGGTTTATTTAATAATAAGAAAGAAAAAGCAAATACTACTGCACAGGTCCAGCCAGCTGCCCAAGCAGCACAACAAATTCCACCACAACAACCTGCTGTTCAACAACCAGCTCAAGTGCCTCAGCCACAACAAGTACCACAACAACCAGTAAGTGCACCTGTAGCCGCACAACCTGTTGCTGCCAACCAATCTGTAGTAGGGCAAGTACAAAAACCAGTATCCGCAACAAGTCAAATAGTTACCCAAACATTGCCACCATCTAGTAGTCCAACGTCTGCTCCTAATACTATTTCTATTGGAGCCAATCCTAATATTGGTGCTGGAGGGCATTCAACAATTACTCAACAACCAATTAGTGCCGATTTAGCAACTCCAGAAGCAAAGCCAGAACCAGTAGCAGCCGGCCCAGTTGCCGCCGTAGGACCACAACAATCAGGTGTACAAACAATTCAAGCCAGTACTCTAAATCGCAAAAGAATGTCAAGCGATGCTGATGTTGTTCGAAAAAGTAAATTAAACGGTTATAGTTATACCGTTATTAATACCATGAATAAAAAGGAAAAAGGATACTTCGATGCTGAATCTGAAGATGATGTACGTGCATTCCTTGAAGGTCAAGAATACCAAATCCTAGAAGTAAAACCAAAATCTGCTATGGATATTGATATTTCTGGACCGCCTAAACTAAAACCTGAAGATTTGTCATTTACTTTAACTCAGTTATCAACATACATCAAATCAGGTATCCCACTAGTTGATTCCATGCGAATCCTAGCAAAACAAGGTAAAAAACCAGCCCATAAAAAAATCTATGGCCAAGTAGTTTATGAACTACTAAAAGGTGAGAGTTTCTCAACAGCCTTAGCAAGACAAGGAAAAGTCTTCCCCCCTTTACTAATAAACATGGTAAAAACATCTGAAATGACTGGAGACTTACCATCGATCCTAGATGATATGGCTGAATACTATACAACTATGAACCAAACTAGAAAACAAATGAAGAGTGCCATGACTTATCCAGTTGTAGTTTTAACAATCGCCTTAGGTGTTTTAGTCTTCATGCTTGTTTACTTAGTTCCACAGTTCGCAACCATGTTTGAATCTCAAGATGCTAAATTACCAACTATTACTTTAGTTGTCTTAGGTGTCAGTGATTTCATTCAAGCCAACTGGATGTTCTTAATTGGCGGTGTCGTCGCCTTAATCTTAATATTCAGATATTTATTTAAAAATGTCCAATCATTTAAAAAAGGTGTCCAAACAATCCTTATGCATATCCCAGTAGTTAGTAAAATTATTATTTATAATGAAATTGCAAACTTCACAAAAACTTTTGCATCCTTACTAAACCATGGTGTATTCATAACGGATAGTATGGAAATCTTACAAAAAATAACCGACAACGAAGTATTTAAAGAAATAATTAATAAAACCTTGGAAAATCTATCCAAAGGTGAACCGGTATCAGCAGCCTTCCGTGGTCAATGGGCTATCCCAGTAGTTGCCTACGAAATGATTGTTACTGGTGAAAATACTGGACAATTAGGTCTAATGATGGAAAAGGTATCAGCCCATTTCCAATCAATGCATAAATCAATAATCGATCAAATGAAGAGTTTGATGGAACCATTAATGATTGTATTCTTAGCCGGAATTGTTGGTGTTATCTTATTATCAATCGTTACACCAATGTTCAGTATCTACTCACAAATCGACTAATAAATAAGGAGGATAATTATATGGAAATACTATACTTAATTATCTTTTTTATTTTAGGAAGTATCATTGGTACTATCTCAACAATCTTAGGACTTCGTCTTCCTAAACAAGAAAAAATATTTGGTAATAAACCACATTGTGATAATTGTAGTCATGAATTAAAAAGAACGGAAACAATCCCGTTAATATCCTATATTACTCATCGCGGTAGATGTAAATATTGCCATACTAAAATAGATATTTTATATCCTTACATGGAATTCTTTTCTGGCTTATTATTCTCGGTCTGCTACTACAGTTTTGGCTTTAGTTATGAACTTCTAATTGGCCTTGGTATAATTACCATGTTAATGATTATTGTCGTAAGTGACATTACTTATCTAATTATTCCTGATGAAGTCTTAATCTTCTTTAGTATTTACTTTATAATTATTCAGTTTCTAAATACTGGTCTAAAAGGAGCCTTAACTCATATTGGCACTGGCTTATTACTATTTTCTCTAATGTACATAGTCATGTTAATTGGTAATAAAACACTAAAAAAAGAAAGTCTTGGTGGAGGAGATATAAAGATGATGTTTCTCTTTGGCTTAGTCCTTGATCCTCTTCTTGGAACCTTAACTATCTTCTTAGGCAGTCTTTTTGCCTTACCAATGTCTCTATATTTAATGAAGAAAAATAATGAAAAAGTAATTCCTTTTGGACCCTTTCTTCTTCTAGCCTTTACCTTCATTTATTTCACCAAATTAACAACACCAACGATTATATCTTGGCTCGGTTTTTAAGAAAGTTTACCTTTCTTTTTTTTTTTTTATAGTGTACTATATATATGGGTGGGTGATGACTATGAAAAATATAACAATTTTACCAGCAGACACTTATACTGTTGTCAATAAAACAGTTCTAAACGAAAGTGATCGTAAATTAATAAGTATGTTATATCAACCAATAATTGGTCACACCGCAGTTTCTTTATATTTAACTTTAATAGATGATCTAGACAAATTAGAAGTAATGAGTGATGACCTAACTCATCATCATCTTATGAGTACTATGCAATTAAAATTAGAAGATATTGTTATTGCTCGAGAAAAACTAGAAGCAACTGGTCTCTTAAAAAGTTATTTAAAAAAGGGTAGTATCAACCAATACGTTTATCTAATATATTCTCCTATGTCAGCCCATGAATTTTTTACTCATCCTATCTTAAATATTGTCCTTTATAACAATCTCGGTAAAAAAGAATATGAACGACTTCTAAACTACTACAAAATCCCTAGAGTAAACTTAAAAGAATATGAGGATATAACTAGTAGTTTTGATGAAATTTTTACCTCTGTAAAAGGAAATATTCTAGAAATAGAAGCCGATACTACTAGAAGAGATACTAATAATATTCAAATAAATAAAGGTATAGACTTTAATTTATTAATATCCAGTATTCCTTCAAAATTAGTAACTGATAAAACTTTTACTAAAGATGTAAAAGACTTAATCAATGCCTTAAGTTTTGCTTATAACCTAAACACTCTAGATATCAAAGGCCTAGTAAGTGATGCTATTAATGAAAAAGGCCAAATCGATAAAACAAGACTTCGTAAAAGTTGTCGTGATTATTACCAGTTTGAAACAGCTGGTAGTCTTCCAACTTTAATCTATAATAAACAACCTGACTACTTAAAGAAACCAGAAGGAGACACTTCTAAACGTGCCAGACTAATCTATACCTTTGAAAATATCAGTCCTTATCAATTATTAAAAGCCAAGTATAAAGGCGCCGAACCAACTGAACGAGATAAACGGCTAATTGAAAGTCTTTTAGTAGATCAAAAATTAAACTATGGAGTCGTAAATGTATTAATCTCTTATGTTTTAAAAACTAATAATCAACAACTAAAGAAAAGTTATGTAGAAACAATCGCTGGGCAATGGAAACGACTTAATATTGAAACAGTCGAGGAGGCCATGGCTATCTCTGAAAAAGAACATAAGAAACTAAAACGACTTCTCGAAAAAGAAAAACCAAAAGAACAAGTTAAGAAAGTACACAAAGATCAATCTAACTTACCAGTCTGGTTTGATAAAGAACTTGATAAAACAGAAGCAACCGAAGAAGATGTCAAAGAAATGGACGAAATATTGGCTGGACTTGTCTAAGAAAAAGTGCTATAATACATAACCTGTTCCCATTGTAAAATAATAAAATACAATAAAGCACTGATCAAAAGTAAGACTATAATGTTCAAACTGTTTTCACTATAAAATATTAAAGTATAATAAAGAAGTATCAAATATAATCTCACTAATTACCCAATCTATACCAAGTGTAAAATAATGTCAAAAAATAATATCAAGTCCATAAACATTTTATCTTACTAAAGGTCTTATGTTATTATTAAATAGTAAACAAGAGAATAGAATAGTAAGAGGTTAGAAAATGAGTAAATATCAAAATCAAGAATTTCAAAGAATAATTAGTCCTATCGCCAGCAACGAAGAATTTCAAAAATTAAAGGACGTAAAACATCATGGCATAACAAGATATGACCATTCCCTAAGAGTTGCTTACTATTCATATAAAGTAACAAAACTTCTTCACCTAGATTATAAAGACACAACAGAAGCCGCTTTGTTACATGATTTTTTCATAGAAGAAGTTCAAGATAAAAACTTCATTGCTCGGTTAAGAAAACATCCTGGCTATGCCGTAGAAAATGCTACTAAAATTTGTCCATTAACCGACAAGCAAAAAGATATCATAAAAACTCACATGTTTCCAATTACTTTTACTCCTCCTAAGTATATGGAAAGTTGGATAGTAGATATTGTTGATGACGTTTCTGCTATCATGGAACAAAGTAAAGTAATTAAACAACATGTAAAAGTAGTAGGAACATTTATTCTCGTATTAATGTTCCATCATTAAAAAGTAAACAAAGGGATTATTTCCCTTTTTAATATAAGGAAAGAAGGAATAAATATGCAAAAGACATACATTTTTGGTCATAAAAAACCAGATACAGATTCAGTAATGTCCGCCATAGGTTTATCACACCTAAAGAACTTATTAGGCGAAAATACCGAGGCCAGAATCTTAGGAGATGTAAATAAAGAAACGTCTTATGCGCTAAAATACTTTAATTTACGTACTCCTGAATATTTAAACGATGTAAAACTACAACTAAAAGATATCGATTATCATAAGAATTTTCATATCAAAGAAACCGATTCTATTTATACTAGTTATCAAAAAATGCTAGAGAAAGGTCTAACCGGTATCCCTGTAACTGACGCTAAAGGTCACTTTACTGGTCTAATTACTATTAAAGACCTATCTCATGTAATTATTAATGAAGAAACAGATGACTTATATACATCATATGATAATATTCTTCATACTTTAAAAGGTGAAAAACTTCTTCAATTCGACGAAGAAATAATTGGCCGTATCTTAGTTGCTGCTTATCGTAGTACAACCATTCTAGAAAATGTCAAACTAGAAAGAGATATGATTTTAATAGTAGGAGACCGTCATAGTATTATTGAATATGCTGTAAACTCTGGAGTAAAATTAATAATCTTATCAGGAGACTCTGAAATAAAAGACAAGCATTTAGAAATCGCTCGTCAAAATAAAGTTAATATTATAAGAACTCCATATCCAACATATCATATAACTAGATTAATATCTTTAACTAACTATATCAAAACAATGATTAGATGTTATAACCCTACTAAATTTGAAAATACTGAATTCGTTGATAATGTTGTTGATATAAATAATAAATTGAAACATACAAACTATCCAATTGTTGATAGACGTAATAAATGTCTTGGTTTATTAAAAATAACAGATTTAGCCGAAAAACATCCTAAGAAAGTAATCTTAGTCGATCATAACGAAAAACTACAAAGTGTTGAAGGTATTGATGAGGCAGAAATATTAGAAATAATCGATCACCATAATCTAGGTAGTATCACAACAACTATGCCAATCAACTTTAGAAATATGGCTGTAGGTTCAACTTGTACTATAGTTTACTTAATGTACAAAGAAAGAAATATAACTCCAACTAGAGAAATAGCCGGTGCTCTTTTATCAGGAATCTTATCTGATACCTTAATCTTAAAGAGTCCAACTGCTACAAGTAAAGATGTTGAAGCCGTAGAATATTTATCTACTTTAGCCAATGTTGACTACAAAAAATATGGTATGGACTTATTAAAAGCCGGAACATCTCTTGAAGGAATGTCTAAAGAAGATGTCTTATACAACGACTTTAAGATTTATACTGTCGAAGATAAGAAGTTTGCGATTGGTCAATTCTTTACTATGAACTTTGAAGAAATAGAAAAAGATATGGCTGACTACATTCATGTTCTAGATGAAGTATCAGAAGCCAATAATTATAATTTAGTTGCTCTATACGTAACTGATATAATTAGAAATGGTAGTTATGTACTATTTAATACTCGTGGTAGTGATACTATGGCTCTTGCTTATGGAAAAGAAACTATCGAAGAAGGCCATTTTATCCCAGGCTGTGTATCTCGCAAAAAACACGTAGTACCAATAATAATGCCAATATTTGAAAATTAGGAGATGACTAAATGGATTTTTTATCAATTATTATACTAGGCTTTATTCAAGGAATTGCTGAGTTCTTGCCTATATCATCATCAGCACATTTAATAATATTCAGGGATTTATTCGGTATTGGTAGAGGCATGGATGCTCATCTTGCCTTAACTTTTGACTTAGCACTTCACTTTGGAACCTTACTAGCAATCGCTATCTTCTTCTTTAAAGATTTTATCACTATGATTTCTAAAGGCTTCACTAAAGGTATAAAAGACGATCAAGGTAAAATGTTATGGTATCTAATTATCGCAACAATTCCAGCCGCTATCGCCGGAGTATTATTTGAAGATGTAATAGAAAATGCTATTAGAAAAAATTATGTTATAATTGCCATTGCTCTTGCTCTTATGGGTGTAATAATTTATTGTGCTGATAAGTATAGTAAATCTAATAATAGTCTAAAGAAAATGTCTCTAAAAGATGCACTAATTATTGGCTGTAGTCAAGTACTAGCCTTAGTTCCAGGTTTCTCAAGATCTGGTACTACAATAGCCGCTGGTAGAGTCTTAGGTATAAATAGGGAAGATGCTGCTAAGTTTTCTTTCTATCTAAGTGCCCCAGTAGTATGTGGTGCCTTAGTCTTACAACTTCTAAAAAAAGCCACTTGGACTGTTATTGCTGCTAATCTAGGAACCTTCATCTTAGGCATTTTAATCTCCTTCATAGTAGGACTATTATGTATAAAATATTTATTAAAATATCTACATAATCATAACTTTAAGATATTTATGATATATCGTATCATTTTGGCAATAATAGTATTAATAATGATTGGAGTAAAATAATATGGATAAAGCAAAATTAGGCTTACTAGCAACCCTTCTTTTAGGAATATTTATCTTAATTGGAGCCCTTTTAGCCTTACTAGTAAAGAAAAAAGATAAAGTAATAGACTTCTCAATTGGCCTAGCCTTAGGTGTCATAGGCATGTTAATTGTAACTGATTTATTACCAGAAATAATTGAAAATCTAAAACTAAATCATATCTATATATTTATAATATGTACAGTTATTGGTTATTTTCTCTTAAAACTTCTTGATCATTTTATCCCAGATCATGAAGAAGAAAAAATGGATAAAAAAGAACGTAAAGAAAATTTGATTCATATCGGTATCATTACTTCTCTTGCTTTAGTATTACATAACATTATCGAAGGAAGTGCCGTATATTCAACTTTCTTAACTAATAACAATCTAGGAGTTGGGGTAGCCTTAGGTGTAGGCTTTCATAATATTCCTCTAGGTATGGTAATAGCCGCTACTTTCTATCAAAGTAATGAAAATATTTGGAAAACACTAAGTATCATCGGTTTAGTATCCTTATCAACTTTCTTAGGCGGCTTACTAATGTTCTTCTTAGACTTAAATTCTATAAGTCCTCTTCTTTTAGGAACATTATTGTCTCTAACTCTAGGTATGTTATTATTTATCGCTATAAGTGAACTACTTCCTAGAATGAAAAGTGCTACTGATAAAAAAGTAAGTTATGTAGGCTTAATCATAGGAGTTGTTTTACTAATATTATCCCAACTTCTATAAGAAAGGAAAAATCATTTCTCAGTAAATTGATTATAAAAGATTATGGAGTACAATTATTATAATTTATTTTTATTATTTTTTATCTACTCATTTTTTGGCTACATCGTAGAATCTCTTTCTGTAAGTTTAATTGAAAAGAAAGTAGTCTGGAACCGTGGCTTCTTAGTAGGACCATACATTCCTATTTTTGGTACTGGTGCCATGACCATGATCTTAACTTTGCAAAAATATAAAGATGATGTCATTGCCTTATTTATTATGAGTATGGTAGTTTGTCTAACTATTGAGTATTTATGCAGTCTAATCGTTGAAAAAATATTCAAACTACGTTGGTGGGACTACTCTAATAAACTATTTAATATCAATGGTCGTATTTGCCTCCAAAATGGTCTTTTATTTGGACTTGCTGGAGTATTAGTAGTTAAATATGTAAATACTTGGTTAGAAAATTTAATACTTTTACTTCCAAATTCGCTTATGATAACTCTAAGTATAGTCTTTTCCGTAATATTTATCTCTGATGTAATTTTATCAACTCATACTGTTATAAAATTCAATAGTAGTTTTAAAAGATATAGTGCAGATAATACTCAAGAAGTAAAAAAGAAAATCATCGAAGAACTACAACACAACTTCTTATTAAATCGTTTAGTAAAAGCCTTCCCAAATGCGAAGGATAAAGCCAATCATTATAAACAACTTCATTTAGAGTATGTTAACCGTGTCAAAGAATTACGTAAACTAAGAAAAAAATAGTTACAAAATGTGCTATTTTTTTGGGATAATTGTCAAATAGTGTGTGTAGACACAAATAAGTGATAATCATTTATGCAGTCAATGCAGTTTGATATGAACCCCGTTTCTTGGACATAAGAGAAACGAGGTTTTTATATGTCAAAATTAACTTACGAAGATAAAATA
>CAKPMY010000009.1 GCA_934168245.1 uncultured Bacilli bacterium
TATTTTATCTTCGTAAGTTAATTTTGACATATAAAAACCTCGTTTCTCTTATGTCCAAGAAACGGGGTTCATATCATGTAGTCTTATCTACTTTTTGTTTCTTATTTATATTCTTGTTGTGGTTTACTAGTTGGCATTTTTATTTTATTTATTCACTAATAATGACGTGAAGTAATATTTAACTCCGGTTACTGGTTTATATTTTATTTATCAACTTTAATTATTACTTGATATGCTGTATCAAAATTCATTTCATCAAATGTTACTTTTGCTCCATGAGATTCAATATCTTTGACTACTTCTCTAATTTTATTAATTACATCGTCGATGTTATAGTTAGAATTAGTTGGTTCTTGTTGTACTGGAGCAGGAATATTTAAGATACTTACTTGGTTGGTAGCAGCAGGCTGAGCCATATTTTGGGATATATCTGGTACTTTAACATTTGGAATCTTAAAGTAATCTTTTGGTACATCTTCTGGTTGTTCACCTTTAACTATTGCCTCGGCTGGTGTTAAATAATTTTCCTGTGGTTTCTTAGATATTGGTGATGTATAAGCACCTGGTGTACTTTGAATATTTAATAGACTGTCTAAATCTGCTTGTGGTTCGTTTGTATTTGGTTTTATATCCATAGCATTTTCCTTTATTGTACTAACATCTACTGGTTGTACTTCTACTTGATTATAATATGAGTCTTTAGGCTCTTCGATTTCTTCTTTATCTATTTCTCCATAATTAATAAATCTTTGTTGTGGCATCTCTTCACCGTCTGGTGGAACAATTCTAACTTGTCCATATAGAGATTTATCTTCAGGCATCTCTGTTGTTGGAGCAATTGGTGTTTCATTAACAAAAGTATTTTTTGAGAATGGAATGTTATCCATTTGATTTTCTGGAGCCTTTTCTTTTGGAGGATTGATCTTAGCAATTTCTTCTTCTAATGACCTAACGGACATTTTATTATTTATTACTTTTTTCAACATGTCTTTTTGTTGTTTGGCATCAGGCAGATTTAGTAGTGTTCTGGCATGTCTTTCTGAAATTTGTTCTTTTAATAGAGCATCTTGTACTTCATCTGGTAAGGCTAATAGACGAATCTTGTTAGCGATAGATGACTGGCTCTTACCCATAGTCTTAGCAAGTTCATCTTGAGTCATTTGATCTATTTCTAGAATTTTTTGATAAGTCCTTGCTTCTTCTATTGGATTTAGATTTTTACGTTGTAAATTTTCAAGTAAGGCTACTTTAGAACTCTCTTTATCATCTAGGTTTCTGATGATGGCAGGAATTTTAGTCATACCTGCTAAAGCAGAGGCTTTATATCTTCTTTCTCCGGCTATTATTTCATATTTACCATTTACACTACGAACAATAATTGGTTGAATTACACCATGTTCTTTTATAGAAACTGCCAACTCTTTAAGGGCTTTTTCGTCAAAAATTTCTCTTGGTTGAAAACGATTTGGAATTATGTCGTCTAGGTATAGGTAAACAACTTCATCTTTAGTTTCTGTATTCATTTTAATCCCCTCGCTTTATTCTTATTCTATTTTATTATAAACTAATTTGATAAATCTTTCAATATGTATTTTTTAGAGAAAAAAATCATATCATTGTAACCGTAAAATGGTATTACAAAGATATGCTTTTTAATTTGTTTGATAATTATATACAGATTACATCTTTATTTATATTGATTATTTATTTTGGATTACGATAAGACTTCGTTGGCTGTTTTCATAGGGAAGTTGGAATTCTTCTATTTTTTCTATTTGGTATTTAGCAGAAATCTTTTTTTCAACTGATTCTGTTAATTCTTCGGTAATGTTACCTTTCATAGCAATGAAAACACCGTTTCTTTTGACTAAGTGCATTGTGTAGCCTAATAGTTTTTCAATATTAGCAACGGCCCTTGCTGTTACGACGTCATATTTTTCTTTTAAATCTTCGCCACGAACATGGATTGCTTCGATGTCTTTTAGGCCTAAGTCTTTGATAACTTCATTTAGATAATTTACTCTTTTTTGAAGAGCATCTACTAGAGTTATTTTTAGGTTGGGATAGGCTATTTTTAGAACTATTCCTGGAAAGCCAGCGCCAGTACCTATATCACATAAAGTTTCTTTTTCTTTTAAATTTACGACTTTTGCTAAAGTTAGGCTATCATAAAAGTGCTTTAAATAGACATCTTCTTTGGAAGTTATTCTGGTTAGATTTATTTTTTCATTCCAAGAAATTAATAATTGGTAAAATTGTTCTAGTTGATTTTGTTGTGTTTCTGTTAAATTTATACCTAATTTTTCTAATTCAATTATAAATTGTTCTTTTGTCATATTCTTTTCCTATTCTTTTTTATTCTTCTGGTTTAGTAGTTTCAGATTGAGTAGTTTTTTTATTTTTATTTTCCAATTCTTCTTAAATATACCATTAAAATTGAAATATCTGCTGGATTGACACCGGATATTCTTGATGCTTGACCTAGAGTTGTTGGTTTTATGTCATTTAATTTTTGACGGGCCTCACTCGCTAAATTAGGTATATCATTGTAGGCTAGTGTTTCTGGTATTAGTTTTTCTTCTAAAGACAGCATTTTTTCGGCTTCTTTATTGGCTTTGTTGATGTAACCTTCATATTTAATATTTATTTCTACTTGTTCTTTTACTTCTTTTGAGTAAGGTAGTTCTACAAAGTGCTCTAATTGATCTATTTTTACTTCTGGTCTTTTTAATAAATCATATAATGAGATTCCGTCTTTTAATACTGGGGTGTTTATTTCTTCTAAATAGTTGTTTGTGGCTTGTTTTGGTGTGATTCTCGTTGTTTCTAGTAAGTTAAACAATTCTGATATATCTTTTAGTTTTTGATTGAACAGTTCATATTTTTCTTCATTGATTAGCCCTACTTCATGACCATATTTTCTTAATCTTATGTCGGCATTGTCATGTCTTAGTAATAGTCTATATTCGGCACGAGATGTTAATAAACGATATGGGTCTTTTACTCCTTTTGTTACTAAGTCATCTATTAAAACACCAATGTATGATTCATTTCTTTTTAAAATTAATGGTTCTTTGCCTTCTAGTTTTAAAGCAGCATTTATTCCGGCTATTAATCCTTGACCAGCAGCCTCTTCATAACCTGAGGTACCATTTATTTGACCGGCAGTAAACAAGCCAGATATTAATTTTGTCTCGAGAGATCTTTTTAATTGTGTTGGATCGATAGCATCATATTCTATGGCATAAGCATATTTTAGAATTTTAGCAGTTTCTAAGCCTGGTAGACTATGAACCATTTCTTCTTGAATATTGTGTGGCATACTTGTTGAAAATCCTTGTAAATAAATGTCATCATAGTAGATACTTTCTGGTTCTAGGAATAATTGATGTCTTTCTTTATCACTAAATCTTACTACTTTGTCTTCTATTGATGGACAATATCTTGGCCCTACCCCTTCTACATAACCACCATACATGCTGGACTCTTTTAAGTGTGCTTTGATTATTTCATGGGTGGTTGGAGTTGTATAAATTAAGTGACATGGTACTTGATTTTTATAGTCATAGTATAGTTTGTTGTCAAATGAAAATGTTAATGGTTCGTCATCGCCTTGTTCTAGAGATGTTTTACTATAATCTATGGAATCTTTTGCTATTCGTGGAGGTGTACCTGTTTTTAAACGTAAAATTTTGAAACCTAGTTCTTTTAAACGTGTACTTAAAAATTTAGATTCTTTTTCTCCATGTGGACCTGCTGAATGCTTACTTGAACCGGCTAGAATTACTGAACGTAAATATGTTCCTGTTGTTAGTATAACGGCATCTGATAAAATTTCTGTTCCATCGGCTAGGATTACACCTTTTACTGTGTTGTTTTCTACTATTAGATTTTCGACCATGGCTTCTTTTATTTCTAGATTTTTTTCTTGTTCTAGGGTTTTAACCATTTCTTTTGGATATGTTATTTTATCTGCTTGAGCACGTAAGGCTTGAACTGCTGGACCCTTTTTTGTATTTAGCATTTTTAATTGTAAGGTACCTTTATCAGCATTTCTTCCCATTTCTCCACCTAGAGCATCTATTTCACGAACTACTATTCCTTTTGCTGGTCCTCCTATTGATGGATTACATGGCATATCGGCTATGTTTTTTTTGTTTCCTGTGATTAAAAGAGTTTTATGACCTATACGCGCTGCTGCTAAAGAGGCTTCACAGCCGGCATGTCCTGCTCCTACTACTATTATTTCATATTTCATGTTATTCACTTCCTATTTTCCTACACAGAAATGCTCAAATAAGTTATCTATTATTTCATCACTGTACGTTATACCTATTATTTCTCCTAGTAAGTCAAAACAATCTTTTAAATCTATTTCTACCATATCGATTGGTAAATCATTTTTTAGAGATGTTTCTGCTGATAGTAGACTTTGGTAGGCTTTTGTTGCTAAATCTAGTTGTCTACTATTGCTTAGGTAAGTATAATCTTTTGATTTTAATTCTTCTAAATTAAACATTTCTATTATTTTATTTTTTAAGGCTTTTATGCCGTTTTCGGTTGTTGTATTTGTTTCAATGACATTTTCTAAGTCTTTCGGTAAGTCTATTTTTCGTTGTAAATCATTTTTATTTACGACGATTATTCTTTGTTTGTCTTTGGTTGCTTTTAATATTTCTTTGTCATTGTCTGTTAGAGGTTCATTACTATTTAGAACTACTATTATTAAGTCGGCACTATCAATAGCATTTAAACTTCTTTCTACACCAATTTTTTCTACGACATCAGTTGTTTCTCTGATACCTGCTGTATCAATAAAATTTATTAGGATTCCTTCTAAGTAAGTTTCTCCTTCTACTATGTCTCTCGTTGTACCGGCTATATCTGTTACTATGGCTTTATCTTGATTTAGTAGTCGGTTTAGAATACTACTTTTCCCGACGTTTGGTTTTCCTAGTATGACAACGTTTAGGCCGTTTTTGATTATCTTGGTATTTTGCGACTCTTTGATTAATTCTTGAAGGGAGTCTTTCATGCGAGTTATTTCTGTTTTTATTTTTTCTTTGGTTACTACTTCAATATCGTAGTATTCTGGATAGTCAATATTTACTTCTATTGAGGAAAGTAATTGTTTTAAGCTATCTCTAAAGGATTCTATTAGTTTTGATAAGGAACCTTTTAATTGTGAAAGGGCTATTTTTTTGGCTTCTGTACTTTTACTTTCAATTATATCCATTACGGCTTCACTTTCTACTAGGTCTATTCTTCCGTTTAAAAATGCTCGTTTAGTGAATTCGCCTGGTTCTGCTAATCTAGCACCATTACTTAGCATTGTTTCTAGTATTTGTTTGGTTGGGATTATTCCTCCGTGACAATTTATTTCTACAACATCTTCGGTTGTAAAGGTTTTAGGAGATTTCATTATAGATACTAAAACTTCATCAATTACTTCGTCGTTATTTATAATGTAACCATAATTTATAGTATGGGACTGGGCTTTAGTTAGGTCTTTTCCTTTAAAACTTTTATTTACTATTTCGATGGCTTCTTTACCTGACAATCTTATTATTGATATTGCCCCTACTCCTATAGCTGTTGAGATTGCTACTATTGTATCTTCCATGATATCCCTCCTTTTTCTTCGTATATTATAGCACATTTATGAAAGAAAAAAAGAAGAATTTACTCTTCTCTTGGTTTTATTACTACATAACGATTTGGTTCTTCGCCTTCGCTTTCTGTGTAAACCCTTTTGTTGTTTGTTAAAGCATTATGTATAATTCTTCTTTCATATGAGTTCATTGAATCTAGTTTTGCTTCTACTTTTGTTGTTGCTACTTCTCTAGCTATTCTTCTTGCTAAGGATTCTAATGATTTTTCTCTTTTTTCTTTATAGGAATTGATATCTATTGTAAATTTGAAATTTCTTCCTAATTCGTTAAGTAAGTGTTGACTTGTAAGTATTGATAAGGCTTTTAAATTTTTACCATTTTTTCCTATTAATAAGGCATCATTATCTGAATATATTGTATATGTTGGTACTTCTTCTTTATTTTTTATTTCTATATTTGAAGTAAAGCCTAGGTCTTTTAAAAGTTTTTGAAGATATTCTTTTATATATCTTACTACTTCTCTTCTTTCTATTACTTCTATTTCTACTTTCTTACTTTTAAATAACCCACCTTTTATTTCTTCTAGTTCTTTTATTATTAGGTTGTCTTGTGTTTCTTGTAAATCTATTGTTGCATTTGATATTGCTTCTTCTTTTGTTTTTCCTGTGTATCTATGCTTTTCCATTTACTTCTTTACTCCTTTTAACAATAATATTTTGAACTATTGTGAATACATTTGATGTTACCCAATATATACCTAAGCCTGATGGCATAAATATACCTGTTAATAATAGCATTACTGTCATCATTGTAGGCATCATCTTCATTGTTGAATCTGACATGTTTGCTGATGAATTCATCTTTAATGAGTAATAAGTTGTTCCACCTATTAAGATTATTAATAAGCCATATGCTAACCAACTACTTGTTGCAATTCCTACTGATGGTGTTGTTCCTAGTTGTAATGTTAAGAATTTATCTTCAAAAATGGCTGGTGTTCTTTGTACGGCTTCGAAGAATGCTATAAATAATGGTAATTGTAAGAATGAGAATAAGCATCCTGCCATTGGATTAATATTATATTTTTTATAGATTGCAAGCATTTCTTGTTGTTGTCTCATCATTGATTCTGTATCTGTTTTATCTTTATATTTTTTTGTTAATCTGTCTAACTCTGGTTGTGCCTTTTTTATTAATTCTGATTGCATAGCAGTTTTTTTAGTTACTGGATATGCAATTAATCTGATTATTAATGTTAGTATTATTAATGAGATTGCATAATTTCCAATGTTTTTACCGAAGAATATTAGAACGAATGCTAATGGTTTAACAAAAAGGCTTGTCCATAATCCTTCATATTTACCGGAATTAATTTTAAAATCTTCACATTTTGGAAGTTTATCTACTTTTACTCCGTTTTCATTATATAACTTAATTGTTTCTTTATTTGTTGGCTGACAGATAATGTTTTTTGTTAGGTTTTGGCCAGTTTCTGTATTTCTTACGGCTTTTTTATCTTTATCTGTTAGTGTTGTTGTACAGCCTGTTGTTATTAATAGTAAGGCTATTATTAAAATTAATTTGATTTTTGTATTTGTTTTACTCTTTTTTCTATTCATTTTATTTGTCCTATACATCCTTTCTAATATTATTAATAAGTGCTATGTAGTCTTTTTCTAGGTCATGATATTCTTTGTCTTTAGCACTTCCTCTTAATATTATAATATAATCTTGGTGATTTATATAGTTTTTTTTGTAATTATCAATGATTGCTCTAATTTTTCTTTTGTATTTGTTACGATATACGGCATTGCCTAGTTTTTTACCTACTGAGATTCCATAACGATTATATGGCAAATCGTTATCTGAATAATATATTATGAAACTTTTATTTTTGGCTAGTTTTCCTGTCTTTATTATTTTTTCAAAATCTCTAGCATTTTTTACTATATATAGTTTTCTCATGCCTCTCACCTACTTCATTTTATAATAAGAGTAAAAAAACCACTGTTTGGATAGTGGCTTATTTGCAAAGCAACTTACGTCCTTTGCGACGACGACGATTTAAAATATTTGTTTTCTTACGTGCAAAAAAGCCTAATCTTTTTGCTTTTTTACGATTATTTGGTTGATATGTTCTTTTCATTTGCTCCACCTCCAGACATAAATCTACCCTATTATAATAAATCTTTGGTTTATTTGTCAACAAAAAGTGGATGATTTTCTTTTATAGAAAGTTTTTGAATTTTATTTTTATTGGGATTTTGGTTTGATTTTTATAGTTTGAATATTTTTATACACAGATTTTGTGGATTTATTGAGTGTATTTTTCAAGTTTTAAACAATTTCCACAAGGTTGTGGAATGTAAAAATAAGACCTGTGAATTAAAATTTGTGGAAAATGTGGAAAAGTCAAAAATTGCATTTAATATCAATGGTTTGATTTGTGGATAAAATTGTGGATTAGTTGTTGAAAAAAATTTTTGTAATAAAATGGTTTCTTTTTTTCACAATTTAATGTACACTATTCGTAGTTTATTTATCTTGTGGGGAGATGGTGGAATGAATGTCGATATTTTATGGACCAAGTTCTTAGGTCAAATAAAAGAAGAATTAACTTCATTATCTTTCGAAACATGGTTTGCAGATACGCATTTGCATAAGTTAGAAGATGGTAAGGCCTATATTATTGTACCTATGCCAATCCATAAAAAACATTTAATTGATAATTATTCAGAACTTATTGTTAGTACCTTAAATGAGATTACTGGTACTAATTTTGAATTAATCTTATTATTAAAGGAGGAAATAGAGGAAATACTTCCTAAAAAGGTTGAAATAGAGCCAAAATTAGAAGGAGTTCCTAATAATAAGATTCAGTCAAATTTAAATGCAAAGTATACGTTTGAAAACTTTATAGTTGGTAATAGTAATAAGTTTGCACATGCTGCGGCTTTATCTGTTGCTGAAAATCCTGGTAAAATGTATAATCCTTTATTTATATACGGAAATAGTGGGTTAGGGAAGACTCACTTGATGCATGCTATTGGTAATTATATAATGGATACTACTAATAAAAGGGTTTTATATGTTACATCGGACCAGTTTACACAGGATTTTATTAAGGTTAATAAGAAAGATGACTCTGGAACTAACTTCAATTATGTTGACTTTTTTAAGAATAAGTATAGAAATATTGATGTTTTAATTATAGACGATATTCAATTTTTAGGTGGAGCAACTAAAACTCAGCAAGAGTTTTTCCACACTTTTAACTCATTATATAATGATAGTAAGCAGATAATTATTTCTTCAGATAGGTCTCCAGATGATTTGAAACTGTTAGAAGACCGTTTAAGGACAAGGTTCTGCTGGGGACTAACAGTTAATATTTTTCCACCAGATTTTGCTCTTAGAATGCAAATATTAAGAAAAAAGATAATAGGTGGGAACTTTGAAAAGGAAATATCTGAAGATGTTATAGAATATATAGCCTCTAATATAGGTACTGATGTTAGACAATTAGAGGGTTCTATAACAAGATTAATTGCATATTCCACAATTATGGGTGGAGCAGAGATTACATTAGACTTGGCAATCGAGGCTTTAAAAGACTTTATTAGTAAGGGTATGAGTGAAAAGAATGATATACAAAGAATTCAAAAGATTGTATCTGAGTATTTTCAAATATCTGTTGAGGATATACGAAGTAAAAAGAGGAGTTCTAATATTTCTTTTCCAAGACAAATTGCTATGTACCTCTGTAGAAGTATGACAAACGAGTCATTTCCTAAGATAGGAACAGAATTTGGTGGAAAAGACCATTCAACAGTAATGCATTCAGTGGAAAAGATAGAAAACGAAATTAAAATCAACAAAGACTTGGCAAATATAGTAGAAAAGTTGAAAAAGGATATAGGTATTGTGTAAAACTTTTAGTTTTAAATATTTTCTCCACAGAAAACAGTTGATAAAAAAGATTGATAAATAAAGAAAAAATGAAGTTTTCAACATTTTCCACAGTAATAATAAAAATAATATAAAAGAAAGAAGGAATATATATGAAATTTACAATTAAGAAGGATTTATTACTAGATGCTTTAAACAAGGTATCAAGAGCAATTTCTACAAAGAACTTAATACCAGTTTTAGCAGGAATTAAGTTTGAGTTAAAAAAGAAAAAATTAACTTTAACTGCTAGTGATAATGATATTACTATCCAAACAAGTATTGAGAGTAATAATGACGAAGATTTTAAAATTGAAAATGAAGGTAGTATTATTATTCAAGGTAAATATATTTTAGATATTGTTAGAAAGTTACCAGATAAGTATATTAATATTGAAGTAGTTGATGAATTAAAGATATTAATTTACACAGAAAATAGTGAATTTAACTTAAATGGTATTAGTGAAAGTGAATATCCTAATATAGGACTTGAGGAAAGTAAGAAAAAAGTTAATGTTAACGCTAGTGTTTTCAAAACTATTGTTAATCAAACTGCATTTGCTTCTTCTAATGAGGAAAGTAAGTTAGTTCTTACTGGTATTAATTTTAATATAGTAGGGGATGTATTAGAATGTAATTCTACAGATTCTTATCGTTTAGCAAGAAAAGTTGTTAAATTGGATAAGGAAAGTGAAGAAAATTATAATATTGTTATTCCTAGTCATAATATAGTTGAATTTTGTAAAATTTTATCTGATGATGATGAAATTGTTGAATTACATATATTTAATAATAAGATTTTGTTTAAAACAGGCAATTTGAAGTTTGAATCAAGACTTATTAATGGTACTTATCCAAATACTTCTAACTTATTACCAGATGATTCACTTTTAGTTGTAAGTACTAAGTTAGCTGATTTTTATGATGTTATTGACCGTGTTAGTATTTTAACTAGTGATAAGGAGAAGAATATTGTTACTTTAGAGACTACTGATGATTGGATAATTTTACGTAGTAGTTCTGCCGAGATTGGTAGAGTTGAAGAGAAAATGCCAATTACTAAGAATAATAGTGAGAATATTAAGATTTCATTTAGTGCTAAATATATGATGGAAGCATTAAAGAGTTTTTCCACAGAAACTGTTGATATTCACTTTGTTGGTGAAATTAAACCTATTTTAATCAAGTCTAGTGAGGATACAACTTTAACACAATTAGTTTTACCAATTAGAACTTATTAATTTTAGTAAAAAAATTTCGGGAAAAATAAAAATTTTTCGTATAATTATAATAGAAGGTGATAAAAATCTTCTATTTTTTTGTTATTTCTACATATTTTGACAAGAAGTGACAAAGAAAAATGATATATTTTTGAACGAAAACGTGTAGTTTTCAGAGGGGGAATTTTAAATGAAATATGAAATTAGTAGGGGAACTTTAGCAATAGTTCCTAATTCGGAGGAGAATAGTTTAGTATACGAAGATGATAGTCGTTATATTGTTAATGAGACTCCTTTTAAGATAATGGAGGATAGTTGTAAGTATTTTGGTAGTACTTATAATGGAAGGAAGGATAGTGCTAAGTCTATTTTAGGGGCTGAGTATAAGGTGCCTATTATTGTTGAGGAAAATAATAATATTATTGTTTTTCCAACGACTTCACCAAGTTCAGCAGACTGTGTTTGGATTTCTTTAGGAAGAATAAAATATTTTGAAAAAATTGATTCTTCTAATACGAAAATAGTCTTTGATAATAACAGGGAAATTATTGTTCCATGCTCTTATAGAACAATAGAAAATCAGGTATCAAGGGCATCTAGATTAGACTTAGTTATGAGAAATAGAAAAAATCGTTAAAATAGTGAAAAAAAAAGTTATTATTAACTATTTTTTGGTGCTTTATTTGCCCTTGTATGGTATAATATGTATGTCTGTATAGGAATACTGAAATAGGGGATAGGTGAAGTATATGGGTCTTTTATACGTTTTTAAATGAAAATATCAAAAATTAGTTTGGTAAATTTTAGAAATTATTCTAGTGTGTTAGTTAATCTTAATAAAAAGATGAATATTTTTATTGGAGATAATGCTCAGGGAAAGACTAATATATTGGAATCTATTGTTATATTGGCACTTACAAAATCGCATAGAGTAGGGAATAATCCTAATATAATTCAGTTTGGAAAAAGTAAGAGTACAATAAAGGGAACTATAAGGAAAGATAATATTATTTCTAAGTTAGAGGTTTCTGTTACTAATGATACAAAGAAAACTAGTGTAAATGGTACAGAGGTAAAAAAATTATCAGATTATATTTCTAATTTGAATGTAATTGTTTTTACACCTGATGATTTAGATATAATAAAGGGTTCACCAAATATAAGAAGAAATCTGTTAAATATTCAGTTATCACAAATTTCAAAAGTTTATTTGAATACTTATAATGAGTATAATAAAATTTTAAAAACTAGAAATGAGTACTTGAAAATACTTTTTAGCAGTAGTATTGCGGATAAAAAGTATTTAGATATTATTACTGATAGATTGATAGAGAAGGCTATTATTATTTATCAGAAGAGAAGAGAATATTTAGATTTTGTTAATGAATATATTGATACTTATTTCAGTGATATTTCTAATACAAATGGTTTAAAAATTGTTTATTTACCTAATGTTGAGTTTAGTAGTTATGATACTTTAGAGATGCAAAACACGTTAAAAAAAATTTTTACTAAGAATTATATGAAAGAGTTAAATAATGGGATGACTTTATATGGTCCACATAGAGATGATTTTGTATTTCAATTTTTAGATAATGATTTGAAGTATTTTGGTTCACAAGGTCAACAAAAATTAGCAGTTTTGGCTTTTAAATTGGCTGAAATTAATATTTTTGAAAAATATACAGGAACATTGCCTATATTATTACTTGATGATATTTTTAGTGAATTTGATTCTAAGAAACAAAATAGGATACTTAAGGTAATCAATGAAAGGGATATTCAAAGTATTTTGACTACTACTAATTTAAAAGGAATAAATAAAAAATATTTAGATGATGCTTATGTATATAAGGTAGAAAATGGAAAAGTAGAGAGAAAGTAGGTTATAAAATGAATGAAGATAAAGTTCAGGGTTCTTATGATTCGTCATCCATTCAAGTGCTTGAAGGATTAGAGGCTGTAAGAAAACGTCCTGGTATGTATATTGGTACAACTAGTTCTAGAGGACTTCATCATTTAGTTTGGGAAATAGTTGATAATGCTATTGATGAGGCTTTGGCTGGGTATTGTACTCATATTGAAGTTACTATTGGCAAAGATAATAGTATAACTGTTAAGGATGATGGACGTGGAATACCTGTTGATATACATCCAAAGACTGGTAAAAGTACGGTGGAAACGGTTTATACAGTATTACATGCTGGTGGAAAATTTGGCGGAGGAGGCTATAAAGTATCTGGTGGTCTTCACGGAGTTGGTGCTAGTGTTGTTAATGCTTTAAGTGACTGGTTAGAGGTTAAGGTATATAAAAATGGAAATGTTTATTATCAAAGATTTAGTCATGGTGGTCATCCAGATGATAGTTTGAAGATTATTGATAAATGCGATGAAGATAGAACGGGTACAACAGTTCACTTCTTACCAGATGATGAAATTTTTACTGAAACTACAGTATTTGACTATGATATTTTAATGAAAAGATTAAGAGAATTAGCATTTTTAAATAAAGGTTTAAGAATATCTTTATATGATGATAGAGAGCCTGATAAGAAAGATTCTTTCTGTTATGAAGGTGGAATTAGTGAATATGTTAAAATGATTAATTCTAATAAGAATCCTATTCATGAAACTATAGTTGATGTTTCAGGTAAGGATAAGGATATTAGTGTAGAAGTAGCATTACAATATAATGAAACTTATAATTCTTGTATTTATTCATTTGTTAATAATATTACGACTCCTGAAGGTGGAACTCACGAGGATGGTGCTAGAAGAGCATTAACTAGAGTTTTAAATAAGTATGGTGTTTCAGCAAATGTTTTAAAACAAAATGATGATCCTTTAACTGGTGATGATGTTAGAGAAGGTTTAACAATGATTATTTCTGTTAAGCATCCAGACCCACAATTTGAAGGTCAAACTAAGACAAAACTAGGAAATAGTGAAGTTAGAGGAGTTGTGGATAAAATATTTTCTGAGGCTTTTGAAAGATTTTTAATGGAAAATCCTGATCAAGCGAAGATTATTTTAGATAAGGCTATGACAGCAAGTAGGGCAAGAGTTGCTGCTAAGAAAGCAAGGGAATTAACAAGAAGAAAAGGTGATTTAGATGTTACTAACTTCTATGGAAAACTTTCTGATTGTAAAAGTAAGGATGCTGCTGTTAGTGAAATATTCTTAGTCGAGGGAGATTCAGCAGGTGGTTCTGCTATTAAGGGTAGAGATAGTATGACTCAAGCTATTTTACCTTTACGTGGTAAGATTTTAAATGTTGAAAAAGCTAGATTAGATAGGGCTTTATCAAATGAAGAAATTAGAACTATAATTACGGCGTTTGGTACTGGTATTGGTGATGAGTTTGATTTGAATAAACTTCGTTATCATAAGATAATCATCATGACTGATGCTGATGTTGATGGTAGTCACATTCGTGTATTATTATTAACTTTGTTTTATAGATTTTTTAGACCTATTGTTGAAGCAGGACATGTATATGCTGCTCAACCACCATTATTTGTTATTAAACATGGTAAAACTATCAAGTATGTTTTAAATGAACAGGAACGTGATGAGTATTTGGCAACACTTTCTCCAAATACAAAGTATGATATTGCTCGTATGAAAGGTTTAGGAGAAATGGATGCTGAGGAGTTAAATGAAACTACCATGGATATTCATAAACGTGTTTTAAGACAGATTACTGTTGAAGATACTATTGCTGCAGATGATGTTTTCTCTAAACTTATGGGTGAAGATGTTGGCCCTAGAAGAGAATTTATTGAAACTAATGCAACTTATGTAGAAAATTTGGATGTTTAGGATGGTGGTTTAGATGGATAGATTAGAAAAAAATAATATTGTTAAGGAAGTACAAGATTCATTTTTAGAGTATTCAATGAGTGTTATTGTTGCTCGTGCACTTCCTGATTTAAGAGATGGTTTAAAACCTGTTCATAGAAGAATTCTTTATTCTATGTATGAATCTGGATATACTCCTGATAAGCCTCATAAGAAGAGTGCTAGAATTGTTGGAGATGTTATGGGTAAATATCACCCACATGGTGATTCTAGTATTTATGAAGCAATGGTTAGAATGGCACAAGATTTTTCATATCGTTATATGTTAGTTGATGGTCATGGTAACTTTGGTAATATTGAAGGTTATGGAGCAGCAGCGATGCGTTACACTGAGTCTAGACTTTCAAAGATTTCGTTGGAATTATTAAGAAATATTAACAAAAATACTGTTAATTTTAGTCCTAACTTTGATGAGAGTGAAAGAGAACCTGATGTTTTACCTTCTCGTTTTCCTAATATTTTAGTTAATGGTACGACTGGTATTGCGGTTGGTATGGCTACTAATATTCCTCCTCATAATTTGGGAGAGGTAATAGATGGTTGTGTTGCTTATATTGATAATCATGATATTACTTTAGATGAGTTGATGCAACATATTAAAGGGCCTGATTTTCCTACTGGAGCAATCATTTTAGGAAATAGTGGTATTCGTAAGGCTTATGAAACTGGTCGTGGTTCTATTACTATAAGAAGTAAGGCTACAATAGAGGAGAGTAATGGTAAACATCATATTATAATTGATGAAGTTCCTTATGGTGTTAATACTTTGGAGTTAAAGAATAAGGTTGCTGAACTTGTTCATAATAAGACAATTGAAGGTATTGCTGATTATCATTCTGATTTAAAAAATGGTATTAAAATAACTATTACTTTAAAGAAAGATGCTAATGCGCAGGTTGTTTTAAATAAGTTATATAAACATACTGCTTTTCAAACTACTTATGGAATAATTTTCTTGATGCTAGATCAAGGTGTTCCTAAGACTTTAGGTTTGAAAGATATTATTGTTAAGTATATTGATTTCCAAAAAGAAGTTATCATTCGTAGAACTAAGTATGATTTAGATGTTGCGGAAAAACGTGTTCATATATTGGAAGGTTTAAAAATAGCCTTAGATAATATTGATGCTGTTATTAAGTTAATTAGAGCTGCTAAATCTGATGATGAGGCTAGAACTGGTTTAATGACTAACTTCAAATTGACTGAAGTTCAGGCTAATGCAATATTAGAAATGAAATTACGTCGTTTAACGGGCTTAGAACGCGAAAAGATAGAAAATGAATTAAATGACTTACTAAAACTAATTGAAGAGTTACGTGGCATTTTAGCCAGTGATGAGAAGGTTTTAGAGGTTATCAAAAATGAATTATTAGAAATTAAGGATAAATATGGTGATGAACGTCGTACTAATATTGATATGACTGCTATTGAATATATTGAAGATGAGTCTTTAATTCCTAATGAGGATGTTATTGTTACTTTAACTAGAAATGGTTATATCAAAAGATTAAGAACTGATACTTATCGTACTCAAAATAGAGGCGGAGTTGGTGTTAATGGTATGACTATTAATGAGGAAGACTTTGTAGAACATTTAATTTCTATGAGAACTCATGATTATATCTTGTTCTTCTCTAATAAGGGTAGAGTTTATAGAATGAAGGGATATGAAGTCCCTGAATTTTCTAGACAATCTAAAGGTTTACCAATCATTAATTTACTACAATTAGATAAAGATGAGAACATTAGTTCGATTGTGGAAATTTCTGCTGACAGTTCTGAAATTAAATATCTGGTATTTACTACTAAGAATGGAGTAGTTAAGAGAACTGATATTTCTGAATTTGATAGTATTAGAAAATCTGGTAAGATTGCTATTGTTTTAAAGGAAAATGATGAGTTAATTTCTGTTAGAAAGACTTGTGGAAATAATGAAATTACTATCGGTGCTAATAATGGTAGAATGGTTCGATTCCCAGAAAGTGAAATTCGTCCTATGGGTAGAAGTAGTTCTGGTGTTAAGGGTATTGATTTAGATGGTAGTTATGTAGTTGGAGCAGAGGTAGTTAACCCTGGTCAAACTATATTAATCGTTACTGATAAAGGATATGGCAAGAAAACTGTTATTGATGAATATAGATTAACTCATCGTGGCAGCAAGGGTGTTAAGGCACTTAATGTTACTGATAAAAATGGTATGATGGTTGCTTTAAAATGTATTGATGATTCTGAATATGATGTAATCATTGTTACTGATAATGGTACTTTAATGAAGATGCCATTAGAGCAAGTATCTACTTTAAAACGTGCTACTCAAGGTGTTAGACTTATTAACTTAAAGAATGATGAGAAAGTTGCTACTGTAGCTATTGTTACTAAGGAAGCAAATGAAGAATCTGGTACTGATAGTGCAGTGGAAACTGTTAACGAATAATTGTAATTAAAAGACAGGCTTTAGGCCTGTTTTTTGTTGTGGAAAAAAAGTTTTTCTTGAAGTTATGTATTTTTTGTATAATTTAGTAAACATTTTATAATATTTATGTAAAATTTTACTTGTGGAAAAAATATTTTTTGATATTAAAGTAAAAAAAATAAAACCAATTTATGCAGTTAACTAATTTAGTTATAAATGTAGTCATAATGATATAGAACAATTACTATTTATTGTTTTTAGTGTATAAATCCTTGAAAAATCAACGTTTTTAAGCCATTTTAATGCTAAAATGCATTTTAAGCGATTTTTCTTTTAAAAGGTGTATAGTTATCTATTTAAATTTATAATATTGCATTTTAAAAAAGTACTGTTTTATTAAAATTATTTCCTGGGAAATAATTTTAATATTAGTAAGAAGGATGAATTCTGTTTATGAAATTTTTTATTTGAATAAAAATTATTGTAATAAATGATAATCCTTTTATTAATAAAAATGGTTTTAATTTAATGTTTCACGTGGAACATTAAATTAAGGTAACATTTTAAAATTAATATTTTTTTATTTTATAGAGTGTATCTATTTATAAATTGCCTTTTTTTCTAAAATTATTTCCTGGGAAATAATTTTTAAATCTATAATACTAATAATTACTAAATTTTATTTTTTATATGATGTTATTTGTGTTACTTGGTATAGGTGCTTTTTAATTTTATAAAATGTTCCTTCTTTATATTATTAAATAAGATGTGTACTAAAAAAATTATCTATTATGTTTCACGTGAAACATAAATTTAATATTATTTATTTAATACATTTATTGATATCAGTTATAATTTTATGCTGTAAATGATATAAAAGTTGAATTTTCTTTAATCGTGTATACTTATTTATAGAGTATTTAATACAATTTTTTTAATACTTAATCAATTATTTAAAAATATTAGTTTTATATATTTTTATTAATAGTTTCAATGAATGTTTCACGTGAAACATTGTAGTATTATAAAACTTATTTTAATGAGTTTTTTTTTTATAAAAATATTCTTCTAACTGCTATCTTTTTAATTTTTTTATAGAAAACTACACTTTTTATTTTGAAATTATTTCCCGGGAAATAATCTTTAATATTTTTGACTTTTACTGTGCTTTAAATTTTTTTCTTTATTATTATTAATTCTATCTATATTTGCTAATGTTCCACGTGAAACATTATTTAATATTATAATGTTTATTGTTTTAGATGAAATTTAAGAAATATCATTAATTCATTAATTAAATTTAAAATATTATGTTTTATAATTAAAAAATAAAAATAGATTTAGAATTGCACTAACTTTAATGTTTCACGTGGAACATTGATAATTACTATGATAATTTTACTTTTTATTGATGCTACTTAATTAAAAAAAATTTATGAATCTGTTTGTTGATTGAAAATAAAAATACATCTTTTAAAAATACTTTTTATATAAAATTATTTCCCGGAAAATAATTCCAATTGTTTTTGTTTTAAATGTTTCACGTGAAACATTTAAAAGTGTTTACAAATTACATTTAATATATTAAAATAATTTTGTGCAATGGGAGCAGTGGAACCAGGTCAGGATCGGAAGATAGCAGCCTTAACATTTTACCTTCCATGTGCACTTTTTATTTTGGGAGAATTATATGAATATTAAATATATGAAATTGGCTTATAAAGAGGCTTTAAAAGCCTTAAAAGATGATGAGGTTCCTGTTGGAGCTGTAATTGTAAAAGATGGTAAAGTAATTGCTAAGGCTTATAATATGAAAGAATCTAAGCAATGTGGAGTTTATCATGCTGAAATTTTGGCAATTATGAAGGCGTGTAAAAAACTATCTAATTGGCGCCTAGAAAACTGTGATATTTATATTACTTTGGCACCTTGTCCTATGTGTGCTAGTGCTATTAAACAGTCTAGAATTAGTAATGTGTATTGTGGATTATCTAATTCTGATTCTTCTGCTATGAATATTACTAAAAAAATTCTTGAAAATAATGATATTAATTCTAGTGTTAATTTATATACTGATCTTTTTTCAAATGAAGTCAGTGTGTTGTTGAAAGAATTTTTTGAAAATAGAAGAACAAAAATGAAATAGTTTTTATTTATATGATATAATTCTATTAGTGAGGTGAGGTTATGTATCATGCTTTATATAGAAAATACCGTCCTATGACATTTGATGATGTTGTTGGACAAGATTCTATTGTTACGACTTTACGTAATTCAATTATAAATAAGACTTTTTCTCATGCATATATGTTTTTTGGACCTAGGGGTACTGGAAAGACTACTATATCTAAAATATTTGCTAGATCAATTAATTGTGAAGAACCAATCAATGGTTGTACCTGTGGAAAATGTCCTAAATGTTTGCATTCTTTTGAAAAGGAATGTGTTGATATTATAGAAATAGATGCTGCTAGTAATAATGGAGTAGATGAGATTAGAGAATTAAAAAATAAGATTTCTTTAGTACCTGCTGAACTAAAGTATAAGGTTTATATTATTGATGAGGTACATATGTTATCCATAGGTGCGTTTAATGCCTTATTAAAAACACTAGAGGAGCCTCCAGAACATGCTATATTTATATTAGCAACAACAGATCCTCAAAAGGTTCCAGAGACTATTATTTCCCGTTGTCAGTGTTTTTCATTTAAACGTATTTCTGAAAATGCTATTGTTGATAGAATGAGATTTATTACTGAAAATGAAAATATTTCTATAGAAGAAGATGTATTACATGATATTGCAAAATTTTCTGATGGTGGTATGAGAGATGCTTTAGGATTATTAGATAAATTAGGCTCATATACAGACAAAAAAATTACTTCTGATTCTTTTGCAGAACTTAATGGGACAATTACTAAAGGTGATTTAGAAAAATTTGTGGATAATATTTTTTCTAATAATATAGGAGAAATATTAACTTATATCGTTGATATAAATAATTCTGGTAAAAATTTAATTCAAGTAATAATACAGTTATTAGATTATTTGCAGGATACTTTGTTTTCTTATTATGTTAATAATGTTGAGCTAAAATACCCTGTGGATAAAATTATTTCTTTGGCAAATATAATTAATGATAAACTATTTGATATTAAAAAAAGTAGTAATCCTCGGATATATATAGAAATGTTATTGATAGATTTTTGTGAGAAAAATAAAAATTTTAACAGTGTTGAAATTATTTCCCGGGAAATAATTCCTAATAAGGAACTTACTAATAATTCTATAAAAGATAGCCAAACGATTGTTCGCGTTGAAGAACATGCTAAAAATGAGACCGTAGTTATAGATACCAATGTAAAAAAAGATAATGATAGCAGTGATAATATTACGATGAATAAAGAAATTTCACCTAGTATCGATAAGAAAGTTATTTTAAACTTAAATGATATTATGAAAGCAAGAGTTAATAATATTATGGCTACTGCAGATAAAAGTATATTAAAGGATGTTATTGATAAGATGTCATTTTTTAATGATTATACTTTTGATTCTGAGATAGGGTTTGCTGCATGTGCATTACTTGATGCTAAGGTACGTGCTGCTAGTAATATTGGTATTATTTTGAGTTATGAGTATGATTCTATAGTTAAACAAAATTTATTGAATCTTGAGAAAATAAATGAAGTTTACAATAAACTTAATAAAACGGATTATAAGCTGGCTATAATTTCTGATTTAGAGTGGGACAAAGCAAAAAGCGATTATATTAAAACTATTAAATCTGGAGGTTCTTATAGTTTAATTGAAGAACCAGTACCTGAATTATTTGAAGATACTAAAAAAGATGATATAATATCTAATAGTGCAGTAGAACTATTTGGTGATATTGTTGAAATTGATTAAAAAAGGAGAATATATATGAATATACAAGCAATGATGAAGCAAGCACAGGCTTTACAAAAAGATATGTTAAAAGCAAAGAAAGAAATAGATGAGAAAGAATTTGTTGGAGAAAGTTCATTAGTAAAGATAACTTTACTTGGTACAAAGGAAGTTAAATCTGTAAAAATTGATAGTTCTTCTGAATTAGATAAAGAAGATATAGAAATGTTAGAGGATATGATTATGGTTGCTTTTAATGATGCAACAAAGAAAATAGATGCTGAAACAGAAAAGAAAATGGGAAAATTTGCTAATATTCCAGGTTTATTTTAGTTATGTATCCTAATAGTATTAAAAATTTGATAGAGTCTTTTAAATTTTTACCTGGAATAGGCGAAAAGACAGCAGAGCGACTTACTTTTGCTGTTTTAGAATTGGAAGATGAGCAAGCAGATTTTTTCTCTGAAAGTATCATTAACCTAAAAAAAAATATTCACAAATGTAGTATTTGCAATACACTTACTGAAAATGAGCTATGTTTTGTGTGTGAAAATAAGTTAAGAAATGATGAGATATTGTGTGTTGTTGAAGATACTAAGAGCGTGTTCTTATTTGAAAAACTTGGTATGTTTGATGGATACTATCATGTTTTGAATGGTTTAATCTCACCTTTAGATGGAGTTAATCCTGAGGATATTGGATTAGATAAATTAATTAATCGTGTAACGAAGGAAAACTTTAAGGAAATAATTTTAGCATTTAAACCTAGTATAGAGGGAGAAACAACTGCTTTATATATAAAGAAAATATTATCCGATATGGATATAGTTGTTACAAAGTTGGCAAGTGGTTTGCCAATTGGTGCCGATATGGAATATGTAGATAGTTTAACACTAGAAAGAGCATTACTAGATCGAAAAGAAATAGAATAATAGTATTTTTTCTTCATAATCTTCTATTAGGAGATGAATATTTTGAAAAAAATAATGTTATTAATAAAAAAAATCGTTTTAAGTGCTTTTGTATTATATGGTTATAACCTAATCGCAGTTAATTTTAATATGATTATTCCAATTAATTATATTACAGTTGGACTTATGACAGTTTTAGGTGCACCGGTTTTAATTGCTTTAGTATTATTTAAGATATTAGTATTATAGGAGGTAAAGTTATGAGTAATATAAGTATAAGAAATGAAAAATTTATTTCCTTTACTGAAAATATTCTTGCTCATAACAAAATTTCTCATGCTTATATTATTGAATTGTGTGATTATGATATTGACATGTCTCTAGTCAATCAATTTATTAAGTTATTATTATGTAGGAATGATATTAAAACATTTGATAAACTTAATTGTGGTTCTTGTAATGTCTGTAATTTGATTGATAATCATAATTACCCAGATATTAGATATATAGAACCGGATGGTAAAGAAATAAAGAAAAATCAACTTTTGGATTTACAAAAAGATTTTAACAATAAATCTTTATTAGAAAATAAAAGAATTTATGTAATTCAGGAAGCAGATAAGTTAAATGTGGCAGCAGCAAATACTTTACTTAAGTTTTTAGAGGAACCAGCTGATGATATAATTGCTATTTTACTTACAAAGAATAGGTATAAACTTTTGGATACGATTTTATCTAGATGTCAGGTTTTAACTATTGGTAGTGAAGATGACAGTTATGATTATAATGAAGAAATTAATACTATTATTTCATATATTGTTAAGGGTGATTCTTTATTTATAAATTATGGTTCTTTATTGGAATTATTACCTGATAAGAATATTGCAATGGATTATTTTAAGAAAATAGAAATTATTTTTCTGGATTTTTTACAGAATAATAAGTCTTTGTATTCTTGTTTATCTGGTGTCAATAAAGATTCAATTATACGTTTTTTGAATATAATTGAGGTAGAATTAATGAAATTGGATTATAATGTTAATTATAAGTTATGGTTAGATTCTTTGTTTTCTAAGCTGATTGGTGGTGTTAGTAATGATTGATGTATTAGTTGTTAGTTTTGATAATAATAGGCAATTAGCATTTCTTTCTCCCAGTGATTTAAATTTTTCTGTCGGAGATAAGGTAGTAGTTAGTACTGAAAATGGTTTTCAACTTGCTACTGTTAAAAAAGATATATATAAAGAAAAAAAAGACAATTTAGTATTACCTTTAGATAAAGTTGTTAGAAAGGCAACAGAAGAAGATTTAAAACAATTTAATGAGAATATTAAGTGTGCTACTAAGGCTCTCGAAGATGCAAAGAAATTTAGTAAAGATTTAAAATTGGACATGAATTTCTTGGAGGCTTTTTATAACCTTGATAAGTCACAATTGTTGTTTTCCTTTTTAGCAGATGATCGTGTTGATTTTAGAGAACTTGCTAAAAAATTAGCGCAAAAGTATAAAACTAGAATTGAATTAAGACAGATTGGTGTTAGGGATAAGGCTAAAAGAGTTGGGGGCCTTGGTCCTTGTGGTTTATTCTTATGTTGTAATTCATTTTTGACTGATTTTAGTAGTGTTTCTATTAATATGGCTAAAAATCAGTTTCTAGCACTTAATCCTTCTAAAATCAATGGTGTATGTGGTAGACTTTTATGTTGTTTAGGATATGAAAATGACGTTTATACTGAATTAAAAAAAGGTTTACCTAAGATTGGTTCTATTATGGAAACTGAACATGGGGTTGGAAAAGTTGTTTCAATTGATGTGTTTAAACGAACTTATAGTGTTGATTTAAAGGAAAAAGGAATTATAGAATTTGAGCAGGTTGATAAATAATGGAACGATTGGATGATATATTGGGTTATAAAAATAGGAAGATTTATCAAGCAGATGATTGTTTTTCTTTTTCATTAGATAGTGTTATGCTTGCTAATTTTGCAACTATTAGAATGAGAGATAAAAATATTCTAGATTTAGGGTGTGGAAACGGAGTAATTCCTCTAATTCTTTCTCTTAGAACTGATAAGAAAATAGTTGGAGTTGAGTTACAAAAAAAATTGGCTAATATGGCTATTAAGTCAGTTGAATATAATGGTCTTGAGTCACAAATTGAAATTTTAAATATAAATATGAAAGATTATGTTAATACTGAGACAATGGAAAAGTACGATTTAATTACTTGTAATCCTCCGTATTTTAAAGTTAATGAAGAAAACTATTTTAATTTATCTTTAGAAAAAGTTATTGCGCGTCATGAAGTAGAAGTAACGCTTGATGATGTTTTTTGCATTTCAAAAAAATTGTTGAAAAATAATGGAAATTTTGCTATTGTACATAGACCGGTTAGATTAATGGAAATTTTTGATTTGTTTAGGAAAAATAATATTGAGCCAAAGAGATTACAGTTTGTTTATGAGAAAATTTCAAAAGAATCGACTTTAGTTTTAGTTGAAGGACAAAAGTGTGGCAAAGCAGGGTTAAAAATAGAAAGGCCGTTTATTTTATATAATGAGGATGGTACTATGACGAAGGAGTACGAGTCTTTATGTAGGGAGGTTACTAATAATGCGACAAAGTAGTTATGATGGTAGAGCAAGTTTATATTTAATTCCAACTCCTATTGGTAATTTAGATGATATTACTATAAGGGCACTTAATACGTTGAAAATGGTTGATATAATTTTATGTGAAGATACTAGAGAAACTGGTAAATTACTTAAAAAATATGATATTAAGAAAAGATTAGTTAGTTGTCATGAATTTAATGAAGAAAAAGTAAAGTCTTTTGTTGTTAATGATTTAAAAAATGGTTTAAATATAGGACTAGTTACTGATCAAGGAACGCCTATTATTAGTGACCCTGGATATATTGTTGTTAAAGAAGTTATTGCTAATAATTTGAATGTTATAAGTTTACCTGGTGCGACAGCTTTTGTACCGGCTTTGACGTCTTCAGGAATATATCCTTCACAGTTTTTGTTCTATGGTTTTTTAAATGCCAAGGATTCTAAACAAAAAACAGAATTACAGTCTTTAAAAAATTTAAAATGTACAATGATTTTTTATGAGGCACCACATAGATTAAAAAATACATTAACTAATATGTTAAATGTGTTAGGCGATAGAAATATTTCTATTTCTAGAGAGATTTCTAAAATACATGAGGAAATTTTAAGAGATAAAATAAGTGATTTAATAGATGTTGCAGATAGTTTAAAAGGTGAATTTGTACTAGTAGTTGATGGAAATCATGATGTAGTTGATTATAGTGAAATGTCTATTATTGAGCATGTTAAATTATATGTTGAAGATGGCATGGATGAAAAAGAAGCTATTAAATTGGTTGCTAAAGAGAGAAAGATTGCTAAGTCTATAGTTTATAAAGAATATCATTTAGGGAAGTGATTAGATGAAATTGATAGTAGGATTGGGTAATCCTGGAAAAGAATATGATAAAACAAGGCATAATGTAGGATTTATGGTTGTTGATAATTATATTGAACATATTAATATTAGTGATAATGAGTGGAAAAAGAAATTCAGTTCATTATATTTACAAACCGATATAAGAGGAGAAAAAGTTATTTTTATGAAACCTCTTACTTATATGAATTTATCTGGACAAGCAGTTAAGGAAGTTGTTGATTATTTTAAAATTGACATTTCTGATATTTTAGTTGTTTCAGATGATTTAGATTTACTTGTTGGTAATTTTAAGTTAAGAGAGGCTGGTTCCTCTGGTGGTCATAATGGTTTAAAAAATATAGTGTTATGTTTAGGTACTGATAAATTTAAGAGATTAAAAGTTGGTATTTCAAAAAATAGTTCTATTGATATAAAAGATTATGTTTTGGGTAAAATATCTAGAGAAGATTTAGATACATTGAATGAGTTATTTAAGGAATTAAATAAGGTTATTGATGATTATTTTGTTTTGCCATTTTCAGATTTAATGAGTAAGTATAATCGTAAAAACAGGTGATTTAATGAATTTCTTGGAAAATTTAATTAAAATTGATGTAAAAAAGGACATGGGTATAGTTGGTCTTACCGATGAGTTTTTTTGCGTTTATTTGTATGATTTATTTAAACAAAAAAATAAAAGTATTCTTTTGGTAGTCAATACTTTGTTTGAGGCAAATAATATATATTCATCTTTAAGTAATTATACTGATGATGTTAGACTTTTTCCAATGGATGATTTTTTAACTAGTGAGGCATTAGCAATTAGTCCTGATTTAAAGATAAATCGATTAAATACTTTGAATGATATTATTAGTGAGAAACCTTTAATTGTTATTACTAATTTGATGGGATATTTAAGATTTTTGCCAGATGCTCTAAATTATAAAAAACATATCATCAGTTTAAAAGTAGGAGATACTATTTCTCCTAAAGATTTAGTTAGTAAACTTGTTAGTTGTAGTTATACTAGAAGTACGATTGTTACTAAAACTGGTGAGATTGGTGTACGTGGATTTGTTGTTGATATTTATCCTGTTGAAGAAGATAAACCAATAAGAATAGAATTTTTTGGTGATGAAATTGACTCAATTAGATATTTTGATGTTGAAACACAGAAGTCTTTAAAGAATATAGATAATATTACAATAAGACCATATTCAGAATTTTTAACTAATAGTTCATTTGTTGTAGAAGATGAATATGGGAAACAAAAATATTTACCAAAATATGAAAACGTAGTGTCAATTGCTAAGTATTTTGATGATGGATATGTCGTATTTAAAGACTTTGAACAGATCAATGTTAGTTATTTACATATTTTAGAGAAAATTAATTCTTATAGAAATAGTAGTGATTCTACTTTTACTTCAGATTATATGTTTGGTTTAGATGATATTTCTGTTAAGTTTCCATTATACTATATGTCTGTTGATAATTATGTTTCTTCAACAAATAGTATTAGTTTTAATTCTAAGACTATAAATAATTTTGCTGAAAATAGTGAACAAATAAATAAATTTATAAATAATTCTATTAGAGAAGGAAAAACAGTTTTGATATGTTTAAAGAAATATCAGCTTAGAAGTATTGCTAACAAATTAAACATGAAATTATATTATTCTGATTTGAATAGTGTTGTCGTTGGACAAGTTAATTTAATTGAAAAAGAATTTAACCATGGATTTATTTATAATGATATTGTTTTATTAACGGCTTCTGAACTATTTATAACAAGAGAAAAGAGTAGAAAATATAATACTACTTTTAAATATTCTACTTCTATTTCTGATATTTCTAAATTGAGTATTGGAGACTATGTTGTTCATAATATACATGGTATTGGTATTTATAATGGTATTAAAACTTTATCGTCTTTTGGCTGTGAAAAAGATTATTTAGAAGTTTTATATCAAGGAACTGACAAGATTTATATACCTGTTGAAAAAATAGATTTATTGATGAAGTATTCTGGTAAAGAGGGAGTTCAACCTAAAATTAATAAATTAGGTGGTACTGAATGGGAAAAGACTAAAATTCGAGTTAAGGCTAAAGTTAGAGATATGGCTGATAAATTATTAAGACTTTATGCAGAAAGAGAAAAAAAATCTGGATATGCTTTCTCACCTGACTCTGAAATGATGATAGAGTTTGAAAATGATTTTCCATATGAACTTACTAAGGATCAAATAACAACGATACAACAAATCAAAATGGATATGGAAAAACCAGTTCCGATGGACAGATTATTATGTGGAGATGTTGGTTTTGGTAAGACTGAGGTAGCATTTGTTGCTGCATTTAAAGCAATTATGGATTCTAAACAAGTATTATTTTTATGTCCTACTACAATTTTATCTAATCAACATTATGAAAATGCTAAGGAAAGATTTAAAAATTTTCCAGTATCTATATCATTACTTAATAGATTTACTTCTCCTAAAGATGTAAAAAAGACAATAGATGGTTTAAAAGATGGTACTATTGATTTAGTTTTTGGTACTCATAGATTATTAAGTGATGATATCGTACCTAAAGATTTAGGTTTATTAATAATTGATGAAGAGCAAAGATTTGGGGTAATGCATAAGGAAAAAATAAAACAATATAAGACAAATGTTGATGTATTAACTTTGACAGCAACACCTATTCCTAGAACATTACAAATGTCGTTAGTTGGTATTAGAAGTCTTTCATTGATTGGAACTCCACCTGTTAATAGATATCCAGTCCAAACATATGTAATTCAAGAGAATGTGATGATACTTAAAGATGCAATTTACAAAGAGTTAAGTAGAAATGGACAAGTATATATTCTTTACAATAAAGTACAATCTATTGAAGAAGAGGCTTTAAAAATCAAAAATTTAGTACCGGAGGCAAATATTGCTGTTGCACATGGACAAATGTCTAAGAGTGAACTTGAAAGTAAGATATTTGATTTTGTTAATAAAAAGTATGATATTTTACTATGTACTACTATTATAGAAACTGGTATAGATATTCCTAATGTAAATACTTTGATAATAATAGATGCTGATCGCTTTGGACTTAGTCAATTATATCAGATTAGAGGTAGAGTTGGACGAAGTGATAGATTTGCATATGCTTATTTAATGTATGATGCTAGAAAAGTACTTACTGAGTCTGCTGTTAAAAGACTTAATGTTATTAAAGAGTTTACAGAACTTGGTAGTGGCTTTTCAATAGCGACAAGAGATTTATCTATTAGAGGTGCTGGAGATATACTTGGTAGTGAACAAGCAGGGTTTATTGATTCAGTAGGAATTGATTTATATTTAAAAATGCTAAATGATGAGGTTAGCAGTATTAGTAGTGAGACTTTAGAATCTTCAGAAGAAGAGGAGGAAAAAGAAGCAAAACCATTGCTTAATGTTTCTACACATATTGATGATAGTTATGTTAGTGATGATGACTTAAAAATAGAGATTCATAGAAAGATTAATGAGATTGATTCTGAGGAGAAATTCAATGAGATTAAAGCAGAATTAGAAGATAGATTTGGTCGTTTGAATGAAGATATAGTTATTTATATGTATGAAGAATGGTTTGAGAAGTTAGCAAGAAGTCTAAATATAAAAAATGTTCATCAAACTAAGAATTCTATTGAATTAGTATTTACTGCTGATGTAGTTTCAAAATTAAATATGGATGAAGTATTTATGGATGCATTTTATATTACTAATATGTTTAGATTTATTAGTAAAGGTAGTAATTTGATTATCGTCTTAGACATTATAAAATTAGAGAAGCATCCTATATATTATTTAGTTGAACTTTTAGATAAAATTTATACTAAATATAAAAATAGTATTGACTAATTAGTAAATTATTAGTTAAATTTATTTATGCTAGGAGTTGGATAAATGATGTATGATGTTCAGAGTCTTAAAGATAATCATGTTAGTAATTATAGAAAGGCGTTAGTAGAGACTATTAATAATAATACTAATGCTTTGTTTGATGAGGATATATCTTCTTTAATAAAAAAACCACCTTTAGATTCAATGGATTTAATAAAATCTAAATTTTTAGATTTGGCTAAGAAGAATAAAATAGTATTGAATGCTGATGTTTTAACTGGAATGGTTGATAGATATAGAGATAAGTGCTTAGATGCGTTTGATAAATTAAAAGATATTAGAATTGCTGAGTTATCAAAGATTGTAAATAATTATTCTTTAGAAAAAGATACTGATGTTATTAAAATAAATAAAAAAGATTTTAATTTGGTTAATAAAAAAATAAAAAGTGAAATGAAAGAGTTAATAAAATTAAATTTAAGTCAGAAAATAATTGCTAAAATTGATGGGTTATTTTCTGAAGATATCGATTCAAGTATAGTAAAAAAAATAACAGGAGATGTTAGTAAATATATCAATGGTAATTATCAGAGACAATTATTGGAAAATATTGATTTTAAAATATTAGTTAAAGATACTATTTTGATTAATAGTTTCAAAGAACAGAGCGAAAGATATTTATTTACTTTAGAAAATTCACGTATTTTTGATATAGAATAGATATTAAGTATAAAATATTTGAAAAAAGTTGGAAATAAAGAGCAATATATTTTTATTATAAAGATGTTTTTAAGAGACTATTTAGATATAGAAAACAGTTTTTAATGAGACTTTTGTTATATCATTCAATAGTCTTTTTTTGTTGTGAAAATCTTTTTAACATTTCTGATTTATACAATTAATTTATGGAAATATTTACCAAGGGAATTTATGGAAATATTTATTATAATATAAGTGAGAGACAAAGTTTTTGTATAAAATGCTGTTATTGTAGAGAGAATATTAGTATGAAGAAAGTGAGGAATAATTTTATGAAGTCAACTGGTGTAGTAAGAAGAGTGGATGATTTAGGAAGAATTGTTATTCCCAAGGAAATTCGACGTACTCTTAGGATTCGTGATGGAGAATCATTAGAAATATTTGTTGATAGAGAAATGATTGCTCTAAAGAAATTCTCTAAAATGTCTGATATGAATGAAGTTGCTCAAGAATTAGTTGAAATAATAAATGCTACTATCAATAAGACTGTATTGATTACAGATCGTGATAGGTTTATTGCTGGTTCTGGTAGTTTAAAGAAAAAATATATAGATACTAATATCTCTAGGTATTTAGAAAGTGTTATGAAAGAAAGAAAGAATATATTTGAAACAAGTGTACATACGGTAGAATTGCATGAAAACGAAAAAGATAAACTTTCATTTTTGATTCAACCAATTATTATGAATGGAGATGCAGTTGGATTGGTATTAGTTATTTCTGATAAAAATGATATTACACAATTAGATGAAAAACTTATTAGTGTAATGGCACAATTTTTAGGAAAACATATTGAAGAATAAAAAAAAGTGTGTTATACTTTGTCCATATCTCAAATGTTGTGATGAAGAGCCTGATAACATTGATTTATAAAGAGAACTCTTGGTGGGTGAGAAAGAGGATAAGTTAGTTATTGGGTATGGCTTTTGAACTACTGTATCGATATGTAGGTATGGTCGTATATAGGCGTTAACTATTTAAGTGTATAATATCAAGATTATTATAAATAAAGGTGGTACCGCGAGTTGATTCGTCCTTTTGTTATAATAATTTTTTTTTGATATTAATACTATATTAGAAAAGGAGTGATATTATGGGAGAAAAGTTTTATATTTCAACAGCAATAGCATATACATCAGGAAAACCACATATAGGTAATACATATGAAATAGTTCTTGCTGATTCTATTGCTAGATTTAAAAGACAAAGAGGTTTTGATGTATATTTTCAAACTGGTACAGATGAACATGGAATAAAGATTGAAGAAAAAGCCAAAGATGCAGGAGTATCACCACAAGAATTTGTAGATGGAGTTGCAAAGCAAATTAAGGATATATGGGATTTGATGAATACAAGTTATAATAAATTTGTTAGAACAACAGATCCAGAACATGAAAAGATAGTTCAACATATTTTTAAGAAGATGTATGATAATGGAGATATTTACAAAGATGAATATAAAGGATTATATTGTACTCCTTGTGAATCATTTTGGACTGAGTCTCAATTAGTAGATGGAAAATGTCCTGATTGTGGACGTGAAGTAAAAGAGGCTAGAGAAGAAGCATATTTCTTTAGATTAAGTAAATATCAGAAGAAACTAGAAGAATATATAGAGGAGCATCCAGACTTTATATTACCAGTTTCTAGAAGAAATGAAATGTTGAATAATTTTATTAAACCAGGACTACAAGATTTATGTGTATCTAGAACATCATTTAAGTGGGGAATACCTGTTACATTTGATGATGCACATGTTATCTATGTTTGGTTAGATGCTTTGACTAATTATATTACTAATATTGGATATGATGTCGACGGTTCAACTGATCAGTTTAAAAAACTATGGCCTGCAGATTTACATTTAATAGGTAAAGATATAGTTAGATTCCATTCAATTTATTGGCCTTGTTTCTTATGGTCATTAGGATTAGAAATACCAAAACAAATATATGGACATCCTTGGTTATTAATGAATAATGATAAGATGAGTAAATCTAAAGGTAATGTAATTTATGCTGATGAATTAGTAGAAAAATTTGGTATAGATGCTATTAGATATTACTTATTACATGAAATTCCTTTTGCTAATGATGGAAATATTACTTATGAATTGGTTATAGAAAAAGTTAATAGTGATTTAGCAAATGTACTAGGTAATTTAGTACAAAGAACTATTTCAATGGGAAATAAGTATTTTGAAGGAAATGTTACTAATAAAAATATAGTAGAAGAAGTAGATAAACCATTTATTAATAGTATTAATGAGTTAAATAAGAAAGTAGAAGAAAAGATGAATGGATATCAAACTAGTGATGCTATTACAGAAATCTTTAATGTATTACGTGCAAGTAATAAGTATATAGATGATACTACACCTTGGATTTTAGCAAAAGATGAGGCTAATAGAGATAGATTAGAGACAGTTATTTATAACTTGCTAGAGTCTATTAGAGTTTGTGCTATAATGTTACAACCATTTATGCCAGAGACAAATGAAAAAATACTAAAGCAAATTAATAATACTAAAGAAGAGTTTAATTATATAGAGGATAATAAATATGAATTAAATACTCCAGAAGTATTATTCCAAAGAATAGATAAAGAGAAATTCTTTGAAGAACTTTAGAAACAATTTTTGCTAAGAAAAATAAAATTAGAATGTAAAGATTAGTGTCTAGTATAAGAAAAAGAAAGAATAATTAAATATTTTTTCTTTTTTTGTGGTATAGTGTAGTTACTTTAGCAGTACAAATATATTTATTGGGAGATTATCATGAAAAAAGGTATTTGTAGTGAGTTGTGCTTTGTTTTACTTTTACTTATTTTGGGAGTAAATATTTTATTGGAAAGGAATATTATAGATATAGGTTATTTCTTGTTTATGTTTCATTCTTATTTATATTTGAAAATATATAGGTGGAAAAGATGCCATTGATATGGTGTTTTTTATTTGGATAAAATTATGGTATTATTATAGGTAGATTGTGTGGAGGTGTTTTATGTTTATTGATACACATTGTCATTTATCTAAGAAAGATTATGAGGATATTGATTTAGTTATAAAAAATAATATAGATTCAGGTGTTGATAGAATAATTGTTTCGGCGTGTGAGATAGGGGATTTTGATGAGGCTATTTCATTGTTAGAGAAATATGATTCTGTATATTTAACTCTTGGTTTTCATCCTTCTGAGGTTTCTAAAGTTAGTGATAGTGATTTAGAAAAATTAAAGGAACTATTAAAGTTAGAGAGAGTAGTGGGCGTTGGAGAAATTGGTCTTGATTATCATTATGGTAAAGATGATTATTTGGAACAGATTGATTTATTTGAGAAACAATTAGAAATAGCAGAAGAAGCAAAGTTACCAGTTGTTATTCATAGTAGAGATGCTGTTAATGATACGATCAATACATTGAAAAAATATAAGGTTTTTGGTGTTATTCATTGTTTTTCTGGTAGTGTAGAAACTGCTGATATTTATATTAAAATGGGACATAAACTTGGTATTGGGGGAGTAGTTACTTTTAAAAATAGTAATTTATATAAAGTAGTTGAACATGTAGGACTTAGTAATATAGTTTTAGAAACTGATGCTCCATATTTAGCGCCTGTACCTTATAGAGGGATGCAGAATAGTTCTAAATATATACCAATTATTGCTGAAAAGGTTGCTGAAGTTTTAGATGTTTCCTTAGAAGAAGTGGCACAGCAAACTACTTTGAATGCTTGTAATTTGTTTGACTTGAACTAATCTTTATGATAATCTTATAAGTATAGTAAGGGTTGATGATATGAGTGTGATTTCAAATTCGAAATTTGCTAATAAGAGTGTTTATATTTTACTTGGAGCAATTGTATTATCACTTGGTTTAATATGTTTAATACCGAGTATTTTAGAGAAATTGAATTCTAATGATGTGGAGTTTGTAGGAGATAAAAATACTGTTACTATAGGAAATACATTGCCATTAACAGATATAAGTGGGAAGAGCCTTACTGCAAAAGAGGGAATAATAGATGAAGTTAGTTTCTCTGTTAAAGGTGTTGGTGATAAGAAAAAGGGTATTTATTATGAAATGTATTTAATTAATAATAGTACTGATGTAGAAATTAATCCTGGATTTGTAAAAGTATATTTAACAGATGGTTATAATAAGCCATTTGAATATTATGCTAAGAATTCAGTGCCGGCTTATAAGAGTTTAAAAGTTTCAAATAAGCAGGCTAATGGAAAAATTATATATACTGGTAATATCAAGGGAGAAGAAATTCAGAATTTTAAACTTAGAGTTTGGCTTGCTGATAACTATGTATTAAATGATTCAGATAGAAGTTTTTCTGGTACTATTATGGTTAAGAAGTATGAGTAGAAAGGGAATATTCAAAAGATAGGTTCTTTTAGAATAGTTGTAGAAGGAGTTATGGAGAATAAAAAAAGTGTTTCGAAGAAAATTTTATTGTTAATATTGTTGATTAGTATTATTATAGTTTTGATAGTAGTGTTGGCATTTGGTTTTTTCTTTAAAGGTAAAAATAATGAAGAGAAGAAAGATTATAATGCTGGAGTTATTACTATGAATTATTCTGATAGTACTAATTTTAAGATTACTAAGTTAATACCAGTTACAGATAGTGTTGGTATGAATCTTAATGATCCTGGGGCATATTATGACTTTATTGTTGATACTAAGATGGAAGATTCTGATGAAGTTTCTTATGAGATAGCGCTTATGATAGATGAAGAAGAGACTAATGTGGATGTAAGTCATGTAAAAGTTTATTTAGAAAAACAAGAAAGTGGTTCTTATAGTAAAGTTTTAGCACCAACTATATTTAAAGGAATTAGTAAAGAGAGTAGTTTTGGTACTCCTAAAGGTGCTATGGTTTTATTTAAAAATAAAGTAGTTAATAATTCTAGTGATAATTATAGATTACGTGTCTGGATGGATGAGAAAATGGTTGTTGTTCCTAATACTGTTTATACAATTTCTGTAAATGTAGATGTTTATGGGCATGCGGAATAGTAATTCTATATAGAAAGAGTGTCTTATGGATAATTCATTGTCAAAACAAATTTTATTAGTAATAATTGGGATAGCTTTGGCGATTATTGCTATAGCGGGAGTGTCTTATGCAATTACGATAGGGGATAATTCTTCTAAAAAGGTTAGGTTGATTACAGATAGTTCAAATACTGGGATAGTTATGAATAATACTTTGCCTATTAGTGATAGAGAGGGTATTTTAAGTAGTAATGTATTTGATTTTTGTACTTTGGCTATGGTAGAGAAGAATTCTTCTGTTAGATATGAAGTGGCATTAGATAAGATTTTGGCAGATAACCATTTGAACGATAGTGATGTTAAAATATATTTAGAAAAATTGAATTCTTGGGAGTATGTTGATACTGATATTACTAAGATACCTACGGGATTTATTGCTAATAAAAATAGTGATACCTTGACTCCTGTTGGTAGTATGATTTTATATTATGGGGTTTTTAGTAATGATTCTTCTAATGATAAAGAAATGAGTGAATGTTTTAGACTTAGAATGTGGATTGATGAAGATACGGTTATTAGTAGTTCACCAAGAGAGTTTAAAAGTATGGTTAATATATATTCATAGGCTTGTAAGAACGTGTAAAGCGCTCTTTTTTATTGGTAAAATTATAGATTTTTATGTTTGTTACGTATTATAATTGATTTAGATTAGGAGGCAATGTCATGAAGATTCGTGATATTAGGATAAGAGAAAATTCACAGTATCAAGATGATATGAGTTTCTTTGGAAAAGTTAAGTATATTTTTCATTTCGTGACTCAGGCATTTTTGTATGCTATTTTTGTCTTTTTTATTGTATTTGGAATTTTTATGGCAGTGTATTTTGGAGATTTACTTTATAATGTTAGTCATGGTAATGGAAAGATGCCGTTATTTGATGCCTATATAATTGTTTCTCCTAGTATGGTTCCTACTATTAAGATAGATGATGCTATTGTTGTTAAAAGAGAGACCGGTTCTAAATTGGAGCTTGGAGATATAATTACTTTTTCTTCTGTGGATCCGTCTTATCCAGGACTTACTGTTACGCATAGAATTGTAAGTAAGGAGAAGAGTAGTTCGGGGAAGTATTTGTTTAGGACTAAAGGAGACAATAATAGTATTATGGATCCTTCGATAGTTGAGGAAAGTAGAGTATACGGAAAAGTTGTATTGAAAATACCAAAACTTGGTAAAGTTAGGAGATTTTTAACTACTTCATATGGCTTTTTCTTTGGTATTGTTGTTCCGGCTGTAGCGATAGTTGTTTTTGATGTTTTAAAGTTATTTAGAAAAAAAGATGAAAATATTGTTGAAGAAGAGGAATTAGAAATTATATAATAATTGGCATGGCGGTGATAGGTTGGAAAAGTATGATGTTAAGTTTAAGAAAAAATTTGGACAGAATTTTTTAAAGGATGTTAGTGTAGTTAAAAGAATAGTTGATTCGGCTAATATCGAGGGAGAATCTTTAGTTATCGAAGTAGGACCAGGTGGGGCTATCATGACTAGGGAACTTTCTAAGGTAGCAACTAATGTCTTGGCTTATGAGATAGATTCTGATTTGGAAGATGAACTTGCTAGTAGACTTTATGATTGTAATAACGTTAGAGTACTGTTTCAAGACTTCTTAAGTTCTAATTTGTGTAATGATATAGATAATTATAGTTATGAAAATTTGTATTTTGTTAGTAATGTTCCATACTATATTACAACACCTATTATTCTTAAATTGATTAGTAGTAAATTACATTTTAAGAAGATAGTTATGATGGTTCAGAAAGAAGTTGGAGTTAGATTTACGACAGGACCTGGTTCAAAAGATTATGGATCTATTTCAGTGTTGCTCCAATATTACTTTCATGTAAAAAAAGAGTTCTATGTTTCTAGAGGGATGTTTGTACCTGTACCAAATGTTGATAGTGTAGTTATATCTTTCGAAGAAAGAACTGATAGAGAAGAAGTATGTGACTTAGAGTTTTTTGAAACTATAGTTAGAAATAGTTTTCAGTTTAAGAGGAAGACTATTAAAAATAATTTGAAGAAATATGATTTAAGTATTGTTGAAGAGGTTTTGATAAAGCATGGTTTTAATTTGAATACAAGAGCAGAAGATTTAGAGGTAGTTGTTTTTGTAGATTTGGCTAATGCTTTATACAGGAAATAAGTGGAGTAGAAAATGGCTAAGAAGGATAATTAAGATTTCTTTATTATTCTTTGATGTCTGGTTCCAGATTTAGTTTTTATGATAATCTAGATAATAAGTATTCATCATATAAAAGAGATAAATTTGAGAGTGGTATTTGTATTGAATAGGAGGTACAGCAATGGCTAATGATTTTAAAAATATGGAAAATAAAGACTTGAATGGTGCTAGTAATGATAAGTCAATAGATACTATGAGTACTAATAATAAAGAAAATAGTACTGTGTCTAAAAAGAAGAAGGAAAAGAAACGAATTAAGGCGACACTTTTACTTTTGTTGATTATTGTTATGCCGTTTATACTTATTTCGGGAATTTTTATTACGACATATAATGTATTAACTGCTGATGAAAGAGCCGAAAAAAAAGAGATAACAAATAAGGCTGTTGAGTATTTTTCAGAGAAGTATGATATTAAGAAAAAGGATATAAAAATAATTTTTAATAATTTTTATGGTAAAGATAAAGAATGTTTTTTGGCATGTGATGCAAATCGAGCATTTATTACTTATAAAAATGAGGAGTATATAATTTATTATGATCCGTATACAAATACTTATAATGATAATTTTCAATATAATAGAGTATATGAAGATTTTTTAAAATACTTAAATAATAGAATAAGTTTTGCAACTGAAATAAAAATCGAACATTTAGAAAGCGATGTAACTTGGACATCTCAAAAATATGAAGGTAATTTAAAAGAATATTTTGCAAAAATAAAAGCAAGTCGTGCATCGAAAGAGTTGAATACCGTTGTTAGTATTTGGTTAGATGCACAAACTGCTGAAGAAGCCAAAATGTTAAAAGAAAAGTATTCAACAGAGATTAATGAGTTAATAAATGAATTTGAAGATTTGAAAATTGGCTATCGAATTATTATTTCAAGTAAATTTAGTAATTATTATTCTCATTCGTTTTATTATTATGATATGTATAATTCTAAATATTCTTTTTATGATAATGTAGATAATACTTCTTCGACTTGTGATAGAGATAATTTTGAAGGTGGAGTTTGTGTTTCTGATATGACAGAAGAGAATGATGTATAAAATATCCATTTATAATTAAAGATTATATTAATTAGTTCTAATAAGTAACTTTTATTAGAACTTTTTTCTTTTTAATAGTTAGTTCTATAGTTTAATAGTGATTGTGTTTATCTAAATATTATGTTAAAGTTTAATTATAATAAGGAGTGAGTTTTGTGGTACAAAGTGATAGTTCTAGGAAGGGTGTTAATTTAAAAAAGAAGATAATAAGAGAATACATATATGTTGGCTGTACAATTTTGATTTCATACTTATTGCCATTAGTGGCACTAGTTTTAATGGGAGATAAAACAGGTCTTGACTATATTGGGGAGTCTTTAGCAGTTGTATTATTACTAAGATTTTTACAAGCTATTGCTGTTATTATATTTTTTGTAGTTAATCCAATTAAAATACTGATTTCTTATAAATATGAATTTAAGAATATTATTCCTAAAAGTAAAAAAATATTGAGTATTATAATAACGCTTTTTCCGGTTTTAATTTCAATACTAATAATTTTTAGAGCTCCAATAGAAAATTATACTTTTAAGCAAAAATATTTTACTGGTAAGAATGCTTATTCTTTGACTTATGATGAGTATAAATCACCGAACGAATTTAAAGAGGAACTTGATAAAAGAGGATTTATTTATAATGCTAGTTTTGAATTATTAAGATTAAATCAAAAATATGATAACTTTGATCAAGCATTTTCTAAGTATTATTATGAAAAAGCAACAGTAATGACGTTACCTACTAAGTTGAATGATTTTTATGATGGTAAAGATGATAATAACGTAATTACATTTGATTCTTCTAAAAAAGCACCTGGGTATATTTATAATACAATTTTGTCTTTATATAGTAAAAATGAAGACTTAAAATATGTTCCGGTAAGTAGATATGATAAAGATACATATATTACTGGTAATTTTTTCCCATATTATGAAGATTATTATATTGAGTGTAAGATACTTTATATTGATAATGATATTTATGCCATTATTGGAGTTGGACAAAGTTATGATGTTTTCAAATACTTTGATGATAAAAGAGAAGGGTATAAGCCAAGTTATACATATCCTTATCATATGATTGTATCAGAAAAAGATACTATTACTACCTTTGTTGATGGAAAATATTATCCAGATGGAGCGATTGAAAATTATGGTGATCGTTTTACAATGATACCAAATAAAAATAAAAGATCTTGGAGTGAATTTTATGAGGTAAGGAAAGTAGATAAAGTTGATGTTGTGACAATTAATCAGATTGCTAAAGAATTGCAGGAAGGTGTATTAAAAGAGTCTATAGATTATCATTTTAATAACTAAGCAAGTATCCTAAGTAGAAATTAGGGTACTTTTTTTGAAATAATATTGTTAAATTTTTTTGTACTTTTTTTCATATATATTAATGAAAGGAGTATGTATGAATAATAATACTTATGTAGTACAAAAGGGAGATACTTTGTATGGTATATCTAGACAGTTTAATACTAGTATGCAGAGATTACGAGAATTAAATAATTTAAGTAGTGATAATTTATCGATTGGACAAGTATTAATAGTTGCGGTTAACAGTGATAGTAATCCTTCTGAGTGTGTTACTTATACAGTTAAGAAGGGAGATAGTTTATATAGTATAGCGAGACAATATAATAGTACAGTTGATGCGATAAAAAGATATAATAATTTAACTTCTAATAATTTAAGTATAGAACAAAAATTAAAGATGCCTTGTTATATGAAAGATACAGATAATACTATTAAGCCTAATTTTGTTATGTACACAGTTAAGGCTGGAGATAGTCTATATTCAATAGCACAGAAATATGGTACGACAGTTGATAAAATTAAGGCTGATAATAAACTTAGTTCTAATACATTGAGTATAGGGCAGGTATTGATGATTGAGGATAATACTTCTGGTACAATAGTTGAAGAGTGTTTTGGAGAAGACGAAGTTTTAGAAGAAAACTATATCGTATATATAGTTAAATCTGGAGATAATCTGTATTCAATAGCCAGAAAATATAATACTACAGTGTCAGAGATTAAAAGTCTTAATAATCTTACTACTAATAATTTAAGTATAGGACAAGAATTAAAAATACCTAGTGTTGGTAGTGTATATATAGTTAAACGAGGAGATAGTTTATATAGTATAGCAAATAAATTTAATACGACAGTTAATTCTATAAAGAGTAAGAATAATCTTACTAGTAATAATTTGAGTGTAGGACAAGAATTAATTATTTAGAGAGAAATATTATGAGAGGGTAATAATATATTTACTTAGTTTTTAGTAATTCTCTCTTACTACTTAAGAAAATATATTATTTTGTTTTATTATGGAAGAAGAATTTAATAGTGAAAAATATGCTGATTATTTAAAAGATAATCCTGGATCGGGACTTTTAAGAGTACAGGTATTTACGGCTAATCAGGCTTTTCCTTTAGAAAATGTTGAGATAAAAGTATATAAAGAAATCGATGGGAAAAGAGTAGTCTTTTATACTGGAGTTACAGATTCTAGCGGGATAATTGATAATATTAATTTACCTACTAAGGAAGTAAAAGAAGTAGTAGAGTCGGCTGCTGATATTACAGCAACTAATTATATTATAGAGGCTAAGTATCCTAAAACTTCAGTTGCTCAGGAATATATTGTCTCTATTTATGATGATTTGAAAGTTATTCAACCAATTAGATTTTCTAGTGTTGTTAATGGAGGTTTTAATGAATAATAGTGTTATTAATTATCCTACGATACCAACGGAAATAGTTGTTCATTTAGGGGCTCCTGATGAGGCTGCGGAAAATGTTAGTTTACCTTTTGTTGATTATATAAAAAATGTTGCTTCTAATGAAATATATCCAACTTGGCCTGATAGTGCGATAGAGGCTAATATTTTGGCACAGATTTCGTTTGCTTTAAATCGTATTTATAATGAATGGTATCCAAGTAAAGGGTATTCTTTTGATATTACTTCAGTTCCAGCATATGATCAGGCATTTAAAGTTAATAGTCAGGTATTTGATAAGATTTCTAAGAAAGTAGATCAAATATTTAATAATTATATTTATCGTAAAGGACAGATTCAGCCTCTTAGTGCCATTTATTGCGATGGAAAAGTTACTACTTGTAATGGATTGTCACAATGGGGAAGTGTTTCTTTAGCAAGACAAAATAAAACACCAATAGAAATACTTAGACATTATTATGGTGATGATGTTAATATATTTGAAAATGCAGCGACTGGAGAAATGGTAGGAGTATATCCTGGGTATCCAATAGAGATGGGAAATGCAGGAGATAAAGTTAGAGTTATTCAAAGAGAGTTAAACAGAATTTCTAATAATTATCCTGCTATACCTAAAATACCTAAAGTAAATGGAGTATTTGGAGTTTATACGGAGAATAGTGTTAAGAAGTTTCAAGAAATATTTAACTTGAATCAAACTGGTGTTGTTGATTATGCTACTTGGTATAAGATTAAATATATTTATAATGCGGTTAAAAGGGTTTATGATATTTATTCTGAGGGTATAGTTGAAGAAGAGGCTAAATATGATTATGGGCCAACATTAAAGTATTCAGATGTAGGATTAGGTGTTAGAGTATTACATTATGTATTACTTACTATTGCTTATTTTGATCCAGATTTGCCATCATTAAGAGTAAATAATGTTTTTAATGATAATACGAAGGCTATGGTTGTAGCGTTTCAGAAAAAATATGGGTTACCAGCAACGGGAGAAGTGGATGCTGATACTTGGAATAAAATAGTTGAAGTATATAGAGAGGTAATAAAAAATATTCCACCAGAATATGCCCAGTATGAGGATGAGTTTTTTCAAGGAAGATTACTTGCACTGGGAATGTCTGGAGATGATGTTAGAATAATACAGAGATTTTTATTACAAATATGTAGAAAGTTTGGAAGTATACCGGGAGTTAGAGTTTCGGGAATATTTGATGATTTAATGGAACGATCAGTTATGAAAATTCAAGGACTTTTTGATATACCGGTTACAGGAGTTATAGATCCAATTACTTGGTACAATATTGTAGAGTATTCTAAACAGGAGTAATATTTTAAGATTTAGAACATATACTTAAGTGGAGATGATTGTGTTTTGAATTTTAGAATAGGTGATTTAGTAACAAGAATATCTCATAAACATGATGTCTTATTTAAGATAGTTAGTATTGAAGGTAATACAGTCTTTTTAAAAGGTGTTGATTTAAGACTTGTTGCGGATAGTGATATAGATGATTTAGTTAAAGTAGATGAACATGTTACTGAGGATTCTTTAATTATTGAGAAGAATGTTAGAGATTTGAATATTGATAGAAGTCAATACTTTTATTTACCTGGTAAAATATTACATATAGATGGAGATAATGATTATTTAGAAAGATGTATGAAATTTTATGAGGATATGAGAGTTAAGGCTAATGGAATTGCTCTTTCAGAGATTGAAATGGGGAGTAGAATATTAGAACTTTTAAAAGAGTTTGATCCGGATATTGTTGTTATTACTGGACATGATGCCTATTACTCTAAGAAAAATGATATTAGTGACTTAAATAATTATCAGAATACAAGTAATTTTATTGATGCTGTTAAAATGGCTAGAAAGTATGAAAAGGGTCATGATAAACTAATAGTTATTGCTGGAGCATGTCAGTCTAATTATGAAGAATTGATAAAGGCTGGTGCTAATTTTGCTTCTAGTCCGAAGAGGATTAATATACATGCTCTAGATCCGGCTATTATTGCGTCATCTATTGCTTTATCTGATAGGAATAAAAGTATTGATTTAATTCATTTAATTGATAAGACTAAATATGGAAAGGATGGGATTGGTGGAATTATTACAAATGGAACAATGTATGTGGGGTATCCAAGATGACATTAGATAAAATAAAAGAGTTTGTAAAGGAAAATAAGGGTATTCAACATTCTTTTAAATTTAAAGGTACAAGAAATCAAGTAGATGAGTTTGAAGGAGTTATTACAGATTTATATCCGGCTATTTTTATTATAACTTTGGAAGATGATAAAGTTAAATCTTTTAGTTATAGTGACTTATTGGCGGATAACTTAGAAATAGTTGATTAGTTTTTCTAGTGTTTGATATAATTATATTGGTGTAGGATATGAATAATAAGATGTTAGAGGTATTTTACTATTTAGAGAGGCAACTTAGTTGGAGAGTAAAAGTTAATTATTATATTCGGACTTTATCTGGTTTTTGTGAAAAAACCGGAGTTTTTTCTTTGGTTGATGTTAATATAGGTAAGTCTATTATAGGGATATTAGATGATACGAGAATAGAGTTAGAGTTTTTTGGACCTAGTAGTTTTATTAAGATTTTGGAAGTATCTTGCCAGGAAGGATTTTATATAAAAATATATGAAACTGAAAAATTAAATTTAGAGGAGTTAAACTCTTTAAAAAGTGTAAGTCAATATACTATGGTTTTGAAAAATGAGATATTGGGTACTGATTTTTATAGATTGTATAAAGAGTATTTGAAATATAGAAATAGTAGTGAACTTAAGTTTAGGGATTTGTTTACTGATACTAATTTATTTTCTAATAAGGCTAAGGTTTATTTGTTTTCGAATGAGCCTTTAAAAATGATGTTTAGTGATAAGAAATTCTTTTTGGAACAAGACTTAAATAATAAGAAGATATTTTCAATAACGGCAGCAGGGGACTTTTTCTTTAATTCGTGTCTTTTAGGTTGTAAGAATATGACTTTAGTTGATATTAATGAGTATGCAAGTTATTATTTTGAAATTAAAAAGGCAATGATTAAAAAATATAAGTATTGGGAATTTATATCTATGTATAAAGATTTATCTACTATTTATTATAAATTTGATGAGTATAGTTCTTTTATAAGAGAGGATATTAGAGAAGAAATTATAAGTAAATTTTCATTATATAGAGATGATGTTTTAGGATTTTTAAAGAATATTTTTTGGGCTGATTATTATGAATTTAATAATATAGATAGGGGAATTGATTTTTTTAGAGATCATAACTTATATTTAAGTAGTGAAGAGAATTATAATAAACTTAGGAGTTGTCTTTTGAATGATGAGATTAATTTAAGTCTACAGGTTTCATCTTTATTTGATCTTGATTTTAATAATACTAGTTGTTATGACTATATTTATTTAAGTAATGTAGGAGATTACTGTGATGATTTTTTGTTTTATCAGTTTTTAATAAATATTAAGAATAAAATTTTAAAAGATACTGGTAAAATTATCTTAATTTATAGAACAGATAAGTATAGGTATTTAATTGATAAAAACTTTTGTAAAATTACTAAATATAGTATGTCATATAGGCAGTCTAGTAATACTAGTATGGATAATGTTATTCTTTATTGTTCTTTTAATTGATTTTACGATGATTAGGCAATATAAAATGCTTGATTTTTATATTTTTATATTATAAAATATCCTTATAAAGTGTTCATACTTTATAAGGGAGGAATATTCATATGAAAATTACATCTGTAAATGTACGCAAAATCGAAAAAGAAGGATCTCGCATGAAAGGTATCGCTTCAGTTTTGTTAGATGATAGTTTTGCTGTACATGATATTCGTATAATTGAAGGAGACAACGGACTATTTATAGCAATGCCTAGCCGAAAGACTGCTGCAGGTGGTTATCGTGATATAGCTCATCCAATTAATCCTGAAGTTCGTGCAATGTTTGAAGAAGCTATTTTAAATGCTTATGAGAACGCTGAAGATGTTTCAGAGGAAGAAGATGCTTAGGCATCTTTTTTAATTCTAAATTTATTTGTTTTGCATATAATTTTCTAGGAGGATTATATGGATAAACAAGATAATAGTATTAATAATTATAATCATGGAGTTAATTTATTTGAAAGAAAGAGTTTAATTATAACGGGAGTTAAAAAAATAGAAAACTTTGATAATGAACAGTTCTTGTTGGAAACTATTATGGGTTTTATGATTATAAAGGGAGTAGACTTAGAATTAGTTAAATTAGATACATTACAAGGAAATGTATCAATAAAAGGAACTGTTAATAGTATTAATTATGTAGAAGAGAATACTAGAAAGAATAAGGAAGAAAGTATTTTTAATAGATTGTTTAAATAATGAATTTAAAAATACAAGTTTTTTCATTAATCTTTTCTTTAATATTTGGGGTTTTGTTTGGGACTTTAGTTAATTTGAATTATAAGTTAATTTTTAATAAGAATATTAAAATAAAGATTATAGGTACTTTTACTTTGATATTAGATATATCATTAATATACTTTCTAGTTATAAAAAGAATAAATAATGGGATTTTGCATGTGTATTTCTTGTTTATATTTTTAGTTGGATGTTATATAGGATTTACTTTAACGACGTTTTTACGTAAAAAATAAGTGTAAAGTAAAGTCCTTTTTTTATTTTTTTATATCTCTTTTTAGAAAGATGTCTTATAATATATGGTGAAAAGGTGGGTGAATGTTTATGGCTAAGAAAAAGAGTAGTTCAGTTAAGAAAACTAAGTTAAGATTAGTTATTTTTGGCTTGTCTTCTGTTTTAGCAATAGCATTTACGACATTTACAATTGGACATTATTGGGTAGAAATATATGATAAATATAAAGAAAAACAGGAACTTGATCAGAAGTTAGCAGATTTAAAAGATAAAGAGGCAGAACTTAGAGTGGATGTTGACAAGTTACAAGATCCTGATTATATAGCAAGATATGCTAGAGAAAAGTATTTATATTCTAAAGATGGAGAATTTATTATAAAGATACCTGAAGAATAAATTCTTTTTTTTCGCTTTGCGATTGATTTTTGTTATGTTGTGTTATAATATTCTTGATGATGTAGGAGGAATTATGATTAATATTGAAAATAATTTTTTATTCCATAAAAATGATATTATAGTTATTGGGTGTTCTGCGGGACCAGATTCTATGGCTCTTGTAGATATGCTTTTGAAAATACGTGATAAATATAGTCTTTCTTTAATAATCGCTCATGTTAATCATAATGTTAGAGAACAGAGTATTATTGAAGCAAACTATATGAAGAAATATTGTGAAGATAATAACTTAGTGTTTGAGACTATGACTATTTTAGAATATGGTGATGATAACTTTGAGAATGAGGCTAGAAATATTAGATATAACTTCTTTGAAAATGTAGTTTTAAAATATAGTGCTAATTATTTAATGACAGCGCATCATGGAGATGACTTGATTGAGACTATTATGATGAGAATGGTTAGGGGATCTAATTTAAGAGGGTATTCTGGCTTTAAAAAGATAGTAGATATGGATAATTATAAAATAGTTAGACCATTAATATCTTATACAAAGAAAGAATTAGAAGAATATAATGACTTAAATGGTGTTAAATACTTTATTGATGCTACTAATAGTAGTGATAAATATACTAGAAATAGATATAGAAAGTATTTGTTACCTTTCTTGAAGAGTGAAGATATAAATGTACATCATAAATTCTTAAAATTTAGTGAGAATTTGAATTCTGCTTGTACTTTTATTAATAAAGAAAGAGATAAGGCTTTGAAGAGAGTTTTGTTAGAAGACTCGTTAGTTATTGATAAATTCTTGGTTGAAGATGAATATATTCAAAGAGAAATACTTTATTATTTACTTAGTGAGTTTTATCAAGATGATTTGATATTACTTAATGATAAACATATTGCTTTACTTATGGATTTAATTTGTAGTAAGAAGGCTAATAGTTCTATTAATTTACCTAATGATGTTGTTGCGAATAAGTACTATAATATGTTAGAATTAAAACGTGACATTAGTGAGATTACAAGCTATGAGATTGAATTTGATGAGTATGCTACTTTACCTAATGGACATGTTATTGAAAGGGTATTAGATACTTCTGATAATAGTAATAATGTATGTAGGTTAAATAGTAGTGAAATTAGTTTACCTTTAATTGTTAGAACTAGAAAAATTGGAGATAAGATGTATATTAAGGGTATGGATGGATCTAAGAAAATAAAAGATATATTTATTAATAGTAAAATTAAATTAAATGATAGAGATTCTTGGCCAATAGTTTTGGATTCTAAAAATAGAATAGTTTGGATTCCTGGTGTTAAAAAGTCGAAATTTGATAAGAAAAAGTCAGAGTCTTATGATATAATACTAAGATATAGTTAAGGAGGAAAAAAAGTGAATATTGATAAGAAGACTGTTAAAAGAGGTTTATTACCTTATTTATTCTTATTTATAGCGATGTTAGGAATATTTTATTTCTTTAATATAGCTAATAAGAAAGTTAATGTTATTTCATATAACGAATTTGTTGAAAAACTAGATTCTGGAGAAATTGAAGAGTTGAATTTGGTTGCTAGAGCAAGTGGATATACTTATGAGGCTAGAGGTAAATTAGATGGTTATAAAGAAAATGAAACATTCTTTGCTAGATTACCTTTAAGTGATGAAGTAATGAAAAAGATTGTTGCTGCTAGTGATAATCAAGAGTTTAAATTAGAAGTTGAACCAGATCCTGATTCATCTACATTACTAGCTGTTGTTGTTAATGTATTACCATTACTTTTATTAGTAGGTGTTGCTTTTTGGTTTTTAAATAGACAACTTGCTGGTAATAAGAGTTCATTAGATTTTGGTAAGAGTAAGGCGCGTTTAAGTAGTGATAATAATAAAGTTACATTTAAAGATGTTGCTGGTTTAAAAGAAGAAAAAGAAGAAGTTAAAGAAATTATTGATTTCTTAAAGAATCCTAAGAAGTTCCAAAGTTTAGGAGCTAGAATTCCAAAGGGTATCTTATTATTTGGTCCTCCAGGAACTGGTAAAACTTTACTTGCTAAAGCAGTTGCAGGAGAAGCAAATGTTCCATTCTATTTCATTTCTGGATCAGATTTTGTTGAGTTATTCGTTGGTGTTGGTGCTAGTCGTGTTCGTGATATGTTCCAACAAGCAAAGCGCAATGCTCCATGTTTAATCTTTATAGATGAAATTGATGCTGTAGGACGTCAAAGAGGTACTGGACTTGGTGGTGGACATGATGAGAGAGAACAAACATTAAACCAATTACTTACAGAGATGGATGGATTTGGTGCTAATGAAGGTATAATTATCATGGCTGCTACAAATAGACCTGATGTACTAGATCCTGCATTATTAAGACCTGGTAGATTTGATAGACAAGTTACAGTAAATTTACCTGATGTTAGAGAAAGAGAAGAGATTTTAGCAGTACATGCTAAGAATAAGACTTTAGCAGAGGGTGTTACATTAGAGAACTTAGCAAAGAGAACTCCTGGTTTTTCTGGGGCAGATTTAGAAAACTTATTAAATGAGGCTGCATTACTTGCAGTTAGAAGAAATAAAACTAAAATTACTATGAGTGAGATAGATGAGGCTACTGATAGAGTACTTATGGGTCCTGCTAAAACATCTCATAAATATAGTGAAAATGATAGAAAACTTGTTGCATATCATGAAGCAGGACATGCTGTTGTTGGATTAAAACTAGACAATGCTAATGATGTACAAAAAGTTACAATTATACCAAGAGGATCTGCTGGTGGATACAATATGATGGTTCCATCAGTTGAGAAGTTATGTTCTACTAAGACTGATTTATTAGAAGAGATTACAGGATTACTTGGTGGACGTACAGCAGAAGAAGTTGTATTTGGAGAAATTACAACTGGTGCTCATAATGACTTTGAAAAAGCAACTAAGATTGCTCGTGCTATGGTTACTGAGTATGGTATGAGTGATTTAGGACCTTTACAGTTTGAACAACAAGAAGGTAGTGTTTTCTTAGGAAGAGATTATAATAAGATGCAACATTTCTCTAATGAAGTTGCTAACGAAATAGATATGGAAATGAGAAAGATTATTGATAATTGTCATAAGAAGGCTACGGAGATAATTAAACAAAATAGAGATTTATTAAAATTAATTGCTGAAGCATTATTAGAATATGAGACATTAACAAAAGAACAAATTGATTATTTGGTTGCTAATGGAAAGATGCCTGAGGATAATGAAGAGACTAGTTATGAAGCAATGTCTATTACTAAGTTAAGAGAAATTGCTAAAGAGAAGGGTATTAAAAACTATTCTAAATTAACTAAAGCAGAATTATTAAAAGAACTAGATTCATAATTTAGTTCTTTTTTTCTTGAAAATTATTCATTTCATATTATAATAACAACATCAGATATTTTTTAGGGAGGAGTTTTTATGAAGAAAGAAGTTATTAAGAAGAGTGAAGAAAGTATTAAGAAATTAGAAAAAGGAGCATCAGAATTTAAGACATTTATATCCAAGGGAAATGTTGTTGATATGGCTGTTGGTGTAATTATTGGTTCTGCATTTGGAAAGATAGTTACGAGTTTAGTCAATGATGTGTTAATGCCTTTGATTGGAGTTATTTTAGGAGGACTTGATTTTTCTAATTTAAGTATTAAAGTAGGAGAAGCTACTGTCATGTATGGATCTTTTATTCAGAGTATAGTTGATTTTTTAATAGTAGCATTTTGTATTTTTATGATGATTAAAGTACTTGATAAATTTAAGAAGAAGGAAGTTAAGAAGGAAGAGACTCCTAAGAAGGATGAAAACACTTTATTATTAGAAGAGATTAGAGATTTATTAAAGAAGAGAAAATAGGTTTATATTTTAGGATGTGATAGTAGTGAAATGGAAGATAGGAAACATCGAGATTAAAAATCAAGTAGGATTAGCACCTATGGCTGGTATTTCTAATCCGGCTTTTATGAAGATCGTTTCAGAACTTGGATGTGGGTTTGCAGTTACGGAGCTTATTAGTTCTGAGGCAATTGTTAGAGGTAATAAAAAAACTTTTGAGATGTTAAATGGTATTAATAGTTTATCTTTTCCGGTAGGTATTCAATTATTTGGAGGAGATCCTTCAGTTATGGCTCGTGCTGCTAAGATAGTTACGGACTTATATAAAAATGTCTTTATTGATATTAATATGGGGTGTCCTGTACCAAAAGTTGCGGTTAGAGCTCAAGCAGGTTCTTATTTATTAAAAGATTCTGACCTTGTATATTCTATTGTTAGTGCTGTAGTTAGTGCAGTAGATGTTCCTGTTACGGTTAAGATTAGATCTGGTTGGGATAGTAATAGTATTAATGCTGTTGAGATTGCTAAAACGATAGAAAAGGCTGGTGCTAGTGCTATTTGTGTGCATCCTAGGACAAGAAGTCAAGGATACTCTGGAAAGGCAGACTGGAGTGTTATAAAGGCTGTTAAAGAGAGTGTTTTAATACCTGTTATTGGTAATGGTGATATTAAGACTTATCTTGATGCGAAGCGAATGCTTGATGAGACTTTATGTGATGCTGTTATGATAGGTAGGGGTGTTTTAGGTAATCCTTGGTTAATAGAAAATTCAGTTAATTATTTGGAAGGTAGGGACATAGTTTTAGTCAGTGATATAGATAAAATAGATATGGCACTTAAACATTTAAAATATTTAAGTGAATTAAAAAATGAAAAGTTAGCCTGTTTAGAAATTAGAAATCATATTGCTTGGTACTTAAAAGGAATAGAAGGAGCAAGTGATGTAAAAAATAAAGTCTATAAAACTACTAAAGTTTGTGATATAATCTATATATTAAATGAATTTAGGGAGGAGTTGTCTTTAAAATATGAAGAAAAAGAATGAAAAAGCCTTATTTATACATAGATTAGGAGCATTTATTATTGATATATTCTTAGTTTCTTGTGTAGCATCTTTATTTTCTTATCCATTTGTAGATAGTAAATCTGTTAATAGTTTGAATGAGAGTGCTGCGGAGTTGATTGATAGTTATACTAAGGGTAATATTGATATTGAGACTTATACCGATGAGGTAAAGAGTGTTACATATGAACTTGCGAAAAAACAGGGAGCCGTTTCTTTAATTACTATTACGTTAACTATTTTGTACTTTGTTGTATATCAATATAAGAAGCAAGGACAAACTATTGGTAAACAACTTATGAAGATTAAGGTTGTTGGTTCTGAGAATCAAAAATTAACTACTAATAATTATGTTATTAGAGCCTTGATTATCAACTCAATATTAGTTGATTTAATTAGTTTTACTTTTGTGGTATTTGGAGATGTAGATGCTTATTTCTATAGTACTGCGATTTGTGGTTTTATTAAGTATGGGTTATTATTAACTTGTGCATTTATGGTTATGTGGAGTAAATCAGGTATGGGACTACACGATAGACTTGCTCATACGATGGTTGTTAAAGTTTAGAAAAGGAGAGATATGATGAGAGAATTTACAGAGCAAGAATTAGTAAGAAGGGCAAAAGCAGAAGAAATCAGAGCAATGGGTATGGATCCATTTGGTCATAGATTTGATACTAATACTAATTCTAAGAAACTTAATGAGATGTATAGTGATAAAACTAAAGAGGATTTAGAGGGCAACGAAGAGAAGTTTGTTGTTGCTGGTAGAATTATGACTAAACGTCGTAAGGGTAAAGCAGGATTCTTCCATATTCAAGATAGATATGGTCAATTACAGATCTATATTCGTGAGGATGCTGTTGGAGAAGAGAACTATGACTTATTTAAGAAATCTGATATTGGAGATATAGTAGGTATTGAAGGTACAGTATTTAGAACTGATACTGGAGAACTTAGTATTAGAGCAAGTAAGTATGTTCATTTAGTTAAAGCATTAAGACCTTTACCAGAAAAGTTCCATGGTTTAACTGATGTAGAAGAGAGATATAGAAGACGTTATGTTGACTTAATAATGAATGAGGAATCTAAACGTGTAGCATTTACTAGGCCTAGAATTATTAGATGTATTCAAAACTATATGGATGGGTTAGGCTTTGTTGAAGTAGAAACTCCAGTTTTAACTACATTACTTACTGGTGCTAGTGCTAGACCATTTGTTACACATCATAATGCTCAAGACTTAGATATGTATTTACGTATTGCTTTAGAGTTACCATTAAAGAGATTATTAGTTGGTGGTATGGAAGCAGTTTATGAAATTGGACGTGTATTTAGAAATGAAGGTATGGATACTAGACATAATCCAGAGTTTACAGAATTAGAGGCATATCTTGCTTATAGTAATCTTGATGGTATGATGGATATGACTGAAGAGATGTTCCAAACTATTGGTAGAGAAGTATTTGGACGTTTAAAATTTAACTGGCTTGGTCATGAAATTAACTTAGAAGGGCCTTGGAAGAGAGTTAGTATGGTTGATGCTATAAAAGAACAAACTGGTATTGATTTTAAGAAAAATATGAGTTTGGAAGAAGTATTAAAATTAGCAGAAGAACATCATATACCAGTTGAAGAACATGAGAAGAGTTTTGGACATATAGTTAATTTATTCTTTGAAAAATATGTAGAAGATACTTTAATTCAACCAACATTCTTATATGGACATCCTTTAGAGATTAGTCCATTAACAAAGAAGAATCCTGAAGATCCAAGATTTGTTGATAGATTTGAATTATTTATTGCTGGTAAAGAATTTGCTAATGCATATACTGAGTTAAATGATCCTATTGATCAATTAGAAAGATTTGAAGCACAAATTAAAGAAAAAGATTTAGGTAATGAAGAAGCAAATGATATAGATATGGACTTTGTAGAAGCATTAGAGTATGGTATGCCTCCTGCAGGTGGAATTGGTTATGGAATAGATAGATTATGTATGTTATTCTTAGAACAAGATTCTATTAGAGATGTATTACTATTCCCAACTATGAAGCAAAGATAAAATATTGGGAAATTTAGAAGAAAAATCTTTAGAAAAATGGCTAGAAAAGCCGTTTTTTTTTGCGAAAAATGTTGTAAATGCTTGTAAAATGGGCTCTATGTAGTATAATTATAGTGGGAGGTTAATTATGAAAAAACACAATATTTCAACGATCGTTTTATTGATTGTAACATTATTGATGCTTGTTTCTTGGTTCTTACCTGATGCTGACTGGGCTTATATAGTAAAACTAGTTCTTTGGGTAGCAGAATTTGTATTAGTATTAATTGCTATACGTGATAAGAGTACAAGTCTTAAAGTTGTGCTAATTTCTACTTTGGCACTTATGTTACTTACTTGGATATTGCCAGCTGCTTATTATTCAAGTGGTCAATATTTAGATCAAGGTCACCAACAAATGGGATTATTTGATTTATTCAATTATCCAGTGACTGCACTTTCTTATTTTGGTTATATAGCTTTCTTCGTGTTGGCTATTGGTGCTTTCTATGGCATACTAAATAAGATTCCTGCTTATCGTACATTCTTAGATAAAATAGTTTCAGGAGTACGTGGAACAGAGAAATTCGTATTAGTAATTATTATGTTACTACTTGCTGTTCTATCTTCAATTGGAGGTATGCAATTACCATTACTTGTATTATTTCCAATGATAGTTTCAATAATCTTATTAATGGGATTTGATAAGATGGTTGCAGCTATGTCATTAGTAGGTTCAGTTATGATTGGTATGGCTGGTTCTACTTATGCTTATGGTAATACTAATATAATTTTAACTATTTTATCTATCGATCTTACTTCTGAAATGATTACTAAAGTTGTTATTTTAGTATTAGGGTTAGTTTTATTAATTGCTAATGTAATGTTATATATTAAAAAGACTAATTCAGTTACTAAGGTTATTACTAAGGATTCAAAGAAGAATATGGAAAAAGAAGATAAAAAATTAGAAGTAAAAGAGACTAAGGTTGTTAAAGAAGAAAAGACTACTAAATCTACTAAGACAACTAAGACTACTTCTAAGACAAGTAAAAATACAAAGTCTAAATCTAGTTCTAAGAGTGGAGCAAAGAAAAATAGTAAATCTTCATCTAGAAAAAATATTAAAGCAGCTGTAAAAGATGAAGAAGTTATTGTTGTTAAAGAGGCTGTTAATGGTGATGGTGCTTTAAGTAAGTTTGTTCCAGATGAAGTAACTACTAAACATAGTATTTGGCCATTTATGGTAATGTTTATTTTACTTTTTGTATTACTAGTATTAGCATATTTACCTTGGGTTAATGGTTTTGGAGTAAATGCATTTACTGATGCTACTACTGCTGTTTCTAAATTTGAATTATTTGGATTCCCAATTTTTGGTAAATTATTAGGTACAGTGAATGCATTTGGTAATTGGACAGTAGTTGATTTATTATTACCAATGGCTATAATCATTCTATTCTTGGCTTTAGTTTATAAAGTTAAAGTTCAAGATGTATTAGATGGTGCTTTAACTGGTATTAAGAGAGCATTACCTTTAGGATTAATAGTAGTTTTACTATATGGTTGCTTAGTAATTGTTACATATCATCCATTCCAATTAGTTATTTATAAAACTTTACTTGGAGTAATTGATAAGTTTGGCGTAGTTGGAGCATTAATGTCTTCATTAGTTGCTGTATTGGCAAGTATCTTTAATGTTGATCCAAGTTATACTTTCCAAAGTGTACTTTTATACTTAGCAAGTATTGTTACAGATAGTGCAAGTTATCCAATAATTGGCGTTATATTCCAAGCAATGTATGGATTTACAATGTTATTTGCACCAACTAGTGTAATTTTAATGGTTGTATTATCTTACTTAGATATTCCATATACTAAGTGGATTAAGACTATCTGGAAATTATTATTAGAAATTTTAGCAGTATTATTACTAGTATTTATTTTATTAGTTGTACTATAGAATTTTAATGGAGGCTTAGGCCTCTTTTTTTTGCTTTTTTTGTCTATTTTTTGTGTACGTAATTTATTGCTTTTAGAGTCATACTAGAAATAAAATTAGTTTAAGGAGATGATAAATTTTGTTTTCTAGATTTTCAGAAGATGCACAAAAAATATTATTAATGGCTACGAAGGAGATGTTAGAATTAAAGCATCCATATGTTGGTAGTGAACATTTACTTCTGGCTATTTTACATAATAGGGATTTGGTTGTTACACAGTTGTTGGAGGAGTATAAGATAACATATCAGAAGTATAGAGATGAGATAATTAAAGTTATTGGAATTGGTAAAACTGGGAATAATTGGTTTTTATATACACCATTATTGAAAAGAATAATAGAGAATGCAATACTAGAGTGTCGAGATGAAGAATCCACAGTTACTGTGGAAAGATTATTTATTTCTCTTTTAGAAGAAGGTGATGGGGTTGCGAATAGAATATTAATGGGAATGAATATTGATGTTGATGTCTTGTATGAGAAGTTTTCAGATAAGATAATTGTTCATTCTAGCAAGAAAAATAAGAATTTATATATAGAGGAGTTTGCCGTTGATTTGAATAAAAAATATATAGAGGATGGCTTTGATCCGGTAGTTGGTAGAGATGATAAAGTTGATAGATTAATTGAGGTTTTATTGAGACGTACTAAGAATAATCCATTACTAATTGGAGAGGCTGGAGTAGGAAAAACTGCAATAGTAGAGGAATTAGTTCGGAGAATAGTTACTGGTAGGGTACCGAAAAAACTTGAAAATAATAGAGTGTTTAGTATATCTATGGCTTGTTTAATATCTGGAACTAAGTATCGAGGAGAGTTTGAAGAGAGAATTAATAAAATTATTAGCGAAGTAGAAAGAGAACCTAATGTAATTTTATTTATAGATGAAATACATACTTTAGTTGGGGCTGGTGGAGCAGAAGGAGCGATAGATGCTTCTAATATACTTAAACCATATTTGGCTAGAGGAAAAATTAAGGTTATAGGAGCAACTACTAGTGATGAGTATAAAAAGTATTTAGAGAAGGATAAGGCATTAGATAGGAGATTTCAAAAGATATATGTAGAAGAGGCTAGTGCTAGAGAGACAGAGAATATTTTATTTGGACTTAGAGAATTATATGAAAACTATCATGGGGTTAAGATTAGTGATGAAATAATTAAACTTATAGTTAATTTGACTGAGAGATATGTTAGTATTGGGAAGTTTCCAGATAAAGCCATTGATGTATTAGATGAGGCCTGTTGTAAGACTTCTATTATAGATAGTAATATAGAGAAGAAGAGTAAACATTTATTAATGGAAATTAATGATATTAAGAGTAGTAAGAATAAGGCTATTATTGATCATGATTATAAATTAGCAACAGAACTTAAGAATAGGCAATTAGAGTTAGAAAGTACTTTTAATAAGAAGTTTTCGAGATGTAGTTGTGATAATTTAGTTAAAAATATTAGTGAGGATACGGTTTATGATGTTATTTTTGCTAAGACTAAGATTCCAGTTAAGAAGGTATTGAAATTAGATGGAGAAGTAATTTATAATACTTTACGAAAAAAAGTTATTGGACAAGATAAGGCTATAAGGGAGATTGTTGATTTAACGATTATGTCTAAAGTTCCTAAAAAAGTTCCATATTCACTACTTTTGGTTGGTAAAACTGGGGTAGGAAAAACATTTTTAGTAAAAGAGTATGCTAAGATGCTTTATAGTAAGGAAGCATTTATTAGAATTGATATGAGTGAATATAGAGAAAGACATACAATTAGTAAAATAATTGGTTCACCTCCAGGATATGTTGGGTATAGTGAGAATAATTATCTTTTAAATAGAATAAAGAATACTCCGTACTCGATAATTTTGATTGATGAGATAGAAAAAGCCCATCCGGACGTGTTGAAATTATTTTTACAAGTATTTGATGATGGCTTTATGACTGATTCATTAGGAGAAGTTATTGATTTTAGAAATACAGTTATTTTTATGACATCTAATTTAGGAACAGATATTAATAGCATTGGGTTTTCTGATACTAATGATGTTATACTTGATAGATTTAAAGATTTTTTAGGAGTAGAATTTGTTAATAGAGTAGATAAAATTATATATCTTGAAGAGATTGATGAAAAGGCAATTAATAGGATAATAAAAGAACAGGCACTTAGTGTTGGTTTTCTAAAAAATGAACTTAGTTTAGAGCTTTTGAATAGAATTAAAGTAAGGAGTAATTATAAAGAATTTGGAGCGAGACATGTTTCTAAAGTTTTAAGAGAAGAATTTAGTAATAAAATAAATAATCGTTAGTTTATTTTTTATAATTATTATGGTATACTTACGTCACGAGGTGAAAAGGAAATGAAATTATATAACACATTGTCAAAAAAAGTTCAGGAATTTATTCCTAATGAAGAGGGTAAGGTTAAGATGTATACTTGTGGTCCTACAGTGTACAATTATGCACATATAGGTAATTTACGTACTTATATTTCTGAGGATGTTTTAGAGAAAGGTTTAAAATTTATTGGCTATAATGTAGATAGAGTAATGAATATTACTGATGTTGGTCATTTAGTTGGTGATGGTGATGATGGAGAAGACAAGATGATGGTTGCGGCTAAAAGAGAACATAAATCTTCTTTAGAGATAGCAAGATTTTATACTAAGTGTTTTTTTGACGATTGTTGTAAATTGAATATTAGAAAGCCTGATGTAGTATCTAATGCTACTGATAATATAGAGATGTATATTAAAATGATTACAAAACTATTAGAAGATGGCTATGCTTATATTTCTAATGGTAATGTATATTATGATACTTCTAAATTTCCTAATTATTATGAGTTATCTGGTCGTAACAGTGATGATCTAATGGTTGCGGTTAGAGATGATATAGAAGTAGATGAGGCTAAGAGAAATCCATTTGACTTTGGATTATGGTTTACTAATTCGAAGTTTGATAACCAAGAGTTACAATGGGATTCACCATGGGGTAGAGGATATCCTGGTTGGCATATTGAATGTTCTGGTATTTCAATCAGTAATTTGGGAGAAAGACTAGATATTCACTGTGGAGCAGAGGATGCGATATTCCCACATCATACTAATGAGATTGCTCAAAGTGAGGCTTATTTAGGACATAAATGGTGTAATTATTGGGTTCATATGGGATTCTTAAATGATAAAAGTGGTAAGATGAGTAAATCTAAAGGAGAATTCTTGACTGTTTCATTATTAATAGAAAAAGGATATAATCCTTTAAGTTACCGTTACTTATGTTTAAACTCTTATTATCATAATCAGCTAGTATTTAGTTATGATATTTTAGATGGGGCTGAAAAGGCTTACTTAAAATTAAAGAGTCGTATTGCTAAATTAGGTACTGGAGAAGTAGATAAAGAAAAGTACGATATGTATGTTAAGAAGTTCGGAGATTGTATTGAAGATGATTTAAATACTTCTAATATGGTTACCTTAGTTTACGACGTTTTAAAAGATGAGTCATTAAATGATGGCACTAAGAGAGAGATTATTTCTAAATTTGATGAAGTATTGTCACTTGACTTATTAAAAGAAGATAAAAAAGAATCTAATCATGATGAAGAAATGATTAATGAGAAGATTAGATTACGTAATGAGGCTAAGAAGAATAAAGATTTTGCTACAGCTGATAAGATTAGAGATGAGTTGTTAGAGCAGGGTATTCGTTTAATTGATACTAGGGAAGGAACAACTTACGAAGTAATTTAATTGGTTCTTAAATAGTGTTGGTGAGTATTTACTACTATTATTTATAATACAAATATTTAATTATATTTAGTTATTTATATCTACACATTGTTTTGTGTAGATATTTATTTTATAATGGTTTTAGGAAGTGATTTTATGTCTACTAAGGAGATTAATGTGCTAGTACTTGCATATTTAGGGGATACAGTTTATGAAAATTATGTGAGGAGACATTTAATAAATTTAGGAATTGGTAATGTTAATGATTTACAGAGGGAGGCTATTTCTTTTGTAAGTGCTAGTAGTCAGGCTAGGTTTGTGACAAAGATGATTGAAGAGGAGTTTTTAACGGCTGAAGAGATGGATGTTTTTAAAAGAGCAAGAAATTATAAGACAACTTCGCATCCTAAGAGTTGTGATATTATTACATATAAGTTTGCGACTGGGTTAGAGGCTGTTATTGGGTATTTAGAGTTAGAAAATAAGAAAGAAAGAATAAACGAAATTATGAAGTTTATATTGGGTGAGTAAGAAGATGTTAGTATATGGTAGAAATGTTGCGAAGGAATTATTAGAAAATAATAAAAATGTACAAAAAATAATTTTGCAGGATGGTTTTAATGATAAAGAGATAAAAGCTCTTATTGATTTTAGGAAAATACCGGTTCAATATAAGTCAAAAAGAGAAATTGATGATTTGGCTAATGGGGTACATCAAGGTATAATCTTATTTATTCCGGATTACAAGTATAAAGATTTGAACGATGTTTTAACAGATGAGGCTTCATTTTTCGTATTATTAGATCATATAGAGGATCCACATAATTTAGGGGCTATTGTTAGAACTTGTGAGGCGGCGGGAGTAGATGCAATTATTATGCCTAGAGATAGACAAGTACAAGTTAATGCAACGGTTATGAAGACTAGTGTTGGTACTTTAGAGAATGTTGATATTGTTACTGTTTCTAATTTGAATAATACTATTTCTGAATTAAAGAAGAATGGTTTTTGGGTAGTTGGAACGGCGCTTGAGGATAGTGTTGACTATAGAAGTATTGATTATTCTTCAAAGATTGCATTAGTTATAGGAAATGAAAATTCTGGGATGTCTAACTTGGTAAAGAAATCATGTGATTTTATTGCTAAAATACCAATGTATGGCAAGACTAATAGTTTGAATGCATCTGTTGCGGCTGGAATTATGATATATGAGGTAATCCGTAATAGAAAGTAGGTATTTATGGATTATAAGGAATTAAATGATTATGAAGTGGTTTATATGATTAGAGAAAATGATGATGAGGCTAGGGAAGTTATATTCGATAAGTATATTCCAATAGTTAAAAAAATTGCTTCTAATCATTTAAAGTATGGAAAGTCTGTTGGTGTTGATTTTGATGATTTGGTACAGGAAGGTTTAATTGCTTTAAATAAGGCGATTGATAAGTATAATGAGTTAGAAGGGTGCTTATTTTATACTTTTGCCTGTGTATGTGTTGAAAGAAGAATTTTGACATATTGTAGATGTATGGGGAACTTTAAACATTATTCTTTAAATAGTGCTTTGTCTGAGGAGTTTTTATATGGACTTAGTGATGAGAGGACTCCAGAGACGTATTATGATGAGGTATGTTTAGAGAAGGATTTTATTCGCTTTAAAAATTTATTTGATTTTGATGAGAGTTGTATTTTTGAACTTAGATATAATGGATTTAGCTATAAAGAAATAAGTAGGCTTTTAGATGTTCCCATTCATTCGATTGACGGTATACTTTATAAAATTAGAAAAATTTTACGGAATAAGAGAAAAAATTCTTTTTAGTATTTGTATTTTCTTTTCTTTTGTTTTACAATTATAGTAGGGTGAGTATGATGAGCGAAAATATTCATAACAATGACAATGTTACTCTTGCTGAATGGCTTGCTTTTGGATATAGTTTAGAGGATCTTCGTACTCTTTTTGTCAATATGGATAAGGCTATGAAATATATTCATGGGAAAGGGTACTGTATTGATTCTTTTAATCCGAGGAAAATTGAAATATTAAATGGGGCGCTTAATCAAATTAGATATGAAGATTTGTCGGAGATTTCTGGTGATAATCCGGCTGTTGTTAAAGAATATGTTAGAGATGATATTGGGAGATCGGCACTATTACAAATAGGTATTTATGCTAATTGTTTAAATAATTTGAATCCGACTTTTCTAAAAGAAAATTTTGAACGATTTGAAATGTTTTTGCCTGAAGGAGATGTACCTTACTATAAAGGTGTAGTTGAAAGAAGGGCCGCTGTTTATTTTAGTGATTATGTTAATGAAAAAAGTAGACGAGATTTAGAAAGTCTTGAGGCTGAATTAAATGAAGTAGGTGGAACTGGTAAGGGAGTTTCTTTAGTTAAATCTAACGGTCATAGTTTGATGGGTACTGATACAACTAATAAAAAAATTAATGATTCTATATATAGGGATTTGAATGGTATTAGTAATGCGGCATATATTAGTTTCTTTATAATACCGTTTATTGTAGCAGTATTAGGATTATTATTTGTAATTATTGCACATTTTTCATGATTTTATTTGACATTTCTAGGTGTTTATGCTATTTTAATGGTGAGCACTTGGAAGTGTTTTTATTTTGAAGAAATTATCTAAGGAGAATGATAGATATGGCTGTAAAAGAAAAAGATAAGTCTATTAAGAATAATGCAGTTGAAAAGAAGAATAAAAAGACAAGTAAACCTACAAATAAAAAAGATTCTAATAAGAAACAAAGTCTTTGGGTAAGATTTAGAATATTTTGTCATGGCGTTAAGAGTGAAACCTCTAGAGTTCATTGGCCAAGTAAAAAAGATATGGTTAAATATTCTATTGCAACTATTGTATTTATTGTTTTTTGTTCATTATTCTTTTATTTAATTGAAATTATTTTTGCTCTAATTCAATCATTAATAAAGTAGGAGGTAATTATGGATAAACAATGGTATGTAGTTAATACTTATTCTGGACATGAGAATAAAGTAAAAGAAAAACTTGAAATGCGTGCTGAATCTATGGATATGCAAGACTATATTTTTAGAGTTGTAATTCCAGAAGAAAAAGTAGTAGAAGTTAAAGATGGCGTAACTAAGGAAAAAGTTAAAAAGATGTTTCCTGGTTATATATTAGTTGAAATGGTTATGACTGATGAAGCTTGGTATGTTGTACGTAATACTCCTGGTGTTACTGGTTTTATTGGATCATCTGGTAAAGGTGCTAAACCTACACCATTACAACCTTATGAAGTAGATAAAATATTAGGTAATATGGGTATTAGTAGACTTGATGTTGATAAAGAACTTACTGAAGGTACTAAGGTTAAGATTATAGCAGGACCTTTCAATGGTATGTTTGGTAAAGTTGATTCAGTTGACCTTCAAACTCAAAAAGTTATGTTACTTGTTGATTTATTTGGACAAGAAACTTCTGTTGAAGTTGAATTAGGTCAAATAGAAAAAGCATAAAGTGCTTGAAATATATAAGACTTTGTGTTATTATTTAAGGGCTATATTTAGTTTAATATAGATTTAGTGGGAAGCATGGTTTGCATTTATTAAGCGGGAATCAAGCTATTTGGACCACTCGCGAAAACTAAAAATTTATAGGAGGTGTTTTTCGTGGCAAAGGAAGCAATAAGAAAAATTAAATTACAAATTCCAGCAGGAAAAGCTACACCAGCTCCACCAGTAGGAACTGTTTTAGGTCCAGCAGGAATCAATCTTCAAGATTTTTGTACTAAGTATAATGATGCTACTAGAGAAAAAATGGGCGACATTTTACCAGTAGAAATTTCTGTTTATGATGATAGAAGTTTTGATTTTGTAATTAAAACTCCACCAGCTAGTTTCTTATTAAAGAAGTATGCAAAAGTTAATAAGGGAGCTGTTAAGGCTTCAAAAGAAGTTGTTGGTACTATTACTGAGGCTCAATTAAGAGAAATAGCAGAAATTAAGTTACCAGACTTAAACGCATATTCAGTTGAAGAGGCTATGAAGATTGTGGCTGGTACAGCTAAGAACATGGGAATTGCTATTGAAGGTCAAGAGTAATTCAAAGTAATTAATCATATAGGTTTTACCTATGTGGAAGGAATTAGATAATAAATAAATCCGCTTTTACCACATAAGGAGGAAAGAAAATGAAAAGAAGAAGTAAGAAGTATACTGAAGCACTTTCTAAAATAGAAAAGAATAAAGTATATACTAAAGAAGAAGCTATTAAGTTAGTTAAAGAAACATCTACTAGTTCATTTGATGGATCTGTTGAAGTTGCTATGAGATTAAATCTTGATACTAAAAAAGCAGATCAACAATTAAGAGGTGCAATCGTACTTCCTAAAGGAACTGGTAAGACTAAGAAGGTATTAGTAATTGCTAAAGGTGAAAAAGCAAATCAAGCAAAAGAAGCAGGAGCTGACTATGTTGGTGATGTAGATATGCTTGAAAAGATTGAAAAAGAAAATTGGTTCGATTTTGATACTATGATTGCTACACCTGATATGATGCCATTACTTGGTAAATTAGGTAAGGTTTTAGGACCTAAAGGTTTAATGCCAAATCCTAAGACTGGTACTGTTACTGTTGATGTAGTTAAGGCTATTGAAGAAGTAAAGGCTGGTCGTGTTGAATATAGAACTGATAGTTATGGTAATATCCATGGTATTATTGGTAAAGTATCTTTCTCAGATGAGGATTTACTTGCTAACTTAGATGCATTCGTTACACATATAATCAAATTAAGACCTGCTACAGTAAAAGGTGATTATGTTAAGAACATTTCTGTAGCATCTACAATGGGTCCTGGAATTAAAGTTGAAAATAACTTTGACAAATAGGATTTAATAAGTTATAATAAAGACAATTTGTTGGTGCCATAGACAGTAGGTGTTGATGTAAATCCTACCGAGGACTTTAATTAAGTATGAAAAGTTTCTTGGCAGTCTATGTTTAAGAAACTTTTTTATGGCATCCTTACATATATGATGAGGAGGTGTTTTATGGCAAGTGAAGCAATCTTAAAGCAAAAACAAGGTGTGATTGATGAAATTAAAGATCGTGTTCAAAATGCTACTACTGTTGTTTTATTCGATTATCGTGGTATGACTGATAGTGAAGCTAAAGAATTACGTATCAAATTAAGAGAATCTGATTCTGATTACAAAGTTTATAAGAATACTTTAATGGCTCGTGCTTTTAATGAATTAGGCATAGACTTAAATGATTCTTTAAATGGACCTAGTGCTTTTGCATTTGGTACTGATCAAATAGCACCAATTAAGATTTTATCTGATTTTGCTAAAAGTCATCCAGCATTAGTTTTAAAAGTAGGGATTGTAGATGGAGAAAAGGCTGATCAAGCTAAGTTAGCAGAATATGCTACTATACCATCAAGAGAAGGTCTACTTACTATGCTTGCTGGTGGTATGATGGGTATCGCAAGAGACTTATCAATCTGCTTAGACTTATATAGTCAACAAAAAGAAGATTAATTTAAAAATTAAAATATAATTATAGGAGGAATAGGAAAATGGCTAAATTAACAAGAGACGAATTTATCAGTAGTTTAAAAGAAATGAATTTATTAGAAATTAAGGAATTAGTAGATGCAATGAAAGAAGAATTTGGTGTAGATCCAAGTGCTGTTGCTGTTGCTGCACCAGCTGCTGGAGCTACTGCTGATGAAGGACCAAGTACAGTTACTGTTTCAATAGCTGATGCTGGTGCTGCTAAAGTTGCAGTTATTAAAGTTGTTAAAGAAATTACTGGTTTAGGATTAAAAGAGTCTAAAGATATCGTTGATTCAAACGGTGTTGTTAAAGAAAACATTGCTAAAGCTGAAGCTGATGAAATTAAAGCTAAGTTAGAAGAAGCTGGAGCTACTGTAGAAGTTAAATAATTAACTTCTCTTTTTTTGTAAAATTTCGTAAAAAAATTAAAAATGTATAATTGTAAATGATGTGAGACAAAATTTATAAAAAAATTAAAGGCAATATGATATAGTTATTTTGTAATTAT
>CAKPMY010000010.1 GCA_934168245.1 uncultured Bacilli bacterium
CAGCTGGTAATACGGGTACTTGTAATTCTGGTAGTTTTAAAGTAGATACTACTAAACCAATTAATACAATTAACAATCAATATGAAAATAAATGGATTAATAAGGATTACAAAATAAAGATAACATTTAATGAGTCAACGTCTGGAATTGGCTATGTAGAGTATAGATATCCTAATTCAACTGGTGATGAAGCCACATGGCATAAATATGCGAGTTCTTCTAAGAATCCTGGAGATACATCAGCATTTGAAACAACAACTTTTTCAAAAGAGAGATCAGAATATGTTCAGTTTAGATCTTGTGATAAGGCAGGAAACTGTTCTGATATTTCACAAAGTATGGTAAAAATAGATAAAACGGCTCCTACTTGTAAAGTTACTAGAAGTATAGCGGAACCTGATGGAAATAATAATTGGTATAAGAGTAAAGTTGGTATTACGCTAACTACTACTAATGTTGCTGGTACTGGCGATAGGGCGGTTTCTAGTAATTTATCTTACGATGTTAAGACTTCTAATTCAGCATCATATGCGGGTACTACTACTGCTACACAAGGCGATACTGCTGGTGTAACTTGGTATGGCTTTGTAAAAGATGAAGCGGGTAATACTAGTACTTGTAATTCTGGCAGTTTCAAAGTAGATACAACTAAGCCAGTTATTAACTTTACTCTTTCAGGTGAAACTGCTGTTGTTAAATGTAGGGATGCTCTTAGTGGGTTAGCAACGGCTGATGGAAAGACACAAAGTTTAACTGGAAAATCCAATATAACTGTTAGTTATAGTTGTACTGATAAGGCTGGTAATGTTTCTAATGAATCACATGTATATAGATATAGTTCTTGTAAATCTACGATTAATACGTGTGAATATGGATGTGATCCTTGGCAGGATTGTTATACAGGTTCTCCTAATGAATGTGTTGGTGGTTATGAAAACTGTAATTGCAGTAATTGCCATACAGGGTCTCCAAATCAATGTGTTCCAGGATATAGTGATGATCATAGATATTGTGAGGAGTATAATCAAGTTTGGCCTAGTTGTGGTTTAAGTACTAAGTCAGCATGTGAAAAAAAGACAGGTTGTGCATGGAGAGGTACTACTAGTGGTGCTTGTAGAGCAGTTTCTAAAGTTAATGGTACTTGCAAAAGATATAGACAAATACCAAATAGTTGTGCAAGTACAAAAAACACCTGTCAATATGGTTGTGATAGTTGTTGGAATAAGTGTAAGTCTACAAAGAATACTTGTCAGGGAGGACATGATTGTAGTTCTTGCTATTATGGTAGTCCAACTACATGTGTTGGTGGCTTTATGTTAAATTAGAAATTGTAGGAGGATAGTTTTCTTCCTACAATTTAATAGTATTTTAGATATTGATAGAGGTGAGCCTATGTTAAAGAAAAGTAGAATAGTTATTTTTTTATCCGTAGTGATTGCATGTGTTTTGTTTATTAGTGCTGGAAGTATACTTTCTGTATCTAAAGAAAATAAGGATAAAGATAAGAAAAATTTAGTTAAGGACTTTAATATTAATGCAGATTCTGTTTATAAAGTTGGTGATAACCTGTTAGTTAGAAAAGGCCAAAAGTATGGATATTATGACTTAAATGGACAGAGTATTATAAGTATGAAATATTCTTTTGAACTTGATAATGTACTTGATAACGTTGATACTATGGATAATTTGTTTGTAGTTAGTGATGATGGAATTAAGTATGGTGTTATTGATGAAAAGGAAAATGTAATTATACCAAAACAATATATTGCTGTAAAAATAATTTCTAGTAATTGTTTTTTAGTTGAGGATGAAGAGTTGACTTGGTCTGTTATTAATGAGAAGAATAAGAAACTTATTACAAATTCTTATTATGATGTAAAAGTTATAAGAAATTATGGAGCGATTCTTACTACAAATGGAAAAACAGACATAATTGATTCTAATGGTAAAATTATTTCTAAAAGTAGTTATCCTTTTATTGTTAATTATTATGAACAATTCATTCAAGCCCCTGTTGTAGTTGGGTGTAGTGATACTTGTGATATTTTTGTATTTAATAATAAAAAAATAAAAATTATCGAAAAAGTTTCAAATGAGTATTTTATTAATGACAATTATATTTATTATTCTAGTAATGGTGATTCTTATAATTCTTATGATATAAAAAATGATAAAACAAAGAATAATGTAGAGGTTAATCCTTCGATTAATGGCATGTCATTAACTTCAAATAGTGGTTTAATAGGCTATAAGTCCGTTGATGGTAAAGTCGTTATTGATGAAAAATATCAAAAAGATTATTCTTCTAACTTTACTAAGTACGGAGTTGCTGTTGTAGGTGTTAATGGTTTACAGGGAGTAATTGATAAGAACGGTAAGGAAATATTACCTTGTTTATATGAAAAAATTATAGTTTTTAGTGATAAATTATTTGGAGTACTTTATGATGGTAATTATTATTTGGTTGATGATACTGGTAGTATAGTATTTGATAATATAGTATTGGATGATAATATTGAGAGTATGATAGTTGTTAAGAATAGTGATAAATGTGGAGTTGTTGATAATTATGGTAAAATGTTATTTGATTTGAAGTACATGGATTGTAATATATATAGTGATTTAGTTATTTTAAAAGAAAGTGATAATAATTGGTTTATTTCACATTTATAGAAACATAAGGAAACAATTAAGTTTCCTTTTTTCAGCAAAAAAAAGAGAACTTTTTGTTCTCTTATAGTTTTGGTAATTGTACTGTTGCTGTTGCAAGTACTGGAGCAGTTGGTGCTTGAGGTGTTGCTTGAACTGGTGTAGGTTGTGGCTGAGGTGTTTTAGCAACGGTTTGTTGTTGTGGTATAGTTGCTTGTAATACCTTTTGAACTGGTTGTTTGGCAGCAACTGGTGCTTTGACTGGTTGTTGAACTGGAGTAGCCTGTTTAGGTTGTTGAGTTGCAGGTACTGGTGCTTGTGCAACCGGAACAGTAGGTTGAACTGTTTTTTGTACTTGTTGTGTAGGAACAACTGCAGTTGGTATTGTTTTTGTTACCGGTGCTGTTTGTTTAGCAATGGTTTCTGAGTTTACAACAGGTACTTTACTATTATTTTTATCTATATTTACAACTTGTGCTTGCATTTGTTGTGGTGCTGGTTGAACAGGTTTTGTTGTAGCAGGTTGTGGTGTTGGATCTTGTTGTACTGGTTGTTCTACTGGCTTAGGTTGAACAGGAGCAGCAGGAGTTGGGATTACTTGAGTTGGTTTAACAGGCTCTTTTGGTGTTGGAATGGTTACCGGTTGAACAACTGTATCATTATTTTGAACTGTTTCCTTATTGTCCTCTTTATCTTTTTCATTTTCTTTAGGTGTTTCTGGAACTGTATTTGGAGCAGTTTCATCATCGATTGATTTTGTTAGGGAACTTCCTGTTGAAGTATCATCAGGATCACTTTCAATTTCGATAACTCTATATACTTCTTCAAAACTAGTTAGACCGGCAATACATTTGCCTAGGGCATCTTGTAGCATTGTAATTGTTTTGTTTGTATATACCATATCACTTAATTGTTCTTTTGATAATTTTGTATCATTTAAAGCATTTCTTATTTCTTCATCTAATTCTAGTACTTCTTGAATAGCAATACGTCCTTTATATCCTTTACGACAAGCCTTACAACCATCTGGATTAGCATCGTATACTTTTTCAATGTCACGATTCATGAACTTTTTAAATACTTTCTTTTCATATTGAGTAGTTTCTCTTTCAACTCGACATTTCATACATAACTGTTTAGCAAGTCTTTGTGAAATGATACCGGTTAGGGCAGTTGATAATAAGTAACGTTCAACATCCATATCTAGTAGACGCTCAATAGTTGATAATGAGTTATTGGTATGGATTGTAGATAATACTAAGTGTCCTGTGATAGAGGCACGGACAGCGATTTGTGCAGTTTCAGAGTCACGAATTTCTCCGATTAGAATTACGTTCGGATCTTGACGTAAGATAGAACGTAGAGCAGCAGCAAAGGTCATACCAATTTCAGCATTAACTTGTACTTGATTCATACCTTCAATGTTCATTTCTATTGGGTCTTCAACAGTGATAATGTTTATTTCAGGTTTATTTAATCCTTGTAATATTGAATAAACGGTTGTAGATTTACCAGAACCGGTAGCACCAGTTACTAGAATAATACCGTTAGGAACACCCATCATTCTTTTTAACTTCACTAGGTTAGTTGGATTAAAACCAAGACTGTCAATTCCTTGTAGGCTTCGTGTATAGTCTAAGATACGGATAACGATCTTTTCACCTTCATTTAAAGGTAGGCAAGATACACGCATATCTAGGTACTTTCCACCAAATTCACCTTTTATGGCACCATCTTGTGGTAGTCTTGATTCAGTAATATTCATATTAGCCAAGATTTTTAAACGAGTAGTTAAGTTTCTCTCATATGTCTTAGGTATATATGTATAATCCTGTAAATCACCATCGATACGGAATCTAACCATCATGCCATCTTCCCTAGGGTCAAAATGGATATCGGATGTATTATTTTTCGATGCCGTTATAATAATATAATCGGCAATTTGGGTAATAGGAGTACGTTCAAAATCGAATGCCACCATATTAGTTTCTGCTTTTTTAGCAGGACTTTTCTTCTGTTCTTCTACCATTATTTCAACCCCTCTTTTTGTTTACTTTACGTATGGTATTTTACTATATTTTATTATATAATAGATTTAGAAGAATAGCAAGGAGTAGTGAATGAAAATGTCAAAATTAAAAAATAATAAGGGTTTTGTTTTGGTTGAAACGTTGGTAGCAGCGGTATTTGTTATGGCAGTTTTTTCAGTAATTTACGTGAATTTCTATCCGATTATGGCAGAGTATGAGCGCAGAGAGGCTTATGATGATGTTGACAGTAAATATTCAACTTATTGGATAAAAAAAATTATTCAGAGTGGTAGTGTTTCTTTTGATGGGACCATTGCTTCGGATATAGCCAATAATAAGTATCATAGGTTTCAATGCGATGATATTGCGGCAGATGATGCGACAGCAAGAAAGTATTGTACAGATTTATTTGGGGCTTTTGAGGTAAGCAAAGATAATGCTGGTAAACTTAACGTTTATATAACTAGTTATAAATTAGGAAATAGAGCAGATATGACAGATAAGAATAATTTTAAGGGAGTAGTAGAAGAGAATGCTGCTGGAGAGTTTACCTCTGGTTTTCAAGACTATGTTAGTTTCTTGCCAACATATTCAAAGGTATCCTCATTAAATGGGGCATGTTATAGAGTGTTAGTTGAATTTCATCATACAAGAAACGATAATGACTATTGGACTTATTCTAATTTAGAAGTAATAAAAGGAAATGAGAGGTGCTGGTAATGAAAAAACTTAATAATAAAGGACTTACTACTATTGAACTTCTAATTTCATTTGTTTTACTTGCTATTATTGTGTCATCTTTATATGGAACGGTAGAAAATTATAAGAATAAACAAAATATAGAGGAATATAAAAATAAAATATTTACGTATAAGAATCTTTTAACAAAAGAAATACAAAGTGATTTAATAAAAAAAGGATTAATTGATGTAAAGATAGAAAGTACACCGATGAATGGAGCTACTCCAGAAAAGTATAAAGTAACATTTTATTATAAAGATGGATCGACATCAATATTAGAGACAAGTAGAGTAGTTGCTGATGATTATGGAGCATCAGAAACTGTCACAACTGGGTGTCCGTCTGGTAGAAACGATAAATTTATGATTAGTTATGGAACTGAGGGAAATATGTATGATTATCCTTTACCAGATCTAGGAGAAGGAAAAAATGATGAGGAATGTACGATAAAAGATTTAAGAATATCATCAATTACTATTAGTAGTACTAATAATATATTAACAATACTTATTAATTTTTATCATCCAGACTTTGGAAATAAATATGGTATAAATATTATTACTCCAATTAATTTTAACAGATAAAATATAATAAGAAGAAAAGAAGAGTTGCGATAATAATTTGGATAAGTCTTCCAAAGATAAAATATTTATATTTAAGAGAAGTATTAGAAATAATACTTTTTATTTGGATATGAATAGATAGACTTCCAAAAGAGAAGAAGATTATAATTAGAAGGGCTTTTAGTAGTTCATTTGATAATAAAGAGATAGAGAATAGACCTTTAGTCAGATCAAAGATACCATTTAGTAGGACATGGGATAAGACTGATAGAGTTAAATATTTGTTTATAATAACAGTTATTAAATAGAAGAATATAGAAGTACCATATATTATTAAGATTACTTTTAGGGAATCTAGGATGGCTTTAGATAAGGAAGAAGAAAAGTCTTTGGATGAGGAGTTAGTTATGGCAATAACTTCTTTTTTGTGTGGTTTAAGTAGGAGAGCAATAATTAGATTACTGATGATGAGGCAGATGAGAATCTTTATAGCAAGATTTTTATTGAGCAGGATTGTTACGGTATTTAGAACAAACATAGGATTAGGAAAATGAGTAAAACTTAAAAGATAATTAGCAGTTTTAGTAGAAATGACTCCTTTTTCTAGTAGCTCTTTTGTATATTTAGAACCTGATGGAATACCTGACAAGATACTCATTATAGTTACATAGGGAATACTACCGTTTAATTTTAATTTATTATTAATTAATTCTATTAAGCCTTGATCTATTAGGATAGTTGATAACATAAAGAAGATAAAGTTGGTCGGAAAAAGTTTTGTTATAAAGAGATTGGTGTAGTCTAAAATACTTTTAATGACAAGGGATGAGTTGATAGTATAGAGTATTAAGAGTGTTAATAGAAAAGTAATAATAATAATTCTTTGATAATTTTTTTTCATATTTCTCCATTTCTTTGTTATAATTAAACAAGGTGATATGATGACTAAAAGATTTTTTAAGGGAGTAAAAGAATTTGTCAAGGAAGAGTATAAATTCCTTATATTTTTATTACTTAGTGTTATTTTATTCTTGTTCCCAGTTAATTATTATATTATTGTTGGGGGAGATATTAGTGATATTGATGAGAGAGTTATAGTTAGTGATTCTTATAATAGTAAGGGAAGTTTCAATATATCTTATGTTTCGGAATTAAAAGGTAGACTTGGACCTTATTTACTTAGTTATATTATTCCAGATTGGGAAAGAGAAAGTGCTAATGATTATAAATATGTAGATGAAGAGACTATTCAAGATATTGAGGTTAGAAATAGACTTGATTTGGCTAGTACTAATGGTAATGCTATTAAATGGGCTTATGAGTTAGCAAATAAGGAATATAAAGTTATAGATACTAAGGTTTATGTTATATCTGTTAGTGATGAGTATGAAAGTGCACTAAAGATAGGAGATAGGATTGTTAAGTTTGATGATAAGGAAATAGAAAATGTTAATGATGCTAGAGAGTATTTAGGAATAATTGAGAAGAGTGAAATTACGGTTACAGTTATTAGGAATAATAAGGAAGTTAGTATAAATACTAAAGTTTATTCAAAAGATGATAAGAAATTAATTGGGGTTTATTTACAAGAAGTTAGTGAATATGAGACTGAGCCAGAAGTTGAGATTAAGTTTAAGAGTAGAGAGTCCGGACCTTCGGCTGGATTAATTACAACTTTATCTATATATGATAAGTTGACTGAGGAGGATTTAACTAAAGGATTAAAGATTGCTGGTACAGGTACGATTGAAGTGGATGGTACGATTGGCGAGATTGGCGGGGTTAAATATAAGTTGGCTGGTGCAGTTAAAAATAAGGCTGATGTGTTTTTAGTACCTAATGGAGATAATTATGAAGAGTGTGTTAAGTTAAAGAAAGAGAATAAGTATAAGATTAAAATTATAGGAGTTTCAACAATAGAAGAAGCAATAGAAAAATTAGAAAAGTTGGAGGTTTGATTAGAATGATAATTGGAATAGATATAGATAATACTATTTGTTCAACAGATGAGATTATTGATATAAAGATTGATAAATATATAAAAGAAAAGGGAATGAGTAGAGATGAGTTCTTTAGTGATAGTAAATATATGGATGAGTTTTATGAAGAAAAAATACTAGAAATTATTGCTGAAGATCCAGTAAAGGATGATTTTTTGGATGTTTTAAATAGACTTAGAGTTAATAATGAGATAATTATAGTTACGGCTCGCAATGAGAAGTTTGTTAAGGGTTTTCAGAATATGCGAAGGGCTACTAAAGAATGGTTAGAGAAAAATAGTATTTATTATGATAAGTATTTTGATGATGCTTATAAAGAAGGAAAAGTTAAAGTATGTAAGGATGAGAATATTGATATTATTATAGATGATGATATTAATAACTATTTGGCTTTTAAGGAACATGGAGTTAATACGTTACTTTTTGATGATAAGGGTAAATATTTAGATATAGTTGATAGAGTTGGATCTTGGAAGGAAGTAGAGGAAATATTATTAAGTGATTAATTGCAGGAGCGATTAATCTTTTTTTCACATATTTTCACATAAAGTTCCAATAATTCGACAACAATTAAGTGTTATTATAGAGATGTAGAAAGGAGGAATTAGTATAAGTTTAGATATTTAGAAAAATGCAAATTAATGTTAGACTACTTTACTTTATATATATAAGGAGGGTTGCTTATTAGATTATAGAATAATTTAGAAAATAGTGTTATACTATTGGTGGTGATATGATATGTATACTGTTTGTTTGGTAGAAGATGAAGTCGATTTAGCAAATTTAATTAAGACTTATTTAGAAAAAGCCGGGTATAATGTAGTTAGTTTTACTAAAGGAAGTGATGCTATTGACTACATTGGAAATAAAGTACATCTTTGGATTTTAGACATTATGCTTGGCGATGATATTAATGGATATGATATAATTAAGGCTATTAGAGAAAAAAATGAAGAAGTTCCAGTTATATTTACATCAGCAAGAGATCAGGACTTAGATAAGATACTTGGACTTGAACTTGGTAGCGATGATTATGTTACTAAACCTTATTCTAGTAAAGAACTAGTTCTTAGAGTTAATAAGATTATTAAGAGAGTTTATAAAGATGAAAGTACAAGCTTGATGACTTATGAAGATTACAACGTAGATTTAACAAAGAGAATGGTTTTAGAAGATAGCAAAGAAGTAAAATTGACAACGTTAGAGTTTGACTTATTAATATTATTTTTAAAGAATAGAGATAAGTCATTTACAAGAGATGAGATATTAGATGCTATATGGGGAAGTGATTATTTTGGATCTGATCGAGTTGTAGATGACTTGGTTAGAAGACTTAGAAAGAAACTTCCGAAACTTAATTTGAATTCAATCTATAGGTATGGGTACAGACTATCATGAAGCGTATTAACAAACTTAGTAAACAATTAGTTTGGCTTATAGGTTTTATATTCATATTACTGTTTATATTATTAGGTTTAGTATTACCGAAAATGTTAATTCCTGTTGCTGAAAATAACATTTATAATTATTTAAGAGAACCATTACAGTTAGTTAATGCCAATGTTGATTACAAGTTACTTGATACAGAGATTGCCTACATTTATGTGGTAGGTGATAGTATTTTAACAACAGAGAATTTAAGTGGTGAACTTGGTATTGATAATGTAGGTAAGTTATTAGAAAAGATAAATAATAATTATGGTAAGATTCAATATAAACATAAGTTTTATTACTACTATGCTATCGAAAATGAAAAAGTTAAAAAGATCGCTATTACAAACGACAGTTATATAAATAAGACAAAGACAGATATATTAGGTGCAATATTCCCAATAGTATTAGGTACATGTTTACTTATTGGTCTTATTCTGATTGCTTGGTCAACGATTATCGTTAAAAAGATTGAGAAGTTAAAGAGTAAGATTGATAATATAGATAATCCCGATTATAACCATAAAATAGATTTTGAAGTAGATGATGAGATTAAGTCACTTGCTTTAGCAATAGAAGATATGCGACTTTCTTTAATAAATCAAGAAGAATATCGTAATCAGATGTATCAAAATATATCACATGATTTTAAGACACCTCTCACCGTTATAAAATCATATATAGAAGCTGTTGATGATAAGGTTGAGGATGAGGCTACAGCACTTAACGTTATTAGAGAACAGACTTCTAAATTAGAACAAAAAGTACACTCACTTCTTTACTTAAACAAACTTGATTATCTTAAAGATTCTAAAAACATTAAATTAGTACCAGTTGATATGGAAAGTATTATTAAGACGGAAGTTGAAAAATTTAAGTTCCATAAGAAAGAATTGAACTTTATAGTAGAATATGATAAAAAATGTCAATTCGTTGGAACTGTTGAAAACTGGGAAACAATACTTGATAATTTACTTAGTAATTTTATAAGATATGCTACTACAACTATAAAAATTACGGCTAAGCAAAATAAATTAATATTATATAATGATGGAGACAACATAGATAGTGATTTCCTTGCGGGAATATTTACTCCGTTCCGAAAGGGAATTAAAGGCGAATTTGGGCTTGGCTTATCTATTGTTAAAAAGACACTTAATCTTATGAACTATGATATTGTTATAGTTAATGAAAAAGTCGGGGTATCATTTATAATTACAAAAAGAACTCATAAATAGGGTTCTTTTTTTGTAGGATTTTGTATGAGAAGTTGATTCTATCTTGTTAGAAAGACTAATTTGTGCTATACTTGGTATGTAGCAAGGAAACTTGCATAAAATAAAAAAGGGAAATACTTAACTTTCACACGTTGAGTACTTACCCTATGGTTGGTTTAAGTACTTAATCTATGTTGTAGATTGAGTACCTTTATTTTATAAATAGTTTGTTACTTTACAATAACGAAAAGTAAGGCTATTAATAATAAAATGATAAAAATGAGAGAAGAAATTAGAAAATCTTTCTTGGTCATATTATCTGCCTCCTTTCCTTGATGAAAAGGGGCAAGTACTCAACAGTTTAGTATCTCCAAGAAATAGTATATTATAAGTTTACAATAAAGACAATCGAACAAAGATGAAAAAATGTTGGAGTAGGCGATTCTATCTTGTTAGAAAGATTAATTTGTGTTATACTTAGTATGTAGCAAGGAAACTTGCATAAAATAAAAAAGGGAAATACTTAACTTTTGCAGTGTTGAGTACTTACCCAGTTATATGTGTAAGGTACTTAATCTAATGCGGATTGAGTACCTTTTATTTTATGAATAGTTTGTTACTTTACAATAACGAAAAGTAAGGCTATTAATAATAAAAAGATAAAAATGAGAGAAGAAATTAGAAAATCTTTCTTAGTCATATTATCTGCCTCCTTTCCTTGAAGAAAAGAGGTAAGTACTCAACAGTTTAGTATTTTCAAGGAATAGTATATTATAAGTTTACAATATAGGCATTCGAACAAAGTGATTGTTTTTTAATTTTAGAAAAAAGTAAAAAGATATTAACAAAATGTTAAAAAGATGTTGACATTTTTAAATGTTATTAATATAATGTTAATAACAAGAACAAATTATTTTTTAGAACTTGTTACTAATATTTTATTAATAAGAGGTGAAGGGATGAAAATTAAAAATTTAGAGGTTTATGAAAAGTGTTTGATTGTTGTTGATATGGTTAATGGTTTTGTAAGAGAAGGAGTTTTACATGATGAGGCGATTGCTAAAACGATACCTAGGCAAATTAAACTAATAAGAGAGTATCAAAAGGAAGGGGAGTTAGTTGTATTTATTAAAGATTCACATAATGTGGATGCCGTTGAATTTAGAAGATTTGGTAATACTAAACATTGCTTAGCTGGAAGTCATGAAAGTGAACTTGTTGATGAATTAAAAGAGTTCGAAGATCAAGGCAATACAATATCAATAAAGAAGAATTCGACAAGTTTTATGGAAGCAGAAGAATTTAGAAGTTTAATTTCTTCTTTAAAAGGACTAAAAGAAGTGGACATGGTTGGTTGTTGTACAGATGTATGTGTATGTAATGGAGCCATGACTTTAGCAAATTATTTTGATCAACATAATCGAGATGTTTCAATTACAGTTTATGAAGATGGAGTTGAGACATATGATAGTCCAACACATAATAGAGAAGAATATAGTAAGGCTGCTAAAGTATTGATGAAGCAGCAAGGAATAAATTTTAAGTAGGAGGAGAAGAATATGAAAATTACGATTGGAACTAATACAATTAAAAAAATGATAGAAGGATATTACAAGGAAGTTTATAACTTTTCTGGAAAGGCAACAATTAAGGTAACTAGTAATGATGATTATTACGGACCGTCATTTAATACACAAGTTCTTCTAACTGGAAAAGTTAAGCTCTTAGAAGAGGCAACGGCTACTGTTGAAGTTTCTTTAGAAGAGGTTAAAAATTCAATAGTATGGGCATTTAGTCAAGAAGGATTAGAAGCAGGAAACATTGAGTTTGACTCAGGAACTCATTATGTTACGGAAGGTTATGGTATGAGTGAACATACATTTAAAGAGGCATATTTTAAGGGAGCAGAGGTAGAAGTAAAGAGTTTTCAGAAGAAAAAGTGAACCAAATAATTTTTTTAGATATTGATATTAATAATTTGTTAATAAGAAAGGATATAAATTTATGGAAAATAAAACTTTAATGACAGATTTTTATGAGCTTACAATGGCACAAACTTATTTTATGGAAGGAAAGGCAGATGAGGAAGTTTACTTTGATGTCTTCTTTAGAAAGAATCCTTTTGAAGGAGGTTATACTGTAGCAGCAGGGCTTGATGAGACAATTAAGTATATTAAGAACTTTCATTTTGGAGATGAAGAAATTGAATATTTACGTGAAACAGGAAAATTTAGAGAAGAGTTTTTAGATTATTTAAGAACATTAGAATTTAAGGGTACTGTTTATGCAGTAGAAGATGGGGAAATAGTTTTTCCAAATGAGCCTGTTATAACAGTAAAAGCAGATATTGTGACAGCACAATTATTAGAGACTGCAATACTTGCTAACTTCAATCATGGTAGTTTAGTGGCAACAGCGACAAGAAGAATTGTTAATGAAGCAGGAGATATTCCAGTTATGGAGTTTGGGGCTAGAAGAGCAAGAGGAATTGATTCAGCAGTTGAGGCTAGTAAATGTAGTTATATTAGTGGAGCATGTGGAACTTCAAATACACTTGCTGGTATGAGGTATGGAATTCCGGTGCTTGGGACAATGGCTCATTCATTAATTACAGAGGCAGATGATGAGTATGAGGCATTTTTAAAGTATGCAAAAGCAAACCCAGACAACTGTGTATTCTTAGTTGATACATACGATACTTTAAGATCTGGTGTTGTTAATGCGATTAGAGTTGCGAATGATTATTTAAAGCCTAATGGATTTAAGTTTAAAGGAATTAGAATTGATTCGGGTGACTTGGCTTATTTATCAAAAGAGGCTCGTAAAATGTTAGATGAGGCTGGTTATAAAGACACAACTATATGTTTGTCAAATGGTTTAAATGAGCATACTATTAGGGACTTATTAAATCAAGGGGCAAAAATTGATTCACTAGGAGTAGGAGACAATATTGCGGCTAGTAAAGAACGAGTTGGCGGAGTTTATAAACTAGTTGCGGTTTGCAAAGATGGTGAAGTTGTTCCAAAGATCAAAGTAAGTAATGAAAGGGCTAAAATTACTAATCCAGGATATAAGAAGGTTTATCGTTTCTTTGATAAAGGGACTGGCTATGCTTTAGGAGATGTTGTTTGCTTAGCCGAAGAGAAGATTCCAATGAATGGTTATACGCTTGTTCATTCTACGAATACTTGGAAACAGAAAAATTTACAAAATTATGAAGTTAGAGAATTACAACAAGAAATATTTAGAGATGGTGAACTTGTTTATGCAGAACCAAGTATTTTAGAAAAACGTGAATATGCAAAGAAAACGTTTGATGAATTTTATCCAGAAATAACAAGGGTAAATAAACCACATGGCTATTATGTTGATTTGAGTAATAAATTACGTGAGTTGAAAAATGAACTAATCAGTTTTTATACGAGTGCAGATACAAATAATGAAAAGGGTATTCAGAAAGTAAAGGTGGCACAATGCGAAGGGAAAAATTAGAAGAATTAAATAGTTATATTAGAGAGTTTCAAACTATTAAACGAGAAAAAGTAGAGAATGGCTGTAGCTTTATAACGGCTGAAGGATATGATTTTACTCTAGCAAATGGTGAGGTTATTAGAAGAGAAAAAGTTTTAAAGAATGGTAAAAATGGTGGAGCAGCAATAATTTTTCCTTTAACGGTTGATAATAATGTTTTATTAATTGTTGAGCCAAGAGTTTTTACAAGAGAAGGAGTTGGAGTTAGTTTTCCGGCAGGATATATCGAAGAAGGAGAAAGTCCAGAAATGGCTGCAAGAAGAGAATTATTAGAAGAGACTGGGTATGTGAGTGCTGAGATGGAAGAATTACTTAGTTTTTATCAAGATGAAGGCTGTATTGAGGCAATGAATCATGCTTTTATAGCGAGTGGTTGTAAAAGGATGGGAAAGCAAAAGTTAGATAAGGGAGAATTTGTTAGATATTTTGAATGTAGTTTGGATGAGGCTATGGAACTTATAGAGTTAGGTTATATAAAGGGTGCTAATTCATTACTTACGATGGAAAAGGCTAAAACTTATGTAAAGGAGAGAAGTAGAAATGTTTGATGCTAAAAAAGAAGTAGAAAGAATTATTGAATTTATTAGAGATTATTATAAGAAAAATAATTTAAAAGGAGCCATTATTGGAATATCGGGAGGAAAAGATTCTGGAGTTGTTGCTGGGTTATTTACAAAGGCATTGGGTAGGGAAAATGTTATAGGAGTTACCTTACCATGTCACTCTAGAAAAAGTGATCGAAATGATGCTTTGGAAGTTTCAAAGAAGTTTGGCTTTAAGTTATATAATTTTGATTTAAGTGGAGTGTTTGATTCATTTAAGGGACAAGTAAAAGAGATGATTGATGTTTCGGATGAAGAGTTAACAAATAGTGATATTAATTTGAAACCAAGACTTAGAATGGCGACTTTATATTATTTTGCAGCGATGTTTAGTGCTATTAATGAAGGTGGATACTTAGTGGCGGGAACTTCAAATAAATGTGAGTTATATGTTGGATACTTTACAAAAGGTGGTGACTCAGTACAAGATATTTCCGTACTAGCAGACTTTACAGTAGATGAGGTTATAAAGATTGGTGAAGTAATTGCCGTACCAAGTCAAGTTTTATATAAGGTACCAGATGATGGTTTATCTTCTTTAAGTGATGAGGAGAAGTTAGGTGTTAAATATAGGGAGATTGCTGATTATATGGATGGAAGAAGTATTGATGAGACTGCGGCTAAAATAATTAAAAATTTACATGAGAAGAATCAACATAAATTTAATACTCCAACATATAGAAGATAGTTTTGGAATAGTTAAGTGTTTTAGAGTGGAAAATATTAAGGAATGGATGGGATATTATGAGGATTGGTATTTTTGGAGGTTGTTTTAATCCGCCACATAAGATGCATTTTAAAATAGCGGAAGAATTAATTGAGAAGAAGTATCTTGATAAAGTTATATTTGTACCGACAGGGAACTTTTATAAGAAGAAGGATTTGATTGAGGGATCAAAAAGAGTTGATATGATTAGGATATTAATTAGGAATAAAAAAGATTTAGATGTTTCGTTATATGAAGTTCAAAATATTTCCAATACGGCTAAAACTCTTGATTATTTTAAGCGGATTTATCCAGATGATGAAATTTATTTTATATGTGGATGTGATAATTTAGAGGAGTTAGATACTTGGAATAATTATAAATATATTTTAGATACTTATCGTATTTTAGTTATTAAGAGAGATGATATTGATATAGATAAGTTGCTTGATAAATATAAGAGTAAGAATATTATTGTTACAGATGTAGTTGAAGAGGATGTTTCTTCGACAAAGGTAAGAGAATTAATTAGAGAAAAAAGTTTAGAAGTATTTAAGTATATTGATAAGAAAATTTATAAGTATATAATGCAAAATGAGTTATATTAAGGTATAATGGAGATGGTGATATTATGGAAATTAGAGATTTAGTCAATGAATTAATTGAGAAAAATATAACAATATCTTCAATGGAGTCTTGTACTGGTGGAGGTTTTGCGAATAGTATTACGAATATTGAAGGAGCAAGTGATATTTTAAAATTTAGTGCGGTTACTTATTCTAATGAGTATAAGATTAAGATGGGAGTTCCCGAAGATGTAATTGATAAATATTCGGTTTATAGTTTTGAAGTTGCGGATAGTATGGCTTTAAATATAAGCAATTTTTCACATAGTGATCTTGGGGTTGGCATTACTGGAAAATTAAATAGAGTTGATAAGAATAATCCTTTTGGAGAAGATAATGTTGTTTTTGTTAGTATCTTTGATAAGAAAGATGATAAATATTATAAAGAAAAGATTGAGGCTGTTTGTGAGAGCAGAAGTAAGAATAAGGATTTAGTCATCGCAAAGATTTGTGAGATGATTAGAGAAATAATAAAATAAGATAGAGGTTTTAGTATGGAATATAGAAGTGAAGAAGAATTTTTAAAAAATTACAATTCGGATAGATTTGAAAAGTTATCAATGACAGCAGATATTTTATTAGTCAGTGTATCGGATCAAGAAAGTAGTAATTATCGTAAAACTAGTAAAAAGATGATGAGTATTTTACTTGTAAAAAGAAGCGATTATCCATATAAAGATCAATGGTGTTTACCAGGGGGCTTTTTAGATGTTAAGAGCGAGACTTTAGAAGAATGTGCAAGAAGAGTTTTGAAGAGTGAGGCAAATTTATCAAATATTTATTTGGAACAATTATATACTTTTGATGGACTTGATAGAGATCCGAGAATGAGAGTTGTATCCACTTCATATATTGCTTTAGTTGATAAGAATAGATTAGATGAAAAGATTAATAAAAATGCTAGTTGGTTTGATGTTGTTTTATATGAGGAAAAGGGTAATACAGTAGAGATTACTTTAGATAATGGGGAAGAAAGACTATCTTTAAAGATAGGTAAAAAGTTAAAAGATAAGACAACTGATAGATATAGTTTTAAGGATATGTCTAAGTCACCTTTAGCATTTGATCACTCAATTGTTATACTTGCGGGAATTGAGAGATTAAGGAATAAAGTTAACTATACTGATATAGTATTTAATATGATGCCAGAGTATTTTACTTTAGGAGAGTTACAACAAGTATATGAAGTAATTTTAAATAAGAAGTTGTTAGATCCGGCCTTTAGAAGAATTATTGCGGATAAGGTTGTGAAGAGTGAGAAAATGCGAACTGGAGGAGGGCATAGACCATCAGTATTATTTAAGTATAAGAGGTAGTTATGAGAGAAATTAATAGAGTAAAATTATTCGTTAATGATAATTTGAAATCGAAGAGTGTTAGTGATATTGTTAGAGAGAAACTTTTAGAGAATGATTTTTTGATAGTAGATGAGGACTTTGATTTAGGAATTGCGATTGGTGGAGATGGAGCCTTTCTTAGAATGGTTACGAGTAGTAATTTTAATAGTGATTGCTACTACGTAGGAGTTAATGTTGGGACATTGGGATTTGCACAGGATGTTTCAGTAGAGGCTATTGATGACTTTGTAAGAGAGATTAACTTATCGACATTTAAGCATGAAAAGATTGGTATTCAAGAGATTGAGATTAGAACGAAAGATAGTATTTCTAAGCATTTTGCTTTAAATGAGATTGTTGTTAGAGATAAAGATTTGACAGTATCAAAGTTAGAAGTAAAAATAGATGATAGTTTACTAGAAGAATTTGTAGGAGATGGGTTATTGGTTGCGACTTCATTTGGGTCAACGGCTTATAATTATAGTTTAGGAGGAAGTATCGTTTATAATACTTTTCATACATTACAAATAACTCCGATTGCACCAATGAACAATAAGAGTTATCGTAATATAGTTAATTCAGTTATTGTTCCTTCTAATAAGATAATTAGTTTAATACCAAAAGTAGATAAGAGAAACTTAGTTATAACAATAGATGGGGCTAATCATGTTTATGATGATGTTTATCAGATTGAGACATTTATTGATAAGAAGATTATTAAGATTCTTCGTATGAATGATTATAATTTTACGAAGAAGATTGGAGATAAATTTTTAAGATAGGATGATGTTTATGGACTTTAAAGTAGGTGTTTTTGATTCAGGTATTGGAGGTTTAAGTATACTTAGTGAATTAGAAAAAGTATTACCTAATGAGGATTTTTACTATTATGGAGATAGTTTAAATAATCCATATGGAGAAAAAAGTGATGAGGAGTTATTTAAGATTACGTCGGGAGTAGTAGATTATTTAATTAATAAGGGATGTAAGTTGATTGTTATTGCTTGTAATACGGCTACTACGAGGTGTATGAAGTATTTAAGAGGAAAGTATCAAGATGTTACTTTTGTGGGGACAGTTCCGGCTATTAAAGTGGCTTGTGATAGAGAATTTAAAAATACTTTAGTAATGGCTACTCCGGCTACAATAGAGTCAGAGAGGACTAGTGAACTTATAAGAGATAATAAAAGAGAAGAACAAAATATTTATTTAGTTTCTTGTCCAGGTCTTGCAAGGGCGATAGAAGTTAAAGATAGTGAAGAAATAGAGAAGATTTTGAAAAATACTTTTTCGGAATATAAAGATAAAAATATAGATTCAATAGTTTTAGGATGTACACATTATCCATTTATAAAAAAAGAAATACTTAAAGAAATGCCAGAGGTGAGTTTAATTGATGGATCAAGAGGGGTTTCTTTAGAAGTTAAAAGACAGTTAGAAAATAAAGGACTTTTAAGTGAGAAGAGAGACAGAAAAATAGTAATATATAATTCACTTACGAAGGAAGAAGTCATCAGGCAATAATGCTTGATGATTTTTTATTTTGAATTTTTTCTTATTTGGTATATAATTTATAATGTAGGAGAAAAATATGAATAATTTGTTTTATGATATAATTAGAGGATTTTTAAGGGTTACGGTCTTTTTATTTTTTCATCCTAAGGTAAAGGGAAGAGAAAATATAAAAGGAGAAGGTTCTATCGTTTTAGCAGGGAACCATACGAAATGGCTTGATCCTTTATTACTGATTGCGACAGTTCCTAGAAAGATTCATTTTATGACTAAGATTGAGTTATTTAAAGGAATTGAAGGAGTAGTCGTTAGAAATATGGGATGTATTCCAGTTAATAGAAAAATCCATGATGGGGACTCTTTGAAGAGTGCAAAAGAAGAACTTAGAAAAGGAGAAGTTGTTGGTATTTTTCCAGAAGGGACTATTAATAGGACGGATGATGTTTTAATGCCTTTTAAAATAGGGGCAGTTAAGATGAGTAATGAGACAGATAGTGAGATAGTTCCTTTTGTTATTAAAGGAAAATATAATATTATTGGAAAAAGTGTTAGTATTGAGTTTTTAAAGAGTAGAAAGATTAGTAGTGACTTAGAGATGGAAAATAAGAAATTAAGAGATGAGATTTCTAAAAAATTGGAGGAATTTAATTGAATATTATTAATTTAATAAAACAAAAATTAATTAAGATGCCTTGGGCTAAGTTTTATACAAAAGAAGATTTAAAGGTAAAAGTACCAGATACATCAATGTATGAAGTTTTAAAAGAAGCAGTGTTAAAATATGAGAATAGACCAATGATTAATTATTTTGGAAAGAGAATTACTTACAGGGAGTTTTTTAATAATGTAGATAAGGCAGCACTTGCTTTTAGAAGTCAAGGAGTAAGAAGAGGAGATATTGTTACAATATGTATGCCTAATACTCCAGAAGCAATGATTTCTTTTTATGCGCTTAATAAGATAGGGGCTATTTGTAATATGATTCATCCTTTATCAGGAGAGGTTGAGATTAAAGAATATTTACTTAGTACAAATAGTGTTATGCTAGTGATGATTGATTTATGTTATGAGAAAGTTAAAAATATCATTAAAGAAACTAGTGTATATAAGACTATTGTAGTTTCAGCAAGAGATAGTATGCCTTTTTTGATGGGAATTGGATATCAATTTAGTCAAGGATTTAAGGTTAAGAAGCCATTAAAGAGTGAAGCTTATTTATATTGGAATGATTTTTTAAAGAAAGCTGTTGGGTACAATCATACGTTTAATGTAAAAATTTCTAAGGATGATCCAGCAGTAATACTTCATTCTGGTGGGACAACTGGTAAACCTAAAGGAATTATTTTATCTAATGGTAATTTTAATGCGTTAACAGAACAAGCCAAAATAGTATTTTCGGATGTGGAACCAGGAGACAAAGTATTAGGAATTATGCCAATATTTCATGGCTTTGGTTTGGGAGTGTCAACAATTGGACCATTTATTTTAGGTTGTGAACTTGTAATGGTACCACAGTTTAATGCTAAAAAGTTTGATAAATTACTTGATAAATATAAGCCTAATGTAATATTTGGAGTTCCAACATTGTATGAGGCTTTAGCTGGTACAAAGAATGATTATCTAGATTTAAGTGGGTTAAAGTATGCTATTTCAGGAGGAGACTCTTTATCTAGTAGTTTAATTAAACGAGTTAATCATTATTTGAAGGAACATAATGCTAAAATTAAGATTAGTCAAGGATATGGAATGACAGAGTCTTTGGCGGCAGTAGCCTTATCATATGGAAAAGCATATAGAGAAGATAGTATTGGAATACCTTTTCCAGGAAATTATATAAAGATAGTTACACCAGAGACACAAGAAGAAGTTCCATATGGAGAAGATGGAGAAATATGTATAGCGGGACCTACTGTTATGCTTGGATATTTAGATAATGAAAAAGAAACTAATGAGATGTTGCAAATACATAAAGATGGAATGGTATGGCTTCATACTGGAGATATTGGTATGATGGATAGTGATGGTATTCTTTATTATAAACAGAGATTAAAAAGACTTATTATTAGTTCAGGATATAATATTTATCCTAGTCATGTCGAAGAAGTTATAGAAGGACATCCTTCAGTATTAAAATGTAGCGTTGTTGGAATACCACATCCTTATAAAGTAGAAGTGCCAAAAGCTTTTATTGTTTTAAAGAATGATTATAATCCTTTAACAGTAAAGGCTAGTATAAAAGAATATTGTAAGAAGAATTTAGCGAGTTACGCAATTCCTAAAGAGTTTGAATTTAGAAAGAGTTTACCTAAGACTTTGATTGGTAAAGTAGACTTTAAGAAATTAAGAGAGGAAGCAGTAAAAGATGAAGAGAAATAATGAGCCAGATAAGATGAGATCTTATAGGCTTTTTAAGGCTATATTAGTACCAATATTTAAGTTTTGGTATAGACCAACAATTATTGGAAAAGAAAATATTCCAGAAGATGGACCAATACTAATAGTAGGTAATCATAAACATGTCTATGATCAATGTCTAGCGATTATGGCAACAAAGAGGACAATTCACTATATGGCTAAGAAGGAATATTTTGAAGGAAAACATGCTTGGTTTTTTAGAATGGTGGGATGTATTCCAGTTGACAGGAGTAAAAAAGATGAAGAGGCAGTTAATGCGGCTCTTGATGTTTTAAAGAAAAAAGAAGCTTTAGGACTATTTCCAGAAGGAACTAGAAATAAAACTGATCAGTTCTTATTACCATTTAAGTTTGGAGCGGTTTCAATGGCTCATAAGACAGATGCTTTATTAGTACCATTTGGGCTTACAGGAGATTATAAATTTAGGAGTAAAAATTTAACGATTCGTTTTGGTAAGCCTTTTAAAGTTGGTGATGATTTAGAGGTAGCAAATAAAAGACTAGAAAAAGAAGTAGAGAAGTTAATGAGAGCTAATTTAGATTAGTTTTGGTGTGGAGGATGTTTTAAATGAATGTTATAGATTTACTGAAGCAAAAGTCAGTAAAGGTTCCTTGGAAGAAATATTATAAAAAAGAAGAATTAAAATTTAAGGTAGAAGATATTTCTATTTATGAAATGTTTAAGAGAAGTGCTCTTAATAATATGAATTATCCAGCAGTTAATTATTATGGGAGAGTTTATAGTTATAGAGACTTTTTAAAAAGAATTGATAGAGCTGCTTTATCTTTTTCTAGTATTGGAGTAAAAAGAGGAGATATTGTGACGATATGTATGCCTAATACTCCAGAAGGACTAATTAGTTTTTATGCTGTTAGTAAGATAGGGGCTATTAGTAATATGATTCATCCTTTATCAGGTGAGGAAGAGATTAAGGAGTATTTGAATAGTACGAAGAGTAAATATTTAGTAATGGTTGATTTCTGTTATGAGAAGGTCAAAAATATTATTAGTGAGACGGATGTACGTAAAGTTGTAGTTGCTCCGGTTAATAATTCGATGCTTCCTCCTATGCATCTTGGTTATAAGATTAAGACTTGGAAAATGAAGAGGGCTAGAAGAAGTAAGTTATATACTTATTGGAATGATTTTATTATTAGAAGTTATTTTGAAAGTGAAAATCCTATTTCTTGTAAAGCAGAAGATCCAGCAGTAATACTTCATTCAGGTGGTACGACTGGTAAACCTAAGGGTATTGTGTTATCTAATGGGAATTTTAATGCGTTGGCTTTACAAGCAAGAGTAATTTTTAAGGATTTAAAACCTCGTGATAAAGTATTAGGAATAATGCCAATATTTCATGGCTTTGGACTAGGCGTTTCTTTTCATATTCCGTTTGGCTTAGGTTGTGAAGTTATTTTAGTACCACAATTTAATGCGAAGAAATTTGATGAGTTACTTGAGAAGTATCGTCCGAATGTTATATGTGGAGTTCCAACTTTGTATGAGGCTTTAACTAATACAAAGAATAAGAAGCTAGACCTTAGTATGTTAAAGTATGTTATTTCAGGAGGAGATTCTTTATCTAGTAATTTGTCTGAGCGAATTAATGACTTTTTACTTAGTCATGGTAGCAAGGTTAAAGTTAGTCAAGGATATGGAATGACAGAGGCTTTAGCGGCAGTTGCACTATCTTTTGGAGATGCTTATCGAGATGGTAGTATTGGAATACCATTTCCTGGTAATTATATAAAGATTGTTAAGCCTGGGACACAGGATGAAGTTCCTTACGGAGAAGATGGGGAAATATGTGTAGCTGGTCCTACTGTTATGCTTGGTTATTTAGATAATGAAAAAGAAACTAATGAAATGTTACAGAAGCATAAAGATGGAATGATTTGGTTACATACTGGAGATATTGGAATGATGAATGAGAATGGAATCATTTATTATAAACAAAGATTAAAGAGAATGATTATTAGTTCAGGATATAATGTTTATCCTAGTTATATAGAAAAGATAATAGAAGAGCATCCAGCAGTTTTAAATTGTAGTGTTATTGGAGTACCTCATCCTTATAAAGTAGAAGTACCTAAGGCCTATATAGTTTTAAAAGATGGATATAGTCCGATTAGTGTAAAGGGTAGTATTAAAGAACACTGTAAAAAGAATTTAGCAGTTTATTCTATTCCTCATGAATTTGTATATAGAAAGAGTTTACCTAAGACTTTAATGGGAAAGATAGACTTTAAAAAGTTACAAGAGGCAGAAGATGAAGAAGAATAAAATGCTTGGATTTAGGTTTTTTAAAGGATTATTAGGAATTTTCTTTTTAATCTTTTTTAGACCTAAGATAATGGGAAGGGAAAATATACCAAAAGATGGTGGAGTAATACTTGCTGGGAATCATAGATATATATTTGATCCTTGTATGCCAATATTATCTACTAAAAGACCGGTTCATTATATGGCGAAGAAAGAGTTATTTAAGAGTCCTGTTGGGTGGTTTTTTAAAGTAGTTGGTTGTATACCGGTTGATAGAGGTCACGACAATACGAATAGTAAACAGGCAGCTCTTGTGGTACTTAAGAATGGGGAAGTATTAGGAATATTTCCAGAGGGTACTAGGAATAAAACTGGTAAGGGACTATTACCATTTAAGTATGGAGCAGTTTCAATGTCTAATAAGACTAAGGCTTTGATTGTACCTTTTGCGATAACTGATAAGTATAGAGTATTTAATAATAAATTGATGGTTAGATTTGGAAAAGGCTTTGTTGCAGATGATGATTTGGAGAAGGCTAATAAAAAACTGGCTCGAGAGATAGAAAAATTAATTAGTGAAAATACTGGTAAATAGTGTAAAGTGAGAAAAGTTTGGGAAAGAGAACTTTTCTTTTTGTGTTATTATATAGTTGGTGGTAATATGAAGACAACGAGTGTTAATAGTTTTGATCAGACACTTAAATATAAATTATATAGAACAGTATATGAGATTATTCATCCGACTATATCTAAGAAAAATATTTCTAGTTATAGAATTGTTTTTAATGATGAGGTGTTACCGGTTAGAGTTTTTTATCCAAAGAGAGTTTCTAATATTTCGAGGGTTATTATATATGTTCCTGGAGTGGCTGAGGTTACTGGATGCTTGGGGGAATATGCGGAGATTTGTAAGAATATTGCTCATGAGACTGAAGAATTAGTTGTGGCACTAGATTTAGATGATATAGATAATTCTTCTTATTTAGAGGTTTTTGATTGGTGCTACAAGAGTTTTATGTATTTAAAACTAGAGTTAGAAAAACTTGGTATTTTGGATAGTGATATTACTCTAATGGGAGACTCTATTGGAGCAAGTGCTATTTTGGGACTTGTTAGGAAGAGTGAAGTTAAGAGTAAGTTAGTTTTATTTTATCCGGTAGTTTCAGCGGACTGTTTAAAGAGAAATGCTAAGGAAGGAGATTCTTTAGTAGTTAAGAAGTTAAAACAGTTTTATAAGGGACATTTACGGGATAAGAAATTGCTTACGAATGAATTTATTTTTCCGGATTGTAATAAAGAGTATAAATATGATAATGATATGTTGTTTATTGTTGGTAATGCTGATCCTTTAAAGAGGGAAATTTTAGAGTATTTGGAGAGAATTAATGATAATGATAGAATTAAATTATTGGAATTAGAGTTTTGCGGTCATGGATTTTTAAATGAGATGGATGAGTTTTTACTTAATGAAGTGTCAGGCAAGATAATTGAATTTTTGAAGTAGCCCTTGGGTTACTTTTTTTCTTTTATGTTTAGAAGATGTGTGATATAATTTTTATGGTGAAGTATTATGGAGAAGAGAAAAACAAAAAAAGATATTGTTAAGATGTTATTAAAGAATGTTGAACTAGAGGCTCAAGATGAGGAAGAATTATTGGATTTATTAGTTGAACAACCTATTGCGATTGATGTAGATAAACAAGAGGCTCAAAAGATGTCGTTTGGTGATAGGGCAGCAGATAAAGTAAGTGAAGTTGCTGGTAGCTGGACTTTTGTACTTTTATTTATACTTTTTTTAGTAGTTTGGATTATTATTAATACATATATTTTAGTTGAGGGTAGTGCACCTGATCCATTTCCTTATACACTTCTTAATTTAGTTTTATCTTGTATTGCGGCAATTCAAGCACCAATTATTATGATGAGCCAAAATAGACAAGCAGCAAAGGATAGTTTAAGAAACCAGAATGATTATAGAACTGATTTAAAGAGTGAACTTATTTTAGAGTCTTTACATGATCATATTAATGAGATGATAAAAAATCAAAAGAAAATTATTAAATTGTTAGAGGATGATAGTAATGAAAAGAATGGTGAAAAGTAGTATTGTTATGGCTTTAGTAGTTTTTCTTTTAACAGGATGTACTACAGGTAATATAGCGAGCGCTGATGGGAAGAAGATTTGTAGCAGAACAGGAACTTTGGATAATGGAACTTCTAAGATGAGTTACGAAGTTTATTATGAAGATGATTATGTTACAATACTTCATTCAGTAGAAGAAGTTACTAGTGAGGATAGTAGTTTACTTGATACTTATGAAGAGGCATATAAGAATATTTTTAAGCAATATGAAGGATTAAAATATTACGATAATACTGTTACAAGAGATGGTAATACAGTGGTTAGTGATACAACTATTAATTATGCTAAAATAGATATTGATAAACTTTTGGAAATTGAGGGAGAAGAAGATAATGTTATTGAAAATGGAAAAGTAAAATTATCGACTTGGCTTAGTTTTGCAAAAAAGTTTGGAGTAACTTGTGATGAGGACTAAGTCCTTTTTCGTTCGAGTAGTTTAATGGATAAAATATTTCCCTCCGACGGAAATGATGTGAGTTCGATTCTCACCTTGAACACCATATTGTATTTTCTAAGACTTTATGATAATATAGTCTTATGCCGATATAGTATAGTGGCAATACAGGTCCTTGGTAAGGATCAGCGGCAAGTTCAATTCTTGCTATCGGCACCAGATTGATTGTAACTCGAACTTTTCGAGTGAAAATTTAAAACGACTTGTAAAATGGTCGCTTTTTTAATTGTTTGATAAATGAGAATGGGAAGTATCGATGTTTTAAAGCGTGTGTTTGTGAATGATGTGAGATAAGATTTATAGAAAAATTATAAATAATGTTATGATGGAATTCTATCAGTTTTCATAGAATGTGTAAATCTTTGAAAATTACCAGTTTAAGTTGTTTTTCTGGTCTTGATTTACCATGGAATTTTTAGAGTGTGTTACTAAAATTTTTTCTTGTATAACTTTTATGAATGTAGTAATGAATTTATGATACAATTATAATTAGGAGGAAACTATGGAATTATATAGAGGAAAATATTGGGTAATTATATTTGTAGATTGGTGTCAAGAATTCCCTGGACAATGCATTATTTCATCTAACAAGGTATCATTAAGTGATTTATCTAGTGATGAATGGGTTGAACTTGGAATGCTTGAAAAAGAACTTGAAATGGTTTGCAGAAAAGTATTTAATTCAACTATGTTTAATTTTGCTTGTTTAATGAATAACGCATATAGAGATAATGAGAAACCACACGTTCATTTTCAATTTATACCGAGATATAATGGCGAAAGAGTTATATTAAATAAAAAGTATAGGGATAAACATTTTGGATATAATTTTTGGAAATGGTCTTTAAATAAATTTAAAAGTCAAAAAGATATTTTTACAACTGATGAAAAGGAGAAAATGTTTGAAATGATGAAAAATGAGTTTATGAAATGCAAATAGCGTTATAAGAGAAAGTGTATATAAAGAAAGACTTAAGAACTCTTTATAGGTCACTGTTTTCATTTTTTAAAAGATCAGTTTTGTAGGATTTTATTTTTTGAATGGGTATAGGATGATAACAAAAATATTATTGATTTGAAGTTTAAAATAAGGTGATAAATATATGAAAAAAAGAATAGCAATCTTTTCTGATATACATGGAAACTTAGAAGCTATGAAAGCCATACTTGAAGATATTAAAACGCAAGATATAAATGAAGTAATATGTTTAGGGGACTCAATTAGTCTTGGACTTAATTCAAAAGAATGTATAGATTTATTAATTGATAATAATATTAAATCAGTTTTAGGTAATCATGAAATATATTTACTTAAGGGAGTAGATTTTGATTCTACTATTGGAAGTGAGGAGAAAAAACATTATAAAGCAATTTGGAAGTCATTAACTGAGAGGGAAGTTGATTACATAAAAGGATGTCCTTTATATTATGAGATAAATATTAGTTATGATGATGAGAAATTTAATAAGAAATTTATTTTATGTCATTATTTGATCAATAATGAAGATGATATATATCCTTTTGAAAAAGGAAATTTGAAAAAAGATATTAATTTATGGAAGAAATATAATGATGATAATATAACTTATTTTATAGGTCATCTTCATAATTCTTTTGATGTTAATGAAGTTGAAGGTATAGTTGGTGACTATATAGAAGATGATGGTACGCTTACAAATATAGTTGTTGTTGATAGTTGTGGATGTACAAAAGATGAATATACTTCTTATATGATTTTAGAAGTTTCGAAAAGTATAAAATATCAGAAAAGAACAATTAAGTATGATAGAGATAAGTTTATTAATAAAGTGTTAAGTCATGACTTTCCTGATAAGAAGAATATACTTAAGTATTTTTATGGTATTGAGATGTAATGTATTTGAAGGAGAAATATTTATTATGGAGACAATAGATAAAACGTTAGAGTATCATGAGTTATTAATGACGTATGATGATACTTCTAAATATGGGAATGATAAATTACCAAGAGGTTTTCATTATGAGTTTTTTAAACCTGGAGATGAAGAAGAGTGGGTTTTGATTCATATTAAATCTGGAGAGTTTATGAGTATGGAACAGGGACTAAAACATTTTCATGATTTTTATGATTACTTTTATGATGAATTGCCTAAAAGACTATTCTTTGTAGTTGATGATCATGGAGAGAAGATTGGAACTGCTACTATTTCAAAGTTAAAAGAGCCGGAATTTGGATATGATGCAGTAGTAGATTGGTTTGCTATAAAAAGAGAGTTTCAGGGATATGGACTTTCAAAGCCAATGATTAATAGATTTATAAAATTAGCAAATGAATTAGGGTATGATAAAATTTTACTTCATACACAAACTCATACTTGGCTTGCCGCTAAATTATATTTAGATTTAGGCTTTGAAAGATTTAATGTAGAAGAAGATATAAAAGGGTGGCAAATACTTAAAACAATAACTAATCATAATAAATTAAAAGATATTGCTGCTATAGATAAAAAAGATATGTATTTTGATGTTGCTTTAAAAACAAAGGCAATTTTGGATGAGAAATTTGGTAATGATTATGAATATTCTATTTGGCATAAAAATGGAAGATGTGAAGTAGAAGTTAATTATAAGGATAAGTTGTATAAGTTTAAATATTACGATGGAGATACTTTTAGATTAGAAGAGGAGAATAATGATTAATTGCCATGGAAGTATGTTTTTAAAACTTTTAAGAGTAAGACTTTAGAAAAGTTTTGAAATTTGAATTTGTATATTTAAAAAATGAATAAACTTATGTTAAAATGGCATTAAGTTATGATACTGAATAGAAAAGTAGTTTTAATGGTGGAGATTGATATGAAGAAGATTAAGATTTTTGGAATAGTTTTAGGAGTTTTTTTAATAGTATTTGTAGGGTATGTAGGAATTAATATTAAAAAAATAAATGATAGTAAGAAGCAAACTCAAGAGTTTATAACAGAGTATAAAGCATTAGAAAAATCATCTAAAGTATCTTACGTTATAGTAGAGATAAATCCGAAACTTATATTAACTGTTGCTGATAATAAGATAATAGATACACAGTGTTTGAATGATGATTGTAAAGAAAGACTTAAAGTTGATGTTTTAGATAAGAATATTAATACGGCTATAGAGATTTTATATGATGAGGCAAAAAAGCAGGGATTTGATGTTTCGAAAGGGGTTTTAGTTTCTAGTACTGATTCAGAAATTTCTAATACTTTAGAAAAAGGTGATTATGTAAGTTATAAGAATATAGATGAAAAAGAAGAGAAAGCAATTTTAGAACAACTTAATGAGGAAGAGAATTTTAAAAATAATGGAGTTGAAGAATACAATAGTAAGTTATTTCAACTTTATAAAAAAGATATTGATTATAATTATGTTTATACTTGTAATGATGAAGGTGAACTTACTTGTTATATAACTGAAAAATTTGTAGCAGAATTACCAACGGAAATATCATTATTAAATAGATTTTATTATAATTTAAAATTTCAACTATTAATGAATACTTTAGATAAGTTTAGTGTTGAGTATGAAAGTATGATTACAGATGTTGAAGGACTTGACTATTTTAAGGCAAATGCAGTTACTGGTATTAAGTTTAATAACATTATGCATCAACTTGGAGTATCATATTATACAGGAAATGATTCTGATAGTAATTTTAGTAATGTTAATAATATTGTGTTAGAGGCTACTTTAGAAAATGGAACTGATGGATATGTATATAAGACTTTACCGTTGTCTAAATTTGAACTTTTTAGTAAGACATATAATGAGAGTGATACAGTTATTTTAAGAAATTATCATAGTATGGTAATATCAGCAGAGTAATAAATAATTAAAGCAACTAATTTTTTGGAAATAGATAAACTATTGATAGAGAAAACTTTGTTTATAGTTTTTTAATTGAAAATTGTATTATGAATTTTTGATAGATTTTATTTTTTTAGTAATTTTATTGATAAAAAGTAATGAGTATGAGGTGTGGTAGTTGGTTAAAAGTGACAAATGATTGAAAGTGATTTTATAATTAAAGAGAAGGTTGGAGGTAAAAAATGGAAAATAAACCAGCAACATTATATAGAGGAATAAAAATTGATTATAATAAGTTACAAGATTTTCAGTTTTCTGGAGTCGATTTAGTAGTTAATTATGCACCAATCATTGATCAGTATGGTAGAAAAACAGTAGGTGATGGGAATGAATATGGTGTTTATATGTCAGATAATTTGCAACTAGTTGAGGAAGTCTACGGTAATTTGCATCATGATGGTATACCAATCCATAATAATTTAGCAATTTGTCATGAGAGGGTAATGATACCATCTGTTGCGGTAATATATAAGATTAATACAGAAGGTCTTGATATACGTAGACCATTTATAACGAGATACCTTACTAGCCATTATAATAATGGGTATCAGGGTAATGAATGGATTGTGGATGTTGTTCCGGCTCGTAATTATGAATTGCATAGAGTTAGAATTGGTGCAGATATTTTGCATGATGCAGAAGATGTTCAGTTAGCAAGAGTAGAAGATTTAGATGAAGCAGTTAAAAAGAAATTAGAAGCACGTAAAGCAAGATTAGAGACATTTGCTGATGCTATGGAAAAATTGCCAGTAACGAAAAGAAATGATATTGATAGAGATAAATTAAATATCTTGAAATCTATTTATGGTACAAATGGTTTAAAGTATATTAATGAAGATACTTTAATTACAAGTAATGCAGATGGTATGTTAAGATATTTAGTTGCTAAGATATTTAAACGGAATGAATTAGATATAGATTTTCAAACAATAAAATACATAAATAGTTTAAAAGGAAGAGCCGCGAATATTGATTCAATTATTGGAATTTTAAAAAATGATAAAATAATGAATATGCAAGATAAAGTTGAATATGAAGAAAGAAGAAAGCAAGAAGGAAAACCATATGTAATAAGTAAGTTTGATAAGCAAGAGAAAATGTTAGATAATCTTATGACTATGATATTTCTACGGCAAAGAAGAGATAGTAAACAAAGTTGGGAACAGGGTGATGATACAGTTTCTTCTAAGAGGACAATTGAAGAACGGGCTTGGGAAAAGATTCAGGAAAAGTATGATTATAATGAATCAGATTTTAATAGAAGAAGCATTATAGAACAGCAATTTAGAGAGATGTTTCCTGATAAACAAGATGCTGAAATTGGTATTGATGATTTATTTAAAGATGGTTTAGAAAAAGAAAAATCAGGAGATAAGGTTGAACATACTGGTAGGAAGATACTATAGTGAATAATAAAAGATAAATTATGTGATAAAAGTGAAAAAACGGTTGAATGATGCTTTTACTTTAGAAAGGAATGATTGAATGTGTATTACTATCATATGACATCTTTAGAAAGATTAGATTCAATAAATAAATTTGGCTTGACTCCTAGAAATGAAGATACTAGTAAATTAATTAGTGATGATAAAGTAAAAGTGTTTTTTTCAGAAGGGTTTGAAGGAACAATAGCATTATATGTTGATTTTAATATAGTTTATGACGACATAAAAAGAGGTATTAAAAAAATAGAAAATATCACTTTGAATAATAAAGTTTGCAATTCTTTGAATGTGGAAGACTATTTAGAAGAAGGAGTTTATTTGCGGTTTGATGGTACTGATATAGAAAAAGAAAGAAACTTTGAAAATGGATGTACTAGTAAAGTGATTTTACCAGATGCTTTGGAAGTTTAGCAACTAATAAAATACAAGAAAAAGTAAGAAAATATTATTTATTTCATGGTGATTCATTTGATAAATATAAAAGTGAAGATTATTTGTTTGATACTATTCCACTTAAAGAATTTGTGATTAAATATTTATAGGTGGTAATTTTATGAACGAACTCAGAATATATGAAAGCAAAGTATAAAAACGAACATCATGATGTGATTTTAATAAGATTGGTGTAGTGTTTTCTATGGGTAGAGAATGTAGAATAGAATTTTATTGCTTTTTGAGCTCTTAGATGTTACAATTTAGTAAAATAGATAGAGTTGGAGAGAATTTATGAAGAATAAAAAGTGTTTAATTGTACTTGGTTCTGTTTTATTATTTACTGGATGTGGTAATAGTGAAATGAAAGATAAAGGAGTAGATAGTTTAACTTTTACTAATAAGTATGAGTGTTTTAGGACTGAAAATTATACTAAATATGATATAGAACATAGGAATGGTGGAGGAATTCTTACTGCTGATGAGATGAAAGAAAAGAAGAATAGTCCAATTGTGGTAGAGGGGAAGATTTCTAAGATTTATGATTTTAATAAAGAGGGAAGTAAGTTGCTTGCTCATTATGAGATTGAGACTTATACTTATTTAATTGATGTTTCAATGGATGAAGAGAAGAGTGTTTATGAGAAAAAGTGTAGTAACTCTAAAGAATATGGATATAAGAGTTGTGAAGTTAGTGTTAAAGATAATGTAATTACTTTGATTAGAACTTCTGATCTTGATAGTGAATATAATAAAGATACTGTAGAGAAGATGACTTTAGATAGTATAATGAATGATTATAAAAATGATGAGATATATACTTGTTCAAACTAGTTAAAAAAACTAGTTTTTCTTTTGGATTTAGAGGTTGGTGTGTTAAAATACTAGGTTAAGAAAGGAAAGATATTTTATGATGGACTTGAGGAAATTAGATGATCAGTTTTTTAAGTTAAAGTATATTGATAGGGATAGAGTTGGTACTTTAGACTTATGGAATGTAATTCTAGAAAAGAGTGAACTTTTAAGTGAAGCAGTTAAAGTTTCAAAGGATAAGTTTGGAGAACGAGATACATTAGGTGCTTTAGCGATTGCTGAAGAGATGCTTTTAGATTATGAGAGGGCCAAAGAAAGTAATTTTGATGCTTGTTGCGAGTTGATTAAGACTATTTTTTCTAATCGAGATGTTGCTAGAACAGTTTTAGATGGAGCAAGTAATGGAGGATATTCTTTTTTACTATTGGCTTTAGCAATCGATACTTTGAAGTTAACAGATGAAGAGAAGAAGTTTGCTGTTGATGAGGCTATGAATAAGTATGGTACTTCACGTTGGCAAAGAAGAAAAGATGAATTTGAAAGAGAATTTAGAAAAAAGAAGATTACTGATGATCAGACACTTCATGTTGATGTGTGTGATAATGGAGAAAAAATAGAAGTTGGAGTTAAGAGTTTTTTAGAGTGTTTTCATGACTTTGTTGGAGTAACAAGTACTTCTCAGGCACATGGTATGGGAGCTTTTGATATTAGATATGCAATTTTAAGGAATCCAAATTGGACTTTAGATGAGAAACGTATTTTAGCAAGAGAGTTTTGGACAAATGAAGACTCATATGCTGATACTTTAGAAGAATGGGAATGGGCTATTGTAAATGATCCGGCCAATTCTATTGAAAATGAGATTTTGATAGATAAGGCTAGTTTATATTGGTACTCTTACTTTGATTTATTAGAAGTATTTAAAGATAAAGGTACTACTGATAGAATGTATGAAGAAATTCAGTTTTGTAAAGGAATGCATGGTATTAGACCAACTAAATGGGAAAAAGATAGACATAAAATATATAAGATAGTAAAAAAGGAAATTAAAAAAACTACTATGTTGATGGCTCTTATATTTTAGAAACATCAGCAAGTAGTTTTATTGTTTTTTATATTCTTTTTTTGGTAGTACTTTAGCAGTTGCAGCGACGATAACATCATCATCAACTGTTGTTCTATTATTTTCCATACGCCAAGTATCAATATGATCGAAATATTCTTGTAAGTATGGATATTTTTCGGTTAATTTAGAAGTATCTAAGATACCTTCATATTCTTGACTAAATGGACAAAGAATAGATAAGGCTTTTTCCATGTCTTTTTTCTTACTAAAAGCACTTGTTATTCGAGAGAAAAACTTATAGGTTTCTTTTTCGATAATAACAAAATAACTATAAGGACTTCCTTCAATGACTTCTTCTTTAAATTCACCAGGAATTTTTTCTAGATAGCCAAACGAACTTAGAGTTGGCATAATGATTCCATGTTCTCTTGTTGCATAAACTATTTCTTTATGGGCTTCAGTGTTAAAACCTAGAATTCCACATATATAATGACCGTTTTCTTTTTCGGATATTATTTTAGAAAGAGATTGAGTTAATTTTCCGGTTATATTAAGTTGGTTACGGTATCTAAAGTCGTTTAATTCCATGTTGCACCTCCTTTGTACGTTTTATTATATACTAAATTTGGGTAAAATTAAAGGCTTAATTTAGTATATGTTTTGGAAAGATAGTTTATTTCATTATTTAGAAAGTCAAAGTCTACATAAAATTTAGTAGAGGGATTTTTATGAAAAAAGATTGTAAATTTAATAATTGTTACTTGGTGGGGCCGACTGGACCTAGAGGAGAGGCTGATACAATAGAAGTTAGAAATACTACTACTGTTGCGGCTGGAGAGAAGGCTTTAGTTATTGATACATATAATTTAGGAAAACATATTTTAGATTTTCAAATACCAATGGGTGTTACCGGGCCAATAGGGCCAACTGGTCCAGAATTTATTAAAGCCTTCGGTCATAAATTTAGTGATATAGGAACAGTACTTAATTTAGAAAAACAAGTAAGTATGAAGATACCATTAAATAGAAATGGAGAAGCAAGAGAAATTGATTTAGAAGATAACAGTGATTTTATTATATTAGAAAATGGTATTTATAAATTGGAATATTACCTTTCATGTTTTATATCTAGTGATACAGCATTTTTTACAGAGTTATTAAAAAATGGAGATATTATAGATGGAAGTACAATTAGTAAGGATTTAGTTACTAATACAGATAGTGATTTTTATGGAGCAGTAGTTACAACGCTTAGAGAAAATGATAGAATTAGTTTAGGAGTTAGGGCTAATAATGATGTTGTTTTAACTTTGAATCCGGATACTAATGCTTATGTTATTATTACAAAGATGATTTAAGTTTTAGATGAAGATGTGATATAGTATAAGTATGGAGGCATTATGAAGATACGGGATAAGAGTGAGAACTTATATTACTTAGAGAAGTTAGGACTTAATTATTTTACAGAAGAGTCTTTTGATTCGATGGATAAAAACTTTGTTTCTAAAGTGCGAAAGTTTTTAGAAGAGAATAATCAAAATATATATGTTTTAAGAGATCCGACTAAATGTTCGGGAAAGACTTTTTTTAATGTGTCAGGAGAAGAAGTCTTAGAATTGATTGGCCAATATGATAATAAATTTTCAGTTGCTGTTAGTAGTAGAGCATATGGAAAGTATGTATTGATTGGAGATATTTATATTAGTAGAGATTTGGAAGAGTTTTGGTTAATTGCTTCTGATAATCCAGATTATAATACGAGAATGGTTTTAAGAGATCCAAAGTGGAATATAAAGACAAATTATTATGATAAGAGAATAAAAAATGTTCCTAATATAGAAAAAATAATAGATTATATATTTGAAAAAGAATTATTTGATGTAGTTGTTGAGTTTGCTGTTTATTTAGAGAGAGTTGGTAAATATAATGAATATGTCGCAATATTTGAACTTAGGACAGATTATTAGTTTATTTTGCATAAAAAGTAAGATTCTACTTATATTAACTATAGGAGGAATTTTATGGAAGAGAATATTAATGCTTTAGATGAAATAAATAAAGGGGCTAGTATGGGAATGGATGCTATTAGTTTTACGATTGAGAAGGCAGAAGATGCAGAGTTCATGAAAGTACTTAAGGGGGAGTATGATAAGTATAAAGTTATTTCAGAAAAGATAGATAAGATTTATAAAAAATATAATGATACTGATACACCACATGAAGTTAGTCCAATGGCTAAGGCTATGACTTGGTGGGGAATAGAGATGAAGACTTTTAATGATAAGAGTAATTCTAAGATTGCAGAGTTATTAGTTAAAGGTACTAATATGGGGATTATTGAAGGTAGAAGAATTTTAAATAATAAAGAGATAGATAAAGAAGTAGAAAAAATAGTAGATGAGTTTGTAGAGATGCAAGAGAGAAGTCTTGAAATATTAAAAAAGTATTTATAGAGTCAATTCATTTGAATTGATTTTTCTTTTGTGATATAATTTTTGATGGTTGGTGATATGATGGATTACTTATATAATTTAGATCTTAATGATAGTGAAATACTTGATATGGTTAAATTAAATGATCATATTGCACAGATGAGTAGTGAGGAAGTTATTACATATATTTATATTTTAGTTGATGTTGGATGCACTCAGAAACAGATACATGATATTATTACGGCTAATCCTTTTTATTTTAGTAGAGATGATATTGATGTTAGAAAGTTTTTAAGAAGACTTATGGCATTTGATGATATAGATGTTCCAGAAGTACTTGAGGGAAATCCTTGGTTATTAAATAAAGATGCTTTTGAAATAGATGATTATTTAGAAGAAAATAGAGATAAGGGACTAAGTGATAAGGAAATATTAGAAAACTTCATATTTAATTGTATTTAATTTTTACAATGTGATATAATTAGTTTGCTAAATGCCGAATTAGCTCAGTTGGTAGAGCAGTGCATTCGTAATGCAAAGGTCGAAGGTTCAAGTCCTTTATTCGGCACCATGAAGTATACATTCGAATCCCTTTGGGTTCGTTTTTTTTTACCTTATTTGAGCACTACTTGAAATGTACTAAAAATATTATATGAGATCTCAAAAATTAAAACTTTTTTATACTGATATAGTATTTTATGGAGGTTTCCAGTATAATAGTTAGTTAGGTGGTTTTGTGGAATCAAGAGTTGAAGATATAAGAAATAACATATATAGAAGATATAGTGAAGACTATTTGAGAAAAATTCTAATGGAGTTTCATAAACAACGGTTAAATATTCAAAATTTTAGTATTGAAAATAGAAATATAAGTAAAGTGTTAAATCATTTTTTTGATGATTTAATATTAAGTGCGAAGTCGAAAAATGGAAAATATTCTCCGGTTGATGTAATAAATAATGATGACTTAATAAAATCAGCATTGGAATATATTGAACATCATAAGAATTTTTATCAACAAAAAAGCGATGTGGCTAATTTAAGGGATTTCTTTTTCAGTTCATCTATGGTTGGAAAAGTGTCAAATTTTAATCCAGTAATAGCAAGAAAAATATATGAACGATATATTCCTTTTGATGATGCTATTATATTTGATTATTCTTGTGGTTTTGGAAGTAGAATGCTTGGTGCTCTATCAAGTAAATATAAATATAATTATGTAGGGGTTGAACCTTATGATGAACTTTATCAAAGATTACTAATTTTTATGGACTGGATTGCTTCAACCTTATGCAATGAATCGTCGGCTACAATATATAATTTAGGTTCTGAAATCTTTATTCCGAATTTAATAGAAAAGGTCGATTTATCTTTTAGCAGTCCTCCTTATTTTAATTATGAAACATATACTGAATGTGAAACACAATCTTATATTAGGTATCCGGAATATGATGAATGGTTAGAAAACTTTGTTGTTGAAACTGTAAAAAACATTTATATGTATACAAAAGAAGGAGGATTACATTTAGTTAATTTAGAAGATACAAAAAGGATTAAACTAATTCAAGATTGGATTGAAATAGCCTTAAAAATAGGTTTTAGTTTAGAACACATAGAGGAAATTAATACTAGGAGAAGAACAACTAACAAAAATCAAAGTAAATTATTAGTATTTAAAAAGAAAAATTTTTAGCCCAATAAAGTTTTATTAAATAAGATTTTATAAAATTGTTAGAGTTCATGTTATATATTTGTTTATTTAAAAATAATAAAGTATAATCAAATTGTATTTGATGTATAGGAAATGATTTTCTAGATGTTTGGTATTTAAGCACTAGAGGTACCATTTTTTGTGAATAAAACCTACTGTTTGTTATGAATAGTAGTTTTATTTTTTGAATATTGATTTGAAAAATTACTTTTGTAACAGTTTTCATATTAGTCCTCTTTTTCTATGTATAACAGTAATTCTTATAGATGATTACAATTTTTGATGCAAAACTATAATAGTTGTTTAGGAAAAATTATGATATTATATTAGTGGAGGTTATTATGAAGACAATTACTGTTAAACAGCCGTATGCATCTTTAATTGCAGCAAGTATTAAAGAGTATGAATTTCGTACTTGGAAGAGTAAATATAGGGGAAAGTTATTAATACATGCTGGTAAGGGTATTGATAAGAAAGCCATGGAAAAGTTTAAATGTTATAACTTGGAATATCCTGCTGGGTGTATTATAGCGATATGTGATATGGTTGACTGTGTAAAAATTACTGATGAGGTACGGAGTATGTTACTTGATAAGAATGAACTGGTTTATCATAGTGTTGGAAATGATTTAAGTAATACAGGGTATGGGTTTAAGTTAGAGAATGTTAAAAAGATAGAGCCAATTTATGTGACTGGTAAATTAAGTTTATGGGAATATGATTATGAGGGGTAGGTATGTTAAATTATAAAAATAAAGATGATGTTTTAAAAATGATGCAGTATCATAGAACTAGGGATATGATTAATTTACTTAAGTATTTTCCAGAACTAAGTCCAGTTAGAGATTTGACTGTAGTTAGTAGTATTGAGGATTTTGAAAATAATTATGAGTATTGTAGTAGTTTTACTTGTGAGAGAAATGATACTTTAATTACTAAGCCTTCGATGGTTAGTGTTGAGGCTAGTGAACTTGATAGAGATCTTTTAGATATTTTTAGAAGAGTTAAGGAACTTGACAGGGATGGAGTATTAGTTTTATTTAATTTAATACATGAACCAAGTGAGAGATATGAAAGATATGCAGGAATAAGTGTTGGGGTTAGTGTAGGAAAGGGAGTATATATAGATGCAGTAGGTAAAGGATATGATGGAAGAGAAGTGTCTAAAGGACTTGATTGTCATGAGAGGTATTATATTCCTTGGTTTGATATTAGAAAGTGTAATATAAGTAATTTTAAAAATTATCGAACTTATTTAATTAATGATGAGAAGTATGTTTTAAGCAGAAAGGCTCGAATTGATTTTTTAATTAGTGTTGGAATAGATAAAGAGATAGCCTTGCAAAATGTTCCTGAGATTTATAGCGAGATACCTGATTTTATATGGGCTGATATAATTAAGAATTTGCTTAAAAGAATGGAGTATATGGAAGAAGAATTAACTTCAGTTGGAATGGTGGAGTTCGCAATGAGTGGCCATACTGAAGGAAGGCATTTTTTGCCTTGGCAGATGTTTGATAAAAGTAGGTATTGTTCATAGGTATTTTACATATTTTGATTGTCATGATATAATATTTTTTGAATGGAAGTGATGTTTTGTGACAACACCAAGAAAAGATGAGAGTGAAATTAATCAGGGGAAAATTATTGATCAACTTAGATGTTTAGGAATTGATATGATTAGTGAGGCTAATTCTGGGCATCCAGGTATTGTATTAGGGGCTGCTCCAATACTTTATACTTTGTATGCACATCATTTAAGAATTGCTCCTAATAATCCTAATTATTTTAATAGAGATCGTTTTGTAATGTCTTGTGGACATGGTTCGGCATTACTATATGCGACACTTTATTTAGCGGGGTATCCGATTAGTCTTGATGATTTGAAGGCATTTAGACAAATTGATTCTATTACTCCTGGACATCCTGAGTATGGAGTTACACCGGGAGTTGATGTTTCAACAGGACCGTTAGGACAGGGATTTGCGAATGCAGTTGGTATGGCTATGGCTGAGGCTAATTTAAGAGCAAGATATAATACAGGTAAGAGAGAAATTATTGATTACTATACATATGTTTTAGCAAGCGATGGAGACTTAATGGAAGGTATTAGTTATGAGGCAGCCTCACTTGCTGGTACACTAAAACTTCATAAATTGATTGTATTATATGACTCTAATAATATTTGTTTAGATGGTAAGACTTCACAGACTTTTAATGATAATGTCTCAATGAGATTTGTTTCACTTGGCTGGAATGTTATTACAGTTAATGATGGAGAAAGTTATGAGGCTATATCTAAGGCAATAGAAGAGGCTAAAACTAGTACTGATAAGCCAACACTTATTGAAGTTAAAACGGTTATTGGAAAACATTCTAGTTTAGAAGGAACTAATTTAGTGCATGGTAGTCCTTTAAGTAAAGAAGAAGTTACTAAGGTAAAAGAAAAACTAGGAGTTAGAGATATACCATTTACGGTATCACAAGGTTTATGTGATGATTTTAGGTATTTTATAGATAAAAGATGTGCCGAATTGACTGATAAATTTAATAAGAGTTTAGAGAATTTGGACGAGAATGAGAAAAGTGAATTAGAGTATTTTATGGGTAATGAGAAAGCAATACCTATTAAAGAATTTATTTATGATGCTCCAGAAGATTTATTAGAATCTCCTCGTGATACTTCTTCTAAATTACTTAATTCAGTTGTTACTAAGTCACCATTTATACTTGGTGGTAGTGCTGATTTATTTGGGGCTAATAAGACATATATTAAAGATGGAGGAGATTTTTCATCTAATAATTATTTAGGAAAAAATATATTCTTTGGAGTTAGAGAAGGAGCAATGGGAGCCATACTTAATGGACTTGCTTTATGTGGATTTAGAGTATATGGGTCTACTTTCTTAGCCTTCAGTGATTATATGAGACCAGCAATTAGAATGGCTTGTATGATGAAGTTACCAGTGATTTATATATTTTCACATGACTCAATCAGTGTTGGAGAAGATGGACCTACGCATCAACCAGTAGAACAATTAATTGGGTTACGTAGTATACCAAATTTAGAAGTATTTAGACCGGCTGATGCTAATGAAGTAATTGGTTCATATAAAGCCATTGCTGATAAAAATGAAGGACCAGCAGTAATTACTTTATCCCGTAATAAATTACCAATCTTAGAGACTACTAATGCGGCATCTGTTAGTAGAGGTGGGTATGTAGTATTTGATAGTGAAAGAAAACCAGATGGTATTGTTATCGCAACAGGAGAAGAAGTTCATCAAGTAATAGAAGCGGCTAAGAGATTAAAAGTAAAAGGAATAAATATTAGAGTAGTTTCAATGCCTAATCTAAATAGATTCTTAAAAGAAACACCAGAATATATTGATGAAGTGTTACCAGTAGAAATTAGAAAAATAGTAGTAGAAGCAGGATCATCATTCTCATGGAATAGACTAATATTTAATGAGAAGTATTTAATAACACTTGATCAATTTGGAGCATCAGGTAAAAAAGATGATGTTTATAAAAAGTATGGGTTTGATGTAGAAAGTTTAGAAGAAAAAATAGAGAACCTATTAAAATAAAATTCGACTAAAATAGACTTTTATATTTGCTAAGATGTAGTTGGTGATGATATGAAAGTCTATTTTATTTTTGATATAAAAGAACAATTTATTAGTCTTTATCAGAATAATTATCGGGTTTTGTATAATATTTTAAGACAGATATATTATTTAGATAAAGAAGAAGTTAATTATGCGTATACCTTATTTAAACAATTAATTAATGGGATTGATAAAAATATGATCGATAGAGATATATTTTTAAAGTTTCATGAAGATATTCCTTATTCTAAGAGAGGAAATGTACATTATATTAATAATTTATATAGAGATGAGGTTAGTAGACTTATAGTAAAGAGAAGTTATATAAGATTAGAAACAGAACAGTTAAATTCTTCTTTTTTTGATATATTAAAAAAATATTCTAATAATTATTTTGTATGTGATTTTAAGAATTATAGTTATTTCTTTTTAAGTAGTAATGCTAAGGCAGCAACAACTATTTAGTTTTTAGTATTTCTTAATTAGACTTAGATTGGTTAGTGTAAAGTTGACATTTTTAGGAAAATATGGTATAATCTAGAGACTAATTGGGGGATTGGTAGTATGCTAGGAGAAAAAGAGGCTTTACAATATTATCAAGAAAAAAGTACGACGAAGATGATTGATGAAACATTACCAATATTAGAGAAACTAAATTCTATATATCGGGAGTTTGATAGACTGGATTGGGCTTATAAAAATATTGTACATAATGAGGCATTATTAATTAGAAAGATTGCGGGAAGTCAACAATATCATGATATTTATTTAGGAATATTTAAGTATTTATATGTTTCTGGAGCATTTTCAGTTGTACCTGGGGCTGATAAATTTATATTTGGTGATGATAAAGAAGAAATTCCTTGTAATCTTGGACTTTCTATTTCGACAGGAATTGGAGTTTGTAGAAATATTGCTTCACACTTTATGGATGTTTTAAATGAAATTAATAAGATAAATCAAACAAATAATTCTTATTTCGTAGTGCCAACTAGAGTAAGTTCTGATGATATTGTCGTAAAAAAACTACCTAAAGAATTTAAAGAAAAAATGGATCCAGAGATGAAGGAGACTCTTAAAGAATTAGACAATGAACCTAGTAGTGCATATGCACCAAACCATCTTGAAGTTTTATGTCTTACGAATGGAGTGTTAAGAGTATATGATCCAACATTATTTAGAGTTAGACAAATTCATCAAGAGAAAAAGAGTGAAGAAAGAAAAATATTTGACTTAAGATTTAATGTTTATAGAAATGGTTATATTAAAAATCCAGTTTCTTTCCTTTTAAAAGCAGATGGATCAAGAGATAGATTTGAAGAGGCTTTAAAAGTACCATTGTCGGTTTCATTTCATGAGAGAATTATGAGGGAGGCAATCTTTTATTGTGAAACAGCAGGTGATGATATACAAGAGTTTTGTCGGGCAACTGAAAAATATTATAAAATAGTAGTAGAAGAAAAATCAAAATGTTATGCGAAGGCACATATGTATTAAGTTCTTCTTGATAACATTTAATTATAATGATACAATAATTATGTATTAAGGAGATGAGGTAAATGTTACATGATATATTAATGGTTCTTTTAGGACTAGTAATAGGTGCTGTAATTGGTTTTTTTGTAGCACGTAAAGTAATGGAAAAGTATTTAAAGAAAAATCCGCCTATTAATGAAGATATGATTAAGGCTTTAATGATGCAGATGGGTAGAAAACCTAATCAAAAACAGATTAATCAAATGATGAAGGCTATGGAGAAGTATAGATAATACTTTTCTTTTTTTTAGATTTATTTTATAATTTAGTTGGTGTTTATTATGAAAGACTTTAGAGAAAAATTAGCATTAGTACCTACTAAGCCTGGAAGTTATCAGATGAAAAATAAAGATGGGATTATTATATATGTAGGGAAAGCAAAAAATTTAAAAAATAGACTTAAAAGTTATTTTACAGGTACTGTTACAGGTAAGACTAAGATGCTTGTTGAAGATATAGATGATTTTGAGTATATAGTAACATCATCAGAGTTAGAGTCATTGATACTGGAAATTACATTGATAAAGAAATATGATCCGAAGTATAATATTATGCTTACTGATGATAAGACTTATCCGTATATAGAACTTACTAAAGAAAAGTATCCGAGACTTAGAGTAGTTAGAAATGTTAAAAGACGTAAAAACTTAAATTACTTATATGGGCCTTATCCAAATGTTACAGCGGCTAGAAAGACAGTTAATATGTTAAATAGACTTTATCCACTTAGAAAGTGTGAACATTTAAAGAGAGAGTTATGTCTTTATTATCATATACATGAGTGTTTAGGATATTGTGTTAAAGAAGTAGATAGTAAAGTTATTAATGAAATGTCACATGAGATTGTGTCTTTCTTAAAGGGAGATAGTAGTTTTATTAGAGAAAAAATTAATAAAGAAATGATGGCAGCAAGTGAGGCTATGAATTATGAAAAGGCTTTAGAATTAAAGACTATGTTAGAAGATATAGATATTACTTTAAGAAGACAAAAGATTGATTTGAATAATAATTATAATTTTGATTTAGTTAATTATTATGTAGATAAGAATTATTTATCTATACAAGTATTTTTCGTTAGAGATGGATTATTAGTTGGTAGAAATAAAGATATTATTAGTAGTGATTTAGATATTAGTGAACAAGTAGTTGAATATATTATTAAGTTTTATGAGAAGAATACAGTTTTACCAAGAGAGTTATTAGTACCAGAGGAGATTGATAGTAATTTATTGGAAGAATATTTAAAAATAAAAGTTACTTCTCCTAAGAAAGGTAAGTTGAAGAAATTATTTGATTTGGCTAGAGATAATGCTAAAGAAATACTTGGGGCTGAAGAAGAAATGTTAAAGAAAAATGATGAGTTAAGGCTTGAAGCGATTGAAGAGTTAAAAGGACTTTTGGGTACTGATAAAGTTTCAAGGATGGAGGCTTTTGATAATAGTCATTTATTTGGGACTTTTTATGTAGGTGGTATGGTTGTCTATGAGGACTTTTTACCTTTAAAAGATGACTATCGTAAGTATAAGATTTCAACTGATGTAAAAGATGATTTAGGGGCAATGAAGGAAGTTATATATAGAAGATATTATAAAGTATTAATGGAGAATCTTACTCCGCCGGATGTAATTGTCATGGATGGAGGATTTAATCAAGTTAAGATAGCAGTAGATATTATTAGAAGTTTAGGACTTAATATTAGAGTAATTGGACTTGTTAAGAATGATAAACATAGAACTAGTTCAATTATTGATGAAGAAGGTAGAGTTTTAAATGTAAAAAGTGATAGTAATTTGTTTTTATTCTTTAGTAAGATTCAAGAAGAAGTACATAGATTTGCGATTACATATCATAGAAATATTAAGGCTAAAGGAGCATTATCTTCAGTACTTGATATGGTACCTGGAATTGGGGAAGTTAGAAAGAAGGAACTATTAAAACATTTTGGTTCATTAAAGAAAATGAAAGAAGCAACAGTAGAGGAATTAAGTGAGGTTGTTTCTTCAGATGTTGCGGTAGTATTGTTTGATTATTTACAAAAAATATAGTAATATATAGATAGAGGTTGGTGATATGAGTGAAGGAGTTAAATAATACATTAGCGGAAAAGAAAAAGGCTATTTTAGTTATTATTATAATAGTTATTTTAGTTTCTATATTGGGATATTTCTTTGTTACATATAGGAATATGAAGAGAACTAAAAGTTATGAAGCAATGGAGAGAGAGTTATTTGTTGCGACAAAGAAATATGTAGAGAAAGAGAAGGTATTTGATAATAACGTAGTATTTAGTGTGGATGTTGGATCTAGTAAATTATTAGAAGATAAATATTTGAAAGAGTTAGTTGATCCAGTAGATAAAAATAAAAGTTGTAAGGCTTATGTTAATGTTACGAGAGAGAGTAAGAATGATTATGAGTATATAGTATTACTTGAGTGTAGTCAGTATAATAATGGTGGTATAAAATTTGATAGAGATGGAACTGTACTTGAGAGTAATGTTTATGGTAGTAATCTTCCTAATATTGATGATTTTAATACGACAGGAAATGATGATAAAGATAGTAATATTGATAATGATACGAATAATGATGTAGATAATAATACTTCAAATAATTCTGGTAATGATAATTCTAGTAATGGAAATGATAATACTGGTGCTAGTAATAATACTGATAATGGTTCAAATACTTCTGGAAGTAGTAATGGTACTTTAAATAATGGGCAACAGGTTTTAGATGGAGTTAATGTTAATGGAAGAATTATTAAGATAGTTGATCGAAGTAGTGTTAACTGTGCGCAGGCGATTGAATATTATTATGAAGATAGTAATTATAAATATTATTTTAATTGTATTATGAGCCCTAGTGTGTTTGTTGTGATAGATGGAATAGAATATAATTTAAAGATTGCTCTTAATAATGGGTTTGTTACTATGGATGAATTAGAGAAGGCGGGGTTTAGACCGCTTAAGGAATCTAAAAATTTGATTGATAGATAAAAATTAAAATAGTGAGAGAGAGTAGAATTTTTAGAGGGGAGAGACTTTTTAGAAATTCTGCTTTTATATTTTGAGGTGGTAGTATGTCAAAAATTAAAGTAATGGATGAAGTTCTTGCGAATAAGATAGCGGCAGGAGAAGTAGTAGAAAAGACTATGAATGTTGTTAAAGAGTTGGTTGAAAACTCGATAGATGCTAAGGCTAATGAGATAACTATTAAATTAATTGACTCAGGAGTTAAAGAAATAGAAGTAAGTGATAATGGTGTTGGAATGGATAAAGAAGATGCAATGATGGCTTTTTCTAGACATGCTACATCTAAGTTAAAGAATTTGGATGATTTGTTTTATATCGAGTCTTTAGGTTTTAGAGGTGAGGCACTTCCTTCTATTGCTTCTGTTTCTAATGTTAGGTTAAAGACTGCTGATGGAGTTAAGGGAACTCTTGTTACGTTAGAAGGAGGAGAAAATATGCAAGTTTCTTCTTGTGACTTACAAGAGGGAACTACAATTACAGTTTCAGATTTATTTTATAATACACCGGTTAGATTAAAGTATTTAAAGAATTTATATATAGAACTTGCTAATATCGTGGAGTATGTTGATAAAATGGCTTTATCATATCCAGATATTAAGTTTTGTCTTATTAATAATGATAAAATATTACTTAGGACTGATGGATCTGGGGAGTTACTTAAAGTAATTTATCAGATATATGGGGCTGATATTACTAAGAAGATGATTAATATATCAGGAGAAAATGATGATTACTATGTATCTGGTTATATATCTTATCCTGAAGTTACTAAGAGTAATAGAAATGGAATTACAACTTTAGTAAATGGTAGAGTTATTAGAAATAATGAACTTAATAAGATTATTACAGATGCATATCATACGTATATTCCTAAAGATAAGTTTCCAATAATAGTATTAAATATAGATGTTGATCCGATACTAATAGATATTAATATACATCCTACTAAGATGGATATTAAGTTTTCAAAGATGGATACATTAAAAGAGTTAGTTATTGATCTTATTAGTAAGAAGTTAAAACAATTGACATTAATTCCTACGGCGGCAGTTAGAGATGTTTCTTCTGTTTCAGAAGTTAGGAATCAAATAAGAGAAGAAAAAGAAGATATTAATAGTGATTATAAAGATGTATTTGGTAATAAGACTAGTTATGAAGAGATAAAATTAGACTTTGAAATAGCCGAAGCAGAAGAGAATTATAAGAAGAGTACGGAAGAAGAGGCTACTGATGAAGAGGATGAGGGTCCAGTTAAGGAAGAGTACCGAATAAAGAAAATGGAACCTAGGGGGATAGTTTATTCGACGTATATAATTGCGGAAAATGAAGATGGAATGTATATAATTGATCAACATGCGGCGGCTGAACGTATTAATTATGAGAAGGTATTAAAATCCTTAAAAGAGAAACAAGTAGTTGTTGATTTACTTATTCCTATTAAGATTGAACTTAGTGCTAATGAGTTTTTAGTTGTGAGAGAGAATTTTTCTTTACTTGAAGAGTATGGCTTTAAGGCAGAAGAATTTGGTATTAATACAATTATAGTGAGAAGCCATCCTAGTTGGATTAGTGATGATATTGCGGAAGAGTGTATTCGTAAAGTAGTTGATATTATAATAACTAAGGAAGCATTTGATTTTGATTTATTTGTCTGGAGAATGGCTGCTACTATGGCTTGTAGAATGTCTATTAAGGCAAATGATTATATTTCGTATGATGATCAGATTTTCCTTTTAGATACATTACGTAAGTGTGAAAATCCATTTACTTGTCCACATGGTAGACCAACAATTATTACTTATACAAAGTATGATTTAGAGAAGCTATTTAAGAGATCTCTTGATTAGTTTTAATATTTATGATATGATATCTCTCACTTTAAGGAGGAGAATATAATGGCTTTTACAAAAGTTTATCCATTTACAACAGAGAAACTTTCTTCTTATTTTCCAGCGATGAACTTAGAAAATAAAAGTGTTTTAACTGTTGGATCTTCTGGAGACCAAGTGTTTAATGCTTTGGTATGTGGAGCAGGGAAGATTACAGTTTTTGATATAAATCCTAATACTTCAGTTTTTTATAAATTGAAAAGAGAGAGGATACTATCAGTACCAAGAAAAAAATTAGTAACCAATATTTTAGATGTAGATAGTATTGCATTTACGGGGGATAGATTTGATGAGAGAAGGATTGCTAGTTTTAATAATTATTTACAAAATGATAGTGCTTATCAGTTTTTAAGGGAAAGATTAGAAGAGGCAGAAGTTTCTTTTATTGAGGGAGATATTTTTAAGATGAAAGAGGCTTTAGGAAATGAGAAGTTTGATAGGATTTTTCTTTCGAATATTTTGCATTATATAGAATATTTCTTTCCTAATACTGATCCTTATTCTGTACTTGGAGAAGGATTTAGAGAATGGGAAAGTCATCTAAATGATGAAGGTGTTTTACAATTACTTTATTTATATGGACACTCTATTGATAAGATAAAGAATAATGAAGTATTAAAACGGTTTAAGAAGAAAAGTGCATTTCCTTCTGCTGTATATGATGTAATTAAGGTACATGAGACGTTAGGAGTAGACTTAGATATAACAGACTTTAGAGGAGTACATGATGGTTCTTTTAGTAGAGATAGTATTGTTACTTATACTAAGAAGTGAGGAATTTTATGGAAGATATTATTGCTATTGTTGGTCCGACAGGAGTAGGAAAAACTAAACTTAGTATTGAACTTGCAAAAAGAATGGGTGCTGAAATAATTAATGGGGACTCTGTTGCGATTTATGAAAAACTTAATATTGGTAGTGCTAAACCTACGGTAGAGGAAAGAGAAGGAATAGTGCATCATTTGATTGATTTTTGTAGTTTAGATAAGGATTATACGGTTTATGAATATCAGAAAGATGCTAGGAGTATAATTGAGGATATTAGAAAAAGAGGTAAGAGAATTATTATTGTAGGTGGTACTGGGTTATATATAAGGGCTGCTTTATATGATTATAAGTTTTCTAAGGAAAGTAGTTCTAATAGTTATGAAGAGTTATCTAATGAAGAATTAATTAAGAAAATAGAGGAGTATAAAGTAGAAGATATTCCACATGTTAATAATAGACAACGACTAGTAAGACTTTTAAATAAGTTAGAAAATGGTGAAGGTATCGTTACTGAAAAAAGTAAATTATTATATCCTTGTAAAATTATTGGATTAACTACAGATAGAGATTATTTATATGAACGTATAAATATGCGAGTTGATAAGATGATTAGTGATGGATTGATTGAAGAAGTTACTAGTTTAAGGGATAAATATTTAACTTCAAGAGTGATGAAGAGTGCGATTGGGTATAAGGAGTTTTATGATTATTTTTATGGAGATAAGAAAATAGATGAAGTAATACAGAATATTAAACTTGATTCTAGAAGATTTGCTAAAAGACAATATACTTTTTTCAATAATCAGTTTGATGTTAAATGGTTTGATGTTAATTTTGAAGATTTTTCTAAGACAGTAGAAAGAGTTTATAAATATGTAGAAGAGTAAAAAAATTTAGAGGGTGTTCTAAATTTTTTTATTTTGTATGTATAATTGTAAATGATGTGAGACAAAATTTATAAAAAAATTAAAGGCAATATGATATAGTTATTTTGTAATTAT
>CAKPMY010000011.1 GCA_934168245.1 uncultured Bacilli bacterium
ATTTTATCTTCGTAAGTTAATTTTGACATATAAAAACCTCGTTTCTCTTATGTCCAAGAAACGGGGTTCATATCATTGAATTGAATCAGTTTTTTTAACTAATTCACATCATTATTTCTGTCTACATTTATCTTATAAATTTACTATTTCTAATTTTTATTCATCGGTACCTGCTGAATCTCCATCATCTTTTCCACCGGTATTTCCTCCTGTGTTACCACCAGTATTGCCACCGGTATTATTATCTCCAGAACTAGGTTTCTTATTGTCATCCTTTTTATCGTTTTTCTTATCATCAGTAGTATCAGAATCATTCTTCTTGTCGTCTTTATCATCATCTTTAACTGCAGGTTTCTTACTACTATTAGTTAATGTCAATGTAATACTACCTTTAATTAAATCAACACGTTTAGAAGCCGGATAACTTTGGGCTGTAACTACACCAGTAGCATCTCCGTCAAATTTAACGGATAAGCCAACTCTACTAGCCATTGCTCTTGCTTGAGCCTCTGTACTACCTATAAAATTAGGAACTAGTGAGTATAGACTAGAAGTTCTATAAGGACCTTTACCAATAACTTCTTTTTCATAAGGATTATTAATTGAAAAACTAAACTCTGTAATAGGTGTATGTTCAACCAATTCTAAGTTTTCTTTCATAGCCTGAACTATATCTTTACGACTATTTTCATTAGGAATATAATTATATAAAACCATTCTCATTCTTTCATCATAAATCATTTGACTATTACCGGCTAAATATAATTGTTGAATATTAATTAAATCAGCCTCATCTGAAGATAGACTCTTCATTACTATATCTTTTATTATATTATAGAAAGATAACATTTGTTGAGTAGTTAAGTTTGTATCTAAACTATTAGAAACAGTATCTAAAATTTCCATAAACTTAGAAACACTATTAACTGTCTTTATCTTATTCGCTAAAGCAATAACAATTTCTTGTTGATGTTGATTACGACCAAAGTCTCCATTAACTAAAGCCTTTCTATTTCTAGCAAAAACTAAAGCATGTTCACCATCTAAAGTTTGATAACCTGGTTCAATACAAATTTCTCCACCACGAGAAGAATCATCTGTACAAAGTCTTTGCTCAACATTTACATCAACACCACCAACAGCATTAACTAATTTAACCAAGCCTTTAAAATTAATCTTTGCATAGTAATCAATATTAATACCTAAGTATTGTTCAATAGTATTCATCATACAATCATTACCATATCCAGCAGCATGTGTAATTTTATTTTCTGCTTTATTAGACCAACAAGCAATAGGTACATAACTATCTCTAGGTATAGATAACATTGTAGCATTCAATGTCTTAGGATTAAATGTAACAACTATTAATGTATCACCATTCGCCACTGCATTCTTTTCAAGTACTTCATCCGTAGAATCAATACCCATAAGTAACATTGTAAACGGTTCAGTAACTAGTTTACCAGTTGATTCTCTTTCAACTGCACTAGTATCAGTCTTTTTCATTTTCTTTTCTTTTGTCTCAATTATCTTAGTATCCGTACCAATTCCTTCATATCCACTAATCGTTGAAAACATAGCCGGATAATTAGTAGGCAATATAATAGCATCAATACTTCTAGCATATAAATCAGTAACCATCGTTTGATAATCACCATACTCAACTAATTCATTGTCATCATATAATTTATTTTCTTTAATAATTTCTTGAGGAATTATATAACCATCAGGAGATTTTTTATTATTCTTATCTAAAACACCAATTTTAAAATTTTTAATATCACTTATACTACTAACTTCTTTATTAGCCATCACAACAACACTAGACGAGTAGATAACAGTGTTTTTATTCATATTACTTAATTTACCATATAAATAAAATATAATGGCTCCAACTATAATACAAATAATAGTATATAAAATCATAAATATAATATAACCAATTCTCTTAGAATGTTTATTCTTAGGTCGCTTCTTTAAAATACACTTAGTCTTAAATATAATTAATATATCAAGTAGTCCCAAAACTCCTATAACTATATATCTAATCATATTTTCAACTGATGCTAACATAAATATCTCATATATAGCAAAACAGCTACTCAGTACTGCTATAACGGATAGTATTAAAATAACAATCTTCAATATCGGTTTCTTTTTAGTCTCTTTTTCTTTAGTCATATAAGCCTCCAAATGTCCAAAGTATACATCTACTATTATACTCAAAATTTAATAATATATCAAGGTATATGCCCTGTAATATCTAAACTTTACAATTATCAAAATACTGTCAAATAATGTAAAAATACACTAAATAACTATAAAGAAATAAAGTTCTTACTTTAAAAATGTTATAATATAATAGAGTTAATATAATGGAGGTAGAATATATGAAAAAAATCTTTTATTTATCTTTTCTAATCGCAACCTTATTTTTTATAAATACCCTTAATGTTTCTGCCTTTTCATCTGAAGATTATAAAAATCGTGATTTATGTGGCAACTACGAGTTAGCCGGCTTTCATACTGACGGTGTCATTGATAAAGTAGGTTGCTACAATACTTATGAAGAAGCAAAAGGTGCCATGACTTCTAATGGAGCAATCGATCTTGCTATTATGACAAAATTAGATGGCCAAACTAGAATCCTTGATGCTAATATGGCCTTAGTAGATTTAGGTGTAACTGGTAATAGAACTGTTAGTTATTATGACACTATTAATTTAAAATATGATTATACTTACATGAATAACTATGGTACTTTTGGTGGTAGCGACGGCGTTTTAGTAGATGTTGCATACTCTCAAGCTAAAAATGTTTGGGCTGGTAAAGTTGCTATTGCTAATTTTACAGGTTGGGTAACCTATGGTAATTATGAAATAGTTCCAATCACCTGGGTAAAGTCCAGTAGTACCTATACTGTAACCAATGATTATATAAGGCACAATTACATAACTAAAATTCAAAATGCTGCTACTGGTTCTCTAGGTAGCACTATTGGTCCAAAACCTGATATGCTAAATGCTGGTACTTACTATAGTTATGATGGAAATTATTTCTATACTGATTTACAAACTCTAATTAAAGATTATAAAGCCAATACTAAAAATAACTCTGTAAATAAAGATAATCCTTACTATAATTACTACATGTATTTATCAAATCATAGTAGAACAACTTACTCATCCACCAATATTGATGAATACATTCGTAACAACCTAGGCATTACTCAAGATGCCTACGGTAAAGCAACCAACAAGGGTAGTTCAAGATTATACGGTAAAGGCCAATTCTTCTATTATGCCCAAGAAAAATATGGTACCAATGCTTTATTAACATTCAGTCTAAGTAGAAATGAATCTGGCAATGGTCGTAGTTTTTTAGCAATCAATAAAAATAATGGCTTCGGTCTAAATGCCGTTGACTCTAATCCAATTCAAGGCGCAGACGGATTTGCTACTTATGCTTCTAGTATTTTAAAATATAGTTCTGATTATGTAACTTATGGCTTTGCTCATCCTAGAAGTTGGAAATACTTTGGTTCTCAGTTTGGTAATAAACGTTTAGGTATGAATGTAAAATATGCCTCAGACCCATATTGGAGTGAAAAAATGGCTGCTAACTATTATAGCTTTGACAAGGCCAAAGGTTTACAAGACTATAACTATTATCAGTTAGGTGTAGTAACCGCCTCTGTAAATGCTATGAGTGATGCTTCTAACAGTTCAAAATTTGTCTACACTTATACAGAAGCCGGCGATGCTCTAATAATTATAGGTGAAAAAACTGGTGAAAATGTTAATGGTAATACAACTTGGTACAAAGTAACAAGCGATCTAAATATTGATGCAAACTTTAATGAAATAACCTCAGGAAATTATAACTGGAATAGTTATGTTTATGTTCCCGCAGCCTATGTTAAAAAAATCAATACTGGTAAAAATGGTTATATCTCTCCAAATGATGTAACTGAATATCAAGATAAAAACTATATTTATGATTTATATGATGCTGATTATACTTTAAGTCCTAAAGTTGCCAAAACAGTAAAAGATTCTGCTTACTATTATGATGCAACTCTTCAAACTAAAAAAGGAATTAATATTTTAAAAGATAAATACGTAATGGTTTTTGCTGCTGCCTATGATAATGGAAAACCAGTTTCATATCTTATCTCTTCAGAATATAGATATGATCAAAAAGATTGGGTAAGCGCCGATGTCCTAGACTTTACAACATCTGCTTATGCCAAAGTCTATACTGATTTAACAGGTATTTATTGTAATGAAGTAAATTCTGAACCAATCGAATTATCTACAAATGTAGTTTCTTGCTTATTCCATAATACATACATTCCTGTAATGGATCAACAAACAGTAGACGGTCGTCTATGGTATAAAGTTCCTCTAAATTTATCAGGAACTTCTAATTCATACGGCTGGGTACTTGCTCAAACAAGTGACTTTACACTAAATCTTGCAACTTATACAACTGAAAATACTGCTCCAGTAATAACTGCATCTAACAGGACAATCGTTCAAGGTACTAAAATAGATTTATTAGAAGGAGTAAGTGCTACTGATAAAGAAGACGGTACTGTTGCTGTAAAAGTATTAACTTCTAATCTAGACATTGATAAAGTAGGAACATACCAAGTAACTTATCAAGCCACAGATAGTAAAAATAAGTCAACTGAGTTAACCGTAACAATAACCGTAACAGAAAATAAAAAACCAGTCATAACTGCTGAAGACTTAATAATAACTCAAGGTCTCCCATTTGATCCTAAAAAAGGAGTAAGTGCAACTGATGAAGAAGACGGAGTACTAGAGGTAGTAGTTATAGATAATAAGGTTGATATAGATAAAGTAGGAACATATCAAGTAACTTATCAAGCAACAGATAGTTATAACCAACAAGTAGTAAAAACAATAAATGTAACAGTTGTTGCTAATCAATTACCAACTATAAGTGCCTCTGATAAAACAGTTTATCAAAATGAAGATTTCAATAGACTTGATGGAATTACCGCAACCGATCCTGAAGATGGTGACATTACCAAGAATGTAAAAGTAATTGCTGACACTGTTGATATAACAAAAATAGGAGAGTATAAGGTAACTTACGAAGTAACAGATAGTTATGGTAATAAAGTAACTAAGGAAATAAAAGTAATTGTTACTGAAAAGAAGTTAATCAAAACAACAGGAAACTTCTATTTCGATTATTTAAAAGAAGTAGATAATAATCTTCAATTAAGAGGTTATCTAACCGTAGAAGGAATGGATAATACTCTAAATGAAAATATCAGTTATAAAATTTTATTTGTCGATACTGCTGGTACAACATATGAACAAAAAGCGACAAGACTAACTGACTTAACTGGTATAACAAGACCAATTCCTTCCCCAGACGGACATAAATATACTCATCCTTGGTTCTATATCAATATTGATACAGACTCCCTTCCAAGAGGAACTTATACAATGTATGCAGTCGCTGAATCTAATAAAACATACAGTAAAGTATTAATAACAAATAAGTTATATAAAACAGAAATAACAGGATATAAAACAAGTAAAACTTCAACTACTATAAAGAATAATTATGGAAATAAAACATCTGCTGTAACACTATATATAAGAGATGAATTCCCAAAGAAAACAGTAGGTAGTTACTATAACCAATTCGATACTTGGAGAACTCTAGAATTTACAAATGGAGAACTACATATAAAAGGAGTTTCATATTCCTATGGTATGGACTTATCTGCAACTGCTAACGTAGAAAGAAAAATAATTTTTGAAAATAAAGAAACTCTAAAATTATATACTTTTGATTTAGGAAGTATAACAAAAGGTCTATATCAAGTAGCCTTACCTGAAAGTGACAATCTAGATAAAACAAGAGCCTGGTATGATGCTAATATTGATGTAAGTGAATTAGAAAAAGGAACATATTCAATCTATGTAACAACAACATCTAATAAAACTGATATATCAGAATTAACTGATAATTTAAGAAGAGACTTAAGTGCTCGAAAAACTACTATAAATAAGAAAAATTACCAATTAAAACTAGATACTAAAAATGGTAATAATATTGAATTAATAGTTAGTTAAGAGCCAAGGCTCTTTTTGTTTTGGCCTTTGATTAAGAAAATAAGATTGTAAAAGTATAAGTTTTGTGTTACTATAAACTTGCCAAGGAAACTTGCACAAAAAAAGAGGAACATTTCGTAAGTGAATGTCACCTCCAAAAATAGGTTTGTGACACTCTATCTTAGAGTGTCTATTTTTTTATTTACTAATTGAATTTATTAAATAACTTAATTTAGTTCCCTCAAAATATTTACTCACTAATATTTAAAGTAATTTCACTTGCCGTCCAAAAGAAGAATAATAAGATTGTAAAAGTATAAATTTTATGTTACTATAAACTTGTCAAGGAAACTTGCACAAAAAAGAGGAACATTTCGTAAGTGAATGTCACCTCCGAAAAGTTGGTGATGACACTCTATCTTAGAGTGTCTATTTTTTTATTACAAGCACTAAAGCAAACGACCAAAAATAAAGATTCATACCACTCAAAGTATGAATCTTTTAAATTTACTAATTGAATTTATTAAATTACTTAATTTAGCCTCTTCAAACTACCTATTTAACAATAGTTAAACTAATTGTATTACAAGTAGAAAGCATCTTTCCGTCATAACTACCCGCATTACATACTGTACCAGATACAGAATCACCATTACTACAACTATCAACGTAGTTAGCAACTATCGTAAACATTGGATAAGCCGCTTTAGTAGCACTTAAAGTCTGAGCACCAGTATTACCAGTAAGAATATAAAACTCTTTAGTTTCACAAGTAGGTGTAGAAGGTTGACTATTATTACCACCACCATTATTGCCACTATTGCTTGGAGCCTTACCATTACTTATAGTAAGTGTAACTGTTGTACCTGCTGATACTTCAGATCCAGCACTAATAGACTGACTTATTACTTTACCTTTTTCCACAGAACTACTATATTTATATACAAAACTATAATTAAGTCCCGCACTCTTTAATTTATTAACGGCATCATTTTTACTTAGACCCTTAACACTAGGAACACTCATCTTTTTACCATCAGAAATAGTAACAATTATTGTATCATCATTCTTTATAGTTTCACCTTTTTTATAAGAATATCTAATAACGTCACCTGCCGCAACATCCTCACTAAACTCATGTTGTTCTTCATATTTAATACTATATTTATCTGCCCATTCTCTAAACTCATTCAAGTTCTTGAAACCAGGCATTGTTAATTTTCCTTTAGAAAGAGTAATCGTAATAACTGTACCTTCCTCAACTGCATCTCCTTTAGTATGACTAGCCGAAATAACACTATTTTCCTTAACAGTCTCATCGTATGAATCTTTAAATTCAACTTTTAACTTATTCTTAATAATCCATTCTGTAATTTCATCGACACTCATTTTCTTAAAATCAGGAACTATAATTTTAGGACCCTTACTAATAACAATCTTAACAGTAGTAACATTATCACCAGTTATAGTAACCATTTCACCTGGCTTAACATTTTGACTAATTACCTTATTTCTACTAATCTTATCAGAAAATTCATATTCAATCTCATATTTAATACCATGTTGTTTTAAATAAAATATAGCTTCAGTCTTACTCTTATTAGTTAAATCACTCATTTTAACTTCAGTATAGCCACGTTCTTCTCCATATGAGAAAGTAAACTTAATCTCATCACTTCTCTTAACATTACCAGATTTACTTTGCTCAATCAAAGTATTTTCTTTAGAAGAAGACTGGACAAATTCAAAAACCACATTACTTAAAAGATTCTCTTCAATATACTTTAATACATCTTCACTTTCCCAACCAATCATACTAGGAATAACAATTTCCTTATCTGGATTAGGACCTTCACTAATTGAAAGAACTAACTTCTTAACATTCTTTAACTTAGTACCCGGTTTAACACTCTGATAAATAACGTGATATTCAGAAACAACATCACTATACTCATAAACTTGTTTCAAAGTAATATCATTATCCGTAGTCCATTTAATAGCACTACTCAAACTCTTATCAACTAAGTTTTCCATTACTTTAAGAGTAGGTAAATTAATTATATTGAACATAACTAAAATACCAAAAACTTGATAGATGAAAAGTACAACTAACGCTAAAATATTAGTACCTTTCTTTTTACTAGAATTGGTAATACTAGCGGATACAAAGAATACCGTAAATAATAGTAAAAGTAGCGCAAATACTATATCTTTTAAACCTTCACCCTTAAAAATAGTACTTCCAAAATATCCTAAACAACTAATCATTGTAGCGATAGATAATATATTAATTAAACAACTATTTCTCTTATTACTAGGTTTCTCAATTTTTTTAACAAAGTCTTCATCTTTTTTCTTACGTATTTCTTCTGTAGTATTAACATCCTTTAAAGGAACATTCTTCTTATTACTTTTAGCCAAATAAACCACCTCATCTTCTTATATAATTATATAATAAATATTGTAAAATACAAACACTAACAAACCCTTAATATGTCAAAGAATGTCTATATATCAATATTTGACTAACCAATTCATAAATGATATTATGTAAATAGAGGATGTTTAATACATTAATCTATTTACATCAATAAGTATAAAAATCCACATACGGTAAGAGGTATATTAAAATGAGTAAAACAATAAAAAATAATTTAAGTAAAATAATAAGTATCTTTATTTTAATTCAACCAATATTAGATCTTATTACTGGTATTTGTTTACATGAATTTAACCTAAATTTAACTCTAGGTATTATTATTAGAATGTTATTTATATTCTTTATAGTCTTAGTAACTACTTTTATATATAAGAAGAAAGTACCCCTAATATATTACTTAGTATTTTTTATCTATAGTATTATTTATTTGCTAGTACTTGGTAAAAGTAATTTATTTGGTGAAGTACAAGGTCTTCTAAGAGTATTTTATTTTCCATTATTATTAATATCTTTATATGAATTAAAAGATGAAATAAGAATAAGTAAATTAACTTTATTTACAACTTTATCTCTTTATTTAATTTGTATTTTTATTCCAATGATTTTACATGTTGGTTTTAAAAGTTATGAAATAACTAAGTCAGGTACTCTAGGTTACTATAATTCTGCTAATGAAATATCTGGTATTATTTCTATTTTAACTCCTATAATATTTATTATATTTATGAATAAAACTACTGATAAAAAAGGTATTATTTTAAAAACTATTTATACATTATTATACTTAGTAGTAATACTAACTATTGGTACTAAAACACCATTACTATCTTTATTAATCACAATCGCTATGACTTTTATTTGGATTATTATCAAGTCCTTTAAAAATAAAAAGTATAAAACTATTTTTACCTCTTTTTTAGTAATAGTAATTGGTATAGTATCTCTTTTAGTAGCAATACCTAAAACTAACTTTTATAAAAATATCAAAGTCCATCTAGATTACTTAAAAATAAAAGATGTAACTGATATTATTGATAATGGTAATTTAATTGATCATTTTATCTTTAGTCAACGTGTAACTTTCTTTACTGATCGAAAATATACTTACGATAATTCTAATATAACTAATAAATTATTTGGAATAGGTTATTATGATAATAGTAAACAAGCAAAACTAATAGAAATGGACTATCTAGATATTTATTTTAATCATGGTCTTATTGGTTTTATAATTTTCTTCTCTGTATATATTTATATCTTAATAAAGTCAACTACTACTAAAAAGAGTCTAGATTTTAACTCTTACATGTTAAATATAAGTATCTTACTAGTATTATTCTTATCACTATTTACTGGTCATATAATAACATCTCCATCAGTAAGTCTTTTAATAATAATTTTACTTCTTTATTTATTTCCAAGAGAAAAGAAAGACTTATTATTTGCTATAAACAACTTAAAAATAGGTGGAATAGAAACTGCTATTATTAATTTATTAAATAATATTGATTACAATAAATATAACGTGACTCTAATCATGGAGAAAAAAGAAGGCATTCTCCTAAAAGATGTAAATAAAAATGTTAGAGTGGAGGAGTTAAAAGTCTCAACTAATAGTAATGTTCTTCTTCGTAAATTATTAAATTTTCTACGTAAGTTTAATTATTCTATTTTAAATTATCATACTTACGATTTTAGTTGCTGCTATGCAACCTATAGTCTATCCGCTAATAAAATAGCCTTAACTGCCTCTAAAAATAATTCACTATATGTTCACAGTAACTACACCTATATATATAAGGATAAGAAAGACTTTACTAACTTCTTTGATGCACGACATATAACAGAGTTTAGAAAAGTAATATTTGTTGCTAATGAAGCAATGTACGACTTTCTAAAAATATATCCAACTCTAAAAGATAATTGTCTAGTCCTAAATAATTTTATTAATCCTGATAAAATACTAAATCTAAGTACTGAAAAAATATCTGAAAAACATCCTAAAAATAAAAAGTTATTTGTCTTTATTGGTCGCTTAGATGACTCTTCCAAGAAAGTATCAAGAGCAATAAACTTAGTAAAAAATCTACCTGATGTAAATCTATTAATAGTAGGTGATGGACCAGATAGAAAAATGTATGAAGATCTAACCATCAAAAGTAACTTATCAAAACAAGTGATATTCGTAGGGCAAAAGAAAAACCCATATCCATACATCGGTCTAGCCGACTATATAATTTTAACATCTGATTATGAAGGCTTTCCGGTTACTTATCTAGAAGCAATTACTCTAAACAAAAAAATTCTAACGACGATAGATGTTTCAGATGATTCCATTAATATAGGAAAAGACTATGCTACTATAATTTCTAAAGATGAGAAAAAGATGTTAAAAGATGTTGAACAAGAGTTAAAAACACCGCGAAAAACAAAAACTATAAATATTAAAGTAATCCAAGAAAAACGTCTGGAAAAATTAGAAAAAATATTTAATGAGGTGATATAATGCCAAAATTTAGTATTGTAATTCCTGTTTATAATGTCGAAAAATATCTAAAAAAGTGTCTTGATAGTGTTTTTAGTCAAACTTATAAAGACTATGAAGTAATCATTGTCAATGATGGTACTAAAGATAATAGTATGGATATTGTTAAGAATTATAATGTCAAAGTTATAACTCAGAAGAACCAAGGACTAAGTACTGCTAGAAATAATGGAGTAAAAAAAGCAACCGGTGACTATCTAATCTTTCTAGATAGTGATGATTACTGGGAAAAAGATCTTTTAAAAGAATTAGCCAAATCTTTACAAAATAAACCAGACCTAATTAGATTTCAGAGTCAAGAAACAGATGAAGAAGAAAATAAAGTGCCTTATCCAGAACAACCATTTTTCAATTTAACAGGAATAGAAGCATTTGCCAAAATAGTAAAATATCACTTTGTAGAAAATGCCTGCTTATATGCAATTAGAAGAGAATTTTACTTAGAAAATAAGTTTAAATTTAGAGAAAATACTCTTCATGAAGATTTTGGACTAATTCCATTAATCATCATAAAATCCAAAGTAGTTAATAGTATTTCCTACATTGGTTACAACTATCTCCAAAGACCGGGTAGTATTATGAGTACTAAAGATTATCCAAAAACAAAGAAAAAAGTTGCTGATATGTATCTTCATTATAATTATTTATCTGAAGAAGCCGCAAAACTAAAAGAAGATACAACTATATTTAGAAGTTTTATAGCAAACAGCCTAATCCTAAAAATAACGGAATTAAATAATAAAGATTATAGCCAATACTTAAAGAAACTACGAGAAGAGAAAGTTTTTGATAATATCTTAACAGACACAACACCAAGAAAAATAAAAAGGACAGTATTAAAAATAAGTCCCAAAATTTATTATAAATTAATAAAGAGGTGAGTTTTATGGTAGATATAAGTATCATTGTTCCAATTTACAATGCCGAAAAATACCTAAATAAATGTATTGATTCACTAATAAATCAAACAAAAAAAGAACTAGAGTTTATTCTAGTAAATGACGGTTCAACCGATAAAACAGAAGAAATAATAAAGTCCTACAAGGATAAAAGAATCAAATATTTCAAAAATAAAAACCAAGGTATCGGTAAAACAAGAAATTTTGGCTTGGAAAAAGCAACAGGTAAATATATCATGTTCTTAGATAGTGATGATTACTTTAGAAAAGATGCCTGCGAACTACTTTATAAAAATGCCGAAAAAAATCAGGCTGATTTAGTAATTTGTGATTTTTATAAAATATATGATTCTGGAATAGAAGAAAAAATTAAGTTACTAAGTTTTAAGCCAACAACACTTAAGAAAACTCCAAGTTTAATTAATGAAATAAATCTGGCTCCTTGGAACAAACTATATAAGAAAGAACTAATTACTAAAAACAAAATTAAGTTTGTTGAAAATCTAAAATATGAAGATGCTCCATTTGTAATAGAGGCATTCTCTAAAGCAGGAAAAATAATTAAAGTTGATGAGTATCTAAATTATTATTTAATTCATGGTAATAGTGAAACAACAGTTAGAGATAAACGTTGCTTCGATATTTTAAAAATAATTGATCTAATTAGAAAAAGCACTAAAAACGAAGCCTATTTACAAGAAGAAATAAATAAATTAACAGTTAGAATAATTACTAATTACACAATTCAACAAAGAAATCAAAAAGATAAAAATGTTGGCTTGGACTTCATTGATGAAGCATTTTCTTATCTAGAAAAAGAAGTACCAGATTATAAAAATAATAAATATTTTAAAAATAGAAGTATCTTAAAAAGAACAATAGAAAAAAGTAAATTCTTGACAAAATTATATTGTAAAATATATAGAAAGTAGGAAAAACATGAAAATAAAAAGAGAAAAAGAAAAGAAGAATAAAGAGTTCAAATTAAATAACTCTATGCTTTTATTTGTAATGTTGGCTGGTTATTTTTTACTAGTTTTATCACTATTTACAGCATTTGAATTATTAAAACTAGCAAATACTTTAAGCCTTATTCAAATATTAAGTATAACAATTCCAATTATCGTATTACTATATAAAAAGAGTGAAAAGACAAAAGATATCCTAATTGTAATTGGAATATATTTATTCATATTATTAGTTGTACCATTTATTTATAATAAGACTTACGATTTAACAGTTGATGGTAATTCTTATCATAAAACTGCTATAGCTTTTATAAAAAATGGTTGGAATCCAATGTATGAAACTAGTAGAAAGTTCCAAGAAAATAATGATAATGTTGTAAAAATAGAAAAAGGCGTAAAAATAGATTTATGGATTGAACATTATCCAAAAGCCACTTGGATTGTAGCAGCAACAATTTATAATATGACAGGAAATATTGAAAGTGGTAAATGTATAACCCTAATTTTATCTATTATGTTATTCATTATTACTTTTAACATTCTAAGAAAAATTCTAGATAAAAAATGGTCTTATATAATATCCAGTTTAGTAGTATTAAATCCTATTGTTTTAGCTCAATTCTTTACATACTATGTTGATGGTATTATGGGAATTTTATTCCTAATAGAAATCTTACTATTATTCCTAGTAAATCCTAAAGAAAAGACAAATATTTGGATTTGGTTATGTCTAGTATCAATTTGTACAATCTTTACTAATATTAAATATACCGGTCTATTATGTTCAGGTGTTATAGCCGCAACATTCTATTTTTACTGGTTAATAAAATATCGTAAAGATAAAGACTTTGTTACAATCTTTAAAAGAGTTACTATTAACTTTATAATTGTCTTTGTAACAGCAATCTTCTTTGTAGGTTCAAACTCTTATGTAAAAAACACTATAGATCATCATAATCCATTATATCCAATCATTGGTAAAGATAAAGTTGATATTATAACTACAATGCAACCTAAATCTTTTAAAAATAAAAATATGGTCGAAAAATTTGTTGTATCTTTATTTTCTAAAACAGAAAATGTTGTCTATGGAGATAGGGAACCTCAATTAAAATTACCAATAAAAGTATACAAATCAGAAATTGGTGAATTATATGCCCCAGATGTAAGAATAGGTGGATTTGGTCCATTATTTGCCTTAATTGTAATAATTACAACCCCAATACTTATATATTCAGTTGTAAAAATAATAAGAAAAGAAAAATCTTTTGCTCCATACATTTATTTACCAGCAATAGCAATTATCATAAGTTCAATTTTAGTAGGTGAAAACTGGTGGGCAAGATATGTTCCTCAACTATACTTATTCCCAGTAGGAGCAATTCTTTCCTTAGTATATATAAGAAAATATAATGAAACAAAAGTAAATAAAGCCATAACTATTTTATCATTATTACTACTATGTCTTAACACTTTAGCTTATGCTTATATTAATGTAAAACAACTAGAAACATTTAGCCAGATATCAAAAGATATAAAAGAAATGAAAAATACAAAAGACTTAAAATTAAAACTTACTGGTATGCATGACTTATATGGTTATTACTATACCTTAAATGACAATGGTGTAAACTATACCATCAAAGAAGACATTACCACAGAAAATATGCGCTATAAATATAGCTGGAGAATAGGAGTTGAAACAAATGAAAAAGTACATTAAACTTATTAGAGCAAAACACTGGTTAAAAAATGGTTTGATTTTCTTACCAATCTTCTTTAGTTTAAATCTTTTTAATCTAAATTATTTATTAACATGTTTACTTGCCTTTATAGTATTCTGTTTTACATCATCAATAGTATATATTCTAAATGATATGAGTGATATTGAAAAAGATAAATTACATCCTGTAAAAAAATTTAGACCTCTAGCATCAGGAGAGGTTAGTAAAAAGCAAGCCTATATAGTAATGCTTTTACTAGCTATCGTAATTGCTATTATAATGGTCTTCTTCTTCAAGACTACTAAAAATATCTTTGTAATATTAATTCCATTAATTTACTTAATTCTAAATATTTTATATAGTAAAAAGTTAAAGAATGAACCTATCATCGATGTCGTAATACTAGTATCAGGTTTCGTTTTACGTGTTATGTATGGTGGAGTAGTTGTAGATGTAGAAGTTTCTAAATTCTTATACTTAATGATTATCTTTGGATCATTCTACTTAGGCTTTGGTAAAAGAAGAAATGAAATTATTAAAAATGGTAACAAGAGTAGAAAAGTTCTAAGTTTATACAATAAAGAATTCTTAGACAAGAATATGTACGTTTGCTTAGGACTAGCTATAGTATCTTATACATTATGGTGTGTTGATCCAGCAACAGTAGCAAGAATAGGTAACGATTACTTATTCTGGACTATACCACTAGTAATGATAATATTACAGCTATATAGTCTAAACATTGAAGGAAACTCACACGGTGATCCTATCGAAGTGGTTTTATCAGACAAAAAACTAATAGCGATCGTAATTTTATATGTTTTAGTAATGGGAGGCTTATTGTACTTGTTATAATAAGCCTATAACTTTGTCAAAATACTATGTTAAATAGCTTAAAAAAGGTCAAAGAAACGACATTTTTTTATGAAATAATTACTTAATATGCTATAATTGTAAATAGTTATATCGAACTACCAAAGAAATAAATAAGTCGTCGATAAATACAAAGATAGAACTTATAGGAGGAAAAAATCTATTATGCTAAATGTTTATGATTTTGATAAAACAATATATGATGGAGATTCATCAATTGATTTTTACCTGTTTTGTTTAAAAAGAAAAAAATCAATTATTTTACTATTACCAAAACAAGTATTTGCTATGATTTTATATAAATTAAAAATAAAAGATAAAGAATATTTTAAATCACAATTCTTTTCATTTGTAAAAAAAATAGATAATATTGATAAGACTGTAGAAGTATTTTGGAAACAAAAAATAGTAAAGATAAAAACTTGGTATAAAAAACAAAGTAAAACAAGTGATGTAATTATATCTGCATCTCCTGAGTTTTTACTAAAACCATTAGAGAAAAAATTAAAAATAAAAGTTATTGCTAGTAAAGTAAGTAAGAAAACGGGCACATTCTTAGGTAAAAATTGCTATGGTGAAGAAAAAGTTCATCGCTTTAATGAAGAATTTAATAATAAAAAAATAACGGGCTTTTACTCAGATTCAATGTCTGATTTGCCACTTATGAAAATAGCAGAACATGCTTATCTTGTAAAAAAAGAAAGTGTAGAAGAAATAAATGTAAAATAGTAGTAGGAGAGTTAAAATGAAAAAAGCAACTAGAAATAATAATATTGATTTTTTAAGAGGTTTAGCAACCATCTCTATAATTATAATTCATACTGCTTGGTGGTCTGGAGAAGGATATCTACCAAGATGGTTTAGTAGTCTAACCTTATTAGTTGATGTTCCAGTGTTTATGTTTTTAGCCGGATTATCATTTAATTATGTTAACTCTATAATTAAAAATATAAAAGGAATAATAGGTCAGTGGAAAAAGTGGTTATATTTTTTAGTATTTTTTACAATCATACTACTAGTCTTTTTCAAAAGTCATATAAATCTATCGGAAGTAATATCATGGCTAGCTTATACATTTAAAGAACCAAAAGAATTACCAATCGTAGCTGGTTCAATTTGGTTTATGAAAATGTATATTGCAGTATCTGTAATATGTTCAATAGTAATCTGTAGCGTCAACTACTATTTAAAGAAAGATGCCTACAAAACTTTAACTAAAATAATACTTCCATTTACTCTTATGTTATTTTTATACGTAAGTGCCCAAAATGGTTCAATGGTACGTTTACAATATATAACATTCTATTCATTTATATATTTACTAGGATATATCTCACATGAGAAAAAGATAACCTCATCTAAAAAATTAATTATTTTAGAAACCAGTAACATTCTCATATTATTACTTACATTTTATTTCCTAAACATTGGTATAAATAGTATTCAAAATATAAAATTCCCACCAAGTGTTCCATATCTAATCTTTTCAAATCTTTCTATTATGCTAACTTGGTATTTAAAAGATAAACTAAAAATAACTGATAATAATAAAATAAACTATATAGGTAAAAATGCTATATTTTACTATTTTGCTCAAGGAATATCATCATCATTACTATACGTAATAATTGCTCGTTTTCCACTACATAATAGTATAATAAAGTTTATTTGTATGTTAGTAACAAACTTTGTCTTAGCAACCATTATAGCAATTTTCCTAGAAAAAAGTTATGCCTATGTTACAAGTAAATTAAAAAACAGTACAATTCTTAACAAAATAAAAAAGGAGATTGATTAAAAATGATAACCGATACAACAGATAGAAACTACAAAATAATTATCAGGTTAGTTATTTTTTTAATAGTTATAACAATCATATCTCTAGGACTAATATTAATAGAAAGAATGGAACCATATACAGGTATAGAAAATCCAAAGAGTAATAAAACAGATAAAGATAAAAAGATAGATTATAAATATGAAAATATTGTCTTTATTGGTGATTCTATTACTGACTTTTATAATGTAAATACTTTTTATCCTGACTTACCAGTTATAAATTCTGGACATAGTGGAAACTCTGTAGGCGGAGTATATGGTAATCTTGAAGATGACTTATATAAATACAATCCTACTAAAGTATTCCTATTGATAGGAACTAATAATCTAACTGGTTCAAGTAGTGATGAAATTGTATATGGAATATTAAAAATAGCTAGAGAAATACATAAAAACAGACCAAATGCTAAACTATATATTGAGTCAATTTATCCTGTAAATAATAAAACAGATAATGATGTAGTTATAGATTGGATGGTTGGTAAAAGAGAAAATAAAAAAATAATGGAAATAAATAAAGAATTAGAAATAAATGCTAAAGCATATAACTATGAATACATTGATATGTATGATGAATTAACCGACTCTGATGGCAATCTAAACTTAGAGTACACAATAGATGGTCTACACTTGTCCCCTGAAGGTTATAAAGTCGTTACAGCTAAAAGAATGAAGTACATTGTACAACCATCAAAGTGAAAGAATATTGATAAAAATGCAATACTTATGTATAATATAGATGTTTGAAATATAACAAGAAATGAGGTAGAACTGTGGAAAAAGACGTAGCGATAAAAGTTACACATGTTTCAAAAGACTTCAAACTTTATTATGATAAAGCTAATACTTTAAAAGAAAAAATATTATTTTTTTCTAAGAAAAATAGAAGTAAAAATAATGTATTACATGTTTTAAAGGACATTAATATAGAAATAAAAAAGGGTGAAAGTGTAGCGTTAATAGGAACAAATGGTTCAGGTAAATCAACATTACTAAAGTTAATGAATAGAATCATTTATCCAACAAAAGGAAAAATAACCAAAGATGGTAAATTAACATCCTTACTTGAATTAGGTGCTGGATTCCATGATGACTTTACTGGTAGAGAAAATATTTATTTCAATGCCTCTATCTTTGGGTTAACAAAAGAAGAGATAGATAAAAAACTAGATCAAATAATTGAATTTTCTGAATTAGAAGAATTTATTGATAATCCAGTTAGAACATACTCATCAGGAATGTATATGCGACTTGCTTTCTCTGTTGCTATAAACGTTGAAGCAGATATCCTATTGATTGATGAAATACTAGCAGTTGGAGATCAACATTTCCAAGATAAATGTTTCAATAAACTAATAGAATTAAAAAATGCTGGTAAGACAATCGTTATTGTTACTCATAGTATGGACCAAGTTAGAAGATTCTGTGATAGAGCAATTTGGCTATATGAAGGAGAAGTTCATAGAGATGGTCAAGTCAAAGAAGTACTTGAAGAGTACTTGAAAGTGTGCGGGTGATTATAATGAACGTATTTAAAGAATTATATAACTATAGAGAATTATTAAAAACAAATATTAAAAAAGAAATAAGAGGTAAATATAAAGGTTCATGGTTAGGAGTAATTTGGACATTCTTAAATCCATTACTAATGCTAGCTGTATACTCATTTGTATTCCCATATATCTTAAGAGTAGATGTAGATAATTATACTATTTTTATGATAGTAGCCTTAATACCATGGAACTTCTTTACAACTGCTATCCAAACTGGTACAGGTTGTGTTGTTGCTAATGGTAACATCTTAAAGAAAGTTTATTTTCCAAGAGAAATAATTCCAATCTCAATAACAACAAGTCAATTAATAAACTTTTTAATAACAATGATAATCGTTTTTATATTTATAATATTCTCAGGAGTAGGCTTCTCAGTACACGTTCTACTATTACCATTATTAATATTAATTCAATATATCATAACTTTAGGATTTAACTTTATCTTATCAGCAATCACAGTATTTGTAAGGGATGTAGATCACTTTGTAAGTGTTGTAATGATGTTAGCTTTCTATGCAACTCCAGTAATTTATAAAGCTGATATGTTACCAGAAAAATTTCAATGGGTACTAAAGATAAATCCTATGGCTCAGTTAATAGAAGGATATCGTTCTATATTGTATTATCATACACTTCCTGATATGATGATGATATTATTATGGGGCTTATTATCAGTAGTAATACTAGTAATTGGCTATCTAATATTTAAAAAATTAGAAAAGTCATTTGTAGAAGAATTGTAAAAAATTCTTTTTTTTTAACTTTTTTCCTAAAAATCAACAATTTAGTACAAAAATTTGTATTAAATAAACTAATTTGTTATAATTAATTTATAAATAATAAAGGTTGGGCAAGGTATGAATAAAGAAAAGAAAAAAATATTATTATATGGAATAGGTTCACTGCAAAATAAAGGTTGTGAAGCTATTGTTGACTCTGTCATAGAGCAAATTAATGAAGCAGAAATTGTTTTAGCAACATTTGACTACGAAAATGATAAGAAAATAAAAAAAGAAAAAATTAAAAAATACATAAACCATCATAGACAAAATTATGATGAGTTCACTGAGAGCGAAAAAAAGAAATTAGAAAAGTATCAAAATATGCCTTTTGATTATAATAACTACGAATTGCTTTATCAAAGAGATGTAGTTAAAGAATTAGAAAAGTCAGATCTTGCAATTCATGTAGGTGGTGATAACTGCTGTTATGGTGTTAATGAGTGGATGTATTCTATTAACACCAAAGCAAAACAACTAGGTAAAAAAACAGTACTATTTGGTGCCTCACTATTTGATGAAATAACGGATTTAGATCTTATAATAAACTTAAAAAAATACGATTTATTGATGCTTAGAGAAAAGATTAGCTATAATGCTATAAAGAAATATATACCAGAAGAAAAACTTATGTTAATACCAGACCCTGCTTTTTCTCTAAAAAAGAAAGAAGTAAAATTAAACTCATGGTATAAAAATAGAAAGATAGTTGGTCTGAACTTAAGTCCTTTAACAATAAAGTCAGAAGAAAATTATAACGATATAAAGGAATTAATAAATTACATTTTAAAAAACACTGACTATTCAATATGCTTAATACCCCACGTTATGGTAGAAGAAGTAAGTGACTATAAAATTCTAGATAGAATAGCAGAAGATTATAAAAATGAAAAAAGATTATATTTAGAAAGAGGCAATTACGATTGTAAAGAACTTAAATACATTATCTCTAAATGTAGTTTACTAATAGCAGCTAGAACTCATGCCTCAATTGCAGCTTATTCAACCTGTGTCCCAACCTTAGTACTTGGATATAGCGTAAAATCAAGAGGAATTGCTGAAGACATCTTTGGAAACTACAAAGATTATGTTTTACCAATAGAAGATATAAATAAAGATACATTAATTGAAAAATTTGATTATCTAAACAAAAATCAAAATAACATTAGAAAAATTCTAAAAGAGAAGATGTTAATAATTATTAAAGAATCAGAACAACTATATGAGAATATGTGTTCAAGACTAGACACACTAGAAAAAGAAAAAATTTGTAAAGAAACAGATTGTGTATGTTGCCAAGTTTGTGCAAATGTCTGTCCTAAAAATGCTATTACAATGGTTAAAAATGAAGAGGGATTTTTATATCCAAAAATAGATTTAAAAAAATGTATAAATTGTGGTCTATGTAGAAAAAAATGTTGTCGTAATATTGAAAACATCCCGCAAACAAAAGCTTTAGAGTGTTATGCGGCAAAGTCAAAAGAAAAAGATATTTTACAGTCAAGCTCATCTGGTGGAGTATTCTACTATTTAGCTAAAGAAATATTAACTCATCAAGGTATCGTCTATGGAGCAACAATATCATCTTTAAAAGTTCGACATATCAGAATAAATGAAGTTACTGACATAAAAAAAATACAAGGTTCAAAATATTCTCAAAGTAATTTAAAAGATATTTTTCCTAAAGTAAAAACAGATCTAGAAGAAAATAAAAAAGTACTATTTTCAGGAACCCCATGTCAAATACTTGCTTTAAGAACATATTTAGGTAAAGACTATTCCAAATTATATACAGTAAGCATAATCTGTCATGGTGTAATTAATGATGATATACTTGAAAAGAGAGTAAGAGAAATAGAGAAAAACTTTGATACTGAAATAGAAGAAGTAAAATATAAAAGTAAAGTCAATGGCTGGGACGCATCAAGTATTGAATATAAGACCAAAAGAATAAATAAGGCCTATAAATTTGCAGATGATCCAATGATGGCACTATTTGTTGACAATTACATCTTAAGAGAAAGTTGTTATAACTGTCCAGCAAAAGGTAAAAACAATGTTGCTGACATAATACTTGGTGATTATTGGGGAATATATAATGTTCATAAAGAATTCTTTGATAAAAAAGGAACATCAGCAGTAATCATAAATACAGATAAAGGTGCTAAGCTTTTTAATAAAGTTAAAAATAAGTTCTTATTACAAGAAACAAAATATAAGTCTATAGAAGAATATAATCAAGCTTTAAAAACCTCAGCGAAAAGACCAATAGAAAGAAATATAATTTTTAGTGAAATAAATGAAAATACATTTAAATTGTTAGAACAAGCATATAATACCCAGAAATTAGAATTAGCAAATGAAAAAATCATGATGCTATCTCAAAAATTACAAAGTGCAGAACAAGAATTAACAAATATAAGTAATAGTAAAAGATATAGGTTTATAAATAAACTAGCCAATATAAAAAGTAAGTTAGATATTAGAAAAAGGAGAAAAAAATGAAAAATGCACTTATTTGTTTAGAGCAATTAGGAATTGGTGGCGTTGAAACTTTTACCTTAACGCAAGTTAATGAATTTAATAGAAGAGGAATAAAATGTTATATTCTCTCAAGAGATGGTATATTACGTGAGAAACTAAAAGGAAAGAAAAACATTGAATGGATTGAATTTGACTTTAAGCTTCAAGATACTGCTATTGATTGGGAAGAAATATTGAAATTAGAAAGAATAATACTTTCTAAAAAGATTGATTTTATATATGTACATCAATTTCCATGCATACCATATATTCTTCCTATCGCCTTAAGAAATAATATTAGATATGTGGCTTATTTACATAATATAATTCCAGGAACTTGCGAGTGGTTTATGGCTCATTACAGAATTTTTTTAACATTATTTCCAATATATTTTCAATGTGCATCAAAAATAATTGCTATAACAAAAAATGTTAAAGAAGAACATCAATATTTATTTGAATTACCAGATTCCAAATATATGGTAGTCAGCAATAGTTTAGACTTTTCAGATTATAAGGATAAAAAAGTTAAAACAATAAATATGAAGTTTGATAACTTACTTTGGTTTGGAAGAGTATGTGAACATAAAAGAGAATCAATATATACTGCAGTTAAAATCTTTAAGCATATAAAAGAAACACATAATAAAGATGTCAGACTAACTATACTTGGCGATGGAGAAATACTTTCTGAAATAAAGGAAATGTTTAAAGAGGAAAATATCGAATTTATAGGAGCCGTTTCCAATGTAAAACCATATATAGAAAAAGCAGACATTTTATTAGGAGTCGATCGTTGTGCCTTAGAATCAGTAGCATCTAAAAAGCCAACAATTATATCTGGATATAAAGGAAATATGATTTTTGTTACACCTGAAAATATAAAGAAGATAGTGGAGGAAAACTTTTCGGGAATAAATGTTGATAGTAATGAGAATGAATTATTTAAATATAGTGAACAAGAATTAGTAGAAATTGTAGAAGAAAATTACAAATATATTAAAGAAAATTTATCAATTGAAAATAGTATCTTTTTAGATATACCAGAAATGACTAAAGATGATTTAGATCCAATTGGGATAATTGATAGTGCCAATGCTTATATAAAACAAATTAAGAAGTTAGAACAAGAAAATAAGGCATTGTATGAAGATAATCAAAGATTATATAAAGAACTTGAACTTAATATACCTAAAAAAGTAAATAGAAAACTAGATAGAATAACAAAGAAAATAAGGAGAGAGAAATAATGGATTATAGTAAAAGACCAGGAGATAAAATAGAAAAAATAGGGGAATTAGTAAAAACAAGAAAACCAACAATTAGTATTGTAACTCCATTTTATAATGGTGGAAAAACTTTAATAGAAACAGCCAATGGACTATTTAGCCAAACATATCCTTATTTTGAATGGATAATAGTAGACGATGGTTCAAAAGATAAAGAATCACTAAAAAAACTAGCTGAATTAGAAAAAATGGATGATAGAATAAGAGTCTTTCATAAGGAAAATGGAGGACCATCTATGGCCAGAGACTTTGGTATTGAAAAAGCCAGTAAAGATACAAAATATGTTTTTTTCCTAGATTGTGATGATATTCCAGATAAGACCATGGTAGAGTGCCTATATTGGACACTAGAAACACATCCAGATGCTTCTTTTGCTTATACAACAATGGTAAACTTTGGCGACAGAGAATTTATATGGGAAAGATACCTAACTGTTGAACAACAGGTAATAGAAAATTTAATTTGTATTGCTTCTATGGTAAGAAAAGAAGATTTACTAGAAGTAGGTTGCTTCGACATAAAAGAAAAAGCTATGTATGAAGACTGGAATCTTTGGTTAAAACTTCTAGCAAAAGGTAAAAAACCAATTAGAGTAGATGCTCCTATATTCTGGTATAGAACAAGTTCAACAGGAGAATTATCAAGAGCTAAAAAGAATAATACCAACGCTATGCGCTACGTTAATGAAACAGCAGCAACAATAAAAAAAGATGTTGAAATAATTCAATTTCCACATGAATGTAATAAGTACGCAACCGTTAAAACTTATAAAGATATGGTTTTACCAGAATACAAAAAGTCAAAAAAGAAAAAAATCTTATTCCTATTAACTTGGATGGTAGTAGGAGGAGCAGACTTATTTAATCTAGAATTAATAAAACGTATAGATAAGGAAAAGTATGAAGCTATAGTTCTAACAACTCTACCAAATGATAATCCATTAAGACAACAATTTGAAGAGGCTGCAACAGAACTATATGATATGTCAACATTCCTAGAAACAGTTGATTATATTAACTTTACAGATTACATGATTTCTTCCAGAAAAGTAGATGCTGTAGTTGTAAGTAATACACAATATGGTTATTACATGGTTCCATATTTAAAGGGAAAATATCCACAAATACCATTTATAGATTATATTCACTCAATAGATTTAAAAGATCCAAGAGAAGGATTTGCTAGATGTTCAATGGATGTAGATAAGTACCTAACTGGAACATATTGCTGTAATAACTTTACAAAGAGTCAATTAGTAAATAATTATAATAAGAAAACTGCTGAAACTTTATATATTGGTACTGATGAAAAAAGATATGATCCTAAAAAGTTTAATAAAAACAACTTAAAAGAAAAATATCAATTACCAGTGGATAAAAAAATCATAACTTTTATAGCCAGACTATCAGAAGAAAAACGTCCAGAAATGTTTATAGAAATATGTAAAGAGCTTTTAAAAGTACGAAACGATGTCTTCTTTGTTATTGCTGGAGATGGACCATTAATGAATAATGTAGCTTCTGTTGTAGATGAAAAATTCAAACTTCTTGGAATGGTAAAAGAAACAGAAGAAGTATATGCAATAAGTGATGTAACTGTAAACTGTTCAACATTAGAAGGTCTTGCTTTAACATCATATGAATCTCTTTCAATGGGAGTACCAGTAGTATCAACTGATGTCGGTGGTCAAACTGAACTAATCAATGATAAAGTAGGTGGTATAGTTCATTGTAATATAGATGCTACTCCTGAAGTACATAATAAAGAAGTAGAAGAATATGTAAATGAAATAGATAGAGTCTTAAATAATTTAAAAGAAATTAAAAAGAATTGTCGTAAAAGAATAGAAGAAGGCTTTACTCTAGATATAATGGTTAAAAAATTTGAAAAGATTATTGATGAAGGTATAAAGAAAGAAGAAAATACTAAACCTATAGATAATGGTTATATAGACTATAACTTTGCAGTAGAAACAATGAATGATGCTTATTATTACTATTGTAAAGCCTATATAGAATCAAAATTTGGTATTAATTATGAAGGTAAAGATAAGGTTAAAAAGAAAAGTAATTGGTCAGAAAGAAGAATGAAAATAAGTATAATGTTAAATAAATGTTATGCTAAAGAAGATGCTAAAGTTATACTTGATTTTCTAAGAGCTATAAAAAGAATGTTTAAAGAACTAATCTGTTCTATAAAAATGTTCTTTAAATCAATACCTGCAGGTCTAAAACTAATCTATAAATTAATAAGAGGAAACCAATATAAATAAATAAAAAGTTGAAGTACTTTAATACAACCAAAAAGAATGACAAAAGTCATTCTTTTATTATCTTTATCACTAAATTTATATATATAAATTTATTTTAAAACAACCATTTTCCAATAATTTTTATTTTCTTGATTAAGTAAACAATAACTAAAGATATAACAAATATCAATATAGAAATAATAGGTACAGATAAAATTGTATTAAAAGATCTAATTTGAATAAGATTACAATCAAATAATACATATAATACTAACATATGAATCATATAAATACCTAATGTACAATTCGCAATATCTGCAATTCTTTTACTAAAAACATTTTCACTATCAAAACTATGATTCTTAAAAAATAAGAATAATCCTATTGTTTCAATAACTGTAAATATAGAAAATCCACTCATTAAATCAGAATTGTTATAACCCAAATATCTAGATAATATGTAGCACCCTATAAAACATAGAAAAATACTAATTATAGAAAGAATATAAATAGTTTTAGTAATTTTTTTTGAAACATCATAATTGTATAAGAAATATCCTAATATAAAATAACTATAATACTTACAAACAATATCTATAGGTAATAACCCTAAAAATAGTGTAATATATTCATAACAAGGTAAGAATTGTAAAAATGAAATAGTCTTTAATAAAGCAGCACTAATAAAGATAATTAAAAAATACTTAAAAATTTTCTCATCACTATTTTTTACAAATCTATATATAAAGGGTGAAATAATATAAATACCTATTATAATAGGTATAAACCATAAATGAAAATGTCCTGCTATAATGGAACCTAAAAAGTTATTACTATCAATTCTTTTAGTAAAAACACAAAATGTAGCATATATAAAAGACCAAATAACCAATACTTTCTTCAAAAAACTCAACTTTCTTCTACTACTAGTAAATTTTTAAATAAATGGTATAATATATCTAACGAAGGGAGATGAACCTATTCATGAAAAAGTGTGCTATTATTATGAATCCTGAATCAGGAAAAATAAAAAGCATTGGTAGTAAAAAGAACTTTTATGATATTTTACGAAAATATGGTTATGATGCCGAAATAAAATACACAAAACAACCTAAAGATGCTACAGAAATAGTAAAGAATCTTCCCAATGACATAGACCTTGTAATAAGTGCTGGTGGAGATGGTACTTTAAATGAAGTTGTTACTGGAAATATGGCCAGAACTAAAAAACTAACCTTAGCCAATCTTCCTATGGGAACAACAAATGATGTAGGTCATATGTATGGACTAAATAGTGATTATATAAAAAACTTAGAACTAATTTTATCAGGAACTATAAAAACAGTTGATGTCTGCTACATGAATGATGAACCATTTATTTATGTTTGTTGTCTAGGAGACTATATTGATATGTCGTATAACACTCCTCGAGAATTAAAAAAGAAGTATGGAAAAATAGCCTATATTCTCTATGGCCTAAAACAACTTAGAAATAGTATTCATACCTATGACATTAAATACCGAATAGACGGCAAAGAATATACTGGAAATTATGCTTACTTTTTTATCACCAATTCCTCACGTGTTGCTGGTATGAATGACATTTACTGTGAAGATATAAAACTAAATGACGGTATGTTTGAAGTAGCCTTGGTTCCTTTAAAAAATAAAAAAGATATGCTAAAAGCCTTCTTTGAATTAAGCCGTTATGGCCTAAAAAATATTTCTAATGTTACATACTATCAAACGGATCATTTTGAATTAGAATTTATTGATCCACCTAAAGCCTCATGGTGTATTGATGGCGAAGAGTATAAAACCACAAATCTTGTTTTAAACTTTGATGTAACTGGAAAAATGAAAATGTTATTACCCAAAGAAAATATAAATAGATTATTTAAGGAAGAGTAGGATAGTAATATGAAGTTAAAGAAATTAAAAAAGAAAATCAATAAGCCAAAGCAAACTATTATAACGTATCTTTTACTAAGATTTTTAGTCATCGTTTGTATGGTTGCTCAAGGTATGAAAGGTAACTGGGAAAATGTTTTACTATGTGTTCTAACCCTAGTATTATTTACACTTCCTGGTCTAATATCTGAAAAATTCAATATCGAGTTGCCCTCAACTTTAGAAATAATAGTCTACATGTTTATATTTGCTTCTGAAATATTAGGTGAAATCTCTAATTTTTATGGTCTTATTAAACAATGGGATAGTATGCTTCATACTATAAATGGCTTTATCTGTGCCGCCATAGGCTTTTCTCTAATTGATATTTTAAACAGCAATAAGTACGTTCACATGGACATGTCAGCCTCATTTGTTGCCTTAGTATCAATTTGTTTTTCTATGACAATTGGTATACTTTGGGAGTTTGCTGAATTTTCAATCGATAGAGTTCTAAACAAAGATATGCAAAAAGATCGCATCGTAGAAACAGTCTCATCTGTTACCTTGAACCCATCTGGTGCTAATATTCCAATCGTTGTCGACAATATAAACAAAACAATTATCTATAGTGATAATAATACTAGGGAAACAGTAATCGAAAATGGCTATTTAGATATTGGTCTAATAGATACAATGAAAGATTTATTTGTAAATTTTGTAGGAGCCGTAGTGTTTTCTATAATTGGTTATCTCTATATCAAAAATAGAGACCAGTACAAACTAGCCGAACAGTTTATTCTAAGTCCTAAAAAACGTGAGCTAAAGAGTTAGTACATATCGAGGTGTAATTAAATGAGTAAAAAAAAGAATACGAAGAAAAGAAAAGAAAAACGAATCTTCATAAAACTATTTTTATGTTTAGTCTATCTAATGACTATGACAGTCTTATCAGTTTGTGCCTATAAAATATTCCAGGAAAAAGAAGAAATAAAGCCATGGGAAAAGATAAGTAGTGCCGATGAATATGCCTACATCGAAGTCTCAAGAATGTCTGAAAAGTTCGCTTATTACTCAACCAGTAAAAAGTCAATTCACTTTGTAATTGAAAAAGAAGATACAGGTGCTTGGCATACCTATTTAATATCTATAAATGATAGTGACTATTCCAAATTCAAAGACATAATTGACTATACCTATGAAAGAACAACTAAAGAACCAGAACCAATAAAAGTATATGGTTATCCAGTCGTTATAAATTCTGAATTAAAGTCTCTAGCAATTAAAAACCTTCCTAATTTTATGCCGGCTGAAAATGAAATAGTTATAACAGAAGAAAACTTTGACATGTACTTAACCAATAGTTACTTAGATACAACAATTTCTAGGACTGATAACTTTTCTGTCCCTTTATTTATAATTCTACTAATGATTTTTGTCCTACTAGGTCTACTTATCTTTACTATTTTTGACAAAGATAAAATCGTAGATGATGTTGACGATATAATTGACGATGTTATAAAAAAATATACTAAACAAAAAACCGAATAAAAGAATAAATAAAATAGTTAATTCACGTGCTAACTTCACATACATTAACTATTATGCGAGGAGTGTTAATATGAAATATAGTTATAAAACCAAAGGTACTTGTTCTACTAATATAGATTTTGATATTGAAAATGATCGTATCTATAATGTAACTTTTACTGGTGGCTGCAACGGTAACTTAAAAGCCGTTAGTAAACTAGTAGAAGGAGAGAAAGTAGAGGATGTCATAAAAAAACTATCTGGAATAAAATGTGGTTTTAGAAATACATCATGTGCTGATCAATTCTCTAAAGCCCTAGAAAGTGTTAAGACTAAAAGTGAATAAAAGAAAACATAAAGTCTTTGATTATAACTATCTTATAATCACCATTCTCTCCATACTTTTAATTCTCCTAGTAATACCAGATAACTCTATCTTTGGAAGTAGTATTGACTGGTCAACTCAACATATAATATTTCCTGACTACTTTAGAAAACTATTTTATAAAACTCTAAACTTATTTCCAAGTTTTGCTCTTTCTATCGGAGCAGGTCAAAATATTTATAACTTTTCTTATTATGGCCTTTTAAACCCATTACTTGTCATATCATATTTATTACCATTTATCAGTATGAAGGATTATATCATTACCTTAAATGGTATTATCTTTATAAGTACTGGTCTAATATCATACTATTTCTTCAAAACTAAAACTACCAAAAAAGTAGCCTTTCTAACAACCATGTTTATTATCTTTTCTGCTCCAATACTATTTCACTTACATAAACATTTCATGTTTGTAAACTATCTACCATTCTTATTCCTAGCCCTAATTGGAGTAGATAAATATTTAGAAAAAGGAAAGATGTCTCTTGTTACTTTTTCTATTTTTATGATAATTATGATTAGTTATTATTACTCAATACCAAGTATTTTAGTAATCTGTATCTATGCTGTTTATCGTTACTTAGAATTAAATCCTAATTTTAATCTAAAAGACTTCTTAAAGAAAGGTTCGCTATTTTTACTTCCAATCATAATCGCCATCATATCCGCAGCCGTTCTACTTTTACCAACTTTATATACTATAAAAACTGGTCGTACTACTAAACTTCCAACGACTACTAATATTTATCTTTTATCAAGATTAATTCCTAAATTTAACATTGACGCTTACTTATACAGTAATTATACAATGGGTCTAACTATTATAAGTGTCATTTCTGTTATATTAGGACTCTTATCTAAAAAGAAACAAAATCTCTTTCTAAGTATTACCTTAATAGTATTATTGAATATTCCTATAATTGTCTATCTTTTAAATGGCAATTTATATTTTAGAAACAAAGTATTTATTCCTTTTATCCCTATAGTCTGTCTTTTACTATATCAATTTATTGAAGCCTTACTATCTAAAGAAATACCACCAAAGAACATTCTAGTAATATCCCTAATACTAGCCATACTATCTCTTATTACAGGCTATGATAATCCTGGAATTTACTTAGACTTACTTTTATTAAACATCATAATCTATTTATACAATTCCTCAAAAATAAAAGAAAAACTTTATGTATTCTTACTAATATTAGTACCAATTATTACCTTTAATGTTTCAAACTACAACGATACATACGTACCAGTTCAAAATCAAAATACTGAACTAACAACTAATATAAAAAAGATATTATCTCAAGAAAAAGACATCGTTCGTTTTAATAATTTAAACAACACCCTTCAAAATATCAATGAAATATATGAAATAGGTTATAATCAAAACTCAGTTTACTCCTCAGTTTCAAATCCTCTTTATACAGAGTTTTATAAAAATACTTTTAAAAATGCCTTATCTTATAGAAATAACTTAATGCTTGCTCAAAATAATGATATTTTATTTCAAATATTTATGGGTATCAAATATATCTATTCTGAAGATAATGTTCCAGTAGGTTATGAAAAAATTGCCAAAAACTTCTATAAGAATGATACTGTCTTACCTTTATTTTATGGTACTAATAAAATAACCAATGAAGAAGAGTTTGATAAATTATCGTATCCAGAAAATATCGAAAAACTCTTATCTGGAGTAGTAACCAATGATAAAACTAACTATACTAAATCTAAAATAACTAAAAAAATAAACTTGGAAGCAACAATCTCTAAACAAGAAAATCTAACTATAAAACAAAAGAAAGATTATCTTCTAATCAAGAGTAAGGACAATGGTAAATTAATCCTAGATTTATCTTCTCCTCTAAAAGATGACATCTTACTTTTAAATATTGAACTCTTAAATGAACAAAGTTGTAAAGAAGGAGATCTTCGTATAACTATCAATAATATTAGTAATGTAAGGACTTGCAAAACTTGGACCTATAAAAACAACAACAATATCTTTCATTATGTAATATCAAGTAATAATGACTTAAACAGTCTAGTCTTAAAATTCAATAAAGGTACTTATAAAATAGGAAACATCGAAACCTATAAATTAAACTATAAAGACATTTCTAAGGTAATAGACAAACAAAGTACTTTTATAGCCAACAAGGAAAAAAGTCTAGGTGATACCCTAGTCGGAACCATAGACATGAAAGAATCCGGTTACTTTGTAACAAGTATTCCCTACGATGAAGGTTTCAAAGTATATGTTGATAACAAAGTAGTAGAAAAACAAATAGTAAATAAATCTTTCCTAGGTTTCAAACTATTCAAAGGTAATCACAATATAAAAATAGTTTATAAGTCCCCTTTACAAAAAGAAGGACTAATTCTAAGTTGTCTAGGCCTACTTAGTTTTATATCTTTATTAATCATTGAAAGGAGAAAATAATATGTCAAATATTCTATTAATTATAAGTATTGCCCTAACAGTCCTATGTTATATCTTAACACTTATCTCATCTCTAACTAGTAAAAAGGGTAGTGAAACAGCCGCCGAAGCCGTAATAAGATTAACTAAAAATGATAATGGTCTTCGTCTTGTAGAAAGTAAAGATAATATTTTTAATAAGTATCAAATAAAGCGCAAAATAATAAAACTAAAAGAAAAGACTTATTCTTCTAAATCGTATTTTTCTTTAAGTATTGCTTATTTATTATCTGGCTACTCAAAACTAAAAGATGACACTCTTGAATATCTAGGTAAAGTAATTCCATATTTTTACTACCTAAGTTTTACTCCTATACTTTCACTTGTCATAGGTCTAGTAATAAAAACAAGTATGGATGCTAAAATTGGTATTGTTTTATTTGTCTTAATTCTAGTATATCAAAATATAATCTCCAATCTAAATGCTAAGGCAATCAATCTAGTAAAAGATGATAACAGTGATGTAACTAGGTACTTAACTAATATAATTTTTGCTTCTAAAATCTTTATCTTATCAACTATGATTCAACTAATTAGAATGATAACTCTACTTTAATACTCACACCCCCAATAAAAAATATTGAAGAAACTAGCCAAAGTTAGTATAATTAATATAGAAAAAAATAATAAAGTTGGTGATAAGATGTTGACACAGAAAGGAATAAAGTCTATCCTTAGACAGACAGACAGACAGACAGACAGACAGACAGACAGACAGACAGACAGACAGACAGACATGGGCTACTAGGTAATAATTTAAAATATACAAACACAAAGTCAAATCCGGATTTTCTTCTTTTTGCTAGAACTAAAAAGATTTTCTTCTTTTTAATAATTAGTATAATAGCTTTTGTTTTTATAGATGTAAATGCATCTCTTCAAATAATACCAATCCAGATAAATGGTAAAATAATGGGTACAACCGATCCAGACAGTTATATGGTAATAGAGCCAGCAAACTTAACCATAAATAATGTTTCTAGTTCGGATTCTTTTAAAGCCTATAAAATTATCTCTTCTTTTTATAATCCAACGACTAATGTCGTAACATATGAATTCACATCGAATTTTAAAACATTCTTAGCCCAGTCGGACATTTATAAAGCCTTAACGATTTCAGACTATTATAATTTAACATCAGGTGATATTGCCTCAGGTTCAACTCAAACTTCCTCAACACTAGATAAACTTGTTAGTAATTATGCAACCTATATGCATAGTCATAATGTCGATGGTACTGGTATGACCGTTTCAGGAACAACAGCATCAGCAAGCCTTGAATCAGGAGTCTACTTAGTTTTACCAACATCAACTCAAAGAGTTTACTCTGTAATGGTTGGAAACTTAACTCCAAAGACTGAAAATAATACATGGGTAATAAGTGATTTTACTATTAATGCCAAAGTAAGCGATGCATCTGTTGTAAAATACATTGGTAAAGAAGGGCAAACTGTAGGCAGTTATAGTATAGGTGATTATGTACCATTCATTTTGGTCGCGAACCTTCCTCAATTTCCAACAAATGCTTCAGATAAAAATATTTACCTAGCTGAAATTATAAAAGATATGTTTGAAGAACCAGATTTTAGTAAATTTATAATAAAAGATGGAGATACAACTCTAACTACTAAATCAGATGGAACAGTAGTAAATAGTACGGGAACAGAAGTTGCAAAGATATTTATAAATGAAACAATATCAGAAATGATAGGTGGTAAAACGATTCAAATAACCTTATACTATGATGAGCTTAAAAGTAGACAAATAACAGTAGAATACTCACTTAAACTGAGTAATAATATTGAATTAGGTTCACAAGGAAATGTCAGTATGGCAGGTTTAGGTTTGAATACAAGTGGAATATATCGACCAAATTCTGGTGACATACCTACTGGACTTTTTACAACCCAAGTAACCATTTACACCTATGGTATTGATTTACTAGCCTATAAAAAAGGAGATAAATCAACAACCTTATCAGATATGACATTTGAAGTTTATAAAGATTCAAGCCTAACTCAAAAAGTTGGTACAATTACTACAGATTCAGCCGGTAAAGGAACACTTGCAGGAGTAGCCGAGGGTACATACTACATAAAAAATACTAAGGCTAAAACCGGTTATAATCTTGCCACAACAACATCAATGAAAGTAAAAATATCAGGCTCAGTAGCAAGCACAACAGACGGTTACTACAAAGTAGAAATAGAAGTGCCAGAAGCAAAAAACCTACCTCTAACAGGCAGCTCTGGTATCATTATCTATATTGGAATAGGTCTACTACTGATAACAATCTCCACCTTAGTCTTTTTAATATATGAAAAGTCCGTGTTGCATAATTCATATTAATTCTAGTATACCAAAAAGTACTTTCTAATCTAGATGCGAAGGCAATCAATCTAGTAAATGATGATAATAGTGATGTAACTAGGTACTTAACTAATATAATTTTTGCTTCTAAAATCTTTATCTTATCAACTATGATTCAACTAATTAGAATGATAACCAGGTTATAATATTATATAAAATAAGAATAGGAGAAGTCTATGAAAGAAAACTATGAATTACTAGTAGAAAAAGAAGAAATATGGGCAAAGATGTATATTCAACTATTAGAACAAAACTCTATTAATTATCAAGTCCTTCCAGTCAATGGGGCCGGTTTATCAATGACAACTGGCACTCAAGATTATCTTAAAATCTATGTCCCACAACAAGACTTAAAAAAGGCTCAAGAGTTAATAAATATATATTTTCCAAAAGACAATCACTAAAAAGGTCAAGGTAACATTTCAAAAATAATCGCTAAAGACAAAACAATATTACAAATAAAAATCTAACTATACGTAAAGTATCCATTGTGATACTTTTTTTCTTGACTTAAACATATACATATATTATTATGAATGTATGAACAAATAATCATATATAGAGGTGAATTATGAAACTACATAGTAAAGAACTTTTATATGGTCTTAGCGAGTTCTATAAAATATTTGGAGACCAAACTAGGCTAAGAATTTTAGATGCACTTCTAAATAAACCTTTATGTGTAAACGAAATAAGCGAACTACTTGACATGACTCAATCGGCAATTTCACATCAATTAAAAAATTTACGGGCATCTAATTTAGTAAAAGCCGATAAAATAGGGAAGAATGTATATTATAGTATAAGTGATGAACATATAAAAATAATTTTAAAATATGGCTTAGAACATATATCGGAGGTAATGTAATGAAAAAATTTTTAAATGAAGACCTAATAAGAATAATTATAAGTACCTTGCTATTTATAATTGCTCTATTTCTACCAACTCCTATTAAAACAATAGTCTTAGTAGTGAGTTATGTATTTATAAGTCATGAAATATATATGGAAGCTTTTGAAGGCTTAAAAGAAAAAGATATTTTTAATGAAGACTTTCTTATGATTATCGCAACTCTAGGAGCATTCGCTATTGGCAGTTATATGGAAGCTGTAATGGTTATGCTTTTATTTAAAACTGGTGAATACTTATCAGATGCTGCCGTTGCTAGTAGTAAAAAATCTATTACTAAATTAATGGACTTACGTAGTGAAACTGTTAATTTATTTAAAGATGGAGAGATGGAAAAAGTATCTATCAAGAAAGTCAAAGTCGATGACATCTTTGTTGTTCTACCAGGAGAAAAAGTACCCTTAGACGGAATTGTCATCGAAGGAACCAGTTACTTAGACACATCATCTCTAACCGGCGAATCAACTCCTAGAAAAGCAACCGTTAATGATCAAGTTATTTCAGGTTCAATCAATAAAGATTCCATTTTAAAAGTAAAAGCCACCTCAACGTATAAAACATCTACTGCTAGTAAAATAATAGATTTAATCGAAAACTCCAACAATAAAAAGACTAATACTGAAAACTTCATTCGTAAATTCTCCAAAATATATACTCCAGTCGTAGTTATATCAGCCCTAATAATTGCCATAGTTCCATCTCTAATAGTCGGAGATTTTAAAACATGGATTTATAGAGCCTTAGTATTCTTAGTAACATCATGTCCTTGTGCTTTAGTTATCTCAGTACCTCTAGGTTACTTCTCGGGTATTGGTAGAGCCAGTAAAGAAGGCATCTTAATAAAGGGTAGTAGAGAACTAGAAACTTTAGCCGATATTGATTATCTTGCTTTAGATAAAACCGGTACTATTACTGAAGGTGTTTTTGAAGTAACCAAAGTCGAAAGTAAAAAACTAAAAGAAAAAGAATTTATAACCCTAGTAGCCTCAGCCGAAGCAAACTCTATTCATCCCATTGCCAAGGCCATAGTTAATTATTGTAAAGAACCATTAGAAAAGTCTACTAGTCATAAAGAATATTCTGGTAAAGGTATCTCTTGTACTATAAAAAATAAAGAACTATTAATTGGTAATAAAAAACTAATGGAAGAAAACAAAGTAGAATTACCTACTGAAAAAGCCATTGGTACTGTTATCTATGTTGCTATTAATAATGAATATGCTGGTTATATTGTTATATCAGATCGTATAAAGAAGAGTAGTTATGCTCTCAGTTCTTTAAAAGAAGACTTCAAAGATATTATGATTCTATCAGGAGACAATGAAGATATAACTAAAGAAATTGCTCATGAAGTAAAAATAAATACCTACTACAACAATCTTTTACCAATCGATAAAGTTGAAAAAATTAAAGAATATCAAAATCAAGGTCTAGTCATGTTTATTGGTGATGGTATCAACGATGCTCCAGTCATTAAAACATCTGATATTGGTGTATCTATGGGTAGTCTTGGTAGTGATGCTGCTATTGAAGCCAGTGATATTGTTATTATGGAAGATGATTTATCAAGAATAAAAGTTGCCCATAATATTTCTAAACTAACTAAACGTAAGGTAAAAGAAAGTATTATCTTTGCTCTTATTGTAAAATTCATTGTCTTACTACTAGGCGTATTTGGTATAAGTACTATCTGGATGGCTGTCTTTGCTGACGTCGGTGTAACATTACTCGCTATCCTAAATGTTTTAACTATAATGTGGAAGAGAGTCTAATTAGACTTTCTTTTTACTTTGCCGTAATAAACTGGTAAAAATAAGAAAAAATTACTCTGTATCGTAATTTTTGTAATTATCTCTTACTACCTAACTATTTTTATGAGTATGCAACAATTAATTATTATGTTATAATAGAACAAATAGAGAATAGGAGAAATTTATGAAAAGAAGTATTATTTGTGCAGTTTTATTTTTTCTAGCCGGATTATTTTACTTAATTGCTGGCTTGAAAGGAAATATTCCGCTATATATTATATTTGGAGTATTACTAGTTTTACTAGGTGGATTATATGTAAAAAGAGCCCTTACTGAAAGAAAAATAGAAGTAAAAGAGGCCAAAATAAGTGAAGTAAAACCTACTAAAGAAAAAATTAAAAAAGAAGATAACTCTAAAAAGAAAACTAACAAGGACAAGAAATAATGTCTCTAACTGTAACTAAAGAAAATATTGTCGATCTTGATGTCGATATCATTGTAAATGCCGCTAGACAATCACTACTAGGTGGTTCAGGAGTAGATGGAGCCATTCATAAAAAAGCAGGACCAGAATTACTAGAAGAGTGTCGTAAGTTAAATGGTTGTAAAACTGGCGAAGCCAAAATGACTAATGGCTACAATTGTAAAGCAAAAAAAATAATTCATACAGTTGGTCCAATCTATGTCGGTGGAAAAAATAATGAAGCAAGTCTTTTAAGTTCTTGTTACCAAAATTGCCTTCTTTTAGCGGAAGATTATCGTAGAAAAAACAACCTCGAGAAAGTATCTATTGCTTTTCCTTGTATAAGTACAGGCATCTATCATTATCCAAAAGAAGAAGCCGCCAAAATTGCTATTGGTACAGTAGAAAAATATTTACCTAAAAATATTAATGTAATATTTTCCTGCTTTACTGAAAAAGACTACGAATTATATTTAGAAAATCTAAGGAAGAAAGATTAGTTTCTTTCTTTTTTTTAACTAATTTGCCCATTTTACATAGACTATATATTGAAAGGAAAAGTATTATGAATTATTATCCTCATGATTATGATAATTATTATAATCAAAACTATAATTTCCAAAATGAACCAAAAAATAAATACCAACAAATGTATCAAAATGAATCTCCAAATAAATATCAACCAACGTATCAAAATGGCTATCCGCATACCTATCAACAAGGTTACCAAAATTTCCAAGATCCTAGATATCGCACCAACAGTATACCAACCGATCTAGGCCCAACACCTAGTACTATCAATATCGAAAAACGTACTGAAGATAATCCTAATTATAGAACAACACTTTGGACAGGAAACAATCTTCAACTTACTCTTATGAGTATCCCAGTCGGTGAAAGTATCGGCCTAGAAGTTCATCCTAATATAGACCAATTTATAAAATTAGAAGAAGGCCATGGCTTAGTCGAACTAGGACCCACCCAAAATGAGTTATCTTTCAAAAAAGAAATCAATTCTAACTATGCTGTTTTAATACCAGCCGGTACTTATCACAATATCACTAATATTGGCAATGAACCTTTAAAATTATATTCTATTTATGCTCCAGTCAATCATCCAAAAGGTACTATTAATATAACTAAACCATAAACTCAACCTCTTGTTGAGTTTTTTTCAACTCCAAGTTTATTGAATTTCTATATTTTTCCCAGTATACTTGAAGAGTAAATTGAAAGAAAAAGGAGAAGTATAATATGAAGAAAAATGGATTAATAATTGCTGCCTTAATCGCAATAGTTATTTTAGGAATATTCTATTTTTATCCTAAAGATACTAATACAAAAGAACCTAACAAAGATAGTAAATTAACAGATAGTGAAAAGTTTGCCCAAGAATACAAGTTAAAAGGAGAAGATGGCAAAGCCCTAGATAATGTTTTTGTTTATCGTACTCCAGAACAAATTATCAACATTTTAGAAAAAGGTACTGGAATTGTCTATTTAGGCTTCCCAGAATGTCCTTGGTGTACAGGTTATGTTCCTTATCTAAATGAAATTGCTAAGGAAAAGAACTTAGAAAAAATCTACTACTTAAATGTTTTAGAAGAACGAAAAAACAATACTACTGAATATCAAAAAATAGTAGAAATATTATCTGATTATTTACAAAATGATGAAGAAGGTAATAAAAGACTTTATGTACCTGCTGTAATTGCGGTAAAGGATGGCGAAATAGTAGGCTTTGATGATGAAACTGCTTGGGATACTAAAGGCTATGAAACTCCAAAAGAATATTGGGAAAATGAAGACTTAGAAGGTCTAAAAGAAAAATTAAGATGTATGATGCGTGATTGTAAAAAAGATATTTGTACATCTTCCTGCAACAAATAAGCATAATAATTTAGTAATAAACTAAAATAAACGTGAAAAACACTAAAAGGTAAAGTAAAAAGACTTTATCTTTTTCTTTGCTAAATGTTATAATGATATTAGGTAAATAAAATAGTTATTTAATGTAAAGAATATAAAAACAATTTATATAAGGAGTAATACTATGGCAAATTTTATTGATTATTGTAAATACTATGGAGATAAAGATTTTACTGAAGTTCCTTTTAATGATGTTGATGCTTTAATATTAGCCGAATTATCATACTTAAACTTTAGTGAAGTAATTAGTTTTCTACCAAATACCATTGAAAATATTAGCAAGGTCTATTTCAATGTCGTTACAAATGACAAAATAAAAAGCAAACTAAATGTATATAAGTATGCCCATAATCTATTTGGTAATGTAAAAAATACCCTTCGTTTTAAAGATATAAAAATGACTAACTATTCAAGAATAGTCGATACTGAAAAACAATTCGGAGCCATAACCTTTGAACATGAAGATTGGATTTATATTTCTTATGAAGGTACCAATGAATATATGTCTGGTTGGCGCGAAGACTTTGACTTATCTAATAAGTTTCCCGTTCCAAGTCAAACTCTTGCCATTGAATACTTAAATAAAGAAGCCAAAAAACACAAAAAAATATATTTAGGTGGTCACTCAAAAGGTGGTAACTTAGCCGTAGCCGCAGCCATGGAAACTACAGATAATATAAAGAAAAGAATTGTCACAGTTTATGATTTTGATGGTCCAGGAATGCGCCTAAAAGAGTATTCAAGTAAACGTTATCACCAACTACTTCCTAAAATAAAAAAATTCACTCCTGAAGTAAGTATTATTGGAATGTTACTATACTCAACTCCAAACTATTTTGTAGTCCAAAGTAGTATGAAAGGTATCCTACAACACCATGCTACATCATGGCAATGTTTTGGTAGTTATTTTGTTCCTGCAACCCAAAGTGAAAGCAGTCTAAACTTTTCTGCTGCAACCAAAGAATTTATAAGAGATAACAGTGAAGAAGATATAAGGGAATTTGTCGCTGCAATTTTTGAAATACTAAAAAAGTCTAACATCACAACCACTGAAACTGTAACCTTAAAGAAAATTGCTACTTGTATTAACTTAGTTCGTGAACTTCCAGCCAAGTCTAAAACAAAAGAAAAACTCATACAATTATTTAACATTCTCTTAGGTATTTACATGCCTACTAATTTAAAAAAGGAAAAGCCTATCAAAAAGGAAACTAAAAAAACTACAGAAAAAAAGTAAACTCTAGAAAAATAAACCTAGTAAAAGGAGCTCATTATGAATAATAAACTAACGATTGGAATTTTTAATGATTCATTTTATCCTATGAATGATGGTGTTTGTATGGTTGTTGATAATTATGCCAGACGACTAGTAAAATATGCTAATGTAATAGTCTTTGTCCCTAATTATATTTCAGCCCCATACGACGACTCTGTCTTTCCATATAAAGTTGTAAGATGTAATTCTATAAAAACCTTATTCCTAGATTATTCTCTTCCAACTCCTAAACTAGATCCAAAGTTTAAAAAAGAGGTCGAAAAATATAAGTTAGATATTGTTCATATTCATTCTCCTTTCACACTAGGAGAAACCGGCCTAAAATATGCCAAAAAGCATAATATACCTTGCATCGCAACTATGCATAGTCAATTTAAACAAGACTTTTTAAAAGCCGTAAAGTCAGAATATTTGGCTACAAGATTAACAAACAAACTAATAAAAATTTTTAATAAATGTGATGAGTGTTGGGCCGTTAACAATGAAGTAGCCCGTATTTTTCATGAAGAATATCACTATAAATGTTTACCAAGAGTAATGAACAATGCTACGGAAATGGAACCAGTAACCAATACAAAGCAAGCCCATAAATTTATAAATGAAAAACATAATATCAAAGAAAGTGAACTTGTTTTCTTATTTGTAGGTAGAATCAACACTCTAAAAAATATCTTTTTTATAGTTGATTCCCTAAAATTATTAAAACTAAAGAAACCAAAACTAAAATGGAAAATGTTATTTGTCGGAGCCGGTCAAGATGAAGATAAATTAAGAAAGAAAATATCTGAATTAGATTTAGAAAAAGAAGTCATTATGTGTGGCAAAATAATGGATCGTAAGGAATTAGCCTATTACTACAATAGGGCCGATCTTATGTTATTCCCCTCAATTTATGACTCTTCTTCAATTGTTCAAATAGAAGCAGCTTCCCAAAAAACACCAACAGTCTTCCTAGAAAATACCGCAACTGCCGCTACTGTTACTAACAATGTCAACGGCTACTTATCAAAAAATTCTATTGAAGACTACACTAATAAAATTATAGAAATCTTAGACAACAAAAAATTATATAATGAAGTAAAAGAAAATGCTTATCGCGATTTATATAAAAACTGGGATAATACAGTGGATGATGCTTATTATCTCTACAAAGATTTAATTGAGAAAAAGAAAGAAGGAAAAATATGAAAGTTTTAATCGGAACCAAAAATCCCGGAAAAATAGAAGGAGCAAAACTCGCTCTAAATAATTTTTTTAAAGAATTTGACATAGAAGGTGTAAAAGTACCTTCAAACGTCCCAGAGCAACCCGTAAACGAGGACACTTATAACGGTGCTAGAAATAGAGTAGACAACTTACGTGAATATGCTAAGGAAAATAATCTTGACATCGACTATTTCTTAGCCGTAGAATCTGGTATCTGTAATTTATATGGAACTTGGATGATTGTAAATTTTGCTGTTGTTAAAGACAAAAACGGTTATGAAAGTGTTGGAATTGGTCCAGCCTTTCCTGTTCCAACTAATTATGTAAAAGAAATAATTGCCACAAGCCTTGGCGAAGTCCTTGATAAAGTCTATGACAAAGAACAACTTGGTCAAGGAAAAGGTGGGGTAAATTCTCTAACTCATGATTCTATCAGTCGAATAGATATAACAAAAGATGCCTTTATCATGGCTATGACTCAATTTGTAAATGGTAACATCTGGAAAGATACCGAAAAAAGTAATTATAAAGTAAAAGAATAACAGGTGATTATATGGAATTAAAAAAATGGCATAGTACAACTAGGAAAGATGTGCTGCAAATACTAAATAGTACTGAAGAAGGTCTAACTGAAAAAGAGGCTCAATCTAGATTAAAAAAGTATGGTAAGAATGAACTTCCTAAAAAGAAAAATGATTCTATTCTAAAAATTGTTTTTAGAGAATTAACAGATCCTATCGTTTTACTACTTTTATTTGCTAGTATTGTTTCTTTTCTAATCAAGGAAAAAGTCGATGGTATTGCTATTCTCTTCATCATCTCTGTTGATTTAATACTTGGTACTTTTCAAGAATGGAAGGCTAATAAGAATGTTGAAGCTTTAACAAAACTAATAGAAGTAAAAACCAAAGTAATGCGAGAGGGTATAACTAAAGAAATAGAAGCCAGTGACCTAGTCAAAGGTGATATAGTCCTACTAGAATCAGGTGATAAAATAAGTGCCGATATGCGCTTACTAGAAACTAATAATTTATCTATTGATGAATCTATCTTAACTGGTGAAAGTACTAGTGTTGAAAAAGATAAAGAAACTATTCATAAAGACGTAATTTTAGCTGAGCGAAAAAATATGCTTTATGCTGGTACTAGTGTTTTAACGGGTAGAGGAAAAGGTATTGTAACCGCAACAGGTATTAATACTGAAATAGGTGAAATTGCCAACAAAGTAAATAACACTAAAGAAACTAAGTCCCCATTAACTATCCGTATGGAAAAGTTCTCTAAACAAATAACTTTCCTAATAATTATCATTGCCATAATAATTACCATAGCCCTATATGCTAAAGGAACTGCTGGTAGTGAAATATTCCTATCAGTAATTGCCTTATCAGTATCTGCCATGCCAGAAGGTCTACCTTTAGCGCTAACCATGGCTCTAACTATCGGTTCAAACCGTATGAGTAAGAAAAATGTTGTTGTAAAAAAACTAAACTCTGTAGAAAGTCTAGGCAGTTGTACTGTAATAGCCTCAGATAAAACAGGAACTCTTACGGTAAATGAACAAACTGCTAAAAAGATTCTTCTTCCAGACAACAGTACTTTTAATATTGAAGGAACTGGTTACAATGCAACTGGAAAAGTCCTTCCCGAAGCCTCAGCAAATATCGAAGATGCTAAATATATAAGTAAACTAGGTGTCCTAAATAATGAGGCTATTCTAGAAAAAAAAGGCAAAGAATATCAAAAAATAGGGGACTCTATCGATATTGCTTTCCTTGCTCTAGGTTTAAAACTAGATATTCAAACTAAAGACATCGAGATAACTGATCGTATAAATTATGAGTCCGAAAAAAAATACTCTGCTGTTTTTTATAAAGAAGACAATAAAGATTATTGTACTGTAAAAGGTTCCCTAGAAAAAGTCTTAGAATTTTGTACTACTATGAAAGTAGAAGGTAAAAATAAAAAACTAGATAAGGATCTCCTAAAGGAACAAAATGAAACTCTAGCCAGTGCTGGTTACCGTGTAATAGCCTTAGCCGCAGGCGAAGATAAAAAGGAACTAAAAGACTTAACTTTTATTGGCTTAGTAGCCTTTATTGATCCAATTCGTGAAGAAGTAAAAACATCTATCCAAGAATGTAAGACGGCCGGTATAAAAGTAATTATGATAACTGGCGATCACCCATTAACTGCTTATTCTATTGCTTCTGATCTTGGCCTAGTTGAAGACTATTCTGAAGTAACTACTGGTCAAGAAGTAGATGAATACTTAGAAAAAGGTAAAAAAGAATTTGATAAATTCATCAAAGGTAAAAAGATATTTACTAGAGTAACTCCATTAAATAAATTAGAAATAGTCGAATCTCTAAAAAGACAAGGTGAATTTGTTGCTGTAACAGGTGATGGAGTAAATGATGCTCCCGCCTTAAAATCAGCCAATATTGGTATTGCTATGGGATCTGGTACTGATGTTGCTAAAGAAACTTCATCTATGATAATTCTAGATGACAACTTTAAATCTATCGTTCTAGGTATTAAAGAAGGAAGAAATGCCTACAGTAATATTCGTAAAGTTAGTTATATGTTATTATCATGTGGAGTAGCCGAAGTTTTATTCTTCCTTCTAGCAATCATTTTAGATATGCCTATGCCACTAGTTGCCATTCAATTACTATGGTTAAATATTGTAACAGACGGTCTCCAAGATTTTGCTTTATCATTTGAAAAAACAGAGTCTAATGTTATGAAAGAACCTCCTAGAAATCCTAAAGAAACTTTATTTAATAGAGAACTAACAGAAGAGGTATTAATATCTGGTCTATCTATAGGTATTATAGTTTTCATAACTTGGATGTATCTAGTAAATAATCTAAATATGCAAATTCAAACTGCCCGTGGCTATATAATGACCTTAATGGTATTTATGCAAAATATGCATGTTCTAAACTGTCGTAGTGAAAAACAATCTATTTTTAAAGTTCCATTAAAGACCAATCCTCTAATCATATTTAGTATAGTATCTGCCATAGTTTTACAAGTCTTATTTAGTGAAATACCATATCTAAGTAGTTTCTTACAAACGACAAGTATTCCACTAACTCATATGTTATTACTATTTGCAGTATCAACAACCATAGTTCTAATAATGGAAATATACAAAATAATTAAAAGAAAAAGACAAGATAAAACTAAAGGAATGGCTTAAAAACCATTCTTTTTCTATGAAAAAATATCCCATAAATTAAATATAATGGTATAATAATTAAATAAAACAAATAATTATAAACATGAGGTGTATAAATATGAATGAAAGACAATCTATCTTAGAAATAAGTACTAGTGCTTTTAAACATAATGTTAATGAAATAAAAAGACTTATTGGTCCTAATAAGGATATAATGTATGTTATGAAAGCCAACAGTTATGGAACTTACCTAAATAAAAATATTTCTCTTATCAAAGACTTCAAAATAATCGCAACTGCTATTGTAAAAGAAGCCGTTGAACTAAGAGACCTTGGCTTTAAAAATGAAATATTCGTTTTAAATCAACCATACTTAGAGGATATTGATAATGTCGTAAACCATAATGTAACAATTGGTGTTGCTGACTTAAAATTTATTAAAGAACTTAGTAAACGTAAAGAGAGTTTTACCATTCACCTAGAATTAGAAACAGGTATGGGTAGAACTGGTTTTAATATCAATGACTTAGATGAAGCCTTAAAATATTTAAAGACAACTAAAAATATTCTAGTTGAAGGTATCTATACTCACTTATCAACTGCTGATAAGGATAAAGAGTTCACATCTACTCAAATGTCTATATTTGAACAAGGTGTTATAAAAGTAAAAGAGTATTATCCAAATATAAAATATATCCATGCTGAAGCATCTAATGGCATTTTAAATGTCAACTCAAGTCTATGTAATCTTGTAAGACCAGGTATTTTATTATATGGATATACTCCAACAGATACTATGCCAACTAAAATAGATTTACAACCAGTTGCTAAACTAAAGTCTCACATATTATTTTTAAAAGAAGTTCCTAAAGGTACTAGTATAAGTTATGGTAGAACCTTCATTACTCCTAAAAAAATGACTATTGCCACAGTTGGTATAGGTTATGCTGACGGTATTCGCCGTAATTTATCTAACAAAGGCCAAGTAGTTGTAAAAGATACTCTCGCAAACATGGTTGGGACTGTTTGTATGGATTCATTTATGATTGATGTAACTAATATTAAGAATGTAAAAGTAGGGGACTATGTTTATATTTGGGACAATAAAAATATAACTCTAGAAGAAGTAGCTCAAGAATGTAATACTATTAACTATGAAATATTATCAACTATTTCTAATCGTGTCCCAAGAGTATTTATTGATTAAGAGTAGTAAGGAAGTGACTATATGGATCAAGAAAAGATCGGAAAACTTATCAAAGAAATAAGAAAAAGTAACAATCTAACTCAAGCCGACTTAGCCGAAAAATATGGTGTAACATATCAAGCCGTAAGTAAATGGGAAAATGGTAAAAATATTCCTGATGTAAGCCTTTTAAAACAAATGAGTAAAGATTTCAATGTAGATATAGAAGATCTTCTAGAAGGAAGAGTATCTAAAAAAACAAAAAATAATAAGACTAAAATAATTATCCTCCTAGTAGCCGTTATCATTATTCTTATTTCTCTTATTATTTATAATAATTATAGGCATAGTCAAAACTTTGAATTTAAAACTCTAACTTCAAGTTGTTCTAATTTTAAAATATCTGGAAGTATTGCCTATAATGATAAAAAATCATCTATTTATATCTCTAATATTAATTACTGTGGCGGCGAAGATAATACTGAGTATAAAAAAATAGAATGTCTTCTTTATGAACAAAGTAATAATTCAGAAGTCAAAATAGCAACTTCCAGTTACAAAGAAAAAACTCCAATCAGATTAGAAGACTACTTAAAAGATGTTCAATTTAACGTCGAAAACTACTCTAAAAAATGTATAAATTATAAAAATAATAGTATTTATCTTCAAATAAATGCTACTGATAGTAATGGAAAAACTACCCTATATCGAATACCACTTTCAATGAGTGATAATTGCTAAGTAATATACCAACAAAAACAGATAGATGTCAAAAAATCTATCTGTTTTCTAAAGCAAAAATTTATACTATACCATAAACCTAGTAAACAATTATTTTTATTTACGTTTCAAAGCATCTAAATATTTCTTTAAATATAAGTCTTTGTTTTTCGAATTGTACTGCATTATAAATCTTGGATGTTCAAGTGGAATAATCTCTCTGAAAAAGTTATATTTTCTATTTATTTTTGTTAAGTATTCATAATTTTTACCAGTACCAATACAATAACATATTGAAGTATCTATATTAAACTGTAGAATTTCTTTAATTGATTCAATTATATATTTTTCTATTCTTTCTTCAAACTGTTTTATATCATAATAGTTAGCGTTAACTTCATTTCCGTTCTCTCCAACTTTAGCAATTCCTAAAGGAAATACAAAGTTCATATAAAAGTCACTATAGAATTTTTCACACCCACCATACTCATCAATAACATCGTAAAGAAAATTAGAAGATGATTTATTAACATAAAACTTATCAATAACTATTCCTGTTTCCTTTTGTAAGTGAATTGCATCTTCATACGGAACTCCAGTAACTGCCGATGCTCTTCTAGCAGGATTGCTTCCTAGTATTAATCTTCTTTTGTTTTTATCGTTATAAAACTTAGTATAGAACTTCTTCGTAATAAATTTTATTTGTTCTTTATTACTATCACTATATGGATTAATAATTCTATAATTATCAAATGGCGCTATCTTTATTTTAGCCAAATTATCACAATAGGTTAGAATCTTTTCTGAATTAGTTTCATTCATAATATCACTCCAAGCATAATATTTTTATAAGTCATATTTCCAAAGCCCATTAAGAAAGATGATTCTTTTGATACTATTCACTTTCTTATCAATATTACTATTATTTTTTACCAAACTAAGTAATTCTTAACTATAAACTATCTTTACTTATTTTAACTCTAAACTTTTAAATATTCTAGAAGAAACTGTGCAAAGAAATTAACGTCAAGAAGAAAAAACGACATCATTTTTATCTTGTCCAGCCAGTTTGTTCTGATTACAGGATGTGCAATAGAAGCATAGAGTCAAACAAAACTATACTTAAAATTTTAAAATATAGAGTAGGTAATGCCAAAAATAAATAGTATAATTATATTAGGAGGACATATATGGAAACGAAAATAATTTATTATGTACATGGTACAACATATGATAATGCAACCAAAAAATGTTCTGGTTGGAAGCAAGTAGAATTAAACGATTTAGGTAAAGAACAAGCCATTAATTTAGGAAAAAACACTCCATACAAGTTTGATGTGTTATTCACATCTGATCTAATAAGAGCCAAAGAGTCGGCAAAATTAGCCTTTCCAAAGTTCAAAGCCATCGAAGATACACGTCTTAGAGAATGCAATTATGGAGATTTAGATGGTGGTGATAAGAATCAAGTAATTTATGAGGAACATATAGAAAAACCATTTCCAAATGGCGAGTCTTTACAAGATGTCGAAAAAAGAATTCGAGAATTTCTAAAATATGTAACGGAAAATTACAAAGGTAAAACAATAGGAATTATAGCCCATAGAGCCCCTCAATTAGCCATAGAAGTAATTACAAAGCATATTTCTTGGAAAGAGGCTAATGCTAACGACTGGAGAAAAACCGGTTCTTGGCAACCTGGCTGGGAATATCATTTAAAAGATATTGATTTAGATTAATATCTTTTCTTTTTTCTTCATCTATATCTAAATAGTCTTGTCAAACTCCAAATTAGACTATATAATTAATTATAGAATAGGAGGAGTAAAATGAATAAATTAAAAATCAATAATGGACTAGCCGCAATTATCTTATTAGCATCTTTATTTGCAGGATGGCAAACTTTACTATTAGTTGTAATTTTAATGCTAATATTCTGTGAATTAAATGATAAGATAAAAAATCTAATGATAAGTGTGGTTGCTTTCTTTGCTGGACTTACTTTAGTTTCTCTAGCATGGTCATTAATATCTGACGGAATAGACTTAGCATTTAAAGGAATTGAAAGTATCGTATCAGTTATTAACTCATACTTATCAATTAGTAATAGAATTGATATTATTAATCTACAAGCAAAATTTATAACACCAGTAAAAACAATACTTACATTCCTAGATTCTGGAATAAGTTATTTAATTCTATTTACTAAATTTGCCTTTATTGTATCTGTTCTTGCTGGAACAACAATGAAAGAAAATCCATTTAACAAAAAGGTAAGTGAATTTATTCAAAAAATATTAAACTTTACTAACAACTTTGAACCACAAGTAGCACCACAAGTAAATAATAATGTAGCCATGAATAATGCTACTCAAGTAAATCAAAGTCCAGTAAATAATAATAGACCAGATAATTTAATATAATAAATAGTTCATAGTGATGTTAAGAGTGTATAGCAATATACACTTTTATTGTGTACTGATTCCATTATGTAACAAGCCATAATCCAAAAGACTATGTCCCATAAAACAAAAAAAGTAGAGTAACTATGAACTGAACCCCAAAAGTTGGACAGTTTATTAATAGTTTCTAATTAGAGGATTGTAACCTATAATTCACAGGTGA
>CAKPMY010000012.1 GCA_934168245.1 uncultured Bacilli bacterium
TAATTTATTCTATTGTAAATATAGTTATTTGGAAAAACGATTCTAATAAAACTAATAAACAAATTGAAGATATACAAGAAGAAATTAAAGTTACTGAAGTAGTTGATACAGAAAATACAGAAATAATAGAACCAGAAGAAGAAATACCAAAATCTAATCCATATTGGGATTATATAAAAATGAATATGATAGATATTAACTTTAATGAATTAAAAAAAATCAATAATGATGTTAAAGGTTGGATTAAAGTAAATGGTACTAATATAAATTACCCTTTCGTGCAATCTAACAATAATAAATATTATTTAACACATAGTTTTGATAAATCTTATAATTCAGCTAGTTGGTTATTTCTAGACTATAGAAATAATATAAATAATAATAAAATTCTAAATCATCATATAACTCTATTACCTTGGCATCTTTGTTGGTAGTTAATTTTTTATAGTTACTAGTGTTAATATCATAAGAACGATTGTTTATTTTTCTACTATCCTTTACATGATTTGAAGTATAGCTCAAACATCCTTTTGGCTGATCCAAATTAAGCTCTGGGTGGTATATATTACCATTATAGGCAAAATCATTGGTAGTATATACTTCCATAATATCTAATGATTTAATACCATTTAAGGGGTAATTAAAGAACTTAAAAATGTTCGTGTAGTAACACCAAGATTACAGGAATTTTGAAGTACTTGAAGAAATGTTTGATCACCATGTCCACCGGCTTTCCAGCATTTTAGGACTGAACCATCGACATTTACACTACCTGAGTCATAGAAATGATCATTTTCGATATCAATAATCTTTTCTTCTACGGAAGTTGCCATGGTAATAATTTTAAAAGTTGAACCTGGTTCATAGGAAGACCACACTGGTAAATTTCTACTTAGAACATCTTGTGAATACTTTTGATAAGTATTAGGATTATAATCCGGTCTTGAACCAATTCCTAGAATTTCACCAGTCTTTGGATTCATAACGATTGCTAGAGCCATATCTGGTGAAAACATATCAACAATATTATCTAATTCTCTTTCAATAGATTTTTGAATGTTTATATCAATTGTTAAATAAAGATTCATACCATCTTGGGGTTCAACATAAACGTCTGAAACATTTAATTTGTTACCTTTGGCATCTGAAAAGTATTTAATAGCACCAGATTTACCAGTTAGATATTCATCATACTCTAATTCTAGTCCTGATAAGCCTTGGTTATCGATACCAACATAACCAAGAGAATGTGATAGTAAATTGCCGTAAGGATAATATCTTTTGGCTTCTTTGACTAGATAAACTCCGTCTAGTTTTAGATTGGATATTTTTTCGGCTATATCATAAGAAAGTCTTCTTCCTTCTGGATGGACTCTTTCAATAGAAGTTTTTTTATAGACGTGTTTTTTCATTTCATCATATGAGACATTTAATATTTTAGCAAGTTCTTCTGTGGCTTTTTCTTTTTCTTTGATTTGATTTGGTATTAATACTAGGGATGTTGTAGTGAGATTGTCGGCTAGAACTACTCCTTTTCGATCAAGAATGAGGCCACGATTTGCTTCGATTGGTAGGTCTCTACTCCATAGGTCTGAAGCATACTCATTTAATTTTTTATAGTCAAATACTTGGATGTAGAAGACTCTTAAAATTATAAATATAAAGAGAATTAACATTACTAAAAAAGTTATTTTTATACGTTCATCAATCTTTTTAAAAAACATAATTTCACCTATAGATATTTATGCTTTTTAAACAAAAAAAAGAAGTACTTTAGGAAGCACCTCTTAATTATTTTTATTATGAAAGTCTATTCTTTAATACAACTGCAGTACCTAATGTACCTAGAGCTGCTAAAGAAATGATTAAGAATAAATTAATATCAGAAGTTTCTGGATTCTTTTCTCCAGTTTCTTCTCTTAATTCTGCAAGTTTCATAAATAGTTCAGTATCAGCATCAATTGGAGTTGAAAAATCAAATTCTTGAGTTAACTCTTCATCTAAATAGAATCCTACTAATTGTAATTTATCTGCTGCTAATTCTTGATTAATTTCATCAATTAAACCTTGTAATTCTTCTTTTGTGAAAGTTGTTCCTTTTGGAATTTGGATTGTTTCTCCTTCATTTCCAGCAATTAACATTAGGTTTACAGTTACTTCTGTAGTATCTTCACTAAAGTCTTGACCAATTTTATCTTCGAATTTCGCATTGATTTCTGCTTCTACTAAATCTGTTGCTAATGAGTTTGGTCCTCCAGATGTACCAGCACTAATTGTAGTGATTTCTCCATCTACAACTTTTAAACTAGCTTTTTCATTAACTATACCATTAACACCAGCATCACTAGAATCACCTGCTGCATAAACAGCATTAATTTTTCCACCATTGATTGTTGTTGTTATAGTATTCATTTCACCACGGTTAACACCTTGAACTGTAGAAATTTCTCCTCCATTAATTGTAAAAGTTACATCACCAGTGTAACCATTAGAGCCACCTGCTATAGCATAATTAGTCTTAACATTATTAATAGTTACTGTTGATTTACCAGTATATGAGTAGCTTTCTCCTCCACCCCATACTGCATACTTAACAGTTCCACCATTTATAGTTATTTCTGTTTCATCTACTATTGTTATGGCTTTTGTTCTATCCTTGGCATCTTTAACACTGGAATTAATAAAATCACCATCAGTATTTCTTTTTAGGTGATGTGCTCCACCACCCATAAGGCTACCAGTAATTGTACCATTGTTCATTATTATGGTTGCTTTTTTTACGATACTCTTGTGTAGTCCGCCACCAATAACATTCTTTACTGTTCCACCGTTCATTGTAATTGAAGCACTTTCAATAGCCTCATCTGAATTGTGAGAGCCACCAAAAACTGCAGTGTCTTCAGCTACAAGGGCTTCGCCACCTTCCCATTTAATTAGTGCTCCAGCTGTTCCATCGGTTCTTTCTTCAATAGTAATTGGAGTACCATTTGCATAAAGTGATTTTTCTGCTTCAACATACTCAGGTGCTTTAGCAAATACTACTGAAGGAATAAAAAATGCACATGCTGCAATAATAAGTAATAAATTCTTTTTCATTTTCTTTTTTTCTCTCCTTTACAAATATTTAGAATAGACCTTCTATTCTTAATTTAAGTATACCCATATTATTATTTATAGTCAATTGCATTTTAACTTTATTACATAACTTGTCATTTTTAGACGGTGATATCTGCTTTTGTTATAGTCTTTAACTTAGTTTTATCTTTGATATTTTTAGTATTGGTTGCATGCATTATAATAGTTTTTTCATAGACATTTCTTACAAATCTTGCATTACCAAAGTTTTTATCTTCTCGAGCATTGTCTATTAATCCTTCTAGTTTAGTTAAGGCCTCGTCTTTAACAATAAAACCAGACTTTTTCATCATGCCCGTAAATATTGCTTTTAATTCAGAATTTGTATAGTCATCAAACATAAAGGTATATCCTATTCTTGATGCTATACCAGAGTTTGAATCAATGAAGTCTTGCATTTCTTTAGTATAACCAGCAAAGATTACTACTAGGTCGTCACGATAGTCTTCCATGGCTTTTATTAGAGTGGCAATTGCTTCCTTATTATAGGAATTAGTCTTATCTGTTGCTAAGGCATAGGCTTCATCAATGAAGAGAATACCACCTAAAGAATTATTTATGACTTCCATAGTTTTAGGAGCAGTTTGACCAACATATTCAGCAACTAAGTCTTTGGAACTTACTTCGATTAGTTTATTTTGTCTAATGTAACCTAGATTATATAAGATGTTACTTAGCATTCTAGCAACAGTTGTTTTACCAGTACCAGGGTTACCTAAGAAAAGCATATGAAGATTAATATTTTTTAGTTTTAAGTCATCTTTTGTTTTATTTTTTAGAGTAATTAAATCTACTAAGTCATATAAAGATTTCTTTACTTTTTCTAGGCCAACTAAGTCATTTAAGTCTTTAAAGATTTCTTCAGTTGACTTTACTTCTTCTTGTTCTGGTATTTTATTATTAAAGGAAATGTATTTTACTAAGTTATCTTTGTATGTTTTATAGTCTAGGCCTGACTTCGTAAATGTTTCATTGATATAGGTTAGTAAATTTACTTGGTCTTTACTAGATAGAGTATTTTCTTTTAAACTTTCTAAAATATTATTTAGAATTTCATTACTACTTGGATTTATACCTTCTAAAGTAAAGTTAAAGTATAAAGATTTCTCATCTAGATCATTATTGAAAAAGGAAGCTGTTTCTTCTTTTGTACCAATAAGTATAGTTATTTTTTGATCTTGTAGGTGTTCTTTTATAGTATGAAGAAGTTTCTTCCTGAAGTTAGTATCTTGGACAATGGTTCCTTCTAAGTCTTTTAAAACGATTATTCCATTATTTGTATAGGCATCTTCTAGAGTTTGAACTGTATCAATTTTATACATAGAGATTGTTTCAATAGTCTTTTTATCCGTGTAATTAGTTAATTTTATAGCAGACTCTAATAAGGAAATGACTTCATCTTTTGTTTCGTTGTTGTTGGTAGTTAATTCAATATTAAAGTTTACATAAGTAATATTTTCGTTGTAGTTTAAAATATAATTTAGAATCTTTGTTAGTAATTCTTTAGAGGTATCATTTATATAAATGGAGTCTACTTTTGTTAGTAGAGCTTCTTTTGATACTTCTGGTTGTTGGTCTTCTACTTTTGTTTCAACTTCAGCTGCTTCTTTATTTTTGACTAGGGCATTTTCACCAAAAAAGTCATTGTATATATCATCAAAATTTAGATTTTTATTCATCGTTACCTCCCAATATTAAAGAAAAGCATAATATTATGCTTTTACTTCTTTTACATTTATTTCTAGTAGTTTGTCTTTTAGTTCTTTTTCGATTGATTCTAGTTCTTTTTCGGCTTCTTGACGTTTTACTCTGCCATCTTCATGAATCTTAATAACTGTATCTAAAGTCTCGATAATATCTTTGTTTGTTTTCTTTAAAGTTTCAATATCAATAATTGCTCGCTCAGATTCTCTAGCAATATCGATAGATCCTTGTTTTAGAGTTTCACTATTTTTCTTTAACATTTCATTTGTTAAGTTAGATACGGCTTGTTGCTCTTTTAAAGCCTTTTTAGAATTACTAATTCCTAGGGCTAGAACTATTTGATTTTTCCATAGAGGAATTGTATTTGTAATTGAACTTTGAATTTTTTCTACTAGTTCAGCATCATTATTTTGAAGTAATCTTATTTGTGGTGCCATTTGAATAGAAATAATTCTAGTAGTTTTTAAGTCGTATAGTTTCTTTTCAAATCTATTGATTTGAGTTTCCATATCGTTTACTTTTTGAACATCAATTTGGTCTCTTGATGCTTCGGCTTTTTTCTTTAATTCTGGTAAAACTTTATTTCTTAGTTCTTCTATTTTTCTCTCACCAGCAATAATGTATAGTGAAATTTCTTTGAAGTAATCTAAGTTTTTGTCATACATTGTATCAAATAAATTGATGTCTTTTAATAATTGAATTTTATTGGCTTCTAGGCCTTTTTCAATTGTATTGATATTATTTTCAATTTTATTGTATTTAGCAATGATGTAATTCACTTCTTTTTTCACACTGTGAAATAGTTTCTTTAGACCTTTTGGTTCGGCTCCATTTACTGAGGCATCAAATGATTTTATTTCTGCTACTAGGTTTGCTAGTAATTCACCAGCATCACCTGTAGATTTTGTTTTTACGTCTTCTAGGACTGAATCAGAAAATTCACTTATTTTATTTTGAGCACTGATGCCATATTGTAGTACTTGAGTAGAATCCATAACATCTATTTTTTCATTAAATTCATCTACGGCTTTTTGTTCTTCTTTTGATAATTCATCATAGTTTAATGATTTTTCAATTTTTTCTTCTGTTATTTTTTTTGGATTTTCAGTAATTTTTTCTACTGTTTCTGTAGATAGTTTGTTTTCAACTTTTAATTCCATTTTTATACTCTCCTAACCTTTTAAATACTCTATTAATTTATTATAATAGTCCATCTTCAAACTAGTAACTGTACTAGTAATATTTTGTGGTATACCAATACCGATTTTAGATACATCATATGTACCACCGGTTATACCAGTTCTGAAACCATATTTTTCCCAAGCAATTTGTTCTATTTCTTCATCGGCAAAGGCTTCGAATAGTTTTTTACCATTTTCGGTGAAGATTGTTAAACAGTGTGAATTCCAAATCGTTGGTTGTGGATATAAGACAACAATATCATCTTTTACTTGTTTAAATCCTGTTGGATTAGAATTAGCAAAATCGATAATACTCTTTTCATAGTCTACGATCATTGGTTCTCCGCCCATACCGGTTTTTAAATATCTTTCGAATAGATCGGCTGGAGTGTTATTCATGTAACCTGATTTTTGGTAGAATTCTTTTAATCTGGCTAAGTTTGACTCTAAGGTATCATCAGATATTTGACCACCTGATAAGATTGATAATAGTAGACCATAATAAGTTGCTCCTGGAGATGAAGAAACAGGGTCAGTTGAGGCAATATTAATATTTCCATATAGTTCAGTTAGACCTATTTCACTCCATTTTTTATTGTTTAAGATATAGTCTATTAACTTATTCATATCAGTTATATAATAGACACCATCTACATTACTAACGATTGCTTCTTGTTCTAGGGCGGCTACTACTTTTTTCCAACTATAAATTACAATTGGAGTATTTAGGGTTAGACCACCGGCTAAAACTGTATAGCGAAGTGATTCACCTTTTGTAGCATCAGGGTATAATTTATAGTAATCATAAAATCTTTGATCTGATGTAAATAAGGCATCGTATTTACTAACGTTTGGAGTATTTATTGTTATATCTTCATTGGCTGATAATCTATTTATAATGTCTTGATTACCAAGACCGATTGATTCTCTTATTAATGGTTTAGTAATTGTTTTACCATTACTCCAAGTATCAAATACGACATTTAGTTTATATTTTTTCTTTAAAATTTCTTGTACTTTGTCATCGGCTAGAAAATCTTCTTTTCCTCCTCCTGTTGCGACATAAATAGTTGTAAGATTGGCTGGGGAGATATCTTTGGAACTTGTTAAGGCTTTTATTCCAATTATTAGTAGAATAAGAACTACAAATATTCCTACTCCAATCCATTTTTTCTTATCCATTACTCTTCCTCCTTACTGGTAACTTCTAATTCATTATCATTAAAACCATCTGCTTTTAGCATTGAACTAAATACTTTCATCTCAGCATCCATATCGATTATTTCAGACTGATATAAATTGTTTAAGATATTTTTGAAAGCGTTATTAACGGCTTCTAGCATGTCAGCAGTTGATTTAATAAACTTTTTACTATCTTTGGAAGATAAATTTTGATTTTCTATTTCATCATATCTATCTATTATTTTTACAGTTATGGGTAGATAGTAATCAAAGAAATTATCGATGCTTTTTACTTTTTTAGGATTCTTTTCGATTGTTTTTATTATTTTTGAAGTGCTATCATGTATTTCTGTTATATATTGTTTTAAATTGGCATCATCAACATTGGCTTTCATTTCTATGATGTGTTTGTTTTGTTTTTTGGCCTTTTCTAGTACTTTATAGAGATTGATATTAGCCTCTTTTAGGGAAGGATTCTTGGTGGTTGAAAAGACTAACTCTCCGGCGGCAAAACCGGCTACTCCTATTGCTAGAGCAGGTAGTACTGGGACTGATAAGGCTAAATATGGTACGGCAAAAAAGGCACTGCCTATTACTGCTGAGACTGTATCTTTATGTTTCATTTCTACTCCACCTTCCTAGTTATAACCTCTAACTTCTTTGAAGGCTCTAAGTAAATCTGTTTTACCATCAAATACTTTACCATTAGTTAAGCGAGCAATTTGATTTAGTTGATGTTCTTCAGCATCACCGAATGTAATACTATATACAGGAATTTCTTTATTTAGATTTTTGTAGTAAGTTGCTAAGGTATCGTATCTACCAACGTTGATTACTCCGTCTGTCATAGCAATTATTGTTTTGGTATAGTCATCTGTTTCAGCATTTAGTATTTCTAGACCTTTTTCAATAGCGTCATATAAGGCTGTTGCTCCACCGGTTCTTTCACTGCTTAGACCAGTTATAATATTTTCAGTTTCATGACCATTATCAGTTGTAAAAATATTAGTTACTTGAGCATTGAAGGTGATAACGGTTATTTTATCAAAATCAGAGAATTGTAACCTATCAGCGGCGGCTTCATTGTAATTTAGAATGTAGTCCATGGCTGCTCTTAGTTCGCTTATACCATCGCCATACATGCTTCCAGAGTAGTCTAGACAGAAGACAACGTGAGTTGGTTTTCTAAACTTTTCAACATAGAGATTAAGGGCTTTAGTAATTACTTTTTTAGATGGAAATCTGGTAACATTTAAGTATTTTGAAGTATCAATTCCCCAGTTTGGATTGAATGTCTTGGTATCAGTATTTTTATTTACACCACCATACCAAGTCCTCCTACCAACGTCTTTTAACATTGTTTGACCTTTGTCACTTAGTAAATAATTTTGAACTTCTAGGAAGGCATCTTCCTTTTCAGGAATATTATTTATAAAACCTAAAGTAGAATCATTTACGGCTACTCCGTCAGTTGGATATATTAAGTATAATTCTTCTTTTTTCTCACTTTTTAGTTCTTTATTAATATTTATGAGTGAAGCCTCATCTGCAATTACGGCTTCGTAGTTATCGTTGTTTAAGAACATTGTCTTTAAGAAGTCTTCATCACCTGAGACTCTTTCTACTCCAGAAAAGAGATTAACCAGTTTCTGAGTTAAGGTGGCATCATCTAAATGGGCTTCTGTTAAAACTTCGGGATTGCCGGCTAAGGAGTTTAGGAAACCGATGTACGCGGTTGCTCCGGTATTTGTTTTTGTTACAGAAGGCATGATGTATTTTAGTTTTTTATCGGATATTAAATTTAGAATATCTGTCGTTGTAACGTTTCCTGTTTTTAAATTTAGTTCTTCGGCTTTTTTATTCTTTATACCAAAGACAACTGGACTGATACTTATACTCTTAGAGTCGCTTGCTAAGTAAGGATTATCAAGCATGTATAACCACATAGAGTTAGAAATCCATATTGCATCATAACTTTTAGAGTTGGCATTTAACTCATCTACCATTTCTAGATCACCCATGTAGGTAAAGTTTAGGGTTATACCTTTCTTGGCAGCATAGGAATCAAGGTATGACTCTAAGTCTGCATTTTCGTATGATGAGAGAATGCTTAAATATTTGGGAGATGTATTAACATCCATTTGTACTTTACTTAATGTTTTTATTAGAAATAATCCTAGTACAATTACTAGCACAATAAAAAAGGCCTTTGAATCTTGTTTTTGTTTAGTTTTCTTTTCCATATACAAATCCTCACTATCTTTATGAATTGAGTATATCATTTTTTCGTGGGAAAGACAATAATAAATGTCTAGTAGTAAGGGAATAGGCAAAGAAAAAACACTTTGATAGTACAAAGTGTTTTATTGAATAATAAACTTAAAGTTGGCTATATTTGGACATTATTTAAAGTATGCATTTTTTCTTCTTATTGAGCAGGTGATTTTTGATAAAACCAGCGATTATTAGAATAAACCTGGGACTTTATTTTTATGATATTTATATATTCCTTATCAAATTCATCTGTCATTTCAATTTTTAAATATATAATATCAGCAAACTTCTTTGTTATTTCTGGTGGGAATGATTCATTATAACCATATTGTTCTGTAAGTGTAAATGAATATGATTTTAGATACTCTGTCAATGAAAATAGACCATCTGTTTCATTTTTACGAGCATATATTAGTCTTTCTTTACCATTGATTTTTGCAATTAAAGATATTTTTGCTCTTTTTAGATTAATGTCTTCTTTTCGGTATCTTAAAGCATTTATATTTAATAAATGCATTTTTTTACTGAATGTAGCATTTCCACTCACAAAAAATGATTCATCATAACCTTCAAATATATAAATTTTGAATTGATTATAGTTACTAAGAAAATAAAGTAGTGTTGTCGATAATAATATAGTTGTAAAAGTAAGTATGATTTTTTTCATTTTGAATCTCTCCTTTCAGTTTAAGCATAAACTAAAGTTAAAAAAATAGCGAGTAACTGTTGGTTACTCTCTTATTCTTTCTTTGATAAATTACAAGTATTTATTTATGTTTTCAAAAAATGCATTATATATTTCTTGTTCTTGACTAGATGCTTTTTGAATATTCTTTTCATCTATTATAATACTAGTTATTTCCTTATTATCTTGTTCTTCAATATAGTATATATTGGGACTTTTACTGATATAATATGTCCATATTTTTTTGTTATTAGAATTATTTATTTCTAGAACTATTTCGTTCATAAAATGTGAAATCATAATTTCTTCTTTATCCATTTTTCTAGTAATAGTATAAGTGTCATTTTCTGGTGTTGTATTTTCTTTTATTTTAGAAATTATTTTTTCTATTTTTTCGGGTTTGGTGAAATTATTATTTTCTTTTTTATTGGTTCCTATTGGAGTGGAGGCATTATAAATGATTAAATTATTAGAAAAATCTTTTATGACATTTAATTTTATAGTTTCTAGCATAGTTCTATGATTTAGAAAACTTATTACTAATGTGATATATAGGATATCAATCCTTTATTACAGAAGGCAATTTACTGGACAATAAAAAAAATACGTACTTTCTTATGAGAGTACGTATTTCATATTAATTTTCTTTTCTTTTGAAAACATAAGTTATACTTAATGCTCCTAGAATTAGTACTAACATTTCACGATATAAATTGTTAGTATTTGAAGATGTTCCAGTATTTGGTGGAGTTATTTCTCCTTTTGATTTATAAGAATTTGTAATTGTATAACCATCATAACTTGTTACATAATCTTCTAATTCTACTTCTTCAATAGTATAAATTATTTCTTCTCCATTTAAGTATTTTTGTAAACCATCTAAGGTATATGTCCAATTATTTTCTGCTGTTATTTCAACTGTTTCAAATAATTCACCATTAGCATAGATATTTACAGTGATTGAATCTGGACGAGAATTTTCATTTTCTATATCATCCCATACTTTTTTAATTGTAATATCTGTTGTTTCTAGTTCATGGGTATTTCTAATAACGATTGTTATATTGTTATCAGTTTCTTTAATAGGATCAGTTACTGTAGGAGTGTATCCTTCTACGGCATCTTCTACTATTTCATAAATAATTTCTTGTCCATTTTTATATTTTGGTAAGTTTTTAAATGTTGCTTGCCAATTAGTTTCTTCTGAAAGAATTGCTGTTAGAATTTCTTCACCGTTGGCTTTGATTCTTACAGTAATTGAGTCTGGACGAATTCCATCATTATTTTCTTCATCGTACCATTCTTTTTGAATATTGAATGTTACCGTTTCTGGAGTATGTGTATTAGTTATAGTAAAGTCTTTTATTTCACTTGTATAACCATCTACATCTACTTCTTCTACTGTGTAAATAATTCTTTGACCATTTTCATAAACTGGTAAGTTTGCAAATCTGAATTTCCAGTTACCTTCAGCATCTTCTTTAACTATAGTCTCAGTTACTTTTGTTGTTACTCCGGCTACAGTTTTATTTAAAATTACAGTGATTTCTTCTGGCCTTTTTCCGTCTTGATTATCAGCATCGTTCCATACTTTTTTACCTGTAATATCGATTGTTGATGGAGCATGAGTATTGGTAATATCAAGACCATTGTACTCAATATTATACCCTTTTACATTATCTTCAACTACAGTATAAGTAATTTCTTGGCCTTCATAATATTTATCTACTTTTCCAAAATTATATTTCCAGTTAGTAGCAGCAGTTACTTCTATTTTTTCAGAAGTATAAACTGTTTTGTCCCCTACTTTTCCAATTAAAGTTACTTTAATTGATTCTGGACGGATTCCATCTTGATTATTAGCATCATTCCATGTCTTTTCACCGGATAATTCTAGTTGTTCATTTTCATGAGTGTTAATAATTGTTAATGGATTTCTTTCATCATATGAAGTCTCATAATCTTTTACAGGTACTTCTTCTACTGTGTAGATAATTTCTTGACCATTTTCAAATTTTGGTAAATCTTTAAATTCATAAGTCCAATTATTTGCTGTTGTAGCACTAGCATTAGTTACGGTAGTAGTTCTAATAACTTGTCCATTGGCAAGTAATTTTATAGTTATACTTTCTGGTCTTGTATTATCATTGTTATTGTTATCTAACCATACTTTTTCACCAGATATATTAATTGTTACTGGTGTATGAGTATTAGTAATTGTATAACCTTCTTTTACTGAACCAGTTATTTCTACTTTATAGCCAGTTAATGTTGTTTTTTCTTCAATTGTATATTCTATTACTTTACCATTTTCATATTTTTGTAAATTAGTAAAAGTATATGTCCAGTTATTAGTATCTGATAAAGTGATACTGTCTACTTCTTCTCCGTTGGCAAGTAGAGCTACTGTAATTTCTTTACGTAGACCATCTTGGTTATTGGCATCATCCCATACCTTTCTTACTGATACTTCTACTGATGTATCAATTTCATGGGTATTTGTGATTGTTGTTCCAGTTATTACTGTTGTGTAGCCTGGAACATTTAATTCTTTAACAGTATAGTCTATTAAATAATCTGCTTCATTTTCATGTACTTCTTCATAAACATATAAATTAGTAAATTCATAAGTCCAATTAGTAGAAGCACTAACTTCTTGAGAGGCTATTTCTTGATTATTTGCTAGTAATTTTACTGTTATGGTAGTTGGACGAAGACCATCATTATTGTTGGCATCTTCCCAAACTTTTACACCGGATAGTGATGTTTTTTGACGAGAGTTTATTAGTAGTGTTACTTTTGCATCATTACTGTAAACAAACTCTGTTTCATGATGAGTGTTGATTGTACTTTTTATATGATAAGTAAATTCAACTTCACCTGATGCTTCATTTGTAGCATCAAAAGTAAATGTTCCATCTTCATTAACTGTTAGAGTACCTTGTAAAACTCCATTTTTTGTAATTTGATATTTATTAGTTTCACCTGATACTTTTACAACTGTTGATGTTTCATTTATAATGATTTCATCTTTTACTTCTACTGTGTCATTTGCTTTTGTTTTATCGGTTTTTATTTCTTTGTTTAAATCATTATTTAAAATACTTGTACCAGTAATTGATGATGAGGCATAGCCTATGTAGCTTGGATTTTCACTATAGTGATCATCTTTTGCGATTGCTGGTATTTCAACCGTTGGTTGTTCAAAAGTTATTTCTTGAGAAGTTTCATCATAATAAGGATTATCTTCAGCAACTGTTGTTGTTAGAGTTGCACTTTGGTTAGTATAAATACTACCATGATAGTCATCTTTAGCTTTTACTTCATATGTTATTTCGTTTATATTATTGGCTTCGATATTACCAATATTCCAAATTAAGGTAGTTGTGCCATCTGTATTTTCTACAACTTCTACGCCTTGTTCTATTAAAGAGGCTTTTGAAGAGGCAGTTAAAGTGAACTCTTTTGGAATTATATCTGTTACAACACTATTTTTTCCAATTATGTTCATTAATTGCTCTGATAAGTCTTCAAACATTTTCTTTAAATCTTCACCAGATAAGGCATTGTAGTTTTTATATAATGGATCTTTATTTTCTGGATTTATTTTTGCTAATTTTTCTGTTGCACCTGTTGCGTTTCCAAAAACAATTGTGTAGACATCAGATGTTTTATGAGTTGTTTTTAAGTTATCTAATTCAGTTTTTGCAGCATCTGAAGGTCTTTGTCTATCACAAACTTTTCCCCAGCCCTGTCCACTACAATTATAATCAACTACAGCATCAGTTTCTCCATTTCCATATCTAGTCCCATTATAGTTAAAGAAAGTTGGAACTCCATCTGTTAGAATGATAACTATTTGTTTAGCATCTTTTCTTTTTCCATTATTTAGTACTGTGTTTGCTCTGGCAATAGCAGCCTGTAAATTGGTACCACCTTCTTGCTCATTTCTTGGAATGTTTAATTTGTCATCAATAAATCTAGTAACAGTACTTTTTGTAGAAGTCATTTCTTGAACATCCATTACTTGAGTACCAAATTCAACGATACCAATTTTTACAGTACCTTTGTCATCCATCAAAGTATTAGCAAAGTCTTTGGCTGCTTGTTTAGCATCTTGCATTCTAGTGGTTGGACTAAAACGACCAGATCTTGTTGCCATACTATTTGAACTATCAAATATTAACACAATGTCAAGTTTGCCATTTGTTACTACTGATGTATTGTATGGATTTGCTTTTACTGATAGATTTACTTTAGCATATCTACCTTTTTCTAAGTTGTCAGTACTTGTTTCATCATAGATTTTTGTTGCTGTTTTGGATACAATAATTTTTCCTGCTTCATCTTGAGCATTTCCAACTATTGTTAGGCCAAATATTCCAGCAATTACAAAAAGCCATGTGAAAAGTTTTTTCAATTTAGAATTTTTAACCATTTGTATTCCTCCTATATTATTTTTTCCAGGACTTAGTCCTTGGAGTTAGCACACTATATTAACCGTTTTTGAGACTTTTGTCAAACAAATTTTTGATTTTCAGGGTAAAAATAGTGGCAATTTTAACTTTTCATAGTGAAACTCTTGTTAAAAATAACTTTTCTAATAATATTATGTTTGGAATTTATAAAATTAAAAAAAGAAACAGTCGTTTTATTTCGACTGTTTTCTTACTGCTTTTTGAATGTTTAGTTGATTATTTTGGAAATGCTTTTACCTATTTGGTTGCTACAACTAGAAAGTATTTGATTGGTTAGTTGGACAAAAGTATTTTTATCTTAGAAACTTTTTTAGCAATTCTTTATTGTTATAGATGATTATGGCATTAGGTATTATTTTGACGTTGAATTTTTTAGCGATTATTGTTTCTCCATCTATATTACAAACTAATTCTTTATCACATTTAAAATTAACTTTAGTAGCATGACTTTTATGGACTTTATTATGTCTTTCGTGAATACCTTGTTTTAACATATTTATTAATGATAGAAGACTTGGCTTATTAACTTTTTCGACATAGTAGACATCAAAATAACCGTCTGTTAATTTAGCACTGGGAGCAATTTTATAACCTCCACCATATACTTGACCATTACAAATTGTTAAAATGGTACACTTACCTTTACGTTGTTCTTGTTCATCGATTGATAATTCTATATCTTTATATTTATATTTAAAGAAAGTGTATATTAAACTAGCATTGTATATTTGATTGGTTGGTACTTTTCTTTTTTTCATTAGAGATACATTATTGGCTACTTCAGCATCTATTCCGATACTTATAATATTAATAAAATAACGATCATTTACTTTACCAATATCAATTACTGGGTACTCTTCATCTATTTTAGAAAGTGTTTTATAAAAATCATTTCCAGAGCCAGACGGGATTACACCAAGTAAATTTTTTGTACCTACTATGCCATTTAATACTTCATTTAGAGTGCCATCGCCACCAACACTATAAATTATATTTTTAGTAAAGCGATATTTTCTTGCTATCTTGGTTGCTTCTTGTGGATATTCTGTGTAGTGTATTTCATAGTCTAAGTGTTCTTCTTCACAGACTTTTTTTATTCTATCTACTGTTTTTAGAGTTTTCCCTTTTCCGGAGATTGGGTTAACTATAAAGATATGTTTCATATGATCACCAAACTTAATTATTTCTATATTAGTATAACATTTTATTTTTTGATAGTAAATTTAAAAGTACGCAGCGAGCGTACTTTCTTGAGTATGTTTTAGATAGAATGTATTTTACTTTGATACTGTTTCGTATGTATCTCTTATAATCATTAATTCTTCGTCTGTTGGAATTACATATACTGGAATGCTTGAATCTTCTTTAGTAATGATTCCTTCTCTTTCAGATCTGAATTTAGCAATATTATCATTTGCTTTTTCATCGAAAACAATATTCATTGGCTTTTCAATTTTTCTCATTACTCCGGCTCTTAAGTCGATGTCATTTTCTCCGGCACCAGCAGTAAATACGATAGCATCTACATCAGCATTTAATTCAAAATAGAATTGAGCAATATATTTAACAATTGAATCTTCAACCATTTCTAGGGCTAATTTTGCTTTTTCATCACCTTGTTCTGCTAATTCTTCAACATCACGGAAGTCGTTTTTACCACAGATTCCAAGTAAACCTGATTTTTTGCTTAAGTCTTGCATTACTTCTTCAATGCTTCTTCCTGATTCTTTTGATATATATTCTGGAATTGAAACATCAATTGAACCACAACGAGTACCCATTATTAGACCTTCGATTGCTGACATACCTAGAGAAGTATTTAAACTCTTACCATCTTTTACAGCAGCAACTGAAGCACCTGAACCGATATGACAAATAATTAAGTTAACATCTTTTTTACCTAATCTTTTTTGCATTTCTTGAGTTATATATTGGTGACTACTTCCGTGGAAACCATATCTTCTAACTCCATATTTTTCATACCATTCATAAGGTACAGCGTACATATAATTAGCCTTTGGTAATGTTTGATGGAATGAAGTATCAAATACAGCAACTTGTGGGACATTTGCTAATTCTTGTTCCATGGCTTTGATACCAGCAATTTGTCCTGGATGATGTAATGGGACTAATTTTGTTAATTCTTCAATATGTTTAATAACTTCATCATCTATTAAAACTGATGATGGATAATATTCTCCACCATGAGCAATACGATGACCTACACCTTTAATTTCAGCAGAACTTTCAATTATTTTATTATCGATTAATTCTTTCATCATTGTTTCTACTGCTTCTAAGTGATTTTTTAAAGGTGCTTCATGTTTAATCTTTTCTCCATTTATTTTTAAAGTCCAGAAACAGTCTGGAGCACCAATTTTTTCAATATAACCATTTATTAGTTCTTTTTCTTCTGGCATTGAATATAATGCGAATTTTAATGATGAACTACCACCATTAATTACTAAATATTTTTCATTTGTCATGTTTTTCCTCCTAAACCTGTATTTATTCTATCGTTTTTTTTAGTCTTTGTCAATGAAAGAAAAAAGCAACCGAAGTTGCTAAAGATGTATTTTATTTTTTAGTACAAGTTGCTCCAATTGTAGTATATAATGATTCCATTGTCTCAAGTTTTACTTTGCCATCTTCTGTAAATAGTTGACCATTAGCAGAATCGATTTTTGTAAATTCATTGTAGTCAATTTTTGAGTAATCAATTACTACTGTACTAGTTAAGGTATTACCTTCAATTTTTACGTCTGTGTCATAATACTTAATACTTGTATATGGTTTGTATGTATCTTCAATTGTTGTTTTGTATTTCTCTAGTTCATCTGTAGCATCAGTTGTTACTTTTTCAACGCTTTCTACTTTTTCAACGTAATCTCCTTGGTAAGTTACAGTATACTTTAAATCCATGGAAACAGTATCTTGAGAAATAGTTCTAGTACAAACCATAGTACTTGAGGCTGCTTCTTCCTTTCCACAACCGGTTACGGCAAGTATTCCTAATAATAGTACAACTAAATATTTTACCTTTTTCACTTTCTCACCTCTATTTTAATAATACCATGTTATTTTAATATTAACAAGTTAAATGTTTAAGATTCGATTCAAACGTAAAAGTTTGAATTAGAAATAACTTTTAAGTATTGATTTTAAAAGACTTTTTTATATTATATTATTTCCCTAGAATATTTTTTATTGATTTGATTTTGTAAAGTATTAAAAATATAGGATTTTTATGTCCTATATTTTGTTTTTTATTTTGAACGTCCTGCTTCTTTTGCCTCTGATGGTTTATCAGTTGTGCCTAGCATTTCTCTTAATTCGGCAGTAGAAGTCTCGCTTTGTTCTCTGTTCATGTAACTTCGAACTATATCACTTGCTGTACTTCCATATTTACCGGCTGCAGCATTTGAATTCATTCTATTTGCTACATTATATGTTAGGGCAACGGCTGCTGCTCCATTAGCAAATAAAGTTTGTCTTAAATCACTTGGTAAAGAATTAATCGCTGCTATATGTTCTGCTGATAATCCTGTTAGTTCTTTGCCTAGTGTAATTGACTCAACCATACCTTCATTCATTTTAATAATGGCATCTGGATTATTTAGAACATATTCCATACTTTCTTGAACTCCATGTAAATCAAATGGATGAGTCGCAGCATAGTTTTCTAATACTGGTTGATAGTTTTGGTATATTTCTACTAACTTGGTATGATTTGCATTGGCTACATTATTTACCATTTCTAAAGCCTGCTCTGGAGTGATTGCACCTGATGAATATTTTGAAGCAATACTATCTAATTCGGCTTTAGCAGCATCGGCCATACTATTGTACTGAGCATGTGCTAGGGCATCGGCTTGATTATAGGCTGATGTTCCTGGTGCCCAACCAGATGAACCTGCGGTTCGGTCTAAGGCATCTCTTTCTAATGTGTGACTGCTATTTATTATATCTTTTTTGGTTTGAGCAAAGCCTCCTTTCACGAAGGCATCTGCATTATCAGTTATGTCAGTACCAATTTGATGTACTCGATCCATAGTAGCATTATTCGCAGCATTTACACTGTCAATTTCGCTTTGGTGATGTTGTAAGATATCATTTCCTTGAGTAACATGAGTATTTATAGCACTTACAGCACTTACAGCAGCAGAGGTTACAGCAATTGTTGTTAATAAATCTCTGACAAATGGATCATCATTGTAATTTACCTTTTCAACTACTGGCATTGCATATTTCTGACCGGTTGATCTTTGACCAAAGATAGTATTTTTTATTTCTGTTTCACCCATTAATAAAGTTTCCGCACTAGTAAATGCTTTTAAAGCCAATTCATCATTGTGCTCAGCAATAGCCTTATTCTCTAACCTTTCTAAATTTGCTTGACGTTTGGCTAATTCTGGGTCAAAGTCATGATCTTTAGCAAATCTTTTTCCAACTAATGTCATTTTAGTACTAGCGGCTTTCATGTCTTCTTCAAAACCATGGGCTCCGCCTGACATCCTTTGGTTAGCCTCTACATATTGGGCACGAACTGCTTTTACTAAATCTGCTTTACCTTCTAGAATAGATTTTTTAACGTTTTCAATTACTTTTATTTTATCTGGGTCGTGTTCATTTGCTAGACGTTTATCACATTCATCTACCTCGCGCATAGCAGCAAACAATATTTGATAGTTGTTAGTAATCTGTTCATTTAAGATTGCTACTTTTTTCTGAGCATAGTCTTGCATTCTCTCATTTAATAATGTATTTAGAATTGGTACATATCTTTCCTGAATAACTTTAGTTCCACGATATTCTTTCCAAAGTGTCTCTATATCAGTTTCTGATAAGTTCCAGATTCTTTCTTTTAATTTTTCAATAGTTTTTCTTTCTTCTATACTGTAAGTTAATTTGTTGACTATTTTTCTTGTAAAATTAATTGGAACCTTTATTATTGCTGGTACCAAACCAACAACGTTGTATAGTACATTACCAGTTTTTAGTTTACTCGTAAACTCTTTTGAAGTTCTGATATTTGAAGCACGGTACTTTTTATCCATTTTTTTAGTTAGATTTAAGCCATCGGTTAATTCATAAATTATTTCATTTACACCTTTCTTGACTGGTGTTTCTTCTTGAGTTGGAACTGGAGTCGGTGGTGTTGGTTCATGTGGTGGAACTGGTGTTGGTGGAGTTGGCTCATGAGGTGGAAGTGCTTTTGGCTCTTCTGGTGGAACTGGAGCCGGTGGTGTTGGCTCATGTGGTGGAAGACCTAATGGGGTCGGTTCACTTTTTGGTGGAAGACCCAATGGTGGTTCCCCATTTGTGATTGGCTTAATTTCATCTACACTACCCTCAAATGGCTGAGGACTAGTTGGTTGGGTTGCTGGTGTTGGTGGAGTTGGTGCAGATGCTGTTTTTGTTGCTGGCTCTACTTGCTGTGCAGAATCTGTTGCATTTTTTTGCTTTTGGTTTGCTTTTCCTAGTTGTTCACCATACTCTTGCATTCTTCTTCTGGCATCTAACCATCTAGCATTTTCTTCTCTTTTTAGTTTTGAGTATTTATCGACATATTCATCAAATTGTTCTTGATTATATGGTCCAAACTGTCTGATTTCTTGTGTTTCGTCGTCAAATATTTTTCTAAATCTTTCTGTTGATACTTCATAGTCATCTCTGGCTTTTAAGTATGCTTCTCTTATACTTTCTAATGAAGGTTCTTCTGGAGCAGCAGGAGCAATAGTAGTTGGATTTTGCTTATCTAATTCATTAACAATATTTCTTAAGTTTTCTAGATTTTCTGTCGAAGTTGATTCTTCTACTATTTGGTCTGTTACTGCAGAATCTTCTCTATTGTTTAAAGTGTTAACAATTCCTTCTAAGTCGCTAGTTGCTACTCTTGAAGGAATATAGGTTACATTTCTTCTTCTCTCTGGTGTTTCTATATGTGCTTCTTTACGTGATTCTTCTCTTGCTGCTAGTGTTCTATTTGCCTCTTCTACTAGTTGCTGAGCTCTAGTTCCTGTGATTCCTGCTGAATCATATATTCTTGCAGATGGACCATAGACTCTAATTACTTCTTCTGGAGTTAAATTTAAGTCTACTGATGTTCTTCTTACAGGTGTTTCTTGGGCTTCGGTTGTTGCACCATTGCTTTCTAGCATATTATTTGCCTCTTCAACTATATTTTGAGCTCTAGTTCCTGTGATTCCTGCTTCTTCATATTGACTTGCGGCTGGTTCGTAAATACGTATTGCTTCTTCTGGAGTTAAATCTGTTCCTAATGTTGGATTACTTAGAGTTGGCTCTTGAGTGGCAACTTCGTTTATTTCTGGAACAGGTGTTACTGATGCTTCTGTGTTATTCTCTTGTGTATTTTCTTCTCTTGCTACTCTTGATGGAATTACATTTATTACTCTATTTGGATTAACACGACGAACTTTTACTTGACGGGCTTCTTGAACTGGCTCTTCTGCTATTTCTTCAGCGTGTACTGGGGTAATTTCTGGGACAGGTGTTACTGATGCTTCGGTGTTATTCTCTTCTGTATTTTCTTCGCTTGCTACTCTTGATGGAATTACATTTATTACTCTATTTGGATTAACACGACGAACTTTTACTTGACGGGCTTCTTGAACTGGCTCTTCTGCTATTTCTTCAGCGTGTACTGGGGTAATTTCTGGGACAGGTTCTCTAGTTTCATTAATTTCCATATTTGGAGAAATTGGTAAAGTTCTCTCGGCAATGACACTGCTACGTAATTCATCACGCATTTCTTCTGGTAACTCCTGCATAGCGGCTTGTAATTCATTTCTTTTTGCGGCTATTTCTTCGTCTCTTTCTTGTCTATCAATGTCATCACGAACGTCATCATATTGGTTATTTAATCTATCTAAGTCACCTAATAAACTATGTGCTCTATCATATTCATGTAAAATATTTCTATTCTGTTCTAATTTTAATTGTTCTCTAGCTAAAAACCTTTCAACGATGCCAAGTTCTCTTTGATATTCTGCCTCAGGCAAACTGTTGGCAGAAGCCATTATGGCTTCTCTTTCACTATTTAAGTGTTGTACTTCTGCTAGATTTTTTTCAACTTCAGCAGTTATTCTTGCATATTCATTCATTGTACCACTCCTAACTCTTTTGTGCTTCTTTATCTATTTGCATCAATACATCTTGAACCATTTCTAATTCATTTTGATCTGTTATATTTTCAAATACTATTTCTTCAGCATTGGGATTATATGATGATACATAGATGTTTTCTCTACCATTTTTAGCGATTGAATGATCTGAATAACCTACATATGACCTGCCAGTATCCTCACTGTCAAACGTAAATAAAATATCACACTCTACTTCTTTTCCGTCTTTTAAAATTACTACTTTTTCATTTGTTTCAAATGTTTCAATCTTCTCCATTTTATTCCTCCACTCTACCTTTTTATTATATATTATCGTGCATTAATTGTCAATTTGTTGTCCTGATATTTTAACCTTTATGCTTTGCTTATCTTTTATCTCTTTATTAGCCTTTATTATTAAGGTATATGTATCTTCTTGTTCTTCTTTTTGTGATAATTTTATATCTTTCAACTCATAAGTTGAGGCATCTTTAAATAAGTTTTCATCTTTATTATTTTTATATAGTTTTAAAGTAACATCATTATCATTAGTATCAAATTCTATGTTGTATATTGCAGAACTACTATTTACGGTTTTGTCTTTATAATTTGTTACTCTAAAAGAATAGTCTTTAAGTGCGGTTGCTTTCAAGTTTGAGATATCAATATTTATAGTATTATTAGTACCTTTTTCAACTATTGGGACAACTATATCAGCCGCATGTTTTTTGGCAACTTCATGTTTTTTATTCATGGCTACAAAGAATAGTACTACTACAGTTATCAATAATACGATAAAGGCTATTGTCAATATTTTTTCTGATGGTGTTGTTGGGATAAATTTTCTTAATTTGTTATTTTTCTTTTTCTTTGGCATATTTTCACTCCTCTTAACTATTAAGTTTATTAAAAATAAGTATAGTTTTGTTTGTTAGATAATCTTGTTCTTCTTGAGTCAGAGCATTTTTAATTATCGATGATGAAGTATTTTCACTTATCCTATTCTTAGATGTTACTTTAGTTTTTATAACGACGTCAAAGTTTAATAGTTCTTGATTTTTACCAGAACTTCTTATAATTAGTTGTTGTTCTTCGTTGTAGGAGGTGTTTTTCTTCAAGTTTAGTATATTATAAATATAGTTAATATTCAATTCATTATCATTAACTATTGTATTACTGTCAAAAAGAATTCCTGTATTTGTTTTTTCTATAGATATTTCTCCTATTTTTTTATTATCATTGTAAAGAATTATCTCCTTGGACTTAGGTGTATTTTTATATTTGTAGGTATATTCTTCAGTATTTACTATAATTTTGCCTTTGTCTGATGTTTTTGTCTGGTACTTGTACGTTATAGTTACTGTTTTTTCACCTGATTTATAAATTATTTCATAGTTTGTTATTTTATAGGTATATTTTTCAGTATAAATATTAAATTCGATAGTAGCATTTTTTGGTAATATGTTGTAATTTTCTTTACTTTTGATTTTTTTAAATTCTTGGTTGTAACTAGTTAGAATCTGACTTGATTTATTATCACTTTTTAAACTAGTTAGAACTTTGTTGATAATTTCAGTTGTTGTCTTATTATCTATAGTAAGAGTTATTTTATTGCGAGAGTTTTCTTTCTTTACTTTTACTTTTGTCGATAAAGTGCTTGCTAGAGAATCTAGGGTATGGTCATATAAATATTTAAAATTATCAGACTCGGTTGTAGATTTACCAAGGGATTCAAAATAAGTATTATTTCCTAAGTTTATGTAAGTATTTTTTATAGCGGAGTCATAATAGTATTCAGTGGAGTTTTCGATTAGACTTTTAGTATTTAGAAGGTTAGCACCATTTAGAGTACTAATAACTGTTACTAGTCTTTTTTTATTTTTTCTATCCATTATTACCTTAACAGTTGTATTTGTTTCACTTAGATTTTTAGTTAAGACTGGGTAGTTGATGGCAGTTAGATTTTTATTGTATTTTGTTAAGTCTAACTTAGAATTATAGTTACTAGAATTGGAAGTTATCTTTATATTTGATGTTTTTGTATAGTCTTTCTTTAAGCCTGTATCAAAGTCAAACATTTCTACTACTTCTTTTAGATTGGAAGTTATATTAGTTAAGGCTTTTTTGAAAATTCTAGTGGGACTGGCAACATATTCGTAATAAAAGCCAAGCATTAACATTAAAATAGATAGTAAAAAAATTAATACAGGGAATTTGTTTTCTTTATTTTTTTTCACCTTTTTCATACTAAATACTTCTCCTATTATAGTAATTATAACATAAATGTATAAAAAGCAACAATAATATACTTAACAATAATGTATCTTTATTTTGGTTATTTGGAGGATGAGGGAATGTAGTATTGAGGACTTTGTAGTTTTATTTTTCCTTGAGGTTTGGATTATTAGAAAAAAACAGAAGAAAACTCTAGATAGACTCTAGAGTTTGAAATTAATCATGATTTAGATATCCAAGTAAAAAGGCTACTCAGAGTTTCCTTTTAAGTCTCTTTTACTTTTCTGGACTCTTTGTTATTAAAGTTATTTGGTAAGGAACAGTCATTGGTTGAGCAAGGGACTTATAGTTAAAGGTTGCAGCGACATTTAATTCTGTCTCTTCGCCTGGGGCTAGGACTTTACCAATTATATTATTGTGTTTTACCTCTACCGGAAAGATTGTTTGAGCCGCGGTTTGATTATTAAGATAATCTGGATATTCAATTAAGGCAACGATTTCAGCATCGATAGTACCTTTATTTTTGATAGTTATTCTATAACTTACTTCATCGGTTGGAGCATATAAGTTAAATTTAAAATTTATAGTTTGATTAGAATTAGTAATATTGGTAGTTGCTGAAGGGGTGTTTACGCCACCTTGAACAGGGGTTCTAGGATTTATATTGGTAAAAGATACATCATGAGTTGGAACTTTACTGTTTCTTTCTTCTAATTGCATAGATAGAAAAGCAAAACCAATAGCCATGCAAACTATAGTTACACATAACATTATTATTATCCAGTTACGAATATTTAGAGGTGCTTTCATGGACATGTTCCTTTCTACATATTGTCTATATTACTATTATAACAGAAATTATAATTATTGGTAGTAGTTTTAAAATTTAGGTAGACATATGCCTGATATTTTTTTGTAGGCATGCTACATTTAATATAGTTATACTGACTATATTTATTATATTTACGTGAATTCAAGTTGGATGCTATCAAGTCGTGAATTTAGGATTTAAGGTTAGACTTATTTCCATACCTGGAGTTATTACGGTACCTTCTGCTATTGACTGTTCTGTTACATAGCCTACACCAGTTAAGTTGACCTTGATGTTTAATTTTTGAAGTAAATTACTGGCAGTTTTTGAAGATAATCCTACTACGTTTGGCACTGTAAATGTTGAATCATTAGTTATTATATATAGTGTATCGGCACTCGTAATTGTGTTATTTTTTTCAGGGTACTGTTTTATTATTTTAGTACCGTTTCCAATTACCATGTATTTTATTTCTTTAGCCTCTAAAGTTGTTTTTGCATCGGATAATTTTTTATTGACGTAGTTATCTAGTTTAAATTCTTGTACTTGTACAGATGAGGTGGTTTGATCTTCTGTACCATAGTATTTACTTAGATTATCAACTATTTCTTTTATAGCGGTTGCTAAAGGTTTAGTACTACCGGCAGTTGGTCTTTTTACAGAAGCATAAATTATGTATTGAGGATTACTTTTTGGATAGATTCCAGAGAAAGAAGAAATTACATTTTCTTTACCGGCTAAGTATCCTGTACCGTTTTCACTGGCTATTTGCGATGTTCCAGTTTTACCAATTAATTCGCCAGATGCCAGTTTGAACCAAGTACCAGTATTGCCATCTATATTTACACAATCATCCATTAGTTGAAGCATTTTTTGTACAGTCATAGTAGAGGCTACACGTTCTGTTTCGTTACGTTTGTTTTCTAATATTACTTCACCGGTTGATGGGTCTACTATTTTAGAAACGATGTATGGTTTTAACATAATTCCATCATTAGTAAGAGTGGTCATCGCCTGAATATTTTGGATTGGAGTTGTCGTGATACCTTGTCCAAAACCAGCATTATATATTTCTGTTTCATATTTAAAATCTAATTTACCGGCACTTTCATTTGGGAGATTGATACCTGTTTTTTTACCAAAACCAAGTTTTTTAAAGTATTGACGTAGCATCATACTATCCATATGACGTTCAATCATATTAATAATGGCAGTATTACTACTCATAGCATAACCTTTGTCAAAGTTAATTACACCCCATCCGTTACGATTCCAGTCACCTATTTCAGTACCATCTTTTGTAACATAGACTCCTGAGGTATAAGTTTCAGAGCCATCATAAACACCATTTTCCATAGCAGCCATGTAAGTAAATGTTTTCATCGTACTACCTGGTTCATAAGGAGAGGCTACTAACATATCTAAGTAGTTGGTGATGTTTCTGGTATTAGGATCAAAGGATGGTGAGGTAGCAGTACCTAAAATAGCACCAGTTTTAGCATCGGCTATTGTGATATGGAACCAATCAAAATCATAGATAGCGTCAACGTTTTTTAAGGCCTGTTCAATAAAGAATTGGACATTACTTTCTAAAGTTAGATAAATGTCTTTACCTTGAGTTGCATCTTTTTTTAAGACTGGAGTGTTGGCTATTTGATAGCCTTTTAGGTCTTTTTGATAAGAAATATAACCATCTTCTCCTTTTAAGACACTCTCATAGGACTTTTCAATTCCCATTTCGCCTTTAATTGTTTCTTTACCAGTTTCTTCATCAGTAGTTGTTTTAGCATAGCCTATTGTATATGAGGCAAATTCACCTTTAGGATAGTATCTTTTAAAACTTTCGATAAAGCCAAGACCTGGAAGGTTTAAATCTTCTATTTGTTTTTTTGTTAGTTCGGTCAAATTTTTACCTTTTACTCCGAACTCAGTCTGATAAACATTTTCTTTACTTAAATATTTTAATATTTCTTCTTTTTCAATGCCTAAAATTGGTGAAAGAGCCTCGGCTGTTTTTTCTTTGTCGACAACGTGTTGATGATTTTTAGGATCGGTTGTTCTTTTTGAATCTAGGTAAGCGATTAATTTGTAAGCAGAGACGTTTTGGGCTAATATTTCACCATCGTTTGAATAAATGTTGCCCCTTTTGGCACTAAGTATTTGAGTACGGGTTGTTCTTTTACTAGCAAGTTCTTTTAGGTTTACACCATCAATTTCTTTAGATAAGGCTAGTTGGACAATTCGCCCGGCCATTAAAGCAAACAAAAGAAGAGAAAAAATTATGATTGCTTTTGAATAGCGTACATTGTTTCCCTTCTTTTTGTTTTTCACTTTCATCACTCCTATTTTTCATCAGGCACTGTTTTTATATTGTCATTATTATAACTCAATCCTTGTTCTTCTGCAACTTGTTGAATCTTAGTAAGTGAGGCTAGTTCATTAATAGTCATTGCTAGACCTTCATTGGTCTTTTGTTGTTCTTCTATATCATTTTTCTTTTTCTCTACTTCAAAATTTATCTTAGATAAAGTTGCTTTGGAAAAGACTATGGATACAGGAGATAAAACAAGTAAAGTAATTGCTAAAGTATATAATAACTTTTCGAATTTAGAAATCTTAATTCGTTTTTTTACTTTTTTCACTATATCACCCTTTTCATTTTATCTTTTCTATAACGCGAAGTTTGGCACTTCTTGCTCTTGGATTATTATTTAATTCATCCGCTGTTGGAACAATGGCCTTGTTTACTACCAGTTTATAGTCTGGTAAGTACTCTGCTGGAATGTTAGGCATTCCTTGTAACTTTTTATCTATTGCACATTTTTCTTTAAAGAAGTTTTTTACAAGTCTATCTTCTAGAGAATGGAAAGTAATTACCGCTACTCTACCATGGACATTTAGGATAGATAAGGCTTGTTCTAAGGCCGGTTCTATGACGTCTAGTTCATGATTTACTTCTATTCTAATTGCTTGGAATATTTGGCGAGCAGGATGCTTGTCCTTTCTAAACTTCATAGGAACCGCACTTTTAATTATTTCAACTAATTCTAGAGTTGTCTCTATTGGTTTAGTTTCGCGATACTCTACTATTTTTTTAGCAATGTTTCGAGAAAATTTGTCCTCTCCATATTTGAAGAAAATATTTGCTAATTCTTCTTTTGTATAATTATTAACAATCTCATAGGCTGAGATAGGATTATCTTTATCCATACGCATGTCTAATCTAGCATCTTCGTGATAAGAAAATCCTCTTGTTTTATCGTCTAATTGAGGCGATGAAACCCCTAAATCAAATAGGACTCCATCGACTTTATAAATGTTTCTTTTTGCTAATTCTTCTTTTAAATTAACAAAATTGCTTTTGATGATAGTGAAGTTAGTACCGATTGATGATAGTCGCTCAGTACTATGCCGAATTGCTTCACTATCTTGGTCAAAGGCGAATAAATACCCTCTTTTTATTCTTGCCAAGATGTTACTACTGTGTCCACCATAACCTAGTGTGCAATCAACTATAATACTAGAATCATTTAAGTTAAGGGAAGAAATTGACTTCTCTAGTAATACGCTAATATGTTTTTCCATTATATACTCACACCTTCAAATAAATTTTCGGCTATGTTTGACATGCTGTCTTTAGCAGAAGTGAAGAATTCATTCCATAATTCTTCTGACCATATTTCTAACCTGTCTCCGGTACCAACTACTATACATTCTTTAGTAATTTTGGCATAAGAGATTAGTGGGGAGGTAATGTTAATACGGCCCTGTTTATCAAGTTCTGCTTCACTGGCGCCTGATAAGAAAAATCGTGTAAATGTTCTTGCATCTTTCTTTGTAAATGGTAGAGATTCAAGTTTATCGACAATTTTATTCCAAGATTCTAGAGAATAGACATAGATGCAATTTTCAATGCCTCTAGTAATAATAAAACTAGTTCCTAAGTCATCTCTGAATTTAGATGGAATTATCAATCTTCCCTTATCATCAATAGAATGATGATATTCTCCAATAAACATATAAATCCCCCACTTTTTCCCACTATCAGCCACAGCTTAATTATATATTACCCAAGTTGGGTTTAAAAGTAAATGTAAAAAAGACAAGTTTTTGACACTTTACAAAAAATTGACAAAGAAAAAGAGAAAGTTTTTAGTTTTCTCTTGACCTTGTTTTTTTATTATTTTCTTAAGGCTTTTGTGTCAATTTCTTCTTTTAGTAATTTAACAAATTCCTCTTTTGAAACTGTTGTTGTATCTTTTTGTCCAAATAAGCGATAACTAATTGTAGAGTTTTCTTTTTCTTGATCTCCAAGAATTAGAGTGTATGGTACTTTTTCAGTTTGAGCTTCTCTTAATCTGTAACCTAGTTTTTCGTTACGATTATCTAACTCTACTCTAATATTATTATCCTTTAAAAGATTGGTAATTTCTTCACCATATTCACTATGTAGTTCAGGGTTTACTGGAATTACTTTTACTTGAGTTGGAGATAACCAAGTTGGTAGTGCTCCTTTTGTTTCTTCTAAGATGTAAGCCATGAATCTATCTAGGGAACCTAGAATTGCTCTATGAAGAACTACTGGAGTTTTCTTTTCACCGTCTTTATCAACATATTTTAAATCAAATTTTGCTGGTAAGCAGAAGTCTAGTTGGCAAGTTGATAAAGTATATTCATTACCAACCGCTGGTGTAACATTAACATCTAGTTTTGGTCCATAGAAAGCAGCCTCTCCTATTTCTTCTGTGTATTCAATGCCTAATTCATTTAAAACTTCTCTTAATTCGTTTTCGGCTTTGTTCCACATCTCATCATCTGGATGATATTTTTCTTTATCTTCTGGATCTCTTAGCGATAGAACACAGCGATAGTCAGTAATACCAAAATCTTTGTAAACATCAAATATTAAATCAACAACATTTTTAAATTCTGATTTTATTTGCTCTGGAGTTACAAAAAGATGGGCATCATTTTGACAGAAGTGTCTGCCTCTTTCAATACCTTTTAGGGCACCAGATGCTTCATATCTAAAGTCATGAGCAACTTCACCTATTCTAATTGGTAAGTCTTTATATGAATGAAGTTTGTTTGCATAGATCATCATGTGATGTGGACAGTTCATCGGTCTTAAAACAAAGGCTTCACCGTCAACTTCCATAGCAGGGAACATATTTTCTTTATAATGATCCCAGTGTCCTGATGTTTTATATAATTCAACATTTCCAACGCATGGAGTTAAAACATGTTGATAGCCAAGCTTTCTTTCTTTACCTTTAATATAGTTTTCTAACTCTTCCCAGATTATATAACCATTTGGTAAGAACATTGGAAGACCACGACCTACTAAGTCATCAGTCATAAAGATTTCTAATTCTTTACCAATTTTACGATGATCACGGTTTTTACAATCTTCTAAGTATTCAAGATGTTTAGTCAAGTCTTCTTCATTTTCAAAACAAATACCATAAATACGTTGAAGCATTTTGTTCTTAGAGTCACCTTTCCAGTAAGCACCAGATACTTTTAAAAGTTTAAAATATTTTAACTCTTTTACAGACTCTAAGTGAGGTCCACGGCAAAGATCTGTGAAGTCTCCTTGCGTGTAGCAAGAAATTGTTACTTCATTTTCATCCATTCTACTAATCAAGTCAATTTTATATGGATCATTTTTAAATTTTTCTAGGGCTTCTTCTTTACTAAGTTCATGACGAACTATTCTTTTACCATCTTTTGCTAATTTTTTCATTTCTTTTTCGATAGCAGGTAAGTCTTCTTCAGTTAGAGTTTTATCTCCTAAATCTATATCGTAATAGAAACCTTCTTCAATTACTGGTCCTACCCAAAATAAGGCATTTGGATATAGATGTTTTACTGCTTGCGCTAAAAGATGGGCACAAGAGTGGTTCATTATACTTAGTTTTTCATTTTCTTTAATATTTATCATTTTATTTTCCTCCTACTTTTCTTGTGTAGTTACTACACGATTATATTTTTTTGTTTGATTGCTTTGTATTTTTTCTTGGTGTGTTATTTTTCATGCTTTGTTGGTAGAAATTATGTTCCATACGTTTTAGTTTATGGGTACTTCTACAGTTTATATACTTCTACCATATATCTACCTTATATAAACTTCTACCTTTATGTTTTTATTTACGAGACTTGTAAATTCTTTGTATAAGGTTATATCTCCAACTATAGAGCCATAATGAATTGGAATGGCAACGATTGGATTGAGCTTATTAATATAACTTGCTGCTTCAAAAACATCCATTGTATAAGTTCCACCAATTGGTACGAAGCAAATATCACAATTTACTTTAAGGGCTTCTTCTGTTTCATCGGTATCACCCATAATGTAGAGATATTTGTCTTCTACTTTTAGAAGGTAGCCAACGTAGGCATTTTCTTTAGGATGAAACTTCTTATTGGTGTTGTAAGAAGCAACAGTCTCAAATGAAATATCATTTATGGTATAACTTTTTCCTGGAGAGACAATTAAGTAGTTGCTAGTTAAGGCCTTTATTTTTTCTTTTAGACATTCTGGAGCAATTATAATTGTTTCTTTTTTTAATAAGTTTCTTAATGATTTTTCATCGTAATGATCATAATGATCATGAGTTATAAAAATATAATCAGCATCATGGTATTCACTATTTATTTGATATGGATCAAAGTAAATATTTATTGATGATGATATTTTTATAGCAGACTGAGTAAAAACTTTTATCTCCACTTCATCACTCTCCTTAGAAAAATAAAAAGGATAGTACAGGAGTGCTAGGCACGGTACCATCCTTTGTTTTTCTCATTTTGATAACGGTTTTACCCGGAATTACTTTTAATAATTCTACTCTAAAGGTAGTAACAAATTAAGATTTTGTTCATTTACACCTGCCATGAACTCTCTTTAAAAATTACTTAATCTATCGTGTCCTTTGTCAATGTAATTAAGTTACGTTAATAATTATAGCATGTTTTTTTGTTTTTGCAAGAGATTGAGTCTAGTTTTTTTGTAGAACTAGGATTTTTTGATAAGATGGGACTTACCTGCTATACCAAGAATATGGGACTTCAATTATACTATTTAGGCCACAGAAACCTTCTGTATAACGTCTACTAGCATATCTTAGAAATTTTCCCGTATCTGAACAATTTGTATCATTTGGATCAAATAACGTACAGTTCATGACCGTTATATGTAAATGAATACCAGTTGCCCAGCCGGTTGCTCCCATTTGGCCTAAACTATCATTAGTAGTTACGGGCTTACCTACATATAGATTTGGAGCATATGATGAGAAGTGAACGTACTGAGAAGTATAATTGACTCCATCTATGACATGGTGAATTGTTAAGACTTTGCCACCGTAACCATCTGTATAAATTCCGGATATAGTTCCATCGGCTACAGGGTAGATTGTTTCGTAGATACCTCTTGTACTTGTTATGTCTAGGGCAGCATGATTGTACCTAGGCCAACTAGTAATTGTTCCTTGCTCTACTGGTAAGCGCCAAGTTGGTGTTACAGGGACTACTGGGTTGTTTATCTGCTGAAGTTCTTCTTTTTTCTCTTCCTCAACTATTTCTGTTACAGTTGTTGGTTCTTTATAAACATTGGCATCTTCGTAGCCTTTCTTTTGGGCTATTTCTACGGTTGAAACATTTTTTATATTAATTGTTTGATATTTTAAGGCAAAAGTTTTTCCGGTATGACTGTTTTCTTTCAATATGAATAAAACTATTGCGACTAATAGTATAAATAATGAAATTCTAACTAACTTTTCCTGTTTTTCAATATTTTGCATATAATCACTCCAAAGTAGTATTTATTATATGGTCTTTTCACCTTTTGTCAAGAAAAAAACAGGAGTATGCGACTTGGTGGTTCCTGTTTTGGCAATCTATGCTAATTTTTCATTGTAATTTATGAAGACTTTTAATTTATCTGTACCATTACTTTCTTCTACTTTTACTAACTAATTCAAGGGTTGTTGTTAGTTGTTTTATTCTTTCGATGATTCGTCTAGCCTTTACTTTATCAGCAGGAGACGTTGTGATTGCTAGGGCTGTTTCTAGTTCTTCCATAGTTAAGTTGGAAGTGAAGAATGTTGGTAAATGACTTTCCATGCGATATTGAAGAATTGGTCCTAAAACTTCATCACGCGACCAAGCACTGCAATTTTCGGCACCTATATCGTCTAGTAATAGTAATGGGGTTTTTTTGATGTAGTTAAATTTTTCATTGTAATTTGTTTGAAAAGAAGATTTTAGACTTCTTAGAAATTCAGGATAATAGATTAGAACACTATGAATACCCTTTTTAGCCATTTCATTAAATAAAGCCGCTATAAGATAGGTCTTGCCAGAACCAAAGGAACCAGTTAAATATAAGCCTTTTGGTTTTTCTTCGTTGTCATAATTTTCAATAAACTCTTTAAAATATTTTATTATAGGTAGACGGGCTTTATCATCTTTGTAGATATTTTTTAAAGAGGCTTCTTTTATTTCTTTGGGCATTTCAAATATTTCTATGTTTTCTTGGTAGGCTGTATCGTGAAGTTTCTTTTCTAGTTTTTTGCAAGCAATATATGAAAAACTTATTAGGTCATGGTCTTTTTCAGGAGTGTAACAGTAACCTTCAACTTTATTTTTACACTCGGCTAGGTTTTTACAGGCAAGACAATTTTTATGTTCTATGAAACTGTCTTCTAAACGAGAAGTGTATTTTTTTAAGACATCCTCAGAAGTATTTAGAGAAAAAACATAGTCATAGAAGTCTTTATCACTACAAGCATCTTGAAAAGAATGAGTTAAGTCTACTTCATCGGCTGCATTTAGAACATTATTAATATTTTTCATATTTATCACCACACATTTATATTTTAACTAAATTTATTTTTGTTGTCTATAATTCTTTTTATTTTGATTTTATTGGATTCAAAAAAACAAGGGTTTATACTAATTTAATTTGTTTTGATAATAGGCATTTATTTTTTTCACGAGTTCTTGTGATGTTTCTTCTTTGTTGTAATTGGGTGGATAAAATCCTAGTTGGCCATTTAAGATATTTAGGGCCGGTATTATGTGACATTCTTGTAGGCCTTTATACAATTCCAGAAAGACTTGGTGCGGTTGTAATGATTGGGCTACTAGTTCATCATCTAAAATTACATATTCCTCAACATTATGAGAAGCAATATAGGTTTGAATTTCTAGAGTTCTATTACCAAAGATATTGGGTGTTAAGTCAAATATTTTGATTCCAAGTTCATTTAATGGTTTTACATAAGTATTGAAAAAACTTGAATGGTAATAATCTTTTGAAGGCATTTGTTCTAATTCGTATTTGGTACTGGAAGTTACAATTACTTTGGCACCTGATGCCTTTATGATTTTTTTTTAAATATTAGCATTGTCAAGGTCTATGCCTTCAAAGTGAAACCAATTATTTATTACTCCATCAAAATCTAAAAATATGCATTTCATAAACTTCTCCTCCTGTTTAATGATTATATCATATTAATTGATATACTTCATTTGAATTGTGTCACCGCAGGCGATACTTTTTATATTTATAATGAAAGCATTATTTTTATGATAAAGTTTTTTCAATCTTATAACCGGTTCTTTTTACTTTTATTTCAATACTTCCGTCTTTATCAGTTCTATAAATTTTACTATTTTTTAGAGTATCTAAGACCGAGGTTTTGGGATGATTATATTTATTATTCTCCCCTACACTGATTAAACTATATGTTGGGTTGATAGCAGTTATAAAAGTTTTACTCGATGAGGTATTAGAACCATGATGGCCCACTTTTAGAAAGTCGATGCTTCCTAGAGAATATTCATTTAAAATATCAGCTTCTTTTTCGATACCAGCATCGCCCATGAAAAGAAATTTATAATTATTATAGTTTAGATAAATTACGTTTGAGTTATCATTTTCATTGTCGTATTCTTTAGTATTTAGAAATTGTAATTTATACTTTTCTAGGTCTAATTCATCGATACAACTATAGTAAGATATTCCTTTTTGTTTCAGGACTTTAATTAGATTTTTTTCTAAGTAATTATATGGTCCACAATTAAAAATAACTTTGTTTACTTGAAAATTATTTATTAAATTAATGGCTTCTCCCATATGATCAAAGTCACCATGCGTAATAATAAGAAAATCTATTTTTCTAAGGCCTTTACTTTTTAATAGTGGAATGGTTGTATTCTTGACAATCGAGGATTCTTTATTAGTTTTTTGCCAGGACTCTTGCTTGTATGTTATTTTACCTCCTGTATCTAGCAAGATAGTTTTACTATTAGAGGCTATGAGAAGGCTATCTCCTTGCCCTACATCTATCATTTCTATTAATAGATCATTATTAAGGTATGGATATGTATAATGAATAAGTACTAATAAAAGTAATGGTAAGTAATATCTTTTGGTTTTAGACACTAGTCCTTTTATAAAAATAATTATAAAAACATAATATAATAAATAGACTACAATATGAACTCTTGGGAAGATAGGTGTCAGTACTTTTATATTAGAAACAAGTAATGAGACTTGTTCCAATACTTTTATTAGTATTTCATAGATTGGTAATAAGAATGGGACAAAGGTTACAACAATAGTTACGGGAAAGACTATGATACTTACATATGGAACAAAGAATAAATTATATAGAATACTTAAGATATTTATTTGATAGAAGTTGTAAAGACTTATGGGAATACTTACTAGGAAAGATATGATGGAAGTTTTTAATAAACCTAGTAAGTAATTATTACTTGTTATATACTTTGTGGTTAGTATTAGGGAGAGACTTATAGAAAATGAATATAAAAAGCCAATATCATAGATGTAGTTATAATTAATTAAAAGAGCAAGTGAAGTAGTTAATAAAAATAAATTAACGGGTTTTATGTAGAAATAATAAATTTTATTTAGTGAAAATAATAGATAGAATAATACACCTCTTAAGATAGAAGGTGAAAATCCTACTAGAAATAAATACATTATTAATATTACGGAGGTAACATAATAGCATTTGGTTTCTGAGAGGCCTAACTTTTTTAATATTTTAGTAATTAATGAGGACAATAGAGTTATATGCATACCCGATATAGCAAATAAGTGACTGATTCCATTTTCTTGGTAACTAGTTGTTATTTTAGTACTTAATAATGACTTATCTCCTAATATAAATGTTTTTAAGTAAGCATTTTTATCTGTTAGACTAGTCATTATATTTTTTATATTATAATAGACATTTTTATTGTCTTTTAACTTATTTAATTTTTGGGCATTTATTATGAAAAAGATGTTTTTACGGTATAAATATTCTTTATAATCAAAGAGATATTTTGTAGTAGCAGACTTGGGTTCTATTAATTCTCCTTCTACTTTTATATAATCTCCTAGATGAAATGTTGTTTGATAAAGATTTTTTTCTTGTTCTTCTTTGAAGTAATAATTGACAATTAATTTTTCTTTATTTTTGATAATTAATTTTAACTTGTTACCTTCGATACTTTGAGATATTATTTTACCAGTTACTTCGGTTATACTTGAATCATAAAGACTAGTTCTTGGAATTTTGATATTTATAATAGTTATTATGATTACTAAGATAAAGATTAGGTAATATAATTTATCAAGTAGTAATAGAGTCCTTAATTTGAGCAAAGATATTTTCTCCTATACCTGGTACTTCTTTTATATCTTCTATTGTTTTGAATAGCCCGTTTTGAGTACGATATTCAATTATTTGCTTGGCTTTGGTCTCACCTATTCCTGATAAGGTAGATAGTTCTTCGACTGTTGCGGTATTTATAGAAACTAGGGATGTAGTAGTTTTAGTATCAGGTGTTATACAAGCATCATTTTTTAGAGAAGTTTCATCTTTTTGACGACATTTTTCTTGAACTTGTTCCTCTATCTTTTTAGTTTCTTTAAAACTAGCAACTTCAGCATTACTATAAATAATTATAACCATCTCATCAGTTATTTTTTTACTTAGATTAATTACTGTAGTATTAGCATTTTCTGTTAGGCCACCGGCTTTTTCAATACAGTCAATTACACGAGAAGAACTTTTCATGGTATAAATACCAGGATTAAGGACCTCTCCTTTTATATCTATTTTGTACTCGACTATATTTTCTTTTTCCGGGGATGTTTTTTTAATACTCGAAGTTTTTTTAACTATGGAAGAGTCTTGAGATTTTTTTATTTTTGGTGAATTTTTGAACAAAAGGATAGTAATAAGTACTATGATTGATAGTACTACTCCACCAATAATTAATTGTTTTCGATAACGATAATGAAATGTTATTATTATCACCTCCTACTTTATTATTAGACAAAAAAAAGAAAAGTCCGAAAAAAATTTCAAAACTTTTCTATTTTTTTACTTTTAGGTATGGAGGTTCAACAAATGCAAGGGTATTATTTAAAGTTTTTTTGTTTAATTTAGAGCCTACTACTCTTTTTAAGTCCTCTTCTAAAGACTCTATATCTGTTGTTTCTACTTTACAAGCAGCACTGCTAGCATTACCACCACCAGTAAAGGCTTCCATTATTTCACCGACATTAATATTACTTTTACTTCTGGCACTGATTGAAACTAAGTTATCTTTTATGAAGCCAAGTACAAAGGCGGCATCAACTGGGTATTCAAGTAATTTATCAGCGGCTTTGGCTAGATCCTCTTTTTTGTAAACCGTTTGCGGAGATGTTCTATTTAAAGTAAAACTCACTTGACTATATTGAAATAGAGACCTTTCATACTTTTCAAAGATAGTACCATTATAAACTAAGTTATTAATACGGCTATCAGTTTCAAACTCGGCTAAGAATAGTTCATTAACAAAGTCTGGATTGGCACCTTTATCTATTAGTTTTTCGGCAACATCATGAGTTATAGAAGTCGTATTCTTTTTATATCTATTAGTATCTAATTGAATTCCCGCTAAAAGATAGTTGGCAACATCGGCAGTATAGGGAACATTAAATTCATTTAGAAGCCTAGCAACTATTTCGGCTGCTGATGAGATAGTTGGTTCAATATAACTATAAGTAGAATCTATAGTATGTTGATCTGGATTATGATGATCTATTACGATAGTATTTTTAAATAAATCAAGATGTTCAGATACAGATAATTGATATTTTTTATTAGCATCAACAACTACTAGAGAACAGTTATTTCCTATTAAATTTAGAAAATCTGGTAATTTTATTATATTGTATTTTTCTTTACTGCTTTCTATTATTTTCTTAACACTTGGTTCAAGTTCAGTATCTTGATCATTAACAATTATATAGGCTTCTCTTCCTAGAAAAGTACATAAACTTTGGATACCAATCGCACTAGAAAGTGAATCAAAATCAGGTTCTTTATGCCCTACTATAAATATTTTAGAAGAACTAACAATACTTTTAAGTAGTTGTTGTTTGAGATTATTACATATCTCAGCCATTTTTCATCTTCTCCTTGCTACAGGCTGTATTATAGCATTATTGGAGCAAGAAGTCAAAAATATTCTGTTTAGTTATTACTTTAAGAAGTAAATGCAATTTTATTTTGATTACATATTCAAAGAGAAAATTCCTTATAAAAAAAAATAATGTTCTTTTAGTATTAAGAACATTATAGGGTGCATACCTGGCGACTTTATTAAGTCTAAAACTACTCTGTTATCTTTTCATACTCTGCTATTACTTTAGAAGTTAATTCAGTTATTAAGGTATCGTCAACATATTTGTTTACTACAGATGTAGTTATTTTTTCAGTTAACTTTTTTTCAGTCCAGTTTTTTAATTTGTCTTCAGTAATATTTAGAATATTGTAGTATATAGGATTTTGTAACTTTTCTTTTATTTCTAAGAAGAATGGTGCTGTCATATTCTCTTTAGCATATTCGTCCATACATTTTAAAAATAATGGATGTGGATCTTCTATGTTAGAATTATCTTTTTTTATTTTACTGGTAACATCTAAATAGAAATAATCATCAAAGATGATGTCCGTTAAGATATGAATTAAATAACCAGTTAGAAAAGCATGATTATAATTTACTTGTTCACTTTTATAGAAGTTAATGATATTAGAGCGCCAAGTATTTAGATTTTTATCACGGCAATGAGATGTCCATCTTTCTTCTTTTGGGGCGAAACCATTAACATTTACAGCATCTGGGGCTAAGGCTCCTAGATAGAAATCGGTAGTATCAAGGGCTTTATATTTCTTAGCAATATTATAGGCTACTTTTTCATGAATCATTATATTAGGCATTTTTATAGTTCCTTTCTTTAGCCAAACCATTTTCTATACTTACTCTTTGGACGATAGAAAGTGCGGCAATTAAACTGATAGTAAAACTTCCACCATAACTTATAAATGGTAATGGTACTCCGGTTAGAGGCATTAGGCCTAAGATTCCCATTAAATTTACGGCTATATGTAAGAATATGTAAATAGCAATACCATAGCACATAGCACTACCTTTGTTAGTAGGACTATTTCTACCTATAACTAGTATTCTACATAAAACAATTAGGTAGGCAATTAGTAAAAGGATACCGGCAACTAAACCTAATTCTTCAATTACAATAGCAAAAATGAAATCAGTATATGGTTCAGGCAAGTATAAATATTTTTGAGTGGAATTGCCTAGACCAGTACCGGTTAAGCCACCGTTATTTATGGCAATATAACAGTTACAGACTTGGTTTCCAGAATTTAGAAGACTAGCGCAAGGATTAGTAAAATCTAGACGGGCTTTTTGGCGTTCTTGTAAAAGGGATTTACCAGATCCTAAAAAGGCTACTATAGCAAAAAAGATTAGTCCGAGCACACCGAAAGTAGTCTTTAATTTTATTTCTTTACTGATTGGCACAGCAAAAAATATCGCTGCCACAATACTAACAAAGATTATCATAGTACCTAGGTCGGGTTGTAAAAATATTAAGAAAGCAATAGCGGCACAAACACAAAGTGGAAAAAGACTAGTACTATATTTATTTAGATTATTTTTGTGTTTGTCATAAAAACTCGAGAGCCAGACTATGCTAATTACTTTTATAAATTCACTTGGTTGTAGTGTAAATGGTCCTATTTTAAACCAACTCTGGGCTTGGTTTTTTGGCTTTATAAAGATTAGTAAGAGTACTAAGCCAATCGAAAAAATAATTAATAAAATCCAGGATATTGGTCCATAGGTTCTAGTATTTACACCGGCTATTACTAAGAATAAGAAAAAACCGGCTAATAAGAATAAGGCTTGTCTTATAAAATAATAATAGGCACTTACATGATGTGACATATAAGCAATAACATTAGATGCTGAAAATACCATAATTAGGCCAAATATAAATAATAGTATAGAGACAATTAATAATGGTTTATCTATATATTTGAATATCTTCTTCATATTTTCTATATCACTCCAGTTTATTATAATATAACACAATTTTTCTAAATATTTGTAATTAAATTTATTATAGGTCAGTTTTATTAACATATTTTGTCAATTTACATATTCTATAATAGATAAAGAAAAGGAGGCTTTAGTTATGTATTATTACGGTGGAGGTTCAGGCTGCTGTTCTAACCAATCATATCAAGTTCCATACTATCCAACTTATTCAACAGGAAATAATAATTCAACTTATGCTATTATCTTAGTATTATTTATCTTATTAGTAATCGTTATTGGTACTAGATGGGCTGCTTAAATATTAACGTATAAGTAAAAGACTTATACGTTTTTTATTTATAGGGTTTTCGACAAATGTAAGGTTACATAGATATTACTTTCCTTATTGGTTTGGTGTGATTGTGTTTTGGTTACGACAAGTGTAAGGTTACATAGATAGTTTACATGTTTTATAATTTTATCTTTATTTTTTTGAGGTTTTTTGGTAGAATATATGCAGTGTGAGGTGGTACTAGGTGTTAAAGACAAAAGAAATATTAGATGAAAAGGATAAAAGATTAAGATTAGTTAGTAAGGAAGTTAGTTTTCCTTTAACTCAAAAAGATAAAGATTTAATTAATACAATGATTGAATATTTACGCAACAGTCAAATTGAAGAGTTAGCAGAAAAGTATGATTTACGTCCTGGTATGGGAATGGCGGCAATACAACTTGGGGTTGCGAAGAGATATTTTGTAGTTGTTGATGAAGTTGAAGAGGGAGTTTTTGAAGACTATATTTTAATTAATCCAAAGATTATAAGTAATTCAGTTGAAAAGATATATGTTGAACTTGGCGAAGGATGTCTTAGTGTTAATAGACCAGTTGAAGGAATTGTACCAAGATATGCGAGAGTTACAGTTGAGGCATATGACTTAGAAGGAAGAAAGATTCATGTTAGAGCAAGAGAAGAACTTGCGATTGCGATGCAACATGAGCTTGATCATTTGAATGGAATTATGTTTACAGATCATATAGATAAAAATAATCCTTATAAAGGAAAAGACCAGATGAGAGCCATCTAGTCTTTTTTTATTTTTTGTTTTGTTCTTATTGGGCGTAGTGCTTGATCTAAGTTTAGATTTTCGGCTAATTTACCTAAATCTTGATGGGTACTGTTATTTACTAGAGAAACAATATTTTCATGATAGTATTCTCCTTCATTATTTTGAAGGGTAATATGGGCTAAGTAATTGCCGATTAGAAAACTAAAATGAGATAAAGGTTGATATCCTTTTCCACTTAAAAGTTGCATATTTATTTTTTTGCATATTTTAGTAATATCAGTTAAGTGATACTTATTTGATGTGGTTTCATCACCGAAGAAGGACTGATGAACTAAGGAATCTTCATTTAGAGCGGCAGCGGCTACATTTGTATAAGTTAAAGGTTCACCAGTATCTATTTTTTCGGCGATAAGGGCCATTATAGGAGATATTTCTTTATATATATCGGCTATTTCTTGATGACGACAGCTTTCTAATATATTTATTAGTTTGGCATTGTAGCCCTTTTCTCTTAGAAATTCTTCGGCTAGTTCCTCATAATAATTACTACAGAACTCGGAAACGTATTCATTAGTTTTTCCAGTATTTTTTTGTTCTTCTTGGATGAATTTAATTAAGAAATACGTCATTGGAATAAAATCAATTATAGTCTTAGTTAGTTCGGCATATAATGAATTTTTGTATTTGTAAAAGATGGTTAAATGCCTAGCCTTCTTGTCAAAGATTAGTTTTCCATCTTGGCGAGATGTTTCATACATTGTTAGCCAGTTTAGACTAGGATCTACTTTTAATAAAAAGTGGCGAATATAGTTTTCTAGTTCATCTTTTGATAAAGACGGAGTACGGTAAAGTCTTGATGGAGTCTTTTCAAATTCTTTTAAAAACAATCTATAGTATGCTCCCATGGTTGTTAGAACATGTGAGAAATTTTCGGCTATGAACTTATCGTAGCACATGGACAAGGGACTGGTAAACTCTATTTTTTGTTGTTCGATTAAGTCATCTAAGAGAGCAAAGTTTGATTCTCGATCATTTTCTAACCAGTTTTCTAAAGTCTTTATTTCTTCTTTAGAACGTTCAAATAAAATAGTTGGAGATATTTTAGTGTCTGGATGAGATTGGTTATAAAAGTGGGCGGTAAGTAAGTAGAAAGCAGAACCTTTATAGGGAGTTCTAACACTGTATTGAGACCAGAAATTATTCTTCTTAGTTAAATGGTATTTTAATAAAGTGGCTTTTAGAGTACTTTCATTTACTTCTAGATTGTTAAAAAATTCCTCTACTTTGGTAAGGATTAGTCTTTTGAACTCTTTAATATCTGATTCTTCAGTTACGATGATCTGCTCTTCTTTAAATAGTAACTGATAAAACTCAGGACTTTGTAGTAATAATTCTTGATATTCTAAGGCCTTTTGTTTATTTGCAAATGGAAATTCTATTTTTATACTTCCAACACTTATTGATTCCATATTATCACTCCTTTGTACTTGATATATTATGTTATTTTAGTTTCTTTGTCAATAAAAGAAGATCTATACGACTTCCATATGATCTTCTAATTTTACACTTACTAGTTTTGATACACCAGACTCTTGCATTGTTATACCATATAGAGTATTGGCATATTCCATAGTTTTCTTTTTATGGGTTATTATTAAGAATTGAGTTTTATCGCGATAATGATTTAAGTAAGTACCGAAGCCAGCAACATTGGCCTCATCTAGAGCGGCTTCTACTTCATCAAACAGACAGAATGGGACACTTCTAACATTTAGGATAGCAAATAGTAAGGAAATTGCCGTTAGTGTTTTTTCACCTCCGGATAAAAGAGAAATGGTTGTTAGTTTTTTACCAGGAGGAGAGGCTACTATTTCGACACCTGTTGTTAGCATGTTTGCTGGGTCTGTTAGCTTTAGAGTGGCTTGTCCACCGTTAAATAGTTCTTTGAAGACTTTTTGGAACTCTATTTGAATAGCCATAAAAGTATTTTTAAATTCTTCTTCCATGACTTCGTCCATTTCATTCATTATTTCAAGAAGAGTCCTTTCGGCTTTATATAGATCTTCCCTTTGATTAGTTAAGAAGCTATATCTAGTATTTACTCTTTCGTATTCTTCAATGGCTCCTAAGTTTACCATGCCAATACGTTTGATATTGTTGCGATAAGTATTTACTTTTACTCTAGCCTCATCAGGTTCTATATCTAGAGAGTATTCGCTTTTGGCACGTTCAAAGGTTAACTCATAGTCTTCAGATAGGATATTTAACATATTATCTATTTTTACATCTAAACGATTTATTAAAATTTCTAACTCACGAGAAGATTTTTCTAAGTTTCTTAGAGTTGAATTTTTTAATTTATAAGTTGCTTGAGTCTCCTCTATCTTTGTTTTTAATTCATCTATTTCTTTAGTTAGATTTTTTAGTTTTAGTTGAAGTTGTTCTTTTAGAGAACTTTTTTCATGGAAAAGTTTTATCAATTCCTGTTCTTTTTCTGAGACAGAATTATTACTTATTGTTTCTAAGTTCTCCCACTCTTTCTTTACGGATTCATAGGCTTGACTTACTCTTGCAAGTTCAATATTTTTACTATTTAAAAGTTCAGATATAGATATTCTTTCTTTTTCTTTTAAGTAGTTTTCTTCTTCTAGACTGGAAATAAGATTATTAATTTCGGCTAGTTCATTTTTTAGAGAAGTAATTTCTGCTTTTAGAGTAGTTTCTTTTTCTTCTTGGTATTTTAGTTCTTGTTTTGTAGTGATAATACTTTTTGTTTTATTTAGAGAACCTCCTGTCATAGAACCACCGACATTAATTATATCGCCGTCTAGGGTAATTATTTTGTATCTATTTCTAATTAGTTTACTTAGACGAGTTGCAGAATCTAGATCTTTTGAAATGATGATAGTACCAAATTGATTTTCAATAATATTTTGATACTTTGTATTGTAGGTTAATAAGTCACTTAAAACAGCGATAAAGTCAGAATTGTTTTTTATAAGATTTAGAGTTTCAGAATCAATAAATCTTGCTTTTATGACTGATAATGGGAAGAATGTTGCTCTACCTAGATGATTATCTTTTAAGTAGTTAATGGCTTGCTTGGCAGAGTCTTCATCTGATGTAATTACAAAGTTTTTATTAGAAGATATGGCAACATTTAAGGCTTTTAGATAAGTATCTTCAGTTGTGATAATGTTTCCAATAGTATTATGAATACCTTGAAGAGATGTTTCTTTTAGGACACTTCTTACACTAGTTGGTAAGTCAGATGACTGCTCTATTTCCATCTTTAAGGAAGATATTTTATGTCCCAGAGAGATTAAGTCTTGATCCATTTTTGAATAGGTACTCATTAAGTAATTTCTTTTATTTTTAGCAGTACTAATTTGTTTTTCTAACTCAGTATATTTTTCTTCTTTAGATTTTTTATTTTGAACAATACTATTTATTTCTTCAGTTAATAGAGAAATGTTCTTTTCTAGTTGACCTTTCTTCTCTAAGGTTGTACGAATTGTTTCTTTTAAGACTTCTTCCTCTTTATTAGTTTTACTACGTTCTTTTAAGAGATTCTTTTCGCCATTTATTTTTTCTACTTCTTCAGTTACTTTTAAAAGTTCGTTGTTTAGAGAAGTTCTTTCTTGTTCAAGTTTTTCTAATTTGTTATTGTCTTCTAAGGCTGAAATGTCAGCAGAGGAAGTTTCAGTAGAAAGAGTTAGCATTTCTTTATCTATCTTTTCCTTCTTCATTTTTGCTTGTTCTAGTTGCTGGTTATAAGACTCAATATCATAGGCAAGTAAGGCTACTTCGTAGTTGTCTAGTCCTTTTTTATTTTCTAAGTATTCACTGGCTTTTTCACTTTGTTCTTTTAATGGTCCAACTTGAAGTTCAAGTTCGGAAATAATATCATTTACACGATCAAGATTATTGTGAGTTCGATCTAGTTTTCTTAAGGCTTCTTCTTTTCTTCTTTTATACTTTAAAATACCGGCTGCTTCTTCAAATATAACACGTCTATCGCTGGGAGAATTACTTAGAATCTTTTCTACTTCTCCTTGAGAGATAATGTTAAATGATTCTTTGCCCATACCTGTATCTAATAAAAGATTAGTTACATCTTTTAGGCGACATTTTTCGCCATTTAAGTAATACTCATTTTCACCAGTTCGATATACTTTTCTTTTAATAGATATTTCAGTATAGGGAACATTTAGATAATGATCGGTATTGTCAAAAACTAATTCAACTGAAGCGACATTTAAGGGATTACGGCTTTTACTACCAGAGAAGATTACATCACTCATAGAGCCTTCTCCACGAAGAGATTTTACAGATTGTTCTCCTAGTACCCATCTAACGGCATCTACGACATTACTTTTACCAGAACCGTTTGGTCCAACGATACAAGTAATTTTATCATCTAATTTTATATCTAGTTTATCGGCAAATGATTTAAAACCGGTCGTTACTATTTCCTTTAAGTACATACTACTCACCCTATTTATAAGTATACAATAAAAGATGCGTTTAGACAAATGATTTCTTGATATATCAAGAAAAAATATGTAGAGTTACAATTGATGTGAGACCTTTTATATATAAAAAATGCGATAAGTCTAGTAAAATGTAATTATCAACA
>CAKPMY010000013.1 GCA_934168245.1 uncultured Bacilli bacterium
TCACCTGTGAATTATAGGTTACAATCCTCTAATTAGAAACTATTAATAAACTGTCCAACTTTTGGGGTTCAGTTCATCAATAAATGTCTACATTTTTTATAGTTAAATTTGAATGTGTAGTAGATTTATAGAGACGAATGAATGAATATATTATTTGGCAAAAAACATTCCTCTTGAATGTTTTTCTATTTCCTCTTTAAGATGAATAAATGTATTCTGTGACAGGGAAATATTTCTTTTGTGGCAAACAAAAAGAGCATTATTTTGATATGCCCTTTTCTTTTACTTTAATTCAGCCAAGTATAGTTTTTTATCTTGATTAACAAATATTAGAGTTGCTTCAGTTTGGTAATTAGCAAAATCACTATCTGTATAATCCCATTTAACTTTTACTTTATAAGCATTTTCATCGATTGTATCGCCATAGGTAAAAGTTGTTTTTTCTACACTTTCTACTTCGACAGTGTTAACTTCTGGTAAGTTTTGATTTCTATTATTATAGATGTTACTTTCTACATATTTATAAAAAGTATTTTCAGCATTTTCTAGAAAGTTATTTAATATGTCTGGGTGAACTATATCTACTCCCCCGACATCTGTTTTAGCAGTTTTATCGGCTAGTGAATAAAAGTCTACAACAAACATTTCAGATAGTTTGGAAGCATATTTTTCATAATCCACTTCATCACTTTCTAAGATTTTTACTAGGTCTTTGAATAGTTCTTGGTATTTTTTACTTTTATTATCTTTCAAGACATAGCCATATTCTTTTATTTCTTTTAAGACTTTAGCCTCTTTTATGACTGGTTTACTAAGGAATGATTTATAAATAAATATTCCGGCTACGGCTACTACTAATAATACTATTACGGTGATAATGGTTATTTTTGCTTTCTTTTTTAATTTCATATTAACTTCCTTTCTCTACTTGTTCTATTGTAACTTTATTTTCTTCATTTTTTTCTAGTAAGTTGAAGACAATTATGTCATTTGAAACATCTAGTAAGTTATTAGTGTATTCAGTATTTTTCTTGATTTCTTCTTCACTTATAGCCTCACCATTTAGTGATAGATACTCTACTTTTTGACTGTTATAATAGGCTTTATTCGTTACCCAATTACCATTAGGGAAACATACTATATTACTACCTATTACATTAAATATGTCGTGTCCTAGTTGGTATTCATTATAGAAACCAAACATATTACCTAGGGTTGGCATAGCATCATACATACCCATAACTTCTGTTACTTCCATATTGTATTTTGTGCCAGCCATATCTTTAGTCCAAATTATAAATGGTACTTTTCTGCCTAATTCATATTGATATGAATCATATTCTTTGTAGTTTGGATCATCTTTATCTAAGATAGAATTTGTTTCTTTATCGTAATTATATAATAAATCATAATCTTTTCTTGGAAGTCTAGCATCATGGTCTCCATATAAGACTACTACAGTGTTATCTAATAGACCATTGGTATCTAAGTCTTCAAGTAATTGACCTAAAGCACTATCAGCATAGTGAACAGATTTAAAGTAGTTACCTAGTTTTGTTCCTTCCATGTAGGACTTAACTATTTCTTCTGTTGTGCCATCTTCATTAGTGTTTGTTTCTTTCATATCTACGGCAAATTCACCATACTTTTCAGTATCAGAGAATGGTGTATGGTTGGTTAGCATTATCATCAAACCATACCAGTTGTCGTATTCTTCATTTATTTTTACTAATTTTGGAATAGATTGTTTAAAGAACTCTTTGTCTGATAGGCCTAAGCCAATAGTGGTTTCTGGAGTTACTTTATAATCTTTTTTACTATAGAATCTTTGGTAGCCTAGACTATTATGCATTGTTCGACGATTCCAGAAGTCGGCATTGTTAGCATGCATACTGAAAGTATAGTAGCCTTGCTCATTTAGTAATTTTGGAATAGAATTATAAGTTCTATTAGAATATGATACAAAGGCTGTTCCAGATTTAGTTGGCATTAGAGATGTAGAGAAAGTTAATTCAGTATCACTACTTGTACCAACACTAACTTGAGAGAAGTAATTTGAAAAATACATTCCTTCACTGGCAAGTTTATTTAAAGTTGGACTTACCTCTTCCCCATTAAATTCTAGACCAATGACATTATTTTGCATACTTTCGGCATGAATTACTAGTATGTTTTTATTTTTAAATATACCAGTATATTCATTAGTCTTTGGTGTTTCTCTAGTAGCAAAGTAATCATTGAAGTTTTTCTTGGCTTTATCATAACCAAACATTGAGTTTAATTTTGGTTGAAGTGATGTTATCAAGTCATTACTTTGATAGATATATATACCAAATCTTGTAACTATATATTCTTTATTCCATTGCTTTACAAATCTTGAAACATCTAGTGATGTTAAGGTTATGATAAATAGTCCTAGAATTGCGGCTCCGGCAATAAGAGTACTTGTCATTTTCTTTTTACGAGTTGATTTTGACTCGATTTTTTTGTAATAGTTTTTCTTCTTTAATTTAATATGAATAAATATTAAAACTACTGGACCGATGACATAGACTAAGTCTTTTAGTTGTAAGACATTTTCTACAACAGCATCACCGACATCACCAATGTACTGTGTTAGTGATAGCATCGATACAGAGGCAAAAGATGAGTAAAATGTGTAGTATACAGAGTTAATCATACAAATTGCACTTAGGAATATGTCTAAGATTAAGTAATAGGTGAACCTATTCTTAGGATGACATAAGTAACCGAATGATCCTAGAATCACTATTACGGCTAAGTCCCCCATAATGGCCTTTATTGATAAGTAATTAGCCATGGAATGAATACAGAAGAATCTTAGCATAGTAGCATTTACTAAACAAGTTATTACATAGATTAGGAATAATTGGTTATTCTTTATATATTCTCTAATAATATGATTTTCTTTGGCCTGTTTTATTGAGTTTTTTACTTTTTTCATTGTGTTTTTAAATCTAAATTTAATTCTCTTCATATTTCAACCTCACTAGTATATATTATAGCATTATGATTAGTTTTTTTCAATCTATGTAGTTATATTAGACGACAGAGTTAAGAATTTTGTGTTTGATAGTAAACATGGGAAGTTTTATCTATGTGGATATAAAGAAGAAAAAGTACTGCTTTTAATCAGTACTCTCTTTTAGATAGTTTTTTTCGTTCTGATAACTACCAGCATTTATTACTAGGCCTAAGACAAATATATAAGATAGCATATATACCCATAGTAATAAAATTATAATATTAGAAATACTTCCATAGAAAATATCATATTTAGTAAAGGTATCTAAATAGAATGAATATATTTCTGAACATAGAATCCAACTTATAGTGGTAAAGATTGAACCTTTAGTAGTTGTTTTGCTTCCTATTTCTTCATCTGGAGCAATTACATATATTATTTTAATATTAAAGTAAATTATAATTATACTTAATGGGTACTTTAATAATTTGTATATTCTAAAGAAGAATTCTACAGTCGCTGAATTATCAAAAGATGTACGCAGTAAGTTAAATATACTATCTCCAAATACTGGGATTACTAGTAGGAAGAACATTACTTCTACTAGGATTAAGGTCATTAGAATGGCTTTTACTCGGCGACTTATGACATCTTTTGGTTTGATTTTATATATTTCATTAGAGGCTACTATAATCGAGTGAGTACCATTTGATGCTAGGATGAAGGCTGAGAAAAAGAAGACTCCGATGTTGAAATTTAAACCTTTTCCAGAGATTATGCCGGTAATAAAATCTTCTACTCCTTCGGGAATAGAAATGTTTAGGGCACTTTTGACTATTTCTAAGGAGATAGAAAATTTTGTTGCTAAAGCACCTAGCAGAGCAACAATTGGAATGAGAGATAAGACAAAGAAAAAAGCGAGATTTCCAGGTAAAATTCTCATCTCAGGCTTTTTAATTAAATTAATTGCTTTCCTTAAGAACCCTTTTGCTCGCTCCATTCTTATCAACCTCTTATTTTAAATCTTCTTTATTGGCTATCATTTGAATTGTGGCTTCGTTAATAGCATCATCTAGAGTTTTAATTTTATCTAGAATCATACTATAACCTACTGCCCCACCAAATTCATGTGGTAGTCCTTTCATTTCTTTAGCAATTTTCTTAGTATAAGTTTCCACTTGTCTTTCACTATAACCAACTAAGTAAATTAAGAATTCATTACCGTCAGTACGCATGATTTCACTGTTTTCTAGTTGAGTATTTACTAAAATTCCGGCGGCTTTTATGATTAATTGGTCTCCTTCTTCATGACCAAAGTTATCATTTACATATTTAACATTGTTTAAATCTACCATGACTATTGCTTGTGGATAAACATTACATTCTTCCCATTCAGGCATCTTAGCATTTAAGTAGTTTCTGTTTTTTAATGATGTAAGCATATCAGTATATTTATGTCTTTCACTTGTCTTTACTTTCTTTACTTTTCTCTTTTTCTTTAGAATTAAGTAAACACCTAGAAGTACTGCTAGTGGAATAAAGACAACGGCCAATACTATGGTATATACTTGTTGGAATGTTGAACCTTCTAGAATTGAAGCATGTAAGTTTTCAATTCCAGCATTTCTATAATTATAATACGAATTAGTATTAATAATGTAATTAAATAAGTCATAGAAGGCTTTATTGTCTTTTTTAACCATAAATTTATAGTCATTTAACATGTTATCTAAATATAATAAGTTAAAGTCTTTAAACTTTGTAGTTTGATAATTATTATAAATTTCTCGATCTAAGACAATTAGTTTATTACCAGCATTTTTTAATAATTTGTCGATGGTGTCATAACCTTTTATATTAGCACGTGAATTAGTTGAGAAATAGTTATATAAAGAATCTTCTTTTAACATAACTATATCTTGACCTTTTAGACTTTCAAATGAGTTAACAATATGATTGTCTTTTTGGTAACCTAATACAACGTATTGTTCTATAAAGGTTGATAAGGTTGCATAGTATTTATCGTTGTTGTAGTTATAATAATCAAAGTAAACATCTATTTCACCTTTATCAATGGCTTTTTGTAATTCTTCTTTTGTTTTGTATTCTTTATACTTAAAGTTAATATCGGCTAAACGGGTAATACGTTCGATGTATTCTCCAGCGATACCGGCTAGTTTACCATTTACTAAGACTTCGTATGGAGTATTAGAAACAAAACCATAAGTATAATTTTTAGATATTAAAGAAGATTTTTCTTTAGCACTTAGATTATTTTTTAATAAGTAATAGTCTAAGTAGGCTTTATTATATTCTTTAGTATAGGCTGTTAAGCGCCATTTGTTATAGTATTTTGTTACTATTTTATTTAGTTCTTCATTGTCATCACTTAATGTTAAGACTATTTGTTTTTTCATCTCTGTTAAGTAATAATTGATAAAGTACTTGTCTTTTTCGATTGTATAATCTAAATACATAATGTTTGGTACTACAATCATATTTACTTGATCATTATCTAGTGCTGTATATAGACTAGTGATATCTTTATAAGATTTGTATGATAAATTATTTCCACCTTTTAAGTAGTAACTTATTTCTTCAGCATCATCTTCAAAGACTCCAAAGATAGTATTGCGCATATCTTTAGTACTATTAATTCTTTCATAAGTCTTGCCTACAATTATATAGTTATCATTAAATAAGAATAAGTTATTATCTTTTAAAGTAGCATCATTACTTAGTATCTCGATTCGATAACTATTAGTTGAAGGTGATGATGTTTTTAAGTATGGTATTTTATTAAATTCGATACCAACATTCTTTTGGAAGTCATCTAAGAAATTAAAGATTACTCCTTCACCATTCATTCCATATAATGGATAGTCATTTACTACTTCAAAGTCATAGGTTTTATCTTTATTTTTTTGAACCCATCTTTTTTCAGATACTGTTAAAGTTGTAGTTTTGTCTTCTTTATTATAGTGACGATAGACTACGACAAATAAGAGACTCGCTATTAGAAGTGGAATTAAAATTATTAAAAATTTCTTTTTCATTCGGCACTTCCTGTTCTATCTTTTGTCCATGTAATACTATCTTTACTATGGTGACGGTATCCAATAATTGGGAATTCAGTTGACTCTGAGTCTTTTGTTATGAAAATTTGAAAATCATAATATTTCTTCTCAGCATCACTAAATACTTCTAAGGCTTTAGTTCCATAACCTTTAGCAACTTCTAGTGAAACATCTGAGGAAACAGTAAGTATTATTTCAACTGTTTTTCCAGAAATACGAGAAGATACTTTAGTTACAGAGTCTTCCTTTAATTTGTCTTCAATACTTGCTAGTGTTTTATTAGATATTTTTACTTTATCAATACCATCTAGACGATCTCCATAGATTGCTTTACCAGAGTTTGGAAATAAAGCATTTTTTACGGGAATTAATAATATTACAAGTAATAGGAAGATTCCTATTGCTATAAACATCTTTTTATTTTTCTTAATATATTTCAAAATCATCACATCCTAGTATTTTAATTATACATCATATATGTACCTTTTTCAATTAGCAATTGCTAGAGTGGTTAGTTGGTGTTTATGAACTATTGTAATTCTTCTATAAGTATATTCATGGCTAGTTTAGGATTTGCACTACCCTTTGTTTCTTTCATTACTTGACCCATTAAGAATTTAATAGCACGGTCATGGCCATTTTTATAGTCAGTAACACTTTCACTATTTTCAGAAACAATCTTTTTAATTATTTCTCTTAGAGCTGTATCATCTGTTATATTTTCAATACCTGATTCTTTAATAATTTCAGAGATTGCTTTATCTTCTTCTAGAACTTTATCTAAAATATCTTTTAAGTTTTTACTAGTTAGAGTATTATCAGATATTTTATTTACTAACTCTACCATACGTTCTTTAGTTAGAGTGGTATCTGTAATTGCTTTTTCAGTCTTATTTAAGTATGCAGAAATGTCGCCTAAAAGTAAGTTACTAGCGATTTTAAAATCTATATCTTCAGTTAATAGCGTATTAAAATAGTCACTTAATGGCTTGTTTTGAACAAGTTTTTTGGCATTAATTTCAGAAACATTCTTTTCCATGTAAAGACTTCTTCTTTCATCAGGTAACATTTCAATAGTGTTTCTTACCTCTTCGATCATAGCATCTGTTAAATATAAGTATGGAATGTCTGGTTCTGGGAAATAACGATAGTCATTACCAGTTTCCTTAATACGCATTAGAACTGTATCGCCAAGTTTATCATCATAACGTCTGGTTTGTTCTTTAAAAGTTTCACCTTTTTCTAATAGTTCAGTTTGACGGATAATTTCTTTTTCAATACTTATACCAACATTAGAAATTGAACCAATATTTTTGATTTCACATTTAGTTCCTAATGGATCTGTTTCATTTTTTCTAATTGAGACATTGGCCTCACAGCGCATTGAACCTTCTTCCATTTTACAATCACTTATATCAGTATAGAATAGTAGTTCTTTTAGTTTTTCTAGATATAGTTTGGCTTCAGTACTACTACTGATACATGGTTTAGTTACTATTTCAATTAGTGGAACTCCGGCTCTATTGAAGTCTAGAAGAGTTTTGTCGCCTCGATGAGTACTCTTACAAGTATCTTCTTCAATATGCATTTCTTCTATTTCAATTTTCTTTTTTGTACCATCAACTTCTATTTCTACATAACCGTCATAGCCTATTGGAGTTCGGCCTTGAGTAATCTGAAAGTTTTTTGGATTATCTGGATAGAAGTAATTTTTTCTATCAAAGTGCATTTCTTTTCTTATTTTACAATTTAAAACACAAGCTGCTTTTATAGCTAGATTTACGACTTCTTTATTTAATGTTGGTAATGTACCTGGATAACCTAAGTCAACTACATTAGTCAAAGAATTAGCCATTTGACCATATCCGTTTAGGGAGTTTGAAAATATTTTAGTATTTGTCTTTAATTCTACATGGACTTCGATACCAATTGTTGGAATGTAATTAGTCATGTTTTTCACCTCCATTAGGATTTAAGTCTAAGTTTAGTTCTTTTTCTACAAAACTTGCTAGTTGATACATCTTTGCTTCTTCAAATGGGGCACCAATTATTTGCATACCGATTGGTAAGTTTTCACTGTTAAAGCCAATTGGAACACTCATACCTGGAAGACCAGCCATATTTACTGGGATAGTTAGAACATCATCCATGAATGATTTTATGGCATCATCTAGACCTTTATCTAGTTCATAAGCAACTGTTGTGTTGTTTGGACCAATGACTAAGTCATAGTTTTTAAATGTTTCTAAGAAACTCTTACGCATATCATCTCTTATTTCTAGGGCTTTGTTGTAATATAGTTTAGCATTTTTACCAGATAATAAATAACTACCAATCATAATACGTCTTTTTACTTCGTCACCGAAACCGATTTTTCTAGTTTTTAGATATAAGTCTTCGATATCTTTTGGATTTTCATAACTATAGCCATAACGAATACCGTCAAATCTGGCTAAGTTAGAACTTGCCTCACCCATCGCAATAATTTGATATAGAGGAACGGCTTTATCAATATAATTTATATCAACATAGTCGATTGTACAGTTATGTTTCTTTAGTATTTCGATTACGTCATTTAATTTGTCTTTTATTTCCTTATCAATAGCATCACTTACATAGAAGTTTGGAATGGCTATTTTCATACCATCTATTTTTTCCCCAATTAGTCTTGTAAAATCTTCATTAGTTTCAACAGATGTTAAGTCTTTTTCACTTTTTCCACAGATTGTGTTTAAAAGTACGGCATTTTCATAGACATTTTTAGTCATAGGACCAATTTGGTCTAGACTTGAACCAAAGGCAATTAGTCCATAACGTGATACACGTCCATAAGTTGGCTTTAGTCCTACTATGCCACAGAAAGATGCTGGTTGTCTAATTGATCCACCTGTATCTGAACCTAAGGCAAAAGGTATAATTCTCTTACTTACAGCAGCAGCACTTCCTCCAGATGAGCCTCCTGGTACTCTTGTATCATTCCAAGGATTTTTTACTGGTCCAAAGAAAGATGTTCTATTAGAGGAACCCATAGCAAATTCATCCATGTTAGTCTTACCAATAATAATCATATTAGCGTCTTTTATTCTTTCAACAACGTCAGCATCATAGATTGGATCAAAGTTTTCTAGGATTTTAGAAGCAGCAGTTGTACGTAGTCCTTTAGTTAGAATGTTATCTTTTAGAGCTATTGGAATACCAAATGTTAGAGAATCTACTTCTTTATTTTCTAATTCTTCGGCTTGTTTTAAGGCTTCTTCTTTATTTAGAGTAATAAAACAGTTTAAGTCTTTATTACTTTCAATTCTTTCAAAGGCTTCTTCTACTAAGTCTTTAGGTGTAATCTTTTTTTCTTTTAATAATTTATTAATTTCAATTAATGATAAATCTAAATAATTATGCACTCATACCACCCTTTTCACTTATTACTACTGGAACAGAAATATAGTTTCCGCTATGACGAGGAGCATTTTTTAGAACATCTTTAGGATTTAACATTTCTCCTTCTACATCATCACGTAAAACACATTTATTTTCAGTTGGACAAATCAACATGTCTTCGTCGTATACTTTTACTTCATTTATTTTTTCTATTTCGTTTAAAAGTTGTTTTAATTTTACTTGATACATAGATATTTCTTCTTCATCTATTTCAATTCTGGCTAGATGAGCGACATGTAAAACTTCTTCTCTTGATAATTTATCTTCCATACAGAAAGACCTCCTTTAACTTTATTATTATATCATGGATATTTTAAGATGTAAATTTTTAGAAGTAAGAAAAACAAATGCTACTGGAGCACTTGTATTATTCTGCAAAACAGTCAGTTATATATAATGTGTTAGGACTTTTTTCAGTACTTGGTTCATAGTTATTTATAGTACCAATTATAGTTACTTTTTGATTTTCAGTAAATTCTTTTTTAGTTGAATCCTCGGACATTTTACAAACAATGTTTAGTGTGTAACCACCGTCTGGATCTGTATAGCCAAAGGTTAGTTTATTCTTGTTGTAACTTATAAAGTCTCCGGTTACACGTAGGAATTTTTTCTGAAACTTTTCATACGTCTTTACAGGAGTATTTTTATATTCAATGGCTAAATCAAGAGCTGATATTTCGGTTGGTTCTGTGTTATATGGCATTGACCAAGTACCAAGTTCGGTATCTCTTCTTCCTTGTAATTGGTTATATTTTATTACTTTGTAGCCAAGGCCATAGTATACTTTGGTGCCGCCGTCTTTGTAAGCTGCTGTTTTGATTGCAAAGTATGGACCATGATTATATCTTGAAACGGCAACTATATCGATAGTAACCATAAGCATTAGGATGATTAATACATAGAAAATGATATTTAGAATTTTTGTTAGTTTTGTTTTTTCTATACCCTTTCGTTGTGGCTTTTCTTCTAAAGTATCTAATTCTTCATCATCTAGGAAATCTTCATTTTCTTCATCGCTATTATCTAATGTTTTATATTCAGCGATGTCTTCATCAAAATCCATGGCATCATCATATTCATCGATGTCCTGAGAAAAGTCTGTAGAATCATCGTATTCATCAAAAGTTAGTTGATCTAAGTCTTCGAAGTTTTCAGTTTCGTGATATTCTTCGGCTTGAATTTCTTTTTGTCTCTTTCTCATATATCCACCTCTTCAGTTTCATGGGCATATAATACCATTTTTTTGTTAAATAGTCAAGGTTTTGTGCGTTTTAGGCTATGATAGGATGTGGTGTTTTTACATATAAAAATCTCGTTTTTTAATGGTTTAAGAAACGAGATTTAGAGACTTTATAGGATATATTTATTATTTAAAAAATTAGCAATGGTATGTGCCTTGGTGTTAGTTATTTTTGGTTAGTACTTTTGGTTGCTGCAATTTAATTGGATATTTGGCAATAGTAAATTTGGTATTATTAGTTAGAAAAACTGGAACTTTTGAAATTCCAGTTTTACTTAATATATTTTTTCAATTATAATTTTATTCACCTAGTTTTTCTTTAAACTCTTCTTCTGTCCAAATTGGTATACCTAGTTCTTTGGCTTTTTCATATTTACTACCAGGATTTGCTCCAACAATTACAGCACTGGTCTTTTTAGATACGGAACTTGAGGCTTTACCACCTAGTTGTTCTATTTTTTCTTCGGCTTCTTCTCTAGTAAATAATTGTAGGGAACCAGTTAGGACAAAGGTCTTGCCATTAAATTCAGAGTTTTCTTCTACTTCTTGACCTAAATATTTGGTATTAAGCCCAATTTCTTTTAGTTCTTCGACAATACCTCTATGATGATTATCATTAAAATACTCAACTACACTTTTAGCAATGATGCCACCTATATCAGGAATAGTAGTTAACTCTTCTTCGGTTGCGACCATTAAATTATCTAGTTCTTTATATCTTTTAGCAAGAATTTTAGCAGTTTTTGCTCCGACATGGGGAATTCCTAAACCGAATAATAGTCTTTCTAGAGAATTCTTTTTACTATCTTCAATGGCATTTAAAAGATTAGTTACAGACTTGTCGCCATAGCCTTCTAGTCTAGTTAAATCTTGTTCATGATTTTTTAGGGAATAGATATCGGCTATTGTTCCTATGAAGTGGAAGTTATAGAAGTCTTCCATTATTCTATCACCTAGTCCGTCTATATTCATGGCATCACGTGAGGCAAAGTGAATTAGAGATTCAATACTTCTAGCAGGACATTTTTTATTAGGACAATAGTAGTCTACTTGGCCTTCTTTTTTGACTAGATTAGTATTGCACATTGGGCAAGTTGTAATCATTTTAAAATCTTTTTCTTGGCCAGTACGTCTTTCTTTCTTTACTTCGACTACTTCTGGAATAACATCTCCGGCTTTTCTTATAGAAACTATGTCTCCTATTTTTAAATCTTTTTCTTTTACATAATCTTCGTTGTGGAGAGTTGCTCTAGAGATAGTTGAACCGGCTACTATTACTGGTTCTAGAACGGCATTTGGAGTAATTTGACCAGTTCTACCAACGGTAAAGATTATATCTGTTAGTTTTGTTAATACTTCTTCAGCAGGAAATTTATAAGCAGTTGCCCATTTTGGATATTTGGCAGTATAGCCTAGTTTTTGTTGTTGCTCGATACTATTTACTTTTATAACAATACCGTCTATATCATAAGGAAGAGTTGGTCTTTGTTTAGCCTTTTCTTCAATATATTCGATTACTTCAGAAATATTTTTAACTAGACGATTATTTGGATTAGTTTTGAAACCTAGTCTTGTCATATAATTTATGGCTTCAGCATGAGTATGTAGATTATAATCTAGGGGATTTGGTAAATGATAAATAAAGTTATCTAGTTTTCTAGAGGCTGCTACTTTGGAATCTAGTTGTCTGATAGAGCCCGCGGCAGCATTACGACAGTTTTGAAGTAATGGTTGATTATGTTTTTTGCGCTCTTCATTTAACTTTACTAGAGTTTCTTTATTCATGAAGATTTCTCCACGAACTTCAATATTTACTTTTTCTTTTAACTTTAGAGGAATTACTTTAATAGTTTTAGCATTATGAGTAATATCCTCGCCTGTTGTTCCATCTCCTCTTGTTGCGGCTCTTACTAGTTTTCCGTCTTCATATAATAATGATACAGAAAGACCATCTATTTTTAATTCGCACATATATTCAGGAGTTATACCTTCTTTTTTTATTCTTTCATCAAAGGCTATAACTTCACTTTCAGAAAAGACATCGCTTAAGGACATCATAGGAATCTTATGAGTAACTTTATTAAAGCCTTCTATTATTTTGCCACCGGCATGTTGAGTTGGAGAATCCTCTCTTACCCAGTCTGGATGGGCTTCTTCTATTTCAAATAATTCACGTAAGTATTTATCATATTCTTGATCAGTAATTGTTGGATTATCTAGAGTGTGATAATTATAATCTGCCTCATTAATAATCTCAATTAACTCTTCCATTCTTTCTTTCATAACTAGTCTCCTTACAAATGTTTTAACTATATTTATTATAACATATATTGGTGATGTTTTTAGAAAAGAAAACAAACTATTTTGGTAGTTTGTCTCTTTCTTTTTTTGTTTTTTTTATTATTCTTCCCAAAGATTATTTGGATATTCTCCACTGTCAACTAAATCTTTTAGAGCTTTCTTAACAGCTTCAGCATCTTCTTTATAAGTTACTCCATACCAAGCAGCAGTTGTTTCTAAAACTTCTACGTTTGCGTAGCCGTCTTCTATTGTTTCAAATAAAACATCTGGTATTAAATATTCACATTTTTCTAAATTATCTTTATTTCTATCAAAGAACTCTGGGAACTTTTCTTCAATGTATGAGAATATACTTGGTGAGAAAAGCATTAAGTTCATAGATACTTTATCAGTTGGTGATACTTCGAAAGGTTCTTTTCCACTTAATGGTGTGGCGATTAGTTTATCATCCACTTTTTCGATAACACTTTCAGTTATTTTTGTTAGTTTGCCGTCTGTTACTTCACAGACACCTCTTTTTACGGAACCATTTTCAGTTAGTGTATTTTTTACAAGATAGCTTACTAAACCATATTTGTATGGCTTTTCGTCATTCATACCTTCTAAGAAACCAGCAGCCTTTAGATAGGCATCTCTTCCATAGAAGTCATCAGCATTAATGATTGCGAATGGTTCATTGATTTTGTCTTTGCAGCAAAGAATAGCATGAGCTGTTCCTAAAGGTTTTACTCTGTCTTCTGGAACTGAGTAGCCTTCTGGAATGTTGTCATTTTTTTGGAAACAGTATTCAACATTGATGTATGGTTCTACTCTTTTTCCGATTGTTTCTTTAAATACGTCATAGTTTTCTTCTTTAATTAGAAAAACTATTTTGTTGAAACCGGCTTTGATGGCATCATATACTGAATAGTCAATAATGAACTCACCATTTGGTCCTAGTGGAGCAATTTGTTTTAGTCCTCCAAAACGACTACCCATACCAGCAGCCAAAATTAATAATGTTTTATCTTTCATTTTACCCTCCTAAAAATCTATTATTAATTATTAATTTTTGATAATTTTTTGTGATTTTTCATTAATTTTTTAATACCATGCGGATGTTTAAAAGCAACACTAACAAGAGTATTAGTAACTTCAACAACTTTACCAGTACCAAATGTTTCATGGTAAACGAAGTCACCAACTTTATAGTCAACGTCTTCTTCTCTAAACATCTCTGTTGTATCAATTTTTTCTTCTTTTTTAGGTATTTCATCTTTAACATTTGTCTCTAGTAAATCTGGATTAATTTCACTTATGAAACGGCTTACAGGATTAACTTGTTCTTTTCCAAATAAAGTTCTGCGACGAGCATTTACTAAATGTAGATCGTCTCTTGCTCTTGTAATAGCAACATAACAAAGACGTCTTTCTTCTTCTAAAGCAACATTTTCCATAAGAGAATTCATATGTGGGAATAAACCTTCTTCCATACCTACTACGAAGACATGATCAAACTCTAGTCCTTTTACAGAGTGAACGGTCATTAGGCTTATACGATTTGGATCGTCTTTATATTCTTCAACGTCACTTACTAAACTAATTTCTAATAAGAAGTCTTCTAGAGAGATTAGTCCTTCTTTTTCTTCAAAGGCTTTAGTTATTGACTTGAATTCTTCTAGGTTTTCTAGTCTTACTTCGGCTTCTAAAGTTTGTTCACTTTCTAATTCTTTTTTCATACCAGAAGCATCTAATACTTTGTCAATTAATTCAGTTAAAGTTAGGTCTTCAGCAACACTTTTTAATTTTTCGATTGTCTTTTTGAACTCTAGTTCTTTTCCTGATTCAATCGCATCATAGATACTTATACCTTCAGTATCAGCTTTTGTAGTTAAGTTTTCAATTGTCTTTAGACCAATTCCACGTTTTGGTGTATTTATTACTCTAAGGAGACTGATATTATCTTTAGAGTTATGAATTAATCTTAAGTATGCGATTAAGTCTTTGATTTCTTTTCTAGAATAGAAATAGAAACTTCCAATTACACGATATGGTAAATTTTCTTTTAACATTTCTTCTTCAACGACACGAGACTGAGCATTGGTTCTATAAAGAACAGCAATATCTTTGTATTCAACATTTCTATTAACTAGTTCTTTTATTTTTCTAATAACGTATTGAGCCTCGTCTCTTTCATTATATGCACGATAATATTTAATCTTTTCTCCTGGGCCTTTATTAGTCCATAGATTTTTATCTTTACGATCTCTATTATTTTTAATTACTTGGTTGGCAGCATCTAGAATGTTACCAGTTGAACGATAGTTTTGTTCCAAAAGAATTGTTTTAGCATCTTTATAATCATTTTCAAAGTTTAAGATATTTTTATAATTTGCTCCTCTAAAACTATAAATACTTTGAGAGTCATCTCCAACACAGGTTATACGTCTATTTTTCTCACTAATCATCTTAGTTAAAATATATTGAGCTTGATTTGTATCTTGATACTCATCTATTAAAACGTATTGATATAAGTTTTGATACTTTTCTAGGACGTCTTGGTGTTCTCTAAATAGTTTTATAGGAAGAATTAATAAATCATCAAAGTCTACAGAATTATTTTGTTGTAGTTTTTTCTCGTATTTTTCATATACTTTTTGAATTACTTGTTCGTAGTCACTTACAGCATATCTTTCATAGGCTTTGGCAGATATTAATTCATTTTTACAACTACTTATTTTATTTCTTATGGCTTTAGGATTATATACTTTTGGATCATAATCTAAGTCTTTTATTATTTTTTTTACTACAGTTAAGGAATCATCACTATCCATAATAACAAAGTTACGATCATATCCTAATAGTTCATAGTTTTCTCTTAAGAGTTTTAAACCAAAACTATGGAATGTTGATACTTGTAATTTTCTGGCCTCATCACCAATTAATAAGTATAGTCTGTCACGCATTTCTTTAGCGGCTTTGTTGGTGAAAGTAATTGCTAGAATGTTGTATGGTGTTGCTAGATGTTCATCTATTATGTATGCAATTTTACTTGTTAGGGTTTTAGTCTTACCAGCACCGGCACCTGCTATTATAAGAAGTGGTCCATCGTTATATAGTACGGCTTCTTTTTGTTTGTCATTCAAATTATCTAAATTCATTTTCTTACCTACTTCCTTTTTTATTATATCTTATATTTTAGGTTTAGGCAAAGAAAAAGAAGTGTTATTGGACACTTCTATATAATTCTTGTAATTCTCTATATTTTGCTTGTTCTTTATCTATTCTTTCTTGTCTTTCTTTTTCTTGACGTTCTTTTTCTTTTTGTTCTTTTAAGATATTTAATAATAATTTATAGTCATCGATTGTTAATAAATCATCATATTTAGTAGTATTTTCTTTTGGTTCTTTTTCTACTTTAATTGTATTATTAACGGCCTTTACTTGATATGGTGCCTCGACTGGTTTATAGTTTGCTGGTTTTTTTACAACCTTTTTAACTATAACTTTTGTAGGTACCTTTTCTTTAAAGAAGTACGGTTTAATGATTTTATAAATTATTAGGAAACATACCCAAGCGATAAATATAGTACTTGTTAATTCAATTAAGGCTTGGGCTGTTGTATTTCCATATACTGATGATTGATTGAAAACGTCTAGATTATTTTCACTAATTATATTTAAAATTAGGATTAAGATATAACTAATTACACAGTACATTAAAATATTTATTTTTCTTATTATTTTTGGTATTTTTTTGCCAAAAACAGTTACTAAGCAAATTATATTGGAGATGAGTATGGCTGCTAGATAGATTGCTAAGTTTGGAAAATAGATTATTATGAATAGATTATCCATCATATAATCCATCATGTTACTTAGATTATCTCTATATATGTATAGAACTATACTTATCATTATCATATAAATTAAAACGTAGAAAAATTTAACTGACTTGGCATTTTTTCTATTACTTGTTAAAAGTATTAGTCCTAAAGCTGTTACTGCTAAAAGGACAACAAGATATAGACTTGATGATTTTGTTAAATTGAATAAGACACTTAGTTTTTCTACAAATGACAATCTTGCCATAACCTCACCCTCTTTTTATTTTTTTAATTATCTGTTATTTCTTGAAGTTCTGCGATGTATACAGTCTGTGTTGTTGATTCATAGTTAGTACAAGTTACTAGTGTTAAGGTTGTTTTATTATAATCACGATAGATTCCTATTGTACCAACTTTATCTTGTTTATAGATATTAACTATCTTATAAGCATATTTTTTATTTTTGTATGTTACATAAGCATAGTCACCTTTTGATAATTTGTATAAGTCATTGAAGAAGGCTCTCCAACTATTACCTGAGTGACCAGCTATTATTAGGTTCCCTTTTTCTACATCTGGATAAGATGATTCTTTTATTACTAAAATATTTTTATCTATATCATTTTCTTTAGAATTTTTACTGTAGAAACCTTTTGTTAAATTTATCTTAGGTATATTTAAGTAACCAATGTATTCATCTGTTACTTCTTCTTCTACTGTTTCTTCTTCATTATTACGAGTTCCGTCATCTACTATTATGTTATTAGTATTGCTTGTGTAGAAGACGTTGGCCATGTAATCGTAGGCCATATTTTTTTTGGCTTGAATATAGTTATAAGAAAGAAAGAATCCCCCAATTAGTATGACTAACGCACAAATTGTAGTAGTTACACTAGGAGAGATTCTTGATTTCTTCTTTTTATTTTTTTGCATTCTTGTATACAAATCCAACAGTAGAACCTATTAATAATATACCTATTATAGTCATGATAATTGAACTTGTTGATGCTGTATCTGGTACAGGTACTTCTGGATAGTTGTAGAATGTAACTTGATGAGTTGCATGATCTTCATCAATTGTTATTGTAATAACATCGTTACTTTTCTTATAACCAGATGGTGCTTGTACTTCTTCGATTGTATATGTACCATCGGCTAAATCTGTAAATACTTTTGGATCTTCTGTAGTTTCGAATCTTGCTACTTCTTCTCCTTGAGCATTTTTAACTACTAGTACGGCTCCAGCTAAAGCCTTTCCAGTTGAACCATCAATCTTTGTAATTGTTACAACATTTGATTTGGCATCATTGTATACTTTTACAGTAATATTTCTGTTACTATCTGTAACTGTAAATGATAATGGTTCTTTTAATTTTTTATAACCAGTTGGAGCCTCTATTTCTTCAACTGTATAACTACCATTTTTTAAGTTTCTAATTACGTGTGCATTTGTTGTTGATTTCCATCTAGTTATTTCATTACCATTAGAATCTTTTAATACTAATGTTGCTCCTGCTAAGGCTTTATCTGTTGCTCTATCTAATTTGATAATTGTAATTTTTGATGTAGATAAAGTTAATTTAGCAGTTGCTGAAACATTTTGTGTTTCTGGAGTTAAAACTGATGGAAAGCAGTTTTGCATCTTACTATTTGTTGGTTTATATTCATATGCTTTATTAACTGTTCCTGTTGCACTGACAGTTACTGTCATATTTAAACTTGTATCTTTTACACTTGATGCAGGAATTCTTACTTTGAAACTTTCTGATTTATTAAATGTTGTTTTAGAGTTTCCATTTGCATCTGTTACGATTGTTCCTGTTGGAGCATTGTTTAATGATACTTTGTATGAACTAATATTTGTAGATGATACTGTAAAACTTTCTGATTCAAAGTATTTTGAATCGCTAGATAATTTCATTTCACTATTTGATGTTGATAATGAAATACTTGTTTTAACATATCCGTTTGCTCTTGCTTGTTTTGCTCCAGCAACTAGTTCTTTTACATATTTACGAATATTGTTAGGGTCATTTGCTGTTTCTTTAAATGATTTTGTTAAGTTTGATGAACCAGTTGTATCATCTAAATACCACCAAACAGCGGCTTGAGTTATGTAATAATCTTTTGTTGAATCTCCTGTAATACTTACTCTAGGATAACCATGTTCCATTAAATATGCAAAACCAGCATCTAGTTCTCCAACTAGTGTTGCAGTTACATTTTGGCTTGTTGCCTTATGATAATCTAAGCAGTATACGTATTCTCCTGATGTTAATACTTTTGTTTTAAATGATAATCCTGCTAAGTAGGCAGGTAATTTTACTCCTGAACCTAGTGAAATAGTTTGTGCAGCAGCACTAACATTTAAAACGTTGGTTGTCATTATGATTCCTGTAAAAATCATAACAACTAGAAATTTTAATTTTTTCAATATTGATTTCATAATTTTCACCTTTCCCCTCAAATGTGGCTATATTATAACACATTTTTTAATATTTTGCAAGTTTAACTTGCTTATAGGATCTCTTTTTCGTAAATTATACGGTCATTAATGTCAGCAATCGTGTATTTATTGTCATCAATCATCATATAACTTGCCGGTTCTTTACCTAAGGGTAATGAGATAGAACCTGGATTAATATAGGTAGTTGTACCAATAGTTGTAATTTCAGCAATATGGGTATGACCTAAAAGTAAAATCGAGTTTTCTTTAGACCAGTGATTTTTATTATATATATGTCCATGAGTTAAGTAAATAGTTTTATCATTTATTTTGGTACTAAAATAACCAGGAATAATATCAAACGGCTCATCATGAACATCTATATACTCATCACAGTTTCCTTTCATACAAATCATTTTATCGGAAAAAGAGTCTAAAAATTCTCTTACATATTCAGGATCATAATCCTTAGCATCTTCTCTTCCGTAGTTGTAATATAAATCCCCTAATACTATTAAAAGTTCACATTTTAATTCAGTAAATTTATCTTTGATTAAAGGTAAATTTGTCTTGATACCATGTATATCTGAAATTACTAATACTTTCATATTTTCTCCTTTCTTTCTACTTAATAATATAACACAAAATGACTATTATTCATATAATATTTTAGTTGAAAGGAGATTTATGAAAAAGAATATTTTATATTATTGTTTGTTTTTTATTTTAGTTTTTCTAATGGTTGGTTCCCTATTTTTAGATTTTAATCATTCTAAGAAAAATGAGAATAAAAGAACAAAAGTTACGTTGGCAGAAGTTGCCCATACAATTTTCTATGCTCCACAGTATGTTGCTATTGAAAAAGGTTATTTTAAGGAAGTTGGAATTGATATAGAACTTATCTTAACTGCTGGGGCTGATAAGGTTACAGCGGCTGTATTATCAGGTGATGCTGATATTGGTTTTTGTGGAAGTGAGGGAACAATTTATGTTTATAATGCAAAAGAAAAAGACTATTTAAAGACTTTTGCACAACTTACACAAAAAGATGGATCATTCTTAGTATCTAGAGAAAAATTTGATAATTTTACTTTGAATGATTTAAAAGGAAAAAGTGTTATTGGAGGACGTGCTGGTGGTATGCCAGAGATGACTTTTGAATGGGCACTTAAACAGAATGGAATTGATCCAAAAAATGATTTAGAGATAGATACTTCTATTGCTTTTGCAGCAATGGGTGGAGCATTTATTTCTGGTCAAGGAGACTTTGTTACATTATTTGAGCCTAATGCTTTAGAAATAGAACAACAAGGATATGGATATGTTGTTGCTAGTATCGGAGAACTTGGAGGAGTTGTTCCTTATACTTCTTATTCAGCACGAGGAAGTTATATTGAGAAAAATAGTGAATTGATTAGTAATTTTACAAAGGCAATTCAAAAAGGATTAGACTTTGTACATAATAGTTCTGATAAAGAAGTAGCAGAAGCAATACTTAGTCAATTTCCTGATACTTCACTAAATGATTTGGAAAAAGTAGTTGCTAGATATAGGAAGATAGATGCTTGGCCTAAGACTACTAAATTTAGTGAAGAATCATTTGATCATTTACAAGATATTATGATAGATAATGGTGTTTTAAATAGTAAAGTTTCATATGATAAATTGATTTATAGTGAGAAGTAGGAAAAGTTAGATAGATTTATAAATAGAAAAGCTCAACTTGACTGATTCAGGTTGAGTTTTATTTACTTATTTATTTATTTTTTTTCTTAACATCAATTATTTGTATAGTATTATTCTCAAACTTGTAGACAATGTCTGCTAACTTTTCAAGGTCTTCTTTATCATGAGTTGCGATAAGTATAATTTTATTTTTCTTTTTTAGTTCTATTAGTAATTTTCTTATTTTATCCACAGTACTTTCTTCTATACCTCTGAATGGTTCATCTAAAATTATTAGTTCTGGATCCTCCATAAGAACTTGAGCAAGGCCTAATTTCTGTTTCATACCTAAAGAATAAGTCCTATACTTTTTATCTTTGGCTTCATATAAATTTACGTCTTTTAGAGTTTTTTCAATATCTTCTTTTGTGATTTTCTTTTGAATATTTGCTAGTACTTCTAAATTTTCATAGCCTGTTAGATCAGGTAGAAAACTAGGATTTTCTATTAATGCCCTAGTATTTGGAGCAAATACACCTTCTTTAATAATATCATGGTTATCAAATTCAATAGTACCAGTTGTAGGTTTATAAAAGCCGCAAAGCATTTTCAATAGTACACTTTTTCCGGAACCATTTTTACCAATTAGTCCGTATATTTTGCCATTGTTAAATTCTAAATTGATATTATTTAAAACATCTACTTCTTTAAATGATTTAGAAACATTTTTTACTTGGATTTTCATAAATTACTTTTCCTCCTTTTCAAATATGTAATAATAATTTTTTTTGAAATAAACTTTGTTAAGTAAATAAAATAAAATTGATATGGGTAGAAATATTAATATGTTAAAATGATGAGTATTAATTAAAGTAAGAAGTAATATGGATGTGAATAGAAAAATTATTTTGATATAGTTGCTTTTGACGATATAAATAAATGTTGTGATCTGTTGAAAAGAAATACTAAAAATAAGGGAATAAAGTAAATATTTAAAAAATAAAATTATTGATATTTTAAAATTACTATAGAAACAAAGAAAGAATATAGTTATTACGATATGAGTAATTGTCTTAAATATTATAGTAATGATGCTAATGGAGATAGTTTTTGTAATATACCAGTTATTTATACTTGTTCGTAAAAATATGTTACCGAGATTATTCTTTAGTTCGGTGGTAATTAAGTAGAAATTAATATAGGATACGATTGCTAAATGATAGATAGTGATTAGTACTGAAAGAAGGTTTAAATCTGATGATATTCTTAATCCTAGAGATTCTAAATATACTTTATCTACTTGCATATGATTTAGATTTTTTTGAAAAGTAATGAAAAAAAACAATATCATGAAATATAAAATTATATATTTTATTTTACTCTTTATAAGTGATTTAAAATCGTTATAAAAATAGTTCTTTATCATGTACTCACCTGCTTTATGTTTTTATAGGCATATTGAAATAGAATAAAAATTAGAAGTAATAATATAAAAATATATATTGTATTTATTGTAAGAGCATAGAAAAAACTTGAGTATTTTTGAGATGTTAGATAGTCTATTAAATTTACTTTTAAACTGTTATTAATGCTGTTAGAGTCATATAATATTGTTCCAAAGATAAAACTTATATAATACAAAATATTAATGATAGTTAAAATATTTTTATTTACGATATTTAATAAAATTACATTTATTATAGAAATGAGAATTAAGATTATTGTGTTTTTAAAAATAAAAATTAGAACATAAACTATATTTATAATTTTATAATTTTCTATATTGGTAAGTCCTAAATCATATCCACAGAAAATATTTAGTCCGATTAGTAAAATAAGAAATTGAAGAAGTAGTATTAAAATATTATTAAAAATTGTACTATTAATTAATTCTTTCAGATATTTCTTTTTTGAACTAAGGCGAATAATATAAAAATCACTACTATTAAAGTATGTATATGTATTTAAAGTATTGGCAAAGAGAAGGACTAATATTATGACTATAAATATTCTGTTATTTAAAATTGATAAGAGTCCTGGTATGTATTGTAAGTATCTACCATTAACATAAGGCATGGTACTAGTAGTGAAAAATGAAAAAATAATCATAAAAATAAAGATAAATTTGAAACTTTGTGACTTGGTATAATAGTTAAAGTTTAAATTGTAGTATTTGAGTTTATCCTTCAAGACTAATTAATACCTCCTCTTCATTTTTATAAGTATTTAGTAAGATAATAAAACTTAATATTACTAGAAATATTGAATAAATAATTAATAGTGATAGGTTTGGAATATCATAGTAGATGTATATTCCAAGTAGACTTAATAAGCCAGAATACTTTGTAAGATTAAGGACTTTAAAAATAAAGCCACCGATAATAGTTTCAAGTATTATATTTAGTAGAATAAATAATAGATATCCTACGATGGTTGCGACCAAGGGATTTTTATTTTTCTTAGTACAAATAAGAGCTAAGTTACAATAGAAAATACTATGTAGAAAAATGACTAGAATGTAGGTTACCATTAAATAGGAAAGATTAGAGGTTAAATTTTTAGCAACCATTAATTTTGAAGTATCATTAAAGTCTAAATTTCCAGATAGAACACAAGAAAGTATAAATAAAACAATAAAAGTTATCGGTAAGATAGTGGCATTTTTTAGTGAAGTTAAAATAATTTTTTTTAAGTAGACTTTGTAAGACTCTCTTTGTAGTTTGTATTTTATAAATTCTGAATGTAGTTCACTATGTATGTTTGAGATAACGGCAAAGATTACTATTAATGAACCAAACCATTGAAGATAATTAATACTATAATTATTTATAATATAGAAAAATATTACTATGGCATTAGGTGTTAGAGATGTTTCTTTAATATATTCACTACATAGTTTTGTTTCATTTTTGTATTCTTCACTATGTTCACATAACTCTACCATTTCATCATAACTTAGTTGAGTTTCATTTAAGTACTCTCGGTATTGTAAAGCACATATTACTACCCAGACTATTAAGAGAGATAAGATAATGAGAAAGGTTTTATTTTGTTTTAGAAATTTTTTCAAAGATATTCCTCCTTTAGGTAGAAGTTATTAAGGATAATTTTTAGACTCTCCTTGATTATTTATTAGATAGAAAAAATGTTTTTTATTTTGTTTAATGTACACTGGTATATAGTACTATTTATGAGTTTTCTTTTAGGAGAGAAATAATAGGTTTTTGATTTAGTTTTCTTAACCTTAGTATGCAAATTATGATTAGTAGTATAGAAATTAGAATTATAATTAAGAGTATTATTACCATAAATTCAAGGTAGTTTAAGTAGGCCTTTGAGATTAATTGGAACTTGGTTAGAAATGTATATACTATACTTAAAATAATATATATTAAGAGTGAATTTTTTATATTTTCTTTGCTTAGACTTGAGACTAGTATTTTTAAAATTTTGGAGTTATGAAAACCGTATATTTTTAAGAGGGCTATATCTTTACTATTAGTATTTATTAAGTCTTTTGTTAGAAGTGTTAGAGTGTTTATTATTAGTAAAATTATTAGTACTTCCCCTATCAAGAACACTTTTAAGATAAGATTATACATTTTAATATTTTGTTGGTTTGAGTCATTTTGAATTAGTACTTCACAGTTATTTTTTGACAGTTCTTTAGAAACATAATTTATATTATTATAATCATCAACTATAATATTAAATTCATTTTTAGGAAGCCCTTTATTTAGCTTTTTCATAAACTCTTCTGATACAATTATTTCATTTGTATTAAGATATTTATTATCGTGTTTACCTACTACTTTGAAGATATACTTTTCGTTATTTAGGTAAAGTATTATTGAATTTGACTTTATGTCATTTGAGACTATAACTTGATTGGATGATAAGTTTGATGTATTTATTTTCGCAAAGTTTAAATTGTAGTAGTTTAAGATATATTTATTATTGTTAGTATCAAACATTATGGTACTTGGGTAGTATGGAAAAATTGAAGTGATGTGATTTATTTTATTTAGACTATTAATATTTTTTGTGGAACAGCCGATAGTTAAAACTCTATTTTGTAGTTTATTTTTAATAGTAGAAGTATATATATTGTTAATATAATAATGACTAGTAAGTAGTACTATTAAAATTATGTTTGTGAGGATGTAGAGAAAATAGTATTTTTTATTACTTTTATTTTTTCTTGTGATAATGTTTAGCATATTACTCCTTTATACTTTCAATTATGTTCATATTAAAGACTTTTTTATTATAGATACTTGTGGAAATGTTATATGTAAGAGCTATTACTAGAATTGATAAAATTATAGAACCATAATCTATACAAATTGGTATTTTAGAAAATATTAATGGTCTAAAATAAATAATTGTTTTATAGATAATTTGAAATATTGTAATAGATATAATAATGATAAGAGAAATTATAAGGACTAAAAAATTGGTATTTAGATAATTTAGTTTTTCTATATCTTTATTCTTGTATCCAATAGTTCTTAAAATATTGGTATTTATTATGAGTAGATTAAGATTCTTTTCAGTTATATAAATAATTGTTATAAAAGAAAAGATTAGGCATAGTGTTGTTACTACATAGACTATGGTATTTAAAATATCTATTAGAGAATAGTCAAATTCTAGAATTCGGCTACTATTATATTTTCTTAGAGAGTTTAACTTATTAATTACTGAATCTACATTGTTTATTGAATCTACTTGAACTACTATTGAGTCAATTTGATTTGATAAGTCTACATTTTCATAGGTATCATTATAGATTTCTCCTAGTAAATTATAGTCGCCATAACAACTTGATTCATCAAGATAGGCTTTACTGTTTTTATAGGTTCCAACTATTTTTAATTTTGTTGTTTTCATTTCTAGTTCATCTGTATTTTCATCTATTATCTTAGGATACTCTACTACTATTTCTTGGCCTATTAGTTTTTTCATAGTTATGAAGTCTTGTTTTTTTAGATTTTTATTGGCACCAATATTTTCTGATGGATAAAATATTTCCGGACAAACTATTTCGTTTTTATTTTGAATACTTTTACCTGCTGTTACTGGTGGATGAGTCTTATTAGTACTTCCAGTTAGAGAAAAGTCTCCAAAAAAATATTTGTTTTTGGTAGTTAAGATTGTGTAATAAGCAGTATCACTAAATACGGCATCTACGTGATTTATCTTTTTTATTTCATTAATGGCAGTTTCTTCTTCAATATCTTCGTTTCTAAGTACTGATATTGTTCTATAGCCAGGATCTTTTTCAATACCGGCTGTAAAATATGTTTCAACAGTCTTTTTGTATGAAAAAATAAAGATTATAGTAAGGGCTAGAAAAAATAATATAATTATTGTTTTAGTATTTCTTTTTTCTCTTAGAATGTTTTTTAAAACGTAGTCTTTGTAAATGTCATTATGCATTTTTTACAATCTCCAAACTTCCATTTTTCATTTTTAAAACTACATCAGCATAGTTTAAGGCCTTACTATTATGACTTACTACAATTACACATTTACCGTCTTTAACTATCTTTTTAAATATTCGGTAAATCTTTTCTTCATTTTCTGAATCTAGAGAAGCGGTTGGCTCATCGGCTAAGATTATACTTGGATTATTAGCAAGAGCACGGGCAATAGAAATTCGTTGTTGTTCTCCTCCAGATAACTCTTTCGGGAAATGATTTTTTCTATGTAACATGTCAACTTGTTCTAGTAATTTTTCTCCTTTTTGTAGACGTTCTTCTTTTGGCATTTTAGATAAGTATAAAGGTACTATTACATTTTCTAAGGCTGTTAAATTAGAATTAAGATATATTTGTTGGTAGATAAAACCAATATTTTCTTTTCTAATATCAGCAAGATGATTACTTGATAAATGACTTACATCTTTATTATTTATTTTTAGTATTCCAAAAGAAAAGGTATCTATAGTTCCTATGCATTGTAAGAGAGTTGTTTTACCAGAGCCACTCTTTCCAGTGATTACGTAAAATTTACCAGATTCAAATTTGAAATTCACATTGTTTACGGCTGTTATTTCTTCTTTATTTTTGATATATGTTTTAGTACAAGAATTTAGTTCAATATTAATCATTGGGCCTCCTAAATTTTTTGTTGTTAGGAATATTTTAATATTATTAGTAATTAAAAACTAGAACTTGTTAGGTTCTAGTCAGGATAGTAGGTATTTGTTTAGGTAATTATTGGTAAAACTTTGATGTAGAGTGTCATCTTTATCAGATGAAGATTCTTTAGAAATAATTTTTGTATTAGTTGATTTTTGATAAAATAAATGATCTGTTTCTAAGAAATAAAACCACTCTTCTTTTTGATTGTCTTCTGTTTTAATTACTTCTAATTGTTTTTCTTCTTCAAAATATACGAAGATAAGATTAGCAATTTCGTAAATATAACCATCTCTGTCTTTTATTCCTTTATTTTTGATACTTTCAATTATATTATTTTTCTCTGGAGTCAATTCTGATTTAGGTGTTTTTGAAGAAGTACCATCTGATATTTTAGTTTTCTTTTGAAAGATAATGTTATTATTTGAAAAGTCTTTTGTTACATTTAATTTTATTGTTTCTTTTTGGGAGTTAGAAAAAGTTATTTGGAGATATAAATTTTTGATTATACTGTTTACTTTGTCAAATGGGAAATAAGCATCATAACCATAATAGTCAGTTAGGAGAAGGTTTTCTGACTCTGTTTCAACAAGTAAGTGGTCTTTATTTTTTATCTTATAATATAATTTTATTTTGGATATTTTTACATTTGGAGCATGAGTTATTTCACCTAATCTAAAATATGTCTTTTGTCTTGTTGTAATAAAAATACCATTGGTAGTTGCGAAGGTTTTTCCTTCTCCATCTACTCTATAAACTTTTATAGAATTATAGGAATTGATAAAATAATATGATAAAAAGACGATAAGTAGTATTAATATTACTGATGTAAATGTAAGAGATATTTTCTTATTTTTTTTACTTTTTTCGTTAGTTTCATCTAATATATTTAAAGTTACTTTTTCGAGTGTTTTTATACTCTTTTTTTGTATTTTTTCTCCGGCTAAGATCTCATTAATTGATACAGCGAATATTTCACTTAGTTTTATTAATACTGAAGAGTCTGGAATAGTTATTCCTCGTTCCCATTTACTTACTGCTTGTCTACTTATAGGAATCATGTCGGCTAATTGAGTTTGACTGAGATTTTTTTCCTTACGTAAACTACAGATAAACTTGCCTATTTTTTGTTGGTCCATACTGTTTCTCCTCTTGGGTCTTTTTGTATGAGTTTAGTATACTATGCTTTAATCTTTTTTTCAATTGATGATATAGTTAGAAAACCTCAACTTGATTGGTTCAGGTTGAGGTTTAATTTTAAGATTAATTTGCCATAGTTTGTTCAATAAAATAATTAATGAATAGAACTACACTAACTGGATTAGCAACAACTATACATAGTATTAATAGTATTAGATAAATAATATCTAGTTCTACGGATGATGAAAATTTTAGAAATAATAACTTTATGATGGAAAAGACTATTATAGCAATATTTATTCCCATCATGACAGTTGTGCTGTTACTGAAGAGTGGTATCATTGAAAGTAATATGGTAATGAATAAGACTTTATTAATAGTAATTGGAAAATCTGATGTTATAGTCTTTTTATAAAAATACTGACTAATGATACTAATTAAGATAATTATATATGATATTAATAAATGATTATAAAAGAATAATGATGAGTAGTTCTCAGAATTAGTAAAGAATAAGATAAAACTTTTGATTATATAAAATGTAACTATACCTAATAGAGGGATGTTTAGTAAATAGTAACTTATATTATTAATTGTTTGTTTTTTTGTCTTATATAAATTCTTTATATCTAGAATGAACATAAACATAAGTATTAGGATTGTTCCTCCATTAAAGGAAATGTTTGATATTAAATTCGTATAGATAATTGTTGATACTAGGAGTATAAGACTCTCTATTGTTAATAAGTTTTTTAAGATACTTTTACATGTCTTCATATTTTTCTCCTTATGCTATTTTATAAGTTTACTATACCATTTTTCTAGCAAATAAAAAAGCCCAAGTTTTTGAGCTTTTTTGTTAACTATTAAAATATTAGTGTGAATAATGTTAATAGGATAATATTAGCAATAGCAATCGTTAGAACTACTTTACCTGCCCATTTTACCCATGTACCATATTCTACTTTAGCAAGTGCTAAACCACCCATGATTGCTCCACAAGTTGGAGTAATTAAGTTTACTAGTCCATTTGCTGCTACTAAAGTCATTACTGTAGCCTCAACACTATGTCCAAGTTGACCAGCTAATGGTCCAATGATTGGAGCAGATAGTGCTGCTAGACCAGATGATGATGGTACTAATACTGATAATACAATGTGAATTATATAGTTCATTGGAGCAAATAAGAATCCAGGAACATCTTTTAATAATTCCGCAGCATTGTAAATAATATAGTTATCTAAGTAAGTTGTTTTCATTAATACACTAGCACCACGAGCAACAGCAATGATTAAGATAACTCCTACCATATCGTCTGCTCCATCTACGAATGTATCAACAAATTTTTTCTCTTTCATTCCGTTAACAACACCAATGATAATGGCCATTATTAAGAACCAAAGAGCAGATTCATTGAAGTACCAGTTTCCTAATGAACTACCAGTTAACCAACCAGTGAATCCATCAAAGAAAGTTATACCAAATTCACCCCATGGAATGAATCCAATAATCATTACTAAGAAAGTAAGGGCAAATAAAATTAATGTTACTTTTTGTTTTCCAGTTAATGAAACATCTTCAGCAATTTCCTCTTTGCCATATTTCTTTTCCATTTTTTGTTGTTCTCTTAGACTTAGGATAGTTGATCCTTTATCTTTTTTAACTTTTCTAGCATATTTCATTACAAAGTAAATTGAAATTGCTAAAGTTGATAACCATAATACTGTACCAATTAAGATAATGATACCTTGGTTAACTTGTGTACCCTCAGGTAATGAAGATACGGCAGCACCTACTGCAAATGGGTTGATAGTTGAACCTAAGCAACCAGATCCAGCACCTAGTAATACGATTGCTGAAGATACGATTGTATCCATACCAGCAGCTACCATTGTAGCAGCAAGTAATGCATAGAAACCAACTGTTTCTTCAAGCATACCATAAGTAGTACCACATGCAGAGAATATGAACATTAATATTGGAATTAATGCTAATTCATTTCCTTTTAATTTTTTGATTAAAACTTGTATTCCTGTTTCAAGGGCTCCTGTTGAATTGATTACAGCAAGGAATCCACCTAAAATCATTACGAATACACTTACATCTACGGCATCAGCAAATCCTAAGATTGGTGATAATAATACTTCATGTAATTTGGCTCCTACTACACCTGAACCATTTACGATTGTATCATCAACAAACTTAGCACCTGGCAATAAATGTGAAATTATTCCTAATAAAAATATTAGTAAGATAATTATTGTGAATGAAGATAGTGCAAGACTAAATTTCTTCTTTCGCTTTGCCATTTTTTACTCTCCTTTTATTTCTTTATAATTGTACCTGTTTGACCTGCTAAAGCAGCTTTGGCTTTTTCTAATGAAGTTATTAGAGCATAACCGTTTGAATCTTTAGCAAATTCACAACAAGCCTCAACTTTTGGTAACATACTACCTTCTGCTACCTCTTTATTTTTGATTAAATCCATAGCCTCTTCAATTGTTAAACTACTTAGACCTTGTTCATTTTCTTGTTTATAGTTAATATAAACTTGGTCTACAGCAGTTAGTATTAGAAGAACATCTGCATTTAATTCAAGAGCTAATCTAGCACTAGTGCGATCTTTATCAATAACAGCATCAACACCTTCATAGCCATCTTTCCCTTTTACGACTGGTATTCCACCTCCTCCACATGCAATAACGATATTGCCTTTTTCTATTAAATCATGAATAGTCATGATTTCAACAATTTTAATAGGCTTTGGACTTGCTACAACACGACGATAACCTCTACCGGCATCTTCTTTCATAACATAGCCTTTTTCTTCAGAAATCGCTTTAGCCTCTTCTTCCGTATAGAAACTTCCAATTGGCTTAGTTGGATTTTCAAAAGCCTTATCATTTTTATCTACTTCAACCTGTGTAATTATTGTTGCACAGTTTTTATTTATATTTCTTTTTGCTAATTCTTTTTGAATTGATTGTTGTAGATGATAACCAATGTAGCCTTGACTCATAGCACCACATTCAGCAAATGGCATTTCTGGAGAGTTTATATTTTTATGAGATTCTTCCATTGCTAAATTAATCATTCCTACTTGAGGACCATTACCATGAGAAACAACTACATTGTTTCCTTCTTCTACTAAATCAACTATACTTTTAGCAGTTTCTTTTACTAACTCTAATTGTTCTTTTGGACTTTTTCCTAGAGCGTTTCCCCCTAGAGCAATAACGATTGTTTTCATTATTTTAATGTCTCATATACTACGGCTTTAATAGTATGAAGTCTGTTTTCGGCTTGATCAAATACTTTTGATTGACTTGATTCAAATACTTCATCAGTTACTTCCATTTCTTTTAAGCCATATTTTTCATAGATTTGTTTGCCAATTGTTGTACCAGTATTGTGGAATGATGGTAAACAATGTAGGAATATTGCATTAGAGTTAGCATTAGCCATGATTTCACTATTTACTTGGTATGGACGAAGTTGATTAATTCTTTGTTCCCAAAGTTCTTCTTTTTCACCCATTGATACCCAAACATCTGTGTATAATACATCAGCATTTTTAGTACCTTCCATAGCATCTTCAGTTAAAGTAATTGTTGCGCCTGAAGCGTTAGCAAATTCTTTACAAGTTTCTACTAAGTCTGCTGCTGGGAATAGTTCTTTTGGTGAACAACAAGTAAAGTTTACACCTAATTTTGAGCAAATAACCATTAGAGAGTTAGCAACGTTGTTTCTAGCATCACCTAAGAATACTAGTTTTAAACCTTTTAACTTACCGAAGTTTTCATAAACAGTCATTAAATCGGCTAACATTTGAGTTGGATGGAATTCATTAGTTAATCCATTCCATACTGGTACTGTAGCATAACGTGCTATTTCTTCAACTATTTCTTGGTCGAAACCACGATATTCAATACCATCATACATTCTTGTTAGAACTCTTGCTGTATCAGCAATTGTTTCTTTCTTACCCATTTGCGAACCTGTTGGTCCTAGGTAAGTTACACCCATACCTAAATCTAGTCCTGCTACTTCAAAAGCACAACGAGTTCTTGTTGAGTCTTTTTCAAATAGTAAAACAATATTTTTTCCTCTTAGTTCATCATGAGGAATACCGGCATGTTTTTTCTTTTTTAAATCAATAGCAACATCGATTAGATATTCTATTTCTTCTGGTGTATAATCTAGTAATTTTAGAAAATCTCTACCATGTAAATTCATTAAATGTCCTCCCTTACTAATGGCATACTCATACATCTTGGACCTCCACGTCCACGAGATAATTCTGCTCCATGAATTTCAATTACTTTTAATCCATATGAACGAAGTACAGCATTCGTTAAGTTGTTACGATCATAAACAACTACTACACCTGGAGCAATACATAATGTGTTACTTCCGTCATTCCATTGTTCACGTTCAGCAGAAACTTTGTCTCCTCCTGCACATGGAATTAGTGTTACTTTACGTCCAACATATTTTGTTAGAATGTCCTCTAATGGAGCATTGATTTCTGTAACTGTTAAGTCTTCATCACTATTAGGATCATCACCTTCAGTAATTTCAAATACTTGTAATGTTCCCATTATTCCAGGATGGTATGTAAACTTGTCATAATCAACTTGTGTAAATACTGTGTCAAGGTGCATGAAGGCACGACTCTCTGGAATGTTGAATGCTAGAATAGTGTCTATTTTACATTCTGGGTCTTTAAATAAGTTTTTAGCAATTTGATCGATTGCTTCAGCAGTAGTACGTTGGGAAATACCAATTGCTAAAACATGATCATTGATATTTAAAACGTCCCCACCTTCAATATGATATGGATTATAACGATCATAATATAATTTTACTTGATCTTTATAATCTGGATGATATTTAAAAATATACTCAGCATAGATTGTTTCTCTGTTACGAGTTACAGAATACATTTTATTTAAACTTATACCTTCACCAACACTTGCAAATGGGTCTCTTGTAAAGTATAAATTTGGCATTGGTTCAGCAATGAATTCATCCTCTGTTTCAATTAAGTCAACTAGTGATTTTTCAATTTCTCTTTTTCTTCTTGGAATATCACTAATTTGGATACCTTCCATTGTCTTTAATACCAATTTTTTACTATTAGTTATTTGATCTAGATAATCAAAAACTAAATATTTGTACTTTGGTGTACGAATACCTGCTTCGTAAATAAACTGTTTAATGAATTTATCACGAATTTCATCACTTAGGTCTAGAACGTCGGCCATTAGATTTTCCAAATATACTACTTCTACACCATTTGCTCTTAAGGCATCTGCAAATTCATCATGCTCCTTAATTGCGTCTGGTAGATATGGAATATCATCAAAAAGAAGTCTAGATAATGTGTCTGGTGTTAAATTTAATAATTCGTTACCAGGACGATGCAATAGAACTTTTTTTAATGATCCAATTTCACTTGTTACATGTATTTTTTCCATTTCTTCTCCTCCTTATTGACGATTTTTTTTACGAGATCTCGAGAAACTCGTTTATTTCAATGGATTACTCCATGAATAACCTATTTTATTTTTGATAAAAATTCTTTTAACCGTTCTGTTTTAGGATGATTGAATATTTCATTAGGTGTTCCTTCTTCTAAAATTATTCCTTTATCCATAAATAGAACTTTAGTTGCTATATCTTTAGCAAAGTCTAATTCATGAGTTACTACTATCATGGTCATACCCTCGGTTGCTACTCTTTTCATTAGATTTAAAACATCTTCGATCATTTCTGGATCTAGAGCGGATGTTGGTTCATCGAAAAGAATAATATCTGGATTCATCATTAGAGACCTTGCTATAGCAACACGTTGTTGTTGACCGCCAGATAAGTTACTTGGATAAGTATCTCTTTTGTCATATAGAGATATTTCTTTTAGTAGTTCAATGGCTTTTTTATTAGCCTCTTTTTCAGTAAGAACTTTTTCTTTTACTGGGGCTAAAGTTAGATTTTGTAGAACGGTTAAGTTTTTAAATAAGTTAAAACTTTGAAAAACCATACCGATCTTTTTTCGCATTTTTAATTTATTATCATCAGTTATTTCTGTACCATTATAAATTACTTTACCTTTATTTGGTTTTTCTAATAAATTTAGACAACGTAGAAAGGTACTTTTTCCAGAACCTGATGGTCCAATGATTACTACTCGTTCACCTTTTTCAATTGTTAAATTTATTTTGTTTAAGACTTTTAGTTTACCGAAACTCTTTTCAATATTCTTAGCTTCTAGCATGATTTAACACCTTCTTTTCAAATACTGTTAATAGTTTTGATAAACCTATTGTTAATATTAAATATATTATAGCAATGATAATTAATGGGAAGAAATAATTATATGTTCCAGAGGCAATTATATCGGCTGCTTTTACTAAGTCAACGATACCGATGTAACCGGCTACGGATGTTTCTTTTAATAGTGTTATAAATTCATTACCTAAGGCTGGTAGGACATTTCTTATGGCTTGTGGTAGAATTATTGACTTCATTGTTTCTCTATATGTTAGGCCTAGAGAAGATGCTGCTTCTTTTTGACCTTTATCGATAGAATTAATTCCTGATCTTATTATTTCTGATACATAAGCACCTGAGTTTATACCAAAGGCAATTATACCTACTAGGACTGGATTTATATTTACTGTTCTAAAAATGATATAGTAAATTATCATTAATTGTAGAACGGCTGGTGTTCCTCTGATGATTGTTACATATAGTTCGGCTAGTTTATTTAGGACTTTACCTTTACCGGTTTCTTCGTGATAATTTCTAATTAGAGCAATTAAGACTCCTAGAACAACACCAATTATTACAGCAAATAAGGCAATTACAACAGTACGACCTAGACCTTCTAAAATAAATTGATAACGATCTTGTTCAATAATTGATTGGTAAAATTCTTCTGATAAGTTGTTAAAAAATTGTATTAGCCATTTGATAAGATTCATTTTCTACCTCTTTACTTACTATGATTTATAACGTACTCTTCGATTTTTCCTTCAGACATTAAACGTTCTAGGACTGTGTTAATTTTTTCTAATAATTCTGTGTTACCTTTTTTTACAGCCATACCATAAGTGTCTGTAAATAAGATTCCATCTAAGATTTTTAATTCACTATTTTCACTTACTAATTGTTCGGCTGGTACTTGATCCATGATGATGCAATCAGCTTTGTTATTTTTTACGGCTTCTGCTGCTACTAGGAATTTCTTTTGACGATTAATTTCTGAATCTTTAAAGTTTTCTGTTGCATATAAGTCAGCAACTGTACCTAGTTGAACTGCAATTCTTTTACCATTTAGAGAATTAATATCTGTTATAGTACTATCTTTTTTTACAACTACAACTTGATTAGATGTAGTGTATTCAATAGTGAAATCTACTTGTTTTTTTCTATCTTCTGTAATACTTAGACCTGCTGCTGCAAAGTCGGCTTTACCTGATTTTAATTCATTTATGATTGAGTCGAAAGCAATATCCTTTACGACTAATTTCTTTCCTAATTCTTTAGCAATTTCATTTGCAATATCAATATCTACTCCAACTACTTTGCCATCTTTATAGTATTCGTATGGAGCAAAACCTGCTTCTGTTACCATTACTAGTTCATTTTCATTTTTTCCACAACCAGTAAAAAGTAATGTTGTTATGGCAGTTAGAAGTAATAGTATTTTAAATCTTTTCATATTCTCCCACCCTATTATGTATTATACTTCGAGTATATCACAACCAAAATTATAAGTAAAGTTTATTGACAGTTAAAGTCGGTTTTTCATGATTGTTGACTTGGAATTGGACTATTTGTTTGGCTGTTTATTATAATAATTTTTTATTCATTATAAATATCTATACCAATTATTTGTTTTAATCATAAAATACTTTAGATTGGGGATGCATATGAAAGATATTTTATTGGAGGTTAAAAATTTAAAAAAAATGTATCATAATGAGCAAGGTGAAACTTTGGCGATTGAAGATGTTAGTTTTGATGTTAAGAAAAAAGAAATACTTTCTATAGTTGGTCCTTCTGGATGTGGAAAATCCACTATTCTTTCTATATTGACTAATCTTGAAGATAAATCAGATGGAGAAATTACTTTCTTGGGCAATGAAAATATAGGTTATATGTTACAGAATGATTCTTTGTTTCCTTGGCTTACTATTCTTAATAATTGTTTGATAGGACTTGAAGTTGCTGGCACTAAAAATGAGGAAAATATTAGAAGAGTTAAAGAACTTTTAGAAAAATATGGACTTGGAGAATTTATAGATAAATATCCTGATAGTTTGTCTGGAGGAATGCGACAAAGAGTTGCTTTGATTAGGACTTTGGCGACGAATCCGTCTTTGTTGCTACTGGATGAACCTTATAGTGCACTTGATTATCAAACTAGACTTAATTTATCTGATGATATGTATAAAATAATTAAGGCTGAGGGAAAGGCGGCTATTCTTATTACCCATGATATAGCAGAAGCAATAAGCATGTCAGATAGAGTCATTGTATTGTCTAGTAGACCGGCTACTGTTAAAACAGTTTATGAAATAAGACTTACAGATAAAAAGAATCCTATTCATAATAGAAAATGTTTAGAGTTTAATGACTATTATGAAAAGATATGGAGGGATTTAGATGGAAAATTATAGTTGCGAACATTTAAAATATTTAAAAAGTAAGAGACGAGAAAAAGTTATTGTACATATTATTAGGATTTCAATTATTGTACTTTTTTTAGTTATTTGGGAGGTACTTGCTAGAGTTGGGGCTATCAATACATTTTTATCTTCTTCGCCTAGTCAAGTTTTTACTACTGTATTTTCTTTGGTTAAGACTGGTAGTTTATTTGGACACATATGGGTTACACTCTATGAAGTTTTAATAAGTTTTTTGATTGCTAGTGTGTTGGGATTTGTTATTGGTACTATTTTATGGAGTAATAAGATGGTTGCTAAAGTTATTGATCCATATCTTACGATACTTAATTCGCTACCTAAAGTTGCGCTTGGGCCTTTGATTATTATTTGGGTTGGTGCTAGTGTTAATTCAATTATTTTTATGGCTCTTTTGATTAGTGCATTTATTACAATTATTAATATATATAATGGATTTATTTCAACTGATAAGTCATATATTACATTGCTTAAGTCGATGAAGGCTAGTAAGTGGCAAATATTTACAAAGGCTGTTTTGCCTAGTAATCTTGTTACAATAATTAGTGCTTGTAAAATAAATGTTTCTATGAATTTGATTGGTGTTATTATGGGTGAATTGTTGGTATCTAAGAGTGGACTTGGATATTTAATTATGTATGGTTCACAAGTATTTAATATTAATTTAGTTATTACAAGTGTTGTGATACTTGGAGTTATTTCTTTTCTGTTGTATTTTGTTGTGGATTATATTGAAAAGAAAGTCATTGCTACAAATTAAAAAACTTTAAAGCTCTCTATCTTCTGAGTTCTTTAAAGTTTTTTATCGTTTTTTACTTGGATTGATTTTGCTACAGAGGTTGTAGTTTTTTTATTTGTAATTGATATATGAATTTTATTAACCAATTATATTTTTATAAAATATGTATCCTAGTGAAAAAAGGATGCCAAGAATGAAAGTAATAATAAATATAAGTGAAAGAGTATTAGCAAAGCCACCATTACCTGATGAAGAACTATTACTTGAAGATGATCTATTGCCTGATGAGGCATTATTATTTGATGATGTATTATTTTCTTTTACAAATACCTTTGGCTTATCGTTCTGCTGTAGTGGCTTTTCACTAGAGGTTTGCTTTGTTCTTTCGATACTTGCTAGCATTTTTTCTTTGGTACTTTCATTTTTGGTGGTGTTTGCTTCTATAATTTTTGAAACTGTACTTATAACATCCTGCTTAGATTTGCAACCAATCTCAATAGAATACTGGAAGGCTTGTTTTGTTCTATTTAGTACGTCTTGTCTATTAGCATGTGTTTCCTCGGTATGTTGCAATGTTTGTTTTTCTCTTTCTAATTGGAATTTCATTTCAGTTGGTGATAGTTTTTTGTCTGCTGATAGTTTTTCTATTTTTTCTGCTATACTTATTTCTATTTTTTTTGCCTCTTCCTTCATTGCGGTACTTACCTGGTCAAACTTTTGACCTACTTCAACTAACAACAAGTCATCCATTTCTGTTGTATCTGGAAATTCGGATAACATACTTGATACCAGTTGTGTAGCTAGATTGGTTTCATATGTTGTTGCATGTTCTTGGCCTTTTGCATATAACTCTTGAAGTATTGGATTGTTTTTTCGTGCTTCTATCGGATTATAATTTTGTGATACAATATTTAACTTTCCTGGATCAATTATTTGATCGGCAATTTTTTTATTCCATCCCATTTTATCAAATTGCATTGGGTCATGGGCATCTACACCATATAAAACTTGTACTCCTGTTTCAGATGCAATTTTCCAAAATGTAGGATGAGGATATGAATATTTACCATCACTCATTATTTGACCTTGATCAATACCAGCAAAATTTAACTCTATTGGAATACCAATTTCTTTTGCTTTATTACAAATCATTTGACTTGCGACTACAGCATTATCATCAAATTGTCTTTTGGCTTCTTCTGATGCAAGACTATCTCTAAATTCCATAAAAATATCAGGATGAGCTACTATATCAAAAATGCCGGATTCCATTGCCTTACATAACATTTCGGCATATTTTAATGGGTAATCAGGATTGTTATTTTTTTTAATTAGACCCTTACTGCCAGGAACAAAGTGTTGACCTAAAATCATATAATCAACTTTTTCTCTCAATTCGCCAAGAAATTGCTCTTTCATCGGATCAAATTCTACTTCAAAGCCAACATTTATTTTCATATCCGGATTTTGGGCCTGTAAATGTCTAATACTTTCTATGTATTCATCTACTTCACTTATATGCATTTGATGTTCAGGGTCTTGATAGGCTAATTCAGGGACTGGTATATGATCAGAGAAACCTAACTGCTTTATGCCATTGGCTCTAGCCCTTTCTACATACTCACTATCTTCTGAAATACTAGCATGCCCACATCTATTCGTATGTGTATGATAATTAAATGTTTGAAAATTATTTTTTAATAAGAACTTATATGCTTTGCTTTTTGGTTCCATATTTTCAGCAAATACTCCACCATGTAAAGATTCTATTGTTGGTTCGTCTGCTTTTATTCTTCTTTCATTTTCTAAGGTTACTCTAAAATTCTGTCTATTTGTTTTACTCCATATAGTAAATCCTCTAATATTACATTCTTTTCTTAATTCTTCAATAGTAGAATATACTTCATTTATTTTTTGCTGTCTTAGTATTTCTATTTCAAAATCAGAAAGTCCCTTAGTGCCTTTTGTCATGGCAATATCAAATTCTGTTATTTCGATTGGCAAACCAAACTTAGATAATTCTCTCAGCATATTTTCAATATCAGTTTTTGATGAATTATTATCTATATGCATCTGTGTTCCAATACTATCAATCAGTTTAACACCATGCTCTTTTTCATATTGTTGTATTTCTAATATTAATTTTTTATTTGCTTCTATTTTTCTTGGATCTAGCCAGTTATCATCATTAAACATAAAATCTGCTGTTGGTAAATTTCTTCTTGCTTCGGTAATAATGTCACATAAATCTGATATTTCTAAATGCTTTAACCAACCAGATTTGACATTATCAAAATCACTATATAATGTTGGACTCTGATCAATATCTCCTCTATATTGATATGGCGTTGTACCATCTAAGGAAAATCTATTTAATAATTCGTTGAAAACATCATAGCTTCTTACTACATCTCCATAACCGTTTTCAGCAATAAATTTTGTTGTAGCAGATACATAGTCCATTAATTTTTGCTTTACTAGTCGTTTTGATTCCTCATTTTTTGGCAATTGATACAAATATTCCGGACAGTCCTGATAAAAAATCAAAGTGTTTAGTCTAACTTGTTTGCCAGTTTCTTTCGCAAAGTCTAATGATTTTTTTAGATGATCAAAATCAAATGTTCCGTCACCTAAAACAATAGAACCATACTTTGCTTCTTCATCAATTGTTATGGAATTGTAATTTTGTTGAATTTGATTATATAAGTTTCTATATGCCTCCACGCTCGTTCCAATAACACCAGTCTTTTCAATTGGTGTATAATCTCTTAAAGTTTTATATATTTGATGTAATTTTGAAGGATTTTGAGAATATGAGCCTATTAATTTTCTCATCATCTCTTGTTGGGTATTACCTGTAGAAATAATTTCATCAATCATTGCTACTTCTTCACTACTTAATATTCCACTTTTTTTTAAATATTCAATTTTCTTTACAGGACGAATGGCTTGATTTTTTAAAAAGTCTACTTTAGGTGTCAAAGAGTTCATATATAGATTATAAACTCTTTGTCTTTCATCTTCTATACTTGCATTTGGGTCAACAGTTGTTTTGATATTGGTAATTTTCTTCAGAGCTGCTTCTAAATCGTAAGAATTTTTTGATGTTGCTATCATCATCAAATCAATATCTTGATTATTAAGAGTAATGCCAGTATATTGTAAAGGTAATTCTTGTAATTCAAGTAATTCAAAAAGTTTTTCTATTGTTCTTTGTGTTTCCATAATGTTCAACTCCGATCAATGTCCATATCTTGTGTAGTATTGTAATCTTATTATAAACTAAAATTAGAAATAAGTGAACTTTTGATTATCTTATGTCTTGCTTTTGAATGATTATTGTGAATAAAAAATACTAATTGGAATAATTAGTATTTTTCTTTGATATTTTTAGGTACCTATGTTATTATTGGTTGAATATTATTTTCTTATTAGTCTCTTCCAAAAACGGTGAAAGATAGCATTAGTCCTCCACAGATATTAGCAGAGTGAGAATCGTAACCATATTCACCAAATGTAAATGGCATTATGAATGGTACACCTTTGGTTTCTCTTACTAGTAATTTATGAACTTCTTCTAGCCTGTCTCCAATAACTTTCTTTCTACTTCCTGAATGGATTAATATATAGGCTGCCGGTGTTGTGTATAATTGTCTTCTTAAATCTCTTAGGGTATTTACTGAGGCATCAATCAATTCGTCTGTTGTTGCTTCTAATTGAATGATTGCTGTTCTTGGTACTACTTTATTTCCTAGAGTGATTGTATCGTCTGTTGTTGTCTTTGTACCCATATCATTACCAATCATAGGATGTCTTATAATAGTTAAATTCCCTAATGGATCTTTTATTCCTAATGGTTTGCTAGCGGATGCTTCTAATAATTTTGTGCCTACTAAACTAGATGGGGATTTATTTATCCAAGTTGCATACTTTCTTAAGGCAGAAATGCCATCAATGCTAACTAGAGTTCTATCATCTTTTACTTCTGTTATTAAACCAATATTATTTGTTTCTCTATAATTACCTGAGAAAGATGTAATTATTTCATTATCTGTATAGAAGAAGGCTACGGCTACACCATCAGAAAATACTTTATCATTGCAAATTATTTTCCAATTTCCAGCAACGTTATCATCGGCAGCACTGCCACCAAACATTGGAACTCTGCCTATTACATCTTGAATTCCCATTAGATAATCTTCTTCTTCTTTAGGACTAGCAACCATATAAAAATAAGCAGGAGCACGAGTAGTTTTAGCATTTTCTACGGCTTCTATGGCAACACGACGTCCTATTGCACGTGGATCTTTTCCAGCTTCATGGGCTGCAACACCTATAGTCATGTTTTTATCTTCCATTGCTAACATTCCAGCAAAACCATTGTCAGAGGTAATTATTCCATCTTCAACAATTATGGCTTCATTACTAGTACTACCAATTATTGGAATATTAGTTACTTTTCTTATTCCTTGAATAATTTCTTTAGCATTATTTTTTTCGGAAGTGTAAAGAAAACCAATTTTGGCACTTGATAAATCTTTTAAGGCTCCTTTTGCAGTTTCTGCTCCTGCTAATACATTATCCACGTTAGTACTGTAGCCAACACATGACTTTAGCATATTAACCCTTCTTTCTTTTTTTTACTCTTCTTATATTAGTTATTATACCATATTTTGTTAATAATTAAATATGTTTTGATAAATTTTATAGTGCTTTACAAATAGGTATTAAAATTGAAGGATGAGGATCAAGTCAATTTTATTTTTGGCTAATATGTTTTTTTATAGGTAGTTTTTATTCTTTTACATTTGGTTATAAATATTAGATAATTGTCGTTTATGGAATTTATGACATAGAAAAACTAGTTTTTTTATGTTTCCTAGTTAGGATGCCGTTAAGAACTAGTTTAGTTTAACATAATTTATCTTGTGACTTAGAGTTTAAAGTTAGATCTGCTCTTCTTCCATCTAGATAAGCATAGTAGCCTGCTGCTGCGACCATAGTTGCATTATCTGTACAGTACTTCATTGGTGGAATTGATAAATCAACATGTAATTCTGTTGTTAATTTTTCTATGGCAGTTCTTAAGCCTTGATTGGCTGCTACTCCACCGGCTACAATTACTGTTTTAATATTTTTATCAATGATTGCTTTTTTTACTTTATTGGTTATAGCCTCGATTGCAACCGTTTGGAATGAGGTTGCTAAATCTTCTTTATTTATTTCTACTCCACGTTGTTCCTCATTATGAGCAAGATTTATTACGGCACTTTTTAAACCACTAAATGAGAAGTTGTAACTGTCATCTTTTAGAGGAACAGGTAGTTTGTATGTTGGCTTTCCTAGGGCCGCAAGTTTGTCTATTTTTGGGCCACCTGGGTATTCTAGACCTATTACTCTTGCTACTTTATCATAACATTCTCCGATAGCATCGTCTAATGTTCCACCTAATTTGTTAAATCTATAGTGTTGTGGCATTTCAATTAGCTCAGTATGACCACCGGAAACGACAACTGCTAATAGTGGAAACTCTAGTTCTTTTACTAAACTATTGGCATAGATATGACCAGCAATGTGATGAACGGGTATCAATGGTTTATTATAAATAAAGGCTAGTGTTTTAGCAGCTTCTAAACCAACTAAAAGTGAACCAATTAAACCGGGGCCATATGTAATTGCTATCGCATCTACTTGCTCCATAGTCATATTTGCTTTTGCTAAGCATTCTTCTAAAACTATGGTTATGTTTTTAACGTGTTCACGACTTGCTATTTCTGGAACTACTCCTCCATAACTTTTATGAATATCTATTTGAGATGAAATAACGGTTGCTATTTCTGTAGTTCCATTCTTTACAATTGAAGCACTAGTTTCATCACAACTACTCTCTATTCCTAATATATACATATCTTTCATTTTACCACTCTTCTTATATTATTACTCTCTTACCATTAAAATACCGTCAATACCTTGATAATATCCTTTTCTAAGGGCTTTTTCTTGAAAGTTAAACTTTTTATAAAGTTTAATGGCACTATAATTATTTATTCTCACTTCTAAGGAAATGCTTTTAGATGTCAATTCAATTAATCTTTTTAACAATTCTGTTCCAATTCCCATGTTACGATACTTTTCTTGAACTTCGATATTATTTATTTCAACACGTTCGTATATTTCACTATAGTATAAGTAAGCAATAATTTCATTATTTTTCTTGTATACTAGTATTTTTCCAAAAGGATTATTTTTTAATTCAGTTTCTAAGTCTTTTAGATTAATAAATGACTTGCTATCTTGAGTAAAATTTATAGTTTCTATCATTTTAACTCATTTTACTTTCTTCGGCTTCTGTTAGTTTTAGATATTCTGGATTAATCGCATGTGGATTTATTGCCTCTTTATTTTCAAAGTAATTAACAATCTTTTCAATATTTGGATTGTATGGTTCAATATTTTTTAGTTTTTCAAACTCATCATTACTTATAAAAACATAGTCTTCTTCGGTAGATAATTCTACTAATAAGTCTTCTAATTTGATGTGCATTGGTTTTAAAATTGCATTGTTTTCCTGACTGTATATGGCACCAAACACATAGTTACGTCTAGCATTTATAATTGGTACATGAATCTTGGCTGTTTGACTCGATAAGGACATTGCTTCTAAAGCAGATATTGTAGTTATTGGAATATTTAATCCCCAAGCAAAGACTTTGGCAATTGTTATACCAATTCTTATTCCAGTGAAAGAGCCAGGCCCATTAACAACAATTATTTTATCAATATCTTTTGCCGTTAATTTTTCTTGGTCAAATAAACTAACTATGTTTGGTAGTGCTTCTTCTGATAAACTATGTCCAAACTCTTTTTTTACTTCACAAATTAGTTTTCTATCTGAAACAATACCAGCATATAGATAACTTGATGACGTATCTATATAAAGAATTCTCATACTACTGCCTCACATACTTCTTCATATTTTGAGCCATGGGGAATTAGAGTAATGATTCTTTTGTCTTCATCCTCATCGGAACTTCTGAATCTGATGTCTAACCTTTTTTCTGGTAGATATTCAGGAATCATATCAGCCCACTCAATTATCGTTACACCCTTTTTTGTATAATATTCTTCTATATCAAGGCCACTCATTTTACCATCTAAACGGTAAACGTCCATGTGATATAATGGCAATTCGCCAGACGTATACTCCTTAATAATGTTAAATGTTGGAGAGGTTACTTCTTCTTCTATTTCCATAGCCTTGGCAAAACCTTTTGTGAAAATAGTTTTTCCTGTTCCAAGGTCTCCCTCTAAACAAATTACCATGTTTGGAAATTTTTCTGATTCGATATTTTGTGCTAATTCTATTGTTTCTTCTTCTGAATATGTTGTTATTTTATATTCCATTCTAATCACCTACAAATTATTATAATCAAAAAAAATAAGTTATACAACTCATTTTTTATTAATTAGTAGAAATTGACATGTTTTCAATGATAATACTTGGTAAATAACACTTATAATTTAGAAAAAGGACTTTATCTTTATATTTGCTTATAATAAACAAAAAAACTTCATGTTTATGAAGCATTTATAATACAAAAAAAAATTCTTGGCAACTTCCTATTTTCGCATTCACTATCGTCGGCGTTAAGTGGCTTAACTTCTGTGTTCGGGA
>CAKPMY010000014.1 GCA_934168245.1 uncultured Bacilli bacterium
TCACCTGTGAATTATAGGTTACAATCCTCTAATTAGAAACTATTAATAAACTGTCCAACTTTTGGGGTTCAGTTCAACATTAGGTAGAGAAATCTACTTTTTTTTCATTAAAAACATTTAAAAAGTCAGAAAACTTTGATACAATAATTAAGTAAAATGGAAAATGGGTGATTAGATGGGAAAGGTTATATCATTAGTAAATCAAAAAGGCGGAGTAGGAAAGACAACTACAAGTATTAATCTTTCTGCATCATTAGCAGTATTAGGGAAAAAAGTTCTATTAATAGATTTAGATCCACAAGGAAATACAACTACTGGTGTAGGAATAAATAAAGGAGACATAGAAAGAAGTATATATGATGTTTTAATAGACGAATGTACAATAACAGAAGCCATGATTAAAACAAAGTACAAAAATCTTTATGTTTTACCAGCAACAATTAATTTAGCTGGGTTAGATATTGAATTAGTAGAAAAAAGTAAACATGAGTCAGGCTTTCAAAAAGGTGAGCAACTAAAAAGGCATATATCAGAAATAAAAGATAGTTTTGATTATATAATAATTGATTGTCCACCTTCATTAGGAGTTATAACAACAAATGCTCTAACAGCCTCAAACTCAGTGATAATTCCAGTACAATGTGAATTCTTTGCACTAGAAGGTATTACCCAACTACTAAAAACAATAATGCTAGCACAAAAAACATTAAATCCAGACTTAGTAATAGAAGGAGTATTATTAACAATGCTTGATTCTAGAACTAATTTAGGATTTGAAGTAGTAGAAGACATTAGAAAATTCTTTAAAGAAAAAGTATACAATACAATTATTCCTAGATTAGTTAGATTGACAGAGGCTCCATCACATGGAGAACCAATTATAGTATATGATCCAAAAAGTAGAGGAGCAGAAGCCTATATAAATTTAGCAAAGGAAGTGATTGCAAGAAATGGAAACTAGTACAAAAAGAAGAGCCTTAGGTAGAGGATTAGAAGAATTATTCTACAATGAACCAATTGATTACAATAAAGTAGAAGAAAAAATACTAACAGAAACACCAAGAGAAGAAATTGAAATGGTAAAAATCGATGAATTAAGAAGTAATCCATATCAGCCAAGAAAAGTATTTGATGAAGAAGCACTTCAAGAATTAGCCGCTTCAATAAAAGAACATGGTGTATTTCAACCAATCATAATTAAAAAGAGTATTAAAGGCTACGAAATAATTGCCGGTGAACGAAGAGTAAAAGCCTCAAAAATGGCTGGACTTGAAGAAATACCAGCCATAGTACGTGATTTTTCTGATAATGAAATGATGGAAATAGCCTTACTAGAAAACTTACAAAGAGAAAACTTAAATGCTATTGAAGAGTCAACTGCTTACAAAAAATTATTAGAGACATTATCTCTAACACAAGAAGAACTTGCTAAAAGACTAGGAAAAAGTAGAAGTCATATCACAAATATGTTAGGACTTTTAACATTACCAGAAGAAGTTCAAACAGCCTTAAGTAACAAAGAATTAACTATGGGACATGCTAGAATAATCAGTAAACTAGAAAATAAAGAACAACAAATAGCCCTAACAAATAGAGTTAAAGACGAAGGCCTTAGTGTTAGACAATTAGAAGACATTACTCAATCAAATGAAAAATTTATAAGAGTACATGAAATAAAGAAAAAACAAAAAGAAGTAAATTCAGAATATCAATACTTACAAGAAGAATTATGCGAAAGATTAGGAACAAAAGTTAGAATAAAGAGTAATAAAATAGAAATAAGTTTTGTAAATTCTAGTGACCTAAACCGTCTATTAGAAATAATGAACTTAGAATCTATGAGGTAATTTATGTTAAAACTAGATAGTATCGAAATAAATATAATGCATATAATTCTTCCTATAATTTATATATTAATAGGAATAATAGTATATAAAATATTAAAAAGAATTATTGATAAAAGCATAAATGTAAGTAAGATTACCCTAAAATCTCATAAGCAAAGAGCAGAGACAATAAAGATGCTAATTCTAAATATAATTAAATATATAACAGTCATTCTAGTAACATTAGCAATCTTATCAACTTATGGCATAAATGTTAAATCAATCTTAGCCGGACTTGGAATAACAACCGCAATTATCGGTTTAGCCTTCCAAGATCTAGCCAAAGATTTAATAGCCGGAATCTCCATAATAACCGAAAATCAATACGAAGTAGGGGATACTATCGAAGTTGATGGCTTTATGGGAGAAGTTGTTTTCTTAGGTTTAAAAACCACAAAAATAAGAGATTTTAAAGGAGCAACCAAGATTATTTCCAACCATAACATGGATAAAATAATAAATTATAGTCTTCATGATAGTCTTGCTTTAATAGATATTGGAGCAAGTTACGATAATACACCAGAAGAAGTGGAAAAAGTTTTACAAGAACTAATATCCTCACTAAATGGAAAAATTCCAAATGTAACCGGAGATATTCAACTATTAGGTATAAACAAACTAGGAGATTCATCTGTTGAATATCGTATAACAGCCCCAACCAAGCCAATGCAACACTATGCTGTTGAAAGAAGACTAAGAAAAGAAATCAAAAATGCCTTCGATAAAGCAAAAATAAATATACCATATCCACAAGTAGAGGTGCATAATGGAAAATAAAGAATATACAATAGGAACCAAAGTAATTATGAAAAAGCCACATCCCTGTGGAACAAATAAATGGGAAATTACTCGCTTAGGTGCCGATATAAAAATAAAATGTATTAACTGTGGTAGAACAGTTTTAATACCTAGAATAGAATTTAATAAAAAACTAAAAAAGATAGTTGAAGAGGAGGAATAGAATGTTTCAAAAGAAAACACTTCGCTTAAAAAAATTTTATCTCCATCCAACAACAACATATTTACTATTAACAATAGGTGTTGTAATACTTAGTGCCATATTTTCAGGCCTAGAGATGCAAGCAACCTATAATACTATTAATGTAAACACTAAAGAACTAGAACCAACATTAATAGCCGTAGAAAACTTACTTAGTTTTGATGGTATGAAGTTTATTATAAGTAATGCTACCAAGAACTTTATTAGTTTTGCCCCATTAGGAACATTATTAGTATCGCTATTAGGTCTAACAATAGCAGAATCAACAGGTATGTTAGAAACAATAACTAGAAGAAAATTAAAAAAGATACCTAAAAATATCTTTACATTTATAATTTTATTTGTAGCAACCATTTCATCATTAATAAATGAAGTTGGTTATGCCATACTAATTCCTCTAGTAGCCTTAATTTACTTCATGAATGATCGAAACCCAATCTTAGGTATAATAACAGCCTTTACTGGTGTAGCCTTTGGTTACGGAGTTTCAATATTTGTAGGTAGTATGGAAGATTCTCTAATAGAATACACAAAGAATGCTGCTTCCTTAATAGATGACTCAGCCCACATAGCCTTAACATCAAATCTATTCTTTATAATAGCAGCCTCAATTATAATTTCTATAGTAGGAACAATCATAATTGAAAAAATAATTGCTCCTAAAATAGGAAAGTATAAAAAAGAAGAAGAATTAGCTCAAACTGAAAAATATAATATCGTTATAGATGAAGAAAAAGAACAAGTAGAGATAGAAAAAGATCGCCGTGAAAAAGCCGGTATGAAATCAGCCCTAATAACTGGAATAGTTTTCTTAGTACTATTCATCTGGTCTATGATTCCAAACTTACCATATTCTGGAATGTTACTAGACATGAATGAAAGTACTTATCTAAATCAAGTATTTGGAGATAACTCATACTTTAAAAATTCATTTACTTATATAGTATCACTATTCTTCTGTACCACGGGTCTTGCTTATGGAATTGCCGCTCATACAATAAAAAGTGATTCTAAATTAATAGAAAAAGTAAGTGAAAGGTTCCAAAAAATAGGAAGTATCTTTATTCTTATGTTTGTAGCCGCTCAGTTTATTGCTATATTTAAAAGAACAAATATTGGTCTAATTATTACGACATGGTTAGCAAACCTCGTAAGAATCCTAGATTTTTCAGGAATACCGTTAATAATAATAACTATGCTTTTTATAGCCATAGCAAATATTTTCTTAACCGGTACAGCAACCAAATGGATGATATTTGCCCCAGTCGTAGTTCCATTATTTATGCAGTCAAACATTTCTCCACAATTTGCTCAAATAATTATGAGAGCCGGAGATTCAATGACTAAAGGATTTACGCCTTTATTAGCCGCCTTTACTATTTATATTGGTTACCTAAATATTTATAACTTAAATTCGAAGAAACCATATACAATAAGTAAGTCATTAAAACTAATAACTCCATACTTCTTATTAATATCAGCAACATGGATCTTACTAGTAATAGGTTGGTATATTATAGGACTACCTATTGGACCAAACGTATTTCCAACAATTTAACACCGTAAGGTGTTTTTTCTTCATATAATAGAAAAAACTACCAAAAAATAAAAACTATGCTATAATAACTACAGAAAGAAAAGAGGTACATATATGAGTTTAACAGCCGGTATTGTAGGATTACCAAACGTAGGTAAATCTACACTATTTAATGCCATAACAAATCAAAAAATATTAGCGGAAAATTACCCTTTCGCTACAATAGAACCAAACGTAGGTGTAGTAACAGTTCCAGATGAAAGAATGGATAAGTTAAAAGAAATGTACGAGCCAAATCGTTTTATTCCAACGGCCTATGAATTTACAGATATTGCAGGATTAGTAAAAGGTGCATCTCAAGGAGAAGGGCTTGGTAACAAATTCTTATCCCATATACGTGAAGTAGATGCTATAGTAGAAGTAGTAAGATGTTTTGACGATGGAAAAATCATTCACGTCGAAGGCAATATCGATCCAATTCGTGATATTGAAACAATAAACTTAGAATTAGCCATCGCCGATCTAGATGTTATTAACAATAGATTAGAAAGAGTTGCTAAAAAAGCCAGAACAACTAAAGATAAAGATGATTTACTAGAAGCCGAAGTCTTAGAAAAATGCAAAAAAGCCTTAGAGGAAAACAAAGCCTTAAGACAACTTGGTCTAACAGAAGATGAAAAGAAAATAATTAAATCATATAGTTTTTTAACTCTAAAACCAATAATTTATCTTGCTAATATTAAAGAAAGTGAACTAGGAAATCCAGATAATGAATACGTAAAATTAGTAAAAGACTATGCCTCAAAAGAAAATGCTCGAGTAGTAAGTCTTTGTGCCAAGGTAGAAGAAGAATTAAGTGAAATGTCTAAAGAAGATAAGCAAGAAATGCTAGAAGGCTTAGGCCTAGACGGCTCAGGTCTAGACAAATTAATTACCGCAACATATGATATTCTAGGTCTAGCAACTTATTTCACAGTAGGAAAAGATGAAGTAAGAGCCTGGACATTTAAAAAAGGTATGAATGCTAAACAATGTGCTGGAATAATTCATACAGACTTTGAAAAAGGCTTCATTCGTGCCGAAGTAATTTCATATACTGATTTAATAGAATGTGGTAGTGAACTAAAAGTAAAAGAAGCAGGAAAGGCTCGTCTAGAAGGAAAAGACTATTTAATGCAAGACGGAGATATTTGCCATTTCAGATTCAATGTATAATAAATTTATAAAAAATGTAAAAGGATAAAGTATGAATAAACTTATAATTTTTGAAACAAATAATCAAGATGGCATAATGAGTAAAGTTAAACGGTTTTATCCATCATCCTATACTGAAGAAGAAATATCGCAAGCCTTTTTAAAAACTCGTCAAAAAATAGGAGAAAAATATAATTTTAATGGCTTAAAAATTCTTCAACCAGCCCAAAAAGATGTGGAAAAAACCTTTACTTATCCAGACGGTACCTATAAACGTATTGATGAGTCTTGTCTAAATCAAAAAGACTTATGGAATGAAAAAATACCAGCAGATATTTTAGTCCTAGACTCAAATTATCCCAATATTGTGGTCGGACACCGAATGGCTGACTGTCCCGTTATTATAGCCGAAGATAGAAAACAACAAGTAGTAGCAGTTTCTCATTGCGGAGCCATGCAAATAAATAGAAAAGTCCCAATGTATACAATAAAAGCCTTACAAAAAGAAGTAAATAGTAATAAAAATGACATTTTTGTCTACATAGGCAGCTGCATAAAAAAAGATTCATATACATATGACTGTTACCCTAATTGGGCAACAGATAAGACTATCTGGAAAGATTGTATCGAAAAGAAGGACAATATTTACTATATTGATTTAGTAACCGCTATAATTAATCAGTTAGATATTCCTAAAGAGAATATTACAGTAAGTCCAATTGATACTTATAAAGATCCAACATACTATTCCCACGTATCAGAAATAAAGAAAGAAGAAAAACCGAGCGGCCAAAACTTTGTAGGGGCTTTTTATAAATCAGAATAATTATGTTAGATAATTTACACACTAACATCTAGTCTTAAAAGTAAGTATGAGCCAAAAATGGTAAAAACTGATAAAACAAAAAATAAAAAAATTAAGCACAGCACCCAACCCCACATCACTTACAAAATAAAACTTAATACTCATATATTCTAAAGGTATAATGTAAATTATATCTTTTTCTTATTAAATTCTCCTTAAAATCATCAAATCAAAAACCAACTCCACCAAATGTACCTTATAATTTACCTTTTAAAGTACTTTTTAATTGAAAAAATATAGACAAAAAAAAATAACTTTGTTATAATACAACCGAGTATTTAAAATACTCCTTGCTGTAATTACAGCCGAATAGTCCAAAAGGAGGTGCAAACAATGAATAAATATGAAGTTATGTTTATCGTAAGACCAGACATGGAGGAAGCAGAAATCAAAAAGACTGCTGATGATATGAAAAAGGTTTTAACTGATAATGGTGCTAATTTTTTAGAAGAAAAATCATTAGGACAAAAAGAATTGGCTTATGAAATTAATAAGTTCAAGACTGGATACTATTACTTATTCGTAATAGAGTCAGAAAGTTCTGCTACTAAAGAATTTGATCGTGTAGCAAGAATCAATGAAAGCCTACTTCGTCATTTAGTTGTAAAAGTAGAAGACTAAGAGAAAGAGGTAAACTATGAATAAAGTATTTTTAATAGGAAGACTAACAAGGGATCCAGAGCTAAGATACACAGGTAATAATACTCCAGTAGCAACATTTTCATTAGCCGTTAACAGACCATTCACTAGTCAATCTGGTGAAAGAGAAGCTGATTTTATTAATATTGTAGTATGGAGAAAACAAGCCGAAAATGTTAAAAACTATTTAACACAAGGTAGCCAAGCCGCAATAGAAGGTCGTATTCAAGTTAGAAGTTACGATGATAATAATGGCCAAAAAAGATATGTTACAGAAGTTATTGCTGATAATGTAGAATTTTTAGGATCAAAATCTTCCTCAAATAATCTAAATAATGCACCATCACAAGATAATGGCCCAACACCATACGATTTTGGTGGCGCTAAAGAACCAAAAGGAACAGATGTAGATAGTAATCCATTTGCTGACTTTGGTTCAAGCATCGAAATTAGTGATGATGAATTACCATTCTAAAAAGGAGGATAAACAATGGCAGAATTTAATCGTAGAAAGAAAAAAGTTTGTATGATGTGCACAAAAAATGCAGTAGTTGATTATAAAGATCCAGAAACTTTAAGAAGATATACAAATGAAAAAGGTAAAATTGTACCAAGACGTGTAACAGGAAACTGTGCCTTACATCAAAGATATATAGCAAAACAAGTAAAAAGAGCACGTGCAATCGCATTAATGCCTTATACAAGATAATTAGTATACCAGCGATGGTATGCTTTTTTATTAGACAAATAGCCCGAATTATTATATAATATATTTGAAATTCGATAGGAGGCTATATGGGAATTATTGATAAAAGACGAGAATTAAATAGAAGTATTCGTAAAAGTAAAAATATCTTTTTGATGGCCCATAAAGATTTAGATCTAGACGCTTTAGGTAGTTGTATAGGACTAAGTACAATCTTAGGTCAAAAAAAGAAAGAATGTTATATAATAATAGATGATAAAAATCATGAACTTGGTGTTGAAAAAGTACTAAGAGAACTAGAAGGCTGTATCAAGATAATAAGAAGTGAAGACATTGCCAGATATTTGCATCCAAATGCTCCAAAGAACTTATTAATAATATTAGATACCAATAAAGATGAATTAGTACAAAGCAAAGATCTATTAAAGAAAATCGAAAGAAAAGTAGTTATTGATCACCATGATATATCAAAATCAACTATTAAAAATGCTGTTACTATAATTGATAATGAAGTATCAAGTGCTTGTGAAATGATTACTCAATTAATAGAGTTCTATGACGTGGAATTAGAACCATACTATGCTACAGTTCTACTTTCAGGAATAGTCCTAGATACCAACAACTTTACTTTAAAAACAACAGCTGAGACATTTTATGCTGCCTATTACCTAACTAGTTTAGGCGCTAGTGCTAAAAAAGTTCAATATCTCCTAAAACAAGACATTATGGAATACACAGAACGTCAAAAATTACTAGCAGATATTGAAACAATAAATCATAGAATAGCCTTTACAAAAGCAACACCATATACAATATATAGACGTGAAGACTTAGCCAAGGTTGCTGATACATTATTATTCTTCAATAATATTGAAGCCTCATTCGTAATAGGAAAAATAGGCAAAGACACAGTCGGAATAAGTGCCAGAAGTCTAGGAAACTATAATATCAGTAAAATTCTAGAAAAACTAGGCGGTGGCGGAGACACTTACAACGGTGCCGCTAAATTTGAAAAGACCACCATTAGCAAAGTAGAACAACTGCTAAAGAAAGAAATAGAAACTCAGGAGGGTGAATAAAATGGAAGTAATTTTTATAAAAGACTTAAAAAATCAAGGAAAAAAAGGACAAATTAAAAATGTAAAAGATGGTTATGCCCAAAACTTTCTTATAAAGAATGGTTATGCCGTAGCCAAAACAAAAGAAAATTTATCAAAATTAGAACATGAAAATGCCAAAAAAGCCGAAGAAGATAAAAACAATAAAAAACTAGCCGAAGAACTAAAACAAAAATTAGAAAAAGTAGTTTTAGAATTCAAAGTAAAAACCGGTGAAGGTGACAAAGTCTTCGGTAGTATAAGTCAAAAACAAATAAAAGATGAACTACAAGCCCAAGGCTTTAAAATAGAAAAAAATCAAATAGATAATAGTAAACAAATATCTAGTCTTGGTTTTCATAATGTAGATATTACATTATATGCTGGAATAACAGCAACTATCAAGGTACATTTAGTAAAGTGAGGAAAAGTATATGGTTAATAAAGTTATGCCCAACAACTTAGAAGCGGAAGAATCTGTATTAGGTGCATGCTTTTTATCAAAGTATGCTCTCCAAAAAGCCACTGAAAACTTATTGCCAGAATCTTTCTATAATGACAAAAATGCTAAAATATTTTCTTCAATGATTGCTCTTCAAGAAGAAAAAACACCAATAGATTTAACAACAATAACTAGTTACTTGAAGAAGAAAAATGAACTAAATGAAGTGGGTGGAGTTGAATATCTAACAGAAGTATTAAACTTTGTACCTACTGCAAGTAATGTAGACTATTACATACAAACAGTAGAAGAAAATGCCATTTTAAGAAAATTAATAGAAACAGCCAATGAAATAGCAACTGAAGGTTACCGTAATGATGAAAGTATCAATGAAATACTTGATAGTTCTGAAAAAAAGATTCTTAGTATTGTTAAAAATCGTAAGTCAAGTGAGTTTAGATCAATAAAAGAAGTTCTAGCCAAGACTCAATCTGATCTAGAACGTTTATCTGAATTTAAAAACGAAATAACAGGACTAGCAACAGGTTGGTATGACCTAGATAAATTAACAACAGGACTTCATCCTAATGAATTTATAATTATTGCTGCTAGACCTGCTATGGGAAAAACCGCTTTTGCACTTAATCTAGCAACTCATGCCGCTATGACTCAAAATAAGAGCGTAGCCGTATTTAACTTAGAAATGAGTGCTGAACAATTAGCAATGCGTATTTTATCTTCTCTAGGTCAAATAGAAGGTTTTAAACTTCGTACTGGTAACTTAATGAACAATGACTGGAAAAGAATCAATGAAGCAATTTCACAACTATCGAATACTAATTTAGTAATAGATGATACACCAGGTATTACAATAGGTGAAATAAGAGCCAAATGTCGTCGTCTAGCCAGTAGTGAAAAAGGGCTAGCCTTAGTAGTAATTGATTACTTACAGTTAATTTCCGGCGGTAAAAACTATGGAGCCAATCGTCAACAAGAAGTATCAGACATTTCTCGTAGTCTAAAAACCTTAGCCATGGAATTAAACGTACCAATAATTGCCTTATCACAATTATCACGTAGTGTAGAAGGAAGAGAAGACAAACGACCAATAATGAGTGACTTAAGAGAGTCTGGTTCAATCGAACAAGATGCCGATATAGTATCATTTTTATATCGAGACGATTATTACAATAAAGAAGCCAGAACAGAAGACAATACAAGTATCAGTGAATTAATAATAGGAAAACATCGTAATGGACCAACAACAACGATAGAACTATTATTTAAAAAGAATACTTCAACGTTTTTGAACTTAAAACGCGAAAAGGAGAATAAGGAGGCCAATTAGTGAAATATAAAAAATTAAGCCTTTTAGTAGCAGTAATATTAGTATTATCACTTTTCCTAGTAACCGGTTTTACTACTAAAAGACAGAATACACATACTGTCTATAGAGTTTATCTAAAAGGAAAATCTCTAGGTATAATTAAGTCAAAAGATAGCCTAGAAAAATACATCAATAAAAAACAAGCAGAAATAAAAGAAAAGTACAATGTCAAAAAAGTATATGTTCCATCTGATCTAGATATAGTTAAAGAAATTACCTATGATAATAATCTTACTTCAATAGAGAAAATCTATAACAAAATAGAAGGTATTTCTCCCTTTACTATCTCTGGATATGCTGTAACTATAAAAGGAATAGATACAAAAGATAGTAGTAATAACGGAACATTAATAAAAGGAAAAAATCAAACAATATATGTCCTAGATAAGAAAGTCTTTTCCAATTCCGTAAACAACATCGTAAAATCATTTGTCCCTGAAGAAGAATATAATGCTTTTGTAAATGACACTCAAAAAGAAATAGAAGACGTTGGAAAAATAATTGAAAAGATTTATATAGAAAATACTATAACAATTAGAAAGCAAAAAGTACCTGTTGATAAAAAAATATATCAAGATGAAAAAGAATTAAGTAGATATTTATTATTTGGTACAACAGAGGATCAACAAAAGTATACCGTTAAAGCCGGAGATACAATTGAAGATGTAGCCTTTGAAAACAAAATGTCTACCGAAGAGTTTTTAATTTCAAACCCTTCAATATCAAATGCTAAAAGTTTATTATATGCTGGACAAGAAGTAACTTTAGGTATTTTAAAACCTCAATTCAACGTTGTGGAAAAAGATTATGTCGTAATTCAAGAAGAAAAGAAATTTACTACCGAAACTAGATACGATGATTCTAAATATCTTGGATATACTGAAGTTCAACAAAAAGGTGCTAATGGTCTAAACCGTGTTACTCAAATAATAACTAAAGTTAATGGAGCAACAACTAATATTACACCTGCTGGAACTGAAGTAATCAAAGAACCAATTACTGAAATCATTATCAAAGGTGGTAAAAAATCAATGTATAATGGTTACGGTTCAGTTATTCCAACTAAAGGTGAATGGGGCTGGCCAGCATCATGTGCATCAATTTCATCTCCATTTGGTTATCGTTGGGGAGTATTACATGACGGTACTGATATTGCCGGTTGTGGATATGGTTCAAATATTTTCGCCGCTATGGATGGTACTGTAGTAGAATCAAAACGTACATATGGTAGTTTCTCTGGTGGATATGGTACAAATGGTGAGTACATCACAATAGACCACCATAATGGATACTACACAATGTATGCACACTTATGTCCAGGCTGTAGATATGTAAAAGTCGGAGATACAGTTTCTAAAGGACAAATTATTGCTGGTATGGGTCAAACAGGATGGGCAACAGGAGTACATTTACACTTCTCTATTTGGAGGGGCTTCCCTTATTATCCAGGTAGTAGAGCGCTAAATCCAATGGCTTACTATTAAAATGAAATTCAAAGTTTTAGCATCCGGTTCAAAAGGTAATTGTACAGTTATCATGTCGGATCAAGCAAAAATAATAATAGACATGGGAATTCCTTACCAGACTCTAAAAAAGAGTTTAGAAGAGGATTCCCTTTCTTTAAATGATTTTACAGGAATATTAATAACCCATTGCCATAAAGACCATACTAATGGCTTAGCCTCATTAGTGAAACATACCAAATTAAAAGTATATATACCAATCAAAATGTACGATAGTCTTAAAGAACTAATCTCCAAAGATGATTGCATATTTATTGAAGACAATTTCAAAATAAATGATTTAAAAATAGAACTAATTCATACCTCTCATGATGCCCCAGCATCAGTTGGTTATATCATAGAAAACAATAACAAAAGTCTTGTATATGTAACAGATACAGGTTACATTAATCGTAAATTTTTAAGTAAAATGACTGAGAAAGACTGTTATATTATAGAAAGTAATCACGACGAAAAAATGTTAATGGATGGACCATATCCTAGGTTTCTAAAAGAACGCGTAATAAGTGACAAAGGCCATTTATCAAACACAACAACGGCTAAATACCTTCAAAAAATTATTGGAACAAACACCAAAAGAGTAGTATTAGCCCATTTAAGTGAAACGAATAATACCGAAGAACTTGCTTATAATACGACAAACGACTTATTAAAAGATAAACAAATAGAAGTATTAGTTGCCAAACAACATGAAGCAACTCCTATAATAGAGGTGTAATATGATAAAAATAATAACTATTGGAACGATAAAAGAAAAGTATTTAAAAGATGCCATAGCGGAGTACCAAAAACGTCTTCAAAAATACACAAACCTTGAAATGATAGAGTTAAAAGATGAAGGCCTAGTCGAGATAGATAAAGCCCTTCACTTAGAAGGAGAAAAAATAAAAAAGCACCTTACCGATAGAGACTACATCGTAACACTGGAAATAGAGGGAGAACAATTAAACTCCGTAGAGTTTTCTAAAAAACTAGAAAAAATTCAACTTGAAAGTAGTAATATCGTCTTTATCATTGGTGGTAGTTATGGCCTAAGCTCAGAAATAAAAGCCAAAGCCAAACTACATTTATCAGTTTCAAAAATGACTTTCCCTCATCAACTATTCAGAGTAATATTATTAGAACAAATATATCGAGCATATAAAATAATTAATAATGAAAGTTATCATAAATAGGAGGTTCATATGATAGGTAATAATTGGGATAATTTATTAAAAGAAGAATTTAACAAAGACTACTTTAAAGATTTAATGGCCTTTGTCAAAGAAGAGTACAAAACAAAAACTATCTATCCAAAACAAAGTGATGTATTTAATGCTTTCCGTTATACAGATTTTAATGATGTAAAAGTAGTAATACTAGGTCAAGATCCATATCACGGACCTAATCAAGCCGAAGGATTATCTTTCTCTGTAAGCAATTCAGTCTTAAAACCACCATCATTAAAAAACATTTTTAAGGAACTAGAAAGTGACTTGGGAATACCATTTCCGGAATTAAACTCACTTAAGCCATGGGCAAAAGAAGGCGTTTTACTTCTAAATGCCGTCTTAACAGTAGAAGAACATAACCCAACTTCTCATAAAGATCATGGCTGGGAAACGTTTACGGATGATGTAATTAAAATAATCAATAAAAAAACAACACCGGTAGTGTTCATATTATGGGGATCATATGCTAGAAATAAAAAGAGTCTAATAACAAACCCAATTCATTATATAATTGAGTCTCCACATCCATCTCCTTTTTCTGCCTATAATGGTTTCTTCGGAAGTAAACCATTTTCTAAAACAAATGAGTTCTTAAAAAGTAAAGGTTTAAAAGAAATAAACTGGCGAGTAGAATAATAATTTACACCTAATTGAGTAAACAAAATAAAAAATCAATACATAAAATGTTAAAATAATTAAATATATATATAATTAATATATAAAGTAAAGAGGTTGGTGATATCATGACAGCAATGGATATTTATAATAAAATAGAAAATCCGTTATTAGACGATGACGTAGTCAAAAAAGTAATGGAAGATTTAGGCAAGTCTGCACTTCCTGGAGAGACTAAACCATTTTATACCATATTAACTGAGAATCATAATTCTAAGGATACCACAGCATATGACCTAAAAGCAGTGGATGAATTTTATGTCACTGTTTTTAACATTTGGAAAAAATCATTTCTAAATAAATATGCTAATCCTGATACTCTCAGTACTTATTCAGCATATGATATATTTGATGCCTTTCGCAGAGAAAAACTTGCTAAAATAAAGTCTGTTCTTAATACATCACCTGAATTTACAACGAAAAAAGAAATCGAAGATTATTTTTCTAGTCAGGGACTAGGTGGATATATTGGCAAGGATGATTTTATGTACCTATCCTATGCTCCTTACTTTCATTTTCGTACTGTCGATATAAAGCCAGATAAAGGTGATACATATCACACAAAAAATATTCATCATCGTTTATATTTGAACATAGATAGAAAAAATATTCATAAAGTTGCTAAAAAGATAGTAGAAAAATGTGAAGCCAAGGATTTATCATTTTATTTCAAAATATTAGAAAGTTCAACTATTGAAAAAGATGAAAGTCTAGTCTTATATTCATCAGACGAAAACTTATTATCATACTATGAAATACTTCAAGAAATAGGTAAAGAAATGCCAGAAATTACCAAAAATACTGAAAGACCAGTTTTATTAGCCGGTCTCTTAGATGGCTGGATTGGCTATGGAACAGACCCAGATATTCCTGGTTCACGACTATCATATAATATGTTACGTTCTAATATTATGGAAGAGGCCCTTGATTCTACTTATAGAAATTTCACACTTGATCACTTAGGTGCCAAAATAGTCTCTAAAAACGAAGAAATGACTTTTCAAAATTACATACTAGAAAATTTAATAAAAGCAAGAGTTGGCAATAATCCTATTTTAGCAGAGCAAAAAGCTATGCTAAAAGAAACATTCAATAAGCAATTAATTGAATACCTAGATAAAGGACCAAAAGCACAAATAGTAAAAGCCTCTTATCCACCAGTCACTATATCAACAACACCTCAAGAAGTACAAAAGACTCTAAGAGTAATAGGTGGTAGACTATTATCAGATAATAAAGAAGTACATCAGGAGTTATTGGAGGAAGTAAGAAAAATATCTCCAAAATACAATGTCTTACCAGACAATTTATGTTTTAATATCAAAACGAAAGAGCAGTTAGAAGAATATGATAAAAATGCCCCTCGAATAATGGGCCTATATCAAAATCTTTGTCAGGAGGCAGAAAAAAATAATCAAACTCCTCCAAGAAATATAACTTTAACAGAGCCATTAAACTATTATTATGATTATTTAAGTAACTATGAGGTAAAACTTAAGGCAATTACTTCTAATTTAGATAGTTCTCTAGAACCAACAGAGGAATTACCTGTAGAAGAAATAAAAAGTCAACTTAACGAAAAAACAAAAAGACAACTTTTATATGATGACAGACTACGAGAGGAAATTAGAAAACAATTTAGCGAAGCCATAGACAGAGTTGCTCGTAATACCCTAAAAAAAGAAATACAGAAAAGAGCAGCAAAGGCCTCAACATCGACAGAGCAACAAGAAACACAAAGAAAATTTGTAATATCTCCAACATCGACAGAACAAAACAAGCCTTTAGCAACAAGCACATCTCCTCAATATCAACAAAAATCAGTTGCTCAAAGTCAACAGTCTCAATCTAATGACTTAACAGAAAGATTAGATGAAACTGAATTATCTCAAGAGGTTGCCAAACAAGTCAACAAAATAAAAGATCAATCATCTCCGGTTGTTTCTGATATAGATGCAAAAGTTTCTCCACAAGAGAAACCATTAAAAGAACAACCTACAACACCTACTTCAGTCAAAGAAAATTATGAAAATTTACCTTCTTCATCTTATCGTTTTAAAAGAGAAGACATAATTCAAGATGAACTATTAACTCCAATAAATAGGCCAGTTCAAAATATAGATTTTGCTGAAGAAGAACAAACACAACAACCCGAACCAATGTCATCTACGGGATTTACTCCTGCACCAGACCAACACAGTACTTTAACCACTTCATCTTATCGACTACAAAGAAATAAGATTATCCAAGATGAATTATCAAAAAAAGCCGTATTTCCAACTAGCAGTCAGGAAGAGTTATATAACATGATAAAAGGCCAAATTATTCAAGATGATCTTGCTAAACCAAGACAAAAATAATAAAGAGAAAAGTATAATCAAAGACTTTTCTCTTTTTAATATCCATTATTCACTCAACAAAATTTTTCCATTTAAACTTTTCGTATAAACCTACATCTTCAGTTAAATAATCTCCTAATTACTCTGTGCCTGAACAGCCGTAATAGCAACAACTCCAACTATGTCATCAACAGAACAGCCTCTAGATAAATCATTAACTGGAGCCGCTATACCTTGGCATATTGGTCCATAAGCCTCTGCCTTTGCTAGACGTTGTACTAACTTATAAGCGGAATTTCCAGCATCTAAATCAGGGAATACTAATACATTAGCCTTACCTGCAACTGAACTATCTGGTGCCTTTGTTTTAGCAACATCTGGTACAATAGCCGCATCAACTTGTAATTCACCATCTATATTATATTCTGGATACTTTTCCTTAGCAATCTCACATGCCTGGACTACTTTTGTGACATCATCATGTTTTGCACTTCCTTTGGTAGAATGTGAAATCATTGCTACATTAGCCTGCATTCCCGTAAGTAACTTAAAACTATCAGCAGCACTTTTCGCAATCTCAGCTAACTCTAAAGAACTTGGATTTTGTACAAGTCCAGAATCCGCAAATACAAAGGTACCATTATAACCATATTCACAATCTGGAACACACATCACAAAAAAGGCTGAAACTAAAGCACAATTTTCTTTAGTTTTTATTATTTGTAAAGCCGGCCTTAAAGTATTAGCCGTAGAGTGACATGCTCCTGATACAATACCATCAGCATAACCTCTTCTCACTAACATACAACTAAAATACATATAATCATTTAAAATTAAATTTTTAGCCTCATCATAAGTTAATCCCTTATTTTTTCGTAAATTAACTAACTCCCCAATAATATCCTCTGTCTCTCCATACGTCTTAGGATTAATTACTTTAATCAAGTTAAAGTCAAAACTACTATCTAATTCCTTAATCTTATCAACTTCACCAATAACAATTACCTTAGCAATACCCTCACTAGCAACAATACCTGCTGCTTCAAGCACTCTCTTATCCATAGACTCAGGTAAAATAATAGTTTTCAAATTACTTTTGGCTCTACTTTTAATATCTTCAATAAAACTCATATAATAACCCTCTATCTATCGTTTAATATTTCAAACATTTCCTTTTTCTCATTACTATAAAAATCTTTTTTCTTATATCTTTTAACAAATCCAATAATACTAGAAGGAAAAGAAACAATCAACTTATTAAATACAGTAACATTATCATTATAAAATTTCTCAGCAGCCGTTAAATCAATATCATTTTTCTCTAAATCATCCATTATAGTCATCAATGACTCACTCTTAAGTAATTTTTCATTGTCATCGATAGTTTTAAGTACCTCATTATATCCATTCTTTAAAGCATTACTAAGTTCAAAATGACTTATCTCATCCATTTTAATTTCACCAATCGCTGGTAAAAAATCTTTTAACTTTAATTCTTTAATTATAATTGGACAACATCTCTGCAATAAATCATATTTCTTATGTAACAATACTTCAATATTATTTTCTGCTTCCTCTATCTTTATAATAGCAAATAAAAATTTATTATTAATAATTGTAATAAAAAGGATAAGTATTGCTAAAACAACAACTACGCCTATAATTATTTCAAATAACATCTAACCACCTCTAATTATTACAATTATATCAAAATACTTAAACTTTAACAATCTAGTCCCTTAAATTTACAAAAAAATAAACACCGAAGTGTTTATAAAATTCAAAATATCTAAAATACTCAAAAATTAAGCCGTATAAATTGCATACCAAATTGCTAAAACTAAAAGAACTATTATAATAGCAACTGTAAGGAACATTCCAGCAAAGATTCCTCTTTTTAAGAATTCAATATGATATTTCTTTTCTTTTTTATCTTTGAAATAAAAATATAGTGCAATTCCTACTGGGAAATTACATAATCCACATAGTACTAATAAAGCACGTTCTTCTTGAGAAACGGCTTTTTCACACTCAATTATTTCTTTTTCTTTATCCTTTTCCTTTTCCATACGTATCCTCCTATATTGACTATTATATCAAAGTTAAAATAATTAGACAATATTAGGAAGCTGTATAATTACTATTTTTCTCATCGAAAGTCTGATCTGTAGAACTAGGCTCCGTTCCTTTTATAAAGTACATAAGTTTCTTCTTTGTACTATTATCAGTAACAGGCTTCCCAGAAATTGGTTCCACGAACATTGCTGAAATATTACTAGGCATTTCATACCACGCCTCTGGTTTACCGGCCTCATAAGCCTCAGTAGTCTTAAACCAAATATTTTGTGCATACTTATATTCAGACGTACTAAGAGCCTTATTATCATCATAGCCAATCCAAACAGCGGTAACAATATCCCTATTAAAACCAATATTCCAGTTATCAGAATTAGTAGTACCAGACTTTAATCCATATTTATGAGTAAGTTTAGAAGCAAGAGTTATAGCAGTAGGGTAATTATAATCAATATAATCTGGATCATACGTAGCTGTTAACAAATTATTAAGAATAAAAACGATACTAGAATTAAGAACTAGTTCCTTACTATCATCTGCCTCATACAAAACATTTCCCTTCGCATCAACGACCTTTTCAATTAAATGAGGCTTTACTTTATATCCTAAATTAGCAAAAGCCGAGTATCCTGCAGCCATCTCAATAATACTAATTTCATTAGTTCCAAGTGGTAGAGATGGTACATTCTCAAGTTTAGCCGTTATTCCAACTCTTCTTGCTACATTTATTAAAGCATCTCCTCCTAAAAATAAATGTGTCTTAACTGCATATATATTCTCAGAATAGGCAATAGCAGTCCCCATCGAAATAGGTTTATTCCCGTACGTATTATTATAATTATTAGGAGCATAATCATCTTGATTATTAAAAGTAAAAGTAGTCTTTTCACTAGTAAAAGCCGAACTAGAAGTAAAACCATTTTCTAAAGCAGCGTAGTATAAATATGGTTTCATAGTAGAACCAACCTGTCTTCTAGATTCAATCGCTCTATTATATGAAGACTTATTATAATCTCTTCCTCCAACTAAAGCAATAATTCCACCAGTATTAGGATTCATCATAACAGCAGAAGTCTCAATCTTAGACTTCTCCGGAAGAGTTTCTTCTATATTTTTCTCTAAACTCTGTTGTGCTCTAATATCTAAATTAGTATAAATTTTAAGACCCTTACTATCACTATAAGATAAAGGAATAGAATCTATATCTTTTAACTCTTTTAATACAGCATCTTGATAATACATAATCGTACTAAGTTCTTCATTATTATCTACCCCTGAAAAAACTAGCTCCTCATTATAGGCTTCATTTTTCTCCTCTTCAGTAATAACTTTATTTTTTACCATCAACTCCAGTATAGTTAACTGTCTTTTCTTAGCCAAATCTAAATTAACAATGGGCGAATAATTTGCTGGTGACTTAGGTATACCAGTCAAAATACTAGCCTCAGCCAAGTCCAAATCTTTTGCCGACTTATTAAAATAAAACTTACTAGCATTTTCTATCCCATACATTCCATGACCATAATTAATAGTATTTAAGTACCCTTCTAATATTTCATCTTTTGAATAATTAGCCTCTATCTTCATGGTATACCACATCTCATCCCATTTTCTCTTCCACGTCTTATCAAAGTCTAAAAACAAATTCTTAGCATATTGCTGTGTAATAGTAGAAGCCCCTTGCATAGTCTTACCAGATGTAATATTTATATAACTAGCCTTTAAAATTCTAAAAAAATCAAACCCAAAATGCTTATAAAAATTCTTATCTTCCGTATATATGGTAGCCTTAATCAAATAATCAGATATCTCATCTAAACTAATCCATTCCTTAGACTCATTTCCCTGGAAAAAAACATTTTCTTCCGAATCATAAAGTACTAAGTTATTAGCACTATATATTTCTGGTTTAGGAGAAGTTTTAATATAAATAAATATTCCTCCACATAATAATATAAGTAGAAGAAAATTAAGTCTTAATAATTTAAAAATCTTTTTACGCATACTAAATTTCTCCTTTCCTTATTAGTATTATTTTTTAAAAGTCAAAATATGTATTAAATTTTAATGTTTTGTGTTATAATCTAATCTATAAATTTGTGGTGGTGATTTATGCCTAAAATACGAGTAAAAGTAACAACTATTTCTAATGGTCAAGAAAACAATTATGAGATAAATGCTCTATTAAAAAAAGATAAAATAATATATAATGAACCTGATCCTAAAAAGACTAAAGTTATCTTTGATTACTCAAATAATTTACTTATTAGGAAAAACAAGGACTTAGAAATGGTTTATGAATTTAATTTGGAAAAAGAAACTATTGGTAGTATTGAAGTAAAGTCCTTAAAACGTTATTTAAACTTAAATATTGCCACACAAAAATATGAAGTATTAGAAAATAATTTAGATTTAATTTTTCTAGTCGAAGGCGAAGAAATAGGATATAAATTAGAGGTGATAAAATGAGTATAATTACAAATCTAGAAAAAGAAATACAAGGAATTATAAAAAATGCCGGCTATGAAATAGAAAACTTTTCATTACAACCATCATCTAGAGTAGACTTAGGTGATTATCAAATTAATGATGCTATGTCTTTAGCAAAAACTTATCATAAAAATCCTCATCAAATAGCAGAAGATATTAAAAATGAATTAGAAAAGAGTCCTAAATTTACTAATATCAATGTAGCAGGACCTGGTTTTATTAATATTTCTCTAAAGGATGAATACTTAGTAGAAATACTAAATATGATTAATAATGATATTAATACAATTATCGATAAAAGAGAGCCTAAGAATATAATTCTTGACTATGGTGGAGCAAACGTTGCTAAAGCTCTACATGTTGGTCACTTAAGAAGTGCTAATATTGGTGAGGCAATCAAAAGACTAGCAACCTTACTTGGTTATAGTGTTATAGGAGATGCTCATCTAGGTGACTATGGTAGACCTTTAGGTTTTGTCGTTTTAGAAATAAAGAAACGCTACCCAGACTTACCATATTTTGATGAGTCATATACTGGTGACTATAGTGAAGTAGAATTACCAATCACTAATGAAGACTTAGAAAAAATCTACCCAGAAGCCTCACAAAAAGCCAAAGATGATGAAGCATACTTAGAAGAAGCCCGTGACGTAACTGCTAAAATTCAAAGTCATGTTCGTGGCTACTATGATTTATGGAAGAAAGTAATAGAAATATCAAAAGCCGATATTAAAAAGGTTTACGATGAATTAAATGTTCATTTCGAATTATGGCTAGGTGAAAGTGATGCTGCTGAATACTTTGATGAATTAAAAGAAATATTTGAAAAAGAAAACTTACTAGAAGACAGTAATGGAGCCAAAATAGTAGATGTAAAAGAAGATACAGATAAAGCACCAATGCCACCATTATTATTCTTAAAATCTAATGGTACAATTTCTTATGCTACTACAGATTTAGCAACCATTCTACAAAGACAAAAACAATATCATCCAGATGAAATCTGGTATTGTACAGATGCTCGTCAAGAGTTACACTTTACTCAAGTATTTAGATCTGCTCGTAAAGCCCATTTAGTTGACGAAGATCAAAAACTAGATTGGTTTGGTTTTGGTACTATGAATGGATCAGACGGAAAACCATTTAAAACAAGAGATGGTGGAGTAATGTCTCTAAAAGGTCTAATTGACTTAGTAAATGAAGAAACTCTAAAAAGAATTAACAAAGATACTGTAAGTGAAGAAGAAAAAGACAAAGTAGCAAGAACAGTTGCAATCGCAACTTTAAAATATGCAGACTTTATCCCATATCGTGGTACAGACTACATTTTTGAACTAGAAAAATTTGCTGACTTAGAAGGAAAAACTGGTCCATATCTACTATATTCAACAATAAGAATGAAGTCTCTTCTAGCAAAAGCTAAAGAATTAACTCAAAACACATCAAAAGTAGTTTCAACAAAGACCGAAAAAGATATTGTCCTAACAATTCTAAACTTACCAAATATCTTAAACAAAGCCTTAGATTCAAAATCACTAAATGATATAGCAGAATATATTTACAAATTAACATCTCTATACAATAAATTCTATTCAGAAAATAAAATAATTACTGAAGAAGATTTAGAAAAACGTGAATCTTGGTTAGTATTAACAAATATTGTCTACAATATAAACATGATGTTATTAGATGTATTAGGAATACCAGTACCAGAAAAAATGTAAAAAAGTGTTGTAATTGATAAAGATATATGTTATAAGTTTATTGGTAATTTTATTACCCAGTCAAAAACTGAAATTATACATATAATGTTTTGAATATAGGAGGTCCATATGAGCATTAAAAAAATGACAAAGGATGAACTTGAATTATTATCTAACAAGGATATTACAAATTTAATTTTAGAAGAAAGTAAAAAGCCAATGAAAACGGCTGACTTATTTAAAAAGATTATCAAATTACTAGAACTACCAGAAAAAACATTTGAAGATAAGATAGCAGATTACTATACCGCTCTAGCAACAGATAAGAGATTTATCTTATTAGAAGATGGTAGCTGGGATTTACGTAGTCGTCATACATCAGATAAAGTTGTTAAAGTAACAGATGAAGACGATGAAGAATTAGATGAAAATAAAGAAGAACTAGATAACCTTGATGAAGAAAACGATGATGAAGATTCATACGATGACACAGATGACGATGATTCATACGATGATACTAATGAAGAATTAAAAGATTTAGTAATAATCGATGAAGATGAATTAGAACTAGAACAATAATATCTAGTTTTTTTTTCAGAGGAAGTATGCTATAATACCAATGAAATGACCGAGAAAGGGTGAAAAACATGATTGAACGTTTAGAAGCAACATTAGAAAAGTATCAATACCTTGAAAATGAATTAACTAAACCAGAAGTACTTAGTGATATCAAAAAGACAAGAGAATATTCTAAAGAGATGTCTAATATTGAAGATATCGTTAATTGTTACAAGAAGTATAAAAAGGTATTAGAAGGTATTGAACAAGCCAAAGAAATGTTAAAAGATCCTGAAATAGGAGAAATGGCAAAAGAAGAATTAAAGGCTTTAGAAGAAGAAAAAGAAACTTTAGACGGAGAACTAGAAATCCTACTAATTCCAAAAGATCCAGATGATGACAAGAACGTTGTTATGGAAATAAGAGGAGCAGCAGGTGGAGATGAGGCTAACATCTTTGCTGGAGACTTATTTAGAATGTATACTAGATATGCTGAAAAGAAAGGTTTCACATACCAAGTATATAACTCTGTAGATGGAACTGCTGGAGGATTCAGCCAAATAGAATTAATCATTAAAGGTAAAAATGCTTATTCAATTTTAAAATATGAATCAGGCTCACATAGAGTACAACGAGTACCAGTAACAGAATCAAATGGTAGATTACAAACATCAACCGCAACAGTTCTAGTTATGCCAGAAGTAGATGAAGATATTGATATTGAAATCAATCCCAATGACTTAAGAATTGACATTTATCGTTCATCAGGTTGTGGTGGACAAGGAGTTAATACAACAGACTCAGCTGTTAGAATTACCCATTTACCAACAAATACCGTTGTTACATGTCAAAATGAACGTAGTCAAATTCAAAATAAAGAACAAGCCCTAAAAGTATTAAAATCAAGGCTTTATGAGTTGGAGCAACAAAAGAAATTAGAAGAAGCAGGTACTGCTAGACGTAGTAAAATTGGTACAGGAGATCGTGCTGAGAAGATAAGAACATATAACTATCCACAAAATCGTGTTACAGATCATCGCATCGGTTATACTACTAAAAACTTAGATAGAGTAATGGATGGAGATTTAGATGATATTATAAATGCTTTAATCCAAGAAGATCAAAAACGAAAATTAAAAGGAGAAACAGAAGAATAATGACAGTCGAAAATCTTCTGTTTTTTGCTAAACAACACATTCATTCCAACCATGCCAAAATACTTTTAGCCGAACTTCTAAATAAAAATCCCCTAGAACTACTAAATTATTTAAATTTAGAAGTAGATGACAAAACTGTTGAAACTTATAAAGCCTACGTAAAAGCCTTAGAAGAAGGTAAACCTCTACAGTATGTAATGGGTTATGTTAACTTTTATGGCAATACCTTCGAAATAAATGAAAATGTCCTAATACCAAGATATGAAACTGAAGAGTTAGTTGAAAAGACCATTGAGTTTGCTAAAAAGTTTTTCACAACTCCTGTGGATATAATTGATTTAGGAACAGGTTCAGGTGTAATAGGTCTAACTCTAGAAAAAAAACTTTCCACAAATTCTGTGGATTTAGTCGATATAAGTAAAAAAGCTCTAGAAGTTACCCACAAAAACTGTGTAAAACTAAATTCTAAAGCCACTCTAATTGAAAGTGACATGTTTAAAAATGTGGAAAAGCAGTACGATATAATTATTAGTAATCCCCCATATATAAAAACAGATGAAGAAATAGAAGAAATAGTTAAAAATAATGAACCAAGTCTAGCTCTATATGCTGGTAAAGATGGCTTGGATTGCTATAAAAAAATACTGCAAGATATTCTTCACCATACTAAAGAAAGATGTCTAATTGCTTTTGAAATAGGTATGACACAAGGAGATGCTATTAAAGATTTAGTGAAAGAATACTTACCAAATACCAAAGTAGAAGTCTATAAAGATTTATCCGAAAGAGATAGAATGTTATTTATTTTTAAAAATCTTGAATAAAATATTAACTAAAACCTCACTATTAAAATGAAAGTGAGGTTTTTATATGAAAAAACTCTTAATAATTTTATCAATAATAGTCCTAGCCCTAACCATAACTAAAAAGGAAAACGTCGTAGTTCCAACCAACTCAATCAGATTTAGAGTGATTGCTAATAGTAATACCGAACATGACCAAGATGTAAAAAAGACTCTTGTAAAAAATCTATATAGTGAAATAAGACATATAAATACTTATTCCAAAGACATCTCTTCATCAAGAAAAATAATTCAAGAAAATATTCACAACTTTGATAAAGTAATTGAAAAGACCATAGAAAATGAATCGTACAATAACACCTATAATATTAATTATGGTACTAATCACTTCCCAGAAAAAGAGTATAAAGGAGTAATTTATCAAGAAGGAGATTACGAATCTTTAGTTATAACTCTAGGAGATGGCTTAGGTGATAACTTCTGGTGTGTCTTATTTCCTCCACTATGTCTTTTAGAAGCAGAAGATACAGAAACAGACGAAGTAGAATACACATCCTTCATAAAAGAAATCATAGACAAGTATTTTTAAGACACAAAAGAATAAAATATATAAGGTGATATAATGCAACAACTCCTTATATATTTTTTTATTGCCCTAGGCCTAAGTATGGATGCCTTTTCTTTAGCAATAGCCTATGGTACTAATAAAATAAGTTTAAAAAAAGAATTACTTTTAAGTATTTTTGTCGGCCTTTTTCACTACATAATGCCTCTTCTTGGTACTATAATTGGTGAAAAATTAAACTTTATTATTAATGGTTCAAACATTATAGTTGGTCTAATTTTTTTAATCCTAGCCGCTGAAATGTATACCTCAATCGATGAAGAAAAAAAAGGTATGATTACAAACTTTCTCTCCATACTTTTCTTTTCTCTTACCGTAAGTATTGATAGTTTCTCCGTAGGAATAGCCCTAGGTATAACAAAAAATTATACGTCAGTTGCCTTTATAATCTTCTCCATAGTAAGTGCAACCTTTACTTTACTTGGTTTACTCCTAGGTAAATATCTCTCCCAAAAACTAGAAAAAAAAGCCACTTATTTTGGAATTATAATTTTAGTCTTACTAGCCCTAAAATACATTTTTCTAGGCTGATTTACGTGTATTTACTTAATAATAGTCTCAAATTATTGACAAAAGAATTTAATTTTCTTATGATTTAATTGGGTGATTATAATGTTATCAAATTTTATTGAGATGTTACAAAAAGCCAAAGAAAATCATTATGCTGTACCACATTTCAATATTAATAATTTAGAATGGACAAAATACATATTAGAAGAATGTAATGAATTAAATATTCCTGTAATTTTAGGAGTAAGCGAATCTGCCGCTAAATACATGGGTGGCTACTTAGTAGTAACTAACATGGTAACTGCTTTAATTAAAACATTAAATATAACTATTCCTGTTTGTCTACATTTAGACCATGGAAGTAGTTTGGAAAGTTGTAAACAAGCAATCGACGCTGGATTTTCATCAGTAATGATAGATGCTTCCAAACATGAACTATCTGAAAATATAAAAATAACTAAAGAAGTAGTAGAATATGCTCATGCAAAAGGAATAAGTGTCGAAGCCGAAGTTGGTCATATAGGAAAAACAGAAGACGTAGTCTCTAGTTCTACTAATGCTACTTTAGAGGATTGTCTAGAGTTATATGAAAATACTAACATAGACTCTCTAGCCCCAGCCTTAGGTAGTGTTCATGGTTTCTACAAAGGAGAGCCTAACCTAGACTTTGAAACTATGCAAAAAATAAATGAAGCCTTACCAATTCCTCTAGTATTACATGGTGGAACTGGTATTCCTAATGACAAAATTCAAAAAGCCATTCAATCAGGAATATCTAAAATAAATATAAATACTGATTTACAAGCAGTATGGAGTAAAGAAGTAAGAAAATATCTACTTGATAATGAAACTGTTTATGATCCAAGAAAAATAATCGGAGCAGGTGAGCCTGCAATGAAACAAAGAGTACGAGAAATAGTAACCTTATTTGGAACAAAGTTATAATATATATTAGGTAGATGGAGGTGTAGAATGAAAATAATTGAAATAGACGGAGGACATAAATTAACAGGGTCCATAAGAGTATCCGGAGCGAAAAACGCAACAGTTGCCTTAATACCAGCCGCAATTCTAACGGATGAAGAAGTAACTATTTGTAATGTCCCAGAAATAACTGATACTGAAGCCTTATGTGACATCTTAAAAAGTTTAAATGTCAGTATCAAAAGAGCCAGTGAAAGTATAATTATTGATCCAAAAGAAATGGAAAATATCGAAATAGCTGAAAAGTACTCTAAAAAATTAAGAGCTTCATATTATTTTATGGGTGCGTTATTAAGTAAGTACGGTAAAGCAGTTATGTATTTCCCAGGTGGTTGTTCGATAGGAGCAAGACCAATCGATCTACATTTAAAAGGATTTGAAGCCTTAGGTGCCAAAGTAATTGTAGACAAAAACAAATATACAGTCGTAGCCGATGAACTAAAAGGTGCTAATATTTATCTAGACATTGCTTCAGTAGGAGCAACTATAAATATCATGTTAGCAGCCGTAAAAGCCAAAGGAACAACTGTCATTGACAATGCTGCTAAAGAACCAGAAATAGTAAATGTTGCTACTTTCTTAAATAATATGGGAGCAAAAATAACAGGAGCTGGAACTTCTACAATAAAAATAGAAGGAGTAGATTACCTACATCAATGCTTTCATGAAGTAATACCAGATAGAATTGAAGCCGGAACTTATATTATTATTGGTGCCCTAAATGGTGCTCCATTAAAAGTAACTAATATCATTCCAGAACATCTAGATGCTCTAATATCTAAACTAGAAGAAATTGGAGTAAACCTAGAACTAGGTTCAGATTACGTTATAATAAATAGTCAAGATACTTATAAATCAACAACTATAAAAACTGCTGTTTATCCAGGTTTCCCAACTGACTTGCAACAACCATTCTCCGTGCTATTAACCCAGTCATCTGGCAAATCAAAAGTAATAGAAACTATTTGGGAAAACAGATTTATGCATATTCCTTATTTAAGAGAATTAGGTGCTGATGTTACCGTAAAAAACCAAACAGCAACTATAATTGGCCCAACTAAGTTAACTGGAACTCAAGTAGTTGCAACTGACCTAAGAGCTGGAGCAGCCATGGTAGCGGCAGGTCTTAAAGCCGAAGGCAAAACAGTTATAACTAATGCTGAACATATACTTAGAGGTTATGAAGATATAGTCGAAAAGTTATCAGAAGTAGGTGCTAAAATAAGAATAAAAGAAATATAATTTAATAGTTATATTTCTTTTTATTTTGGAGGTACTTATGAAATTTATAAAAAAACACTATAAACTTATAATTACCATAATTGTTATCTTATTAATATTTCTAATTTTCAAACTAAACAATAAAAATAATCAAAACTATATTTCTCTAGGAGATGGTTATGCTCTAGGCAAAAACTCTTATGGCCAAATAGATTATGGCTATAGTGATTATTATAAAGATTACTTAAGTACTAATGATTATCTTAATAGATATATAAAGTCCTTCTCAACAGAAACAATGACTATTAATTCTCTACTAGACAGTATTTCTATAAATAAAAAAATAGTTTTACATGACCAAGAATACAACTTAAAACAAACTCTAAGAGAAAGTACTATTCTAACTCTCTCAATCGGTTTAAATGATCTTATCTATCAAATGAGCCTAAGTGAAGAACTAACTGATTCAACTATTGATAAAATAATTTCTAATATTGAAAAAGACTATAAAAAACTAATCCGAGAAATAAAAAAGCACTATCAATATGACATATGTGTAGTTGGTTACTACAGTGTAAATGCTAATACTTATCTAAATAAAGGTATTAGAAAATTAAATAATATCTATAGAAATGATAAAGATGTTATCTATATAGATACCTACAGTCTCTTCGAATCTAATAAATCCTATCGTTCTAGAAGTCAAAGTATTTACCCAAATAATAAAGGATATGAAGCAATATCAAGACAAATAGTCTTAAAAACATCAAAAAAACTTGAAAAGTCTAGAAATAACTGATATACTAATAACGCATTTAATTACTATGACTAATGTTGTCATGGCGGAAGGAGAGAAGAATATGAAAAAGGATATACATCCAGAAATGATGGATTGTACAGTAACTTGTGCTTGTGGAGAAACTTTTACAGTTAAATCAACTAAACCTGAAATCTCTGTTGAAGTTTGTTCTAAATGTCATCCATTCTATACTGGAAAACAAAGTAGAGCATCTCGTGCTGGTAGAGTTGATAAATTCAATAGAAAATATGGCCTAGATCAAAATAAAGCTGCTTAATCGCAGTTTTTTTATTTTTTATTGAAATGTTTATGTTTAACAATATCCGTGTTATAATTAAAGCATACATAAATAGTCAAAATAAAAAGATTATTTACAAGGAGGAATAAAATGAAAATAGGTTTTGCATCTGATCATAGAGGCTATGCTTTAAAAGAAAAACTAATATCTGAATTAAAAAAAGAAAATTATGAAATAATAGATTATGGAACTTACTCCGAAGAATCAACTGATTATCCAGATTATGCCTTTTTACTAGGCAAAAACGTTGTGAAAAAAAATGTTGACTTTGGAGTTGCTATATGTGGTTCCGGAATTGGTATTAGTATTGCCTGCAATAAAGTAAAAGGAATTCGTTGTGCTAAAGTAACTACTAAAGAAGAAGCAGAAGTAACAAGGATTGATAATAATTCAAATATAGTTGCTTTTGGAGAAAAAACATCTTTTGAAGATGCTCTAGCAATAGTAAAAACATTTATTACAACAGAGTTTTCTAATTTAGAAAAACATCAAAGAAGAATAGACAAAATAACAGCATACGAGGAAAATAACTAATGTCTGGCAAATTCTTTCTATATGTAGCTGTAACAATACTAGTTGTTTGGGCACTAGACTCTGTAAATATAAATCAAATTTTCAAAAAAAATAAAGTACTACAAGCACGTGTCTTTTACTTTTTATTAGGCATATCAATGATATACTTAGTTACGAATTTTATAATGGATTTATTTACTTCTGGAAAAATTTTTTAAAAGAAGTATAAATCTTTTTTTTTTGTCAAAACTTATAATGAGGTGAAAAAAATGACAAAGAGAAAATTAAAGTCCTTCGTAATACCAAGTATCGCAATATTCTTAATCATGTTAGGTACATTTATTAGTATTGTAAGTATGAAAGAATCTGGAAAGAAAGATGAACCATTAGAAAATGTTGACTTTGTAACAGGAACAGTCGTAAATGATAATATCCCTGTTATCAACACAACAGTAAAAGTTATTAAACCTTATACAGATGAAAGTGTAACAGTTGGAAAATACTTCTATGATTATAAAGGTACAAAGGAACAACAAGAAAAGTCAATTATTTATCATGAGAATACTTACTTACAAAATTCTGGTATTGACTTTATTAGTCAAAATGTATTTGATGTAGTATCTATTTTACCTGGAACAGTTGCTGATGTAAGTGACAATGAAAGCCTAGGTAAAACAGTACAAATCAAGCATGATAACGGATACGTATCAGTATACCAAAGTTTAAGTGAAGTATCCGTAAAAAAAGGAGATAGTATTAGTCAAGGACAAACAATTGGTAAATCAGGAACTAATGAATTAGATAAAGAAATGGGAAATCACTTACACTTCGAACTATATGCAAATGGTCAAGTAGTAGATCCTATGCTTTACTTAGATAAAGACTTGTCAAAACCAGAAGAGTAATACTAATTACTCTTTTTTTAATAAATATTACTAAAGAATAATATATTATAAATGAATATAGGAAAGGATGTGATTTAGTGTTATCAAAAGATATAGGTATCGATTTAGGAACAGCTAATGTTTTAATCTATGTAAAAGGAGAAGGCATAGTTTTAGATGAACCAAGTATTGTTGCTGTTGAAAATGAAACTAAGAAAGTAGTAGCCGTCGGTAGTGAAGCCAAGGAAATGCTAGGTAGAACTCCAGGTAAAATAAAAGCCATAAAGCCTATGAAAGATGGAGTAATAGCCGACTTTGAAATAACTGAAATAATGTTAAATGAGTTTATTAAAAAGATAAAGGTTAAAAATCTTTTTTCAAGACCAAGAATTTTAATATGTTGTCCTACTAATATTACTCAAGTAGAAAAGAATGCTATAAGAGAAGCAGCCGAACAAACTGGAGCAAGAAAAGTCTACATCGAAGAAGAGCCAAAAGTAGCCGCTATCGGAGCCGGTATGGATATATCCGAACCCGTTGCCAATATGGTTATCGATATTGGAGGAGGCACAACAGATATTGCTATTTTATCTCTAAATGGTATTGTAATTTCTTCTTCTATCAAGGTAGCAGGAAATACTTTTGATCAAGATATAATTAATTATATAAAGGATAAATATAAGTTGCTAATAGGTGAAAAAACAGCTGAAGATATAAAAATAAACTTTTCAACTGTCTATAAACCAAGTCGTAAATTAAAAAGAGAAGTAAAAGGTCGCAGTTTGATAACTGGTCTTCCATCATCTATTGAAATTACTCAAGATGAAACAACTGAAGCCCTAAAAGAGAGTGTTGATAAAATCGTAAAAGAAACAATCCAAGTTTTAGAACAAGCAGACCCAGAGTTATCCGCAGATATTGTGGAAAAAGGTATTGTTCTAACTGGCGGAGGAACCATGTTAAAAGGACTTTTAAATGTATTAGAACAAGAATTAAAAGTATCAATTTTAATAGCCGAGTCTCCTCTAACATGTGTAGTAGAAGGAACCGGTATTCTTTTAAATAATATAAAAAGTTTAAATGACCAACAATAAGTTGGTTTTCTTTTGGAATATTCTTGCCAAAAATCTCAAATTTGGTATAATTAAATAGGAAAGAAGTGAAATATATGAAAGCACAAATTCTGGCGGCCAGTAAAATGGTACTAGTAACGTTCCTCTTTTCGGCCATAATAATGATATTAATGGAAAAAGTTGCCGTACATATTGGAGCCGTTGATGTTCCAAGAAACGACGAGGGGAATAGACATATTCATAAAAAAACCACGCCCAAACTTGGTGGGGTTGGAATATTTTTAGCGTTCTTATTCGGATATATGCTGTTTGGAGAACAAAGTATTCGAATGAATTCAATTTTAATCGGAAGTTTTATAATAATTTTAACAGGAATAGTAGATGACCTAAAACCAATAAAGGCCTATCAAAAACTGTTAGGACATATAGCCGCGGCCCTTGTAATAACCTTCTATGGTGGCATATGCCTAGATAATATTACAGCCTTTGGCTTTTACTTTGACTTTGGAATTTTAAAATATCCTTTAACAATATTTTTTATAATTGCTTGTACTAATATAATAAATTTAATAGATGGACTTGATGGCCTGTCCGGTGGAATATGTAGTATATTTTATTTAACAATTGGTATAATTGGATTTTTCCAAGGAAGATATGGAAGTTTAGTAATGATTTTAACATTTATAATGTTAGGCTCAACTCTGGGCTTCCTACTGCACAACTTCTATCCAGCAAAAATATTTGCCGGAGATTGTGCTACATTTATGGGATTTATAATTAGTGTCATAACACTTTTAGAATTTAAAGGCCCGGCACTGATTTCCTTCTTTGTACCAGTTACTATATTAGGAATTCCAATACTAGATACTCTATTTGCTATCATAAGAAGATTGTTACGAAAACAACCACCGTTTCAGGCAGACAAGGAACATCTTCACCATCAATTATTAGGTATGAACTTTTCACAAAAAACAACAGTATTAATAATTTATGGCATAGATATGCTCTTTGCGGCTGCCTCAATACTATATACACTTAAGGATCCAATTGCTGGAAAAATAGTGTATATAATAATATTAATACTTGTATTATGGTTTGTGTTTCATACAACAATTATTTCAGATAAAAGTCCCCAAATAACAAGAAAAATTGAATCCAAACTAGGATTAACAAACAAAACGAAGACCAAAAAGAAAAAAGATACAAAAGAGAGTACTAAGTAAAGTACTCTTTTTAATTTACCCAACTAAACTGGAAAAATATGGAAAAAGGAAGTATATATGATTAATTTTATAATATGCGAAGATGAAGAAGTACTTGCCAAAAAATACATGGACGTAATAGATAAGTTTATGATGAATAATGACGATGAATATAAAATTTGGAGGTTTACTGGATATACAAAAGAATGGGAAGAATTTGTAAAAGGTACCAAAGAATACAAAATATATTTATTAGATATAAAAACAGCAAAAGGTTCTGGAATAGATGCTGCTAGAAAGATAAGAGAAGAGTTTGATGACTGGGTATCAATGATTATGATAATCTCAGCCTATTCAGAATACAAATATGAAGCCTTAAGTAAAAGATTAATGTTAGTAGACTTTATTAATAAATTAGAAGACTTTGAAGTTAAACTCTACGAAGACCTTCAAATATGTATGAAGAATTACAATAAGAAATATAAATGTATAAAATATAATTATCGCAATACTTCATATAATATTGATTTAAGAAATATTTTATATATCGAAAAAGAAGCAGATTCAAAAAGAAGTATGATTAAAACTGTACATGGAGATTACTATATTCAAGGTAGTCTGGAAAATGTATCAAAAAGTCTAGATAAAAGATTCTTAAAATGTAGTAGAAGTGTATTTGTAAATCTAGAACAAGTAGAATTCTATAATTATAAAGACAATATTGTCACATTTAAAAATGGTGTAACATTAAACTCAATACCAAGAGAAAAAAGAAAGGAGTTAGAGAGACATGTTAGAGGTTTGTGCTAAAATAATTTGTGCATTGATAATGTCAATGTTTGGAATAATTGTATTAAAAAAGATAACTAATAAGGAGGTAAAAATATTTAGTATAAGAACAATTGCTGGAATTATACTGCTATGTTTAGCAACTGTACTTATATCAAAGAAAGAATATGCAGGAATAGGAACAATCGCAATTTTTGCACTTCAAATAATTATATATAAGGAAATGTTTGAAATTAGTATTGAAGAATCTTTTATAGCTTGTGGAATTTTGATGGTTCTTACTATATTTGGGGATTTAATAAGTGGTTTAATATTAAGACTATTTTTTACAATAAAACAAATAAGAACTACTGGATATTTATATATACTTGCTAACATATTGGTGGCTGCATTTGGAATAGTTACACTAAAGATAAAATTTATCCTAAGGCAACTAAAAAACTTTTATAATAACATTTCTAAAAAGAAATCTGTTTCAAATACATTTTTTATAGTTTTATTAATCATTGGTTTAAGTTCATTATCACAGAATACAACTGAAGCATTAGGTTTGAATGGAGATTATTTTATAAACATAGTAATAATGCTAATTTTCTTTATTTTAATGTATTTATTCATAAAAAGTAGAAATAGTTATGATAGATTAAATGTGGAGTATGAAAACTTATTTACCTACGTTCAAAACTTTGAGGATTGGATAGAAAAAGAACAAATAAATAGACACGAATATAAAAATCAACTTGCTGTTCTTCGCTGTTTAACGACAGAAAAGAAAGTAAAAGATAAAATAGATGAAATATTAGAAGATAACATTAATATAGAAGGTGCAGTTGTTCATCAACTAAAAATGTTACCAAAAGGCGGAATCAAAGGTTTGATGTACTATAAAGCCGCAATTGCTCAAAAGAATAAAATCGATTTAGAGGTAGATGTCAGCCTAGAAGTTCATTCAATATTAGAAAAACTTCCTGAAAAAGATATAAAAACATTATGTAGATTAATTGGTATATACTTTGATAATGCAATTGAAGCAGCGAGAGAAACAAAAAAGAAAAAAGTACTAGTAGAAGTATATGAGATAAAAGACCATGTAACATTTGTATTTTCTAATACATTTAAGAAACCTAAGAACTTTGAAGATAGGAATAAGAAAGGAGTATCTTCTAAAGGTGCTGGTCATGGAAATGGCTTATATTTTGCATCCAAACTAATCTCTGAAAATCCATGGTTATCCGGTAAACAAGAAGTGATTGATAAATATTATATTCAACAATTAATAATCACAAAAAAAGATGCTACTAAATAAATAGAGCATCTTTTCTTCTACAACCCATTAATCACATAATTCATTTGATGCTTTTGGTTCATCTACTGTAACCCAAATACATCCCAAACTAGCAGCACCAGTAGCCATCATAGCGATAGCAGCCAATAATCCAGCAATTTTTCTCAAAATACGTATCCTCCTTTTTTTAGATTTATGCCAAAATATATAATATTTTAAGCCTTAGTAAAGGTTTTATAATTATTATATGGTTGCTTGAACATCATATAAATCAAAGGGTTAATAACAACAGCCTCTATAATAAGAGCACCTAGTAATAACGGAGTAATAAACGTGTTAAAAAATATCATGATTAATGAAGTATAAATAATTCCTATTAAAACGGTAGACAATTTTCTTATTTTTCTCTTCTTCATATTAGGAAGAGGTCTCTTAATGGTATCTGCCGGAGCAAACAATATATAACTTACAATACACATCAAGCAAATAATTAAACAAATAGTTTTTGGGATTGCTATTGAAATTAAAATGTATGGTAAAATAACAAACTGCGATAATGACATAAACAAACACTGCATACTCGTTTCAGCATGAAAGCCAAAACCTGTAAATCTAATAATGTTAAAAAGTAATAATGTAATTGCAACTTCTTTAAATATTCCAAGTATTATGGATATAATTGTAATTACTACTAACTTTTGAACTGTCAAGTATATTCCCTCTAAACCATAGCGTAATTTTTCTATATCATGTTCTGAGTAGTCCTTATAGTTTTTTATGAACTTAACTGACGAGTTTAAGAATGCACTTTTCATTTTTCACCTCACACCTACATTATAGATTAAAAATTTAAAAAAAAATTTTTAATCTATAATTTGTGTCACACTATAAAAAAATATCGAATTTTGTCGAAATATGGGGTATTTCATACAATTCACGGCCATAGACATACAAGTTACGGATAAAAAGTTCAAAAGGCCATAAAGTTTGCTAGAATGAAAACACCACAAGACAATGGTAGAAAAGTGAGGTGCTAGAGGTATGATGATTGGTCGTGTAAAATGGTTCAATAATGAAAAGGGTTATGGCTTTATTGAATTCAAAGAAAACGAAGATATTTTTGTTCATTATTCAGCAATCGAAATTGATGGATATAAAACATTATCTGAAGGCCAACTAGTAGAGTTTAAGTTAGTTGAAACCAGCAAAGGTTATCAAGCAATAAACGTAAGACTAGTAAAAGAAGCTACTACTGAAAAGTAGTAGCTTTTTTCCCTCTAATATGCTATAATCTAATTATAAGGAGGAATGAATATGGAAATAATTATACGTGGAGACAAATTAAAAATCACAGATTCTATGCAAAACTATATTGAGGAAAAGTTAGGAAAACTAGAAAAGTATCTAAAAAATAGCGATGAAATTCGTGCCAATGTTATAGTAAAAGTAAAGAATCATGAGCAACGAGTAGAAATAACTATTCCGTTAAAAACTTATATCGTAAGAGCAGAGGAAACTAAAGATGACTTTTATGCCGCAGTTGACAAGGCTCTAGATACCTTAGAAAGACAAATTAGAAAGAATAAAACTAGAATGATGTCAAAACAAGTTAAAACTAACTTTGATTTTGATATTAGTGTAATAGAACAAGAAATAGAAAAAGACCATGATGAAAGAAAGGTAGTAAAAAGAAAATCTGTTGAAGTAAAGCCAATGAATGAAGAAGAGGCAATCCTTCAAATGGAACTACTAGGTCATGAATTCTATATGTATAAAGATAGTGAAACTGGAAAATGTGCGGTCTTATATAAAAGAAAAGATGGAAATTATGGAATAATCGAATCAGAATAGATTCGGTCAAAATGAAAGAAAATGAAGGGAAAATAAGTATATTACTTTCTTTCTTCATTTTTTTTTGATAAAATAAATACTTGAAGGAGTTGATAGAATGAACCTATTGAGGAGATTATTCGATCACGAATACAAAGAAATGAAAAGATTTACTGTATTAGCAGATAAAGTAATGGCTTTGGATGAAGAGTATTCAAAGTTAACTGATACAGAATTACAGAATAAAACAGAGGAATTTAAAAATAGACTAAGAGATGGAGAAACATTAGATGACATTCTAGTAGAAGCCTTTGCCACTGCTCGTGAGGCAGCATTCCGTGTCATTGGTGAAAAACACTTCTACGTCCAAATACTTGGTGGTCTCGCTATACACTATGGTAATATAGCCGAAATGAAAACTGGTGAAGGTAAAACTTTAACCAGTGTCCTACCAGCATACTTAAATGCTTTAACAGGTGAAGGTGTACATATTATAACTGTTAATGAATATCTAGCAACACGTGATGCTGCTTGGATGGGTAAAATTCATGAATTTCTAGGATTAACAGTTGGAGTAAATACAAGAGATCTAACTCCAAAAGAAAAACAAGAAGCCTATAACTGCGATATCTTATACTCAACAAATAATGAAATTGGTTTTGATTACTTAAGAGATAACATGGTTGTTCGCAAAGAGGACCGTGTTCAACGCAAACTAAATTTTGCTATTATCGATGAAGTTGACTCTGTTTTAATTGATGAGGCTAGAACGCCATTAATTATTTCTGGTGGTGAAATGAGAAGTGCCAATTTATATATTGATGCCGACCGTTTTGCCAAAAGTCTAAAGGACGAAAAAGATTTTATTTATGATGAAAAAACAAAGAGTGTTAATTTAACAGACCAAGGCTCAGAAAAAGCCGAGAAAACATTTAACATATCAAATCTTTATGAAATAGAAAATGCCGGCCTTCTACATTACATAAACCAAGCCTTACGCGCTAACTACTCTATGAAAAGAGATGTTGATTATGTTGTTCAAGATAACGAAGTAGTAATTGTAGACCAATTTACTGGACGTTTAATGAAAGGAAGAGCCTATTCCGATGGACTTCATCAAGCAATAGAGGCAAAAGAAGGAGTAACAATCAATCAAGAAACTAAAACTTTAGCAACAATAACCTTCCAAAACCTATTCAGAATGTATAAGAAACTATCTGGTATGACTGGTACTGCAAAAACAGAAGAAGAAGAATTTAGAAATATTTACAATATGTATGTTATCGAAATACCAACTAATAGACCAGTAATTCGTATAGATGCTCCAGACCTAGTTTATGCTACAAAAGAGGCTAAATATAAAGCAATTATCAACTTCGTAAAAGAACGTTATGAAAAAGGACAACCAGTATTAATTGGTACTATTGCCATTGAAACTAGTGAGTTAATCAGTAATTTATTAAAACAGGCTAAAATACCACATGAAGTATTAAATGCTAAAAACCACGCTCGTGAAGCAGAAATTATTTCTAAGATTGGTCTAAATAAATCAGTAACAATCGCAACTAATATGGCGGGTCGTGGTACTGATATTAAATTATCAGATGAAATAAGAAATTTAGGTGGCTTATGTGTAGTAGGTACAGAGCGTCATGAATCTCGTCGTATTGATAATCAGTTAAGAGGACGTTCTGGTCGTCAAGGTGACCCAGGTTATACTCAATTCTTTGTTTCTATGAAAGATGACCTAATGGTTAGATTTGGATCTGATAGAATTGGTGAAATGATGAAGAACATGGGTCTAGGAGATCAAGCAATTCAAAGTAAAACATTTACTAAATCTATTGGAACTGCTCAAAAAAGAGTTGAAGGTAACAACTTCGATATTCGTAAACAATTACTTCAATATGATGACGTAATGAATAATCAAAGAGAAATTATTTATGAGAAAAGAAATACTATTCTAGATAGTGATTCAATTCATGAAATGGTATTAAGTTCATTTAGACATCACGTAGAAGACTTAGTTAATTCACATCTGGCCCCAGAAGGTATGTTAACAGATGCTGATTTAACTGAAATAGTTGATTTTGCTAATGAAAACTTATTAAGAAAAGATATTAAAAAGAAAGACATCGAAGGAATAACACCAGAAGAAGTAATTGATAAAATATCTAAACAAGTAATTTCTGAATATGAAGAAAAAATAAAAGACATTCCACAAGAAATATCAGAAGAATTTGAAAAAGTAATAACTTTACAAGTTGTTGATAATTATTGGATGGAACATATCAATACCATGTCTCATTTAAGAGAAGGTATTCATTTAAGAGGTTATGCTCAAGAGGACCCTTTAAGAGCCTATACTATGGAAGGCTTTGAGTTATTTGACTCAATGCTACAAAAAATAGATAAAGATATCACTATCTTCCTATTAAAAGCAGAAATTAGACATAATGTAGAAAGAAAGGCTGTTTCTAAAAAACAAATCACTAACGAAAGTGATGATACAGCCAAAAGAACTCCTAAAAAATCTAAAAAAATAGGCCGTAATGATCCTTGTCCATGTGGTTCGGGAAAAAAGTATAAACAATGCTGTGGAAAGTAAGATAAAATAAGGGAAAACCTAAATTTCAAAAAATATTAATTTGGTTCGAGTTTTATAACTTGTCCACAAAAAATTAAAAATATGTAGTAAAATAAAGGTGTGAACAATGATTATATTTGTTGACACCTTTTAAAATCTAATAGAAATGGAGGTATAACAATGGAAGAAAATAACAATAATATTGTAATTTATCAAACTGATGATGGAACGACAAAAATAGATGTAAAACTTGAAGATGAAACAGTATGGTTATCACA
>CAKPMY010000015.1 GCA_934168245.1 uncultured Bacilli bacterium
TTATTTTATCTTCGTAAGTTAATTTTGACATATAAAAACCTCGTTTCTCTTATGTCCAAGAAACGGGGTTCATATCACTATCTACATCTACTTTATATTCAAGTTTAACGTCCTAAACTACTATTAACTTTATTAACAAACTCATCAGGCTCTTCATTACAATATATCATAAGTATCTTACTACCTTTTTCAGTCCTATACTCAACAGATAACTCATATGAAGAATTATAATTAACTTTAGTATTAACACTGTTATCATTAAATACTTTAGAACTACCTACAATCGCCCCAAGAGGACCACCAAGTAGTGCCACTCCTAATAATTGATTTTCAACAGTATGATCTTTTTTCTGTGCTGTAACTTCATTCATTATAATTTTCTTTTTACTTTTAACTTCAATTACTGAATCATAACTAAAATCTAATTTAACGGTTCCAGTATTATCAGCATTAATTGTATATAGTGTTAACAATCTATTATTAACATCATTTATTAAGGCACAAGCCTTATCCGCAGCACTCTCATACCCATTAACTCCAAAAATGTAAGTTCCTAATACATAGTTACCAACACCAGTATTATTTACACTATCATTGTTAGCATCAAGGTTATTCATATTACTTAAATCTGAATTATTAAGTACAGTATTTAAAACATTGTTTCCTTCAACTGGAACCTTATCACTTTTTTCAAACTTCAAAAATAAATCAATAAGTAACAAGACAGTCGCTAAAGCCCATAAGTAGAATCCAATTTGAAAACTAAAATTCAAACTTGATTGTTTTAGTATTTTTTGATATACAATATATGCTGTATATATATGTCCTCCAAGAGCACCAATACAACTAAAATAATAACCTTTTTTAGCATTTCTTGCAACCATAGCCACAATAAATGTAGCAAAGATTATAGAAAAAAGAACTCCTTTAATTTCATAGGTATTAATACCACCAACACCTTCAATTACAATAAATTCCAGAAATCCGGCTAAAACTAGTATTCCACAGTATGCATAAGCCAAATTTTTTTTCATACTCCACAACTCCTTACTCTATAAAGAGTATAACATAGAGATAAAAAAAACAAAAGAAAAAGGATGAACTTCATCCTTATTTAACGATATATTTCATTTCACCCATTCTAGAAGTAGGTACAAATCCAGCCTCAGCCTTAACTACATCTGGAATTCTATTTACTATTGCTGAACAAGTAAGTTCAACTGTACAAGGTCTAGTAATAACTAAATTAGTATTAGGTTCTCCCTCAACTGTCCAGTCATTTCTATCACAGTCTTCTTTACTGTAAACTTTACCAATACATTCAGTCTCTAAAATGATTCCTTGTTTAGTAGTCGTTGTAACAACAGCACTCATACCAGTCGCAACTCCTGCTTTAATATCCATATCTAATGTTGTAGAATGAATATCTTCATCACTGAATTGTGGAACACATTTTTGAGTTTGACTAACCACATCTAAATGTAATTTATCACATAACCATCCATTAACATTCCACATATAACTTGGTGTATAAGTACCAGAATTAATAATACTTTGACGTTCTTCATCACTCATTCTATCAACACTCGCAACATCTCTATCAAACTCTTCTGAAGTAAGACCAGCACCATGTGCCTTTGCAAGTGCAATACCATAATCTTCTACATTATAAGAAGAACTTCCTTTAATTTTTGTAATTCTTTGCGTTGTACCTGCTAAAGTACTAATCAAGTTACCCCAAAAAGCATCTTGATAACCAGAACCTGTAATTGTACAATTATTTTCTTTTGCTAACTTATCAATCTCTAAAGTAAGAGTAGGGTTAGAGTTCATTGGATAAAAAGCCTCTTCACAAGTAGTGATAGCATTAACTCCATGTTTAGCACATAAAAGTAGGGCATCACGACAATCAGCAAGTAAACTCATTGTAGTAACTATACAAACATCTGCTTTTACTTCACTAAATAAAGCCTCAGCCGCTTCAACAGAAACTACTTTAACACCAATATTTTCTCCTTCTATAATTTCTCCAACATCTTTTCCAATAACATTTGGATTAATGTCTACTGCACCAACAATATCCCAACCATTTTCAAGGACATAGCGCATTGTATACTTAGCCATTTTTCCACAGCCATATTGAATAACTTTCATTTTATCATCCTCCTAGTTTTATCTTACCATAAAATAAAATATCTAATCAAAAAAAATATTCTAACTAGTCATTTTTTGACAAATAAAAAATAATATGTTATATTTATCTTGCAATGAAGAGGAAAAGTAAACAAAAAATTTATTCGAGTGAGTTAGGTATAGTGTGAACTAATAATAAAATTTTGTTGAAAGAACACCTTGGAGCAAACTACCGAAAAGATAATATCTTAGTAGACTAGTTCGGAAGCAATCCGTTATCATATTGCTAGGTTTGTTAGAACTAAAAAAGAGTGATTATTGAAAACAAGCCATTATTTATAATGGTTTTTTTGATAATAAATTAAGGTGGCACCACGGAATACCCGATATTCGTCCTTATTGTAGGATGTATCGGGTATTTTTATATATAAGGAAGTGATTTTATGGAAGAAGACAATAATAACAATAATAACTATATCAACAAAAAAATAAAATTATAAAACGGATATTTCCTACAAGTATCTAAAAATATATTTGAAAGGAAAAAAATAATATGGAAATTAAAAAAGTATATGATGATTATAAATCATTAATCGAAAAAGAAATTACTATTCAAGGATGGATTAGAAAACATCGTAAACAAAAAGAAATAAGTTTTATTGAACTATCAGATGGAACTTGTTTTAAAAAATTACAAATTATATATGATAAATCTTTAAAGGAGTATGATAGTATTACAAAGATTCATTTTGGCTCTGCCTTAAAAGTAACAGGTATTTTAAAACTATCTCCTGTAAAAGATCAATTAATTGAACTACACGCCGAAAAAGTTGAGTTATTAGCGGACTGTTCCGAAGATTATCCTATTCAACCTAAACCTCACAGTAGGGAATTCTTACGAGAAGAAGGCTATCTAAGACCAAGAACCACCTTATTTCAAGCAATTTTTCGCATAAGAAGTATAACGGCTATGGCAATTCACAAATATTTTCAAGACCATGGTTATATTTATCTTCAGGCTCCAATACTTACCTCAAGTGACTGCGAAGGAGCCGGAGAAATGTTTCAAGTCACAACTCAAAGTCTAGAAGAAATAGCCAAAACTGGTAAAGTTGATTACACCAAAGACTTTTTTCAAAAGAAAGTAGGCCTATCTGTTTCTACCCAATTTGAAGCCGAAACCTTTGCTCAAGCCTTTACTAAAACCTACACCTTTGGCCCAACCTTTAGAGCCGATCCTTCCCATACACCTTATCATATTGCTGAATTCTGGCAAATAGAACCTGAAGTAGCTTTCTGTGACTTAGAAGGAATAATGGATATTGCTGAAGAGTTAATGAAGTATGTCATAAAATGTGTCCTAAAACATGCTAAAGACGAAATGGAATATTTAGATCAGTTTGTTGAAAAAGGCCTAATCAAAAAATTAAAAAAAGTAACTAAAGAATCCTTTAAAAGAGTACCTTACAAAGACTGCATAAAAATACTCCAAGAAGCCAAAAAAGACTTTGTCTTTACACCCACGTATGGTTCTGATATTGCTAAAGAACATGAAAAGTATTTAACTGAGTATTTTGCTTGTCCAATGTTTATTATTAATTGGCCCAAAGAAATAAAAGCCTTCTACATGAAACATCTAGAGGATGGAACAGTCGCTGGAGCTGACTTAGAATTACCAGGAATAGGCGAAGTCTTTGGTATGAGTCAAAGAGAAGATGATTATGATGTCCTTCTAAAAGAAATGCAAAATAAAGATATGAAAATAGAAGACTATGCCTGGTACTTAAAATTAAGAAAATATGGAGGAGTCCAAACATCTGGTTTTGGTATTGGTTTTGAAAGATTACTAATGTACTTAACCGGTATTGAAAACATCAAAGATGTAACACCTTATCCTAGAACTGTTTCTAATTGTGAATTTTAACTTTAAATAACTGCAAAAATTCTTTATAATATACCTAAGAGGTGAAAACTATGGAACTAAAACAAGTAGGAGAAAAAACATATTACATTGAAAATAATACTAATATCGGTATCTATCTTTTAGATGATAAACATATCTTTCTAATTGATACTGGTAATGATAAAGAAGCAGGTAAAAAGATTTTAAAAATAGTAGCCGAAAAAGGCTGGGAAGTAGTAGGTATAATTTCTACTCATTCTAATGCTGATCATGTCGGTGGCAACAAAGTAATTCAAGAACGTACTAATTGTAAAATATATAGTTATGGTATTGAAAAATGTATTACTGAGTACCCATTGCTAGAACCATCTTTCTTATATGGGGCTTATCCCTTTGAGGCTATAAGAAATAAATTCTTAATGGCAAAGCCATCAATCGTAACAGATATTGATAATAATCTACCAGACGGTTTAGAATACATCGTTTTAAGAGGCCATTTCTTTGATATGATTGGGGTAAAAACGTCAGATGACGTAGTCTTCCTAGGAGATTCTCTTTTTAGTGAAGAAACAATTACTAAATATCATATTTTCTTTATCTATGATGTCGCTGAATACTTAAATACTCTAAATATCTTAAAAGAACTACCAGCAAAAATGTATATCCCGTCTCATTGTCCTGCTACTGCTAATATTAAAGACTTAATAAAAATAAATGAAAATAAAATAAATGAAATCTTAGACTACTTATATAATCTTTGTAAAGAAAATATTACTTTTGAAGATATCTTAAAGAGTGTCTTTGATAATTACGCTCTAGTAATGAATGCCACTCAATATGTTTTAATTAGTAGTACTATAAAGTCTTATCTTTCTTATTTAAAAGATCAAAATAAATTAACTTATGAATTTATCGACAACAAAATGTATTGGAAACAAAATGAGGTATAATTATGGAACATATAATGAAACTATATGCTTCTAACTTTGAAGCCTTAACTAAAAATAATAAAACTAGAGAATATCGTTTAAATGATTCTAAAAGGTGTCTCATAAAACCAAGTGACACTATTAGATTTCAAAAGTTACCTGACTTTGATGAAGAAGTAATAGCTGAAGTACTAAAAAGAGAAGACTTCCCTGATTGGTATTCTTGTTACGAAAAGTATTTCGATGAAGACTTTAAAGATACATATCAAGATGTTGAAGCCGTAGTTCAAGATACTTATAATGGTTATTATACTGAAGAAGAAACTAAAGAGAATGGTTGTGTTGTTTTTACGATTAAAGTCTTACAAAAAATAAAGAAATAAGCAAGTAAAGTGAATTAAAAGTAGTTCACCAAGTACTTATTTCTTTTTCTATGTAACAAAACTGTAAGGTTTAATTTTAAATATATCTGCTATAATACTACTGAAAGGAAGATTAGTATGCAATATATATCTACAATTAAAACATCTATAATATTTTTTCCCGCTATAGCCCTTATCTTTACAATTCCCTATATTTTAAAACAATATCATAGGTATGGTTCTATTAATAAACTAAGAACTTTAATTGTTTATTCTTTTATTTTATATATGATGACTATCTATTTTCTAGTAATTTTGCCCTTACCAGATATTAATAATCTTCCACCAATCAAAAAAATATATAATTTAATTCCCTTTAATTTTATAATTGACATTATCAAAGAGACTTCTTTTAATATTTCAAATCCATCTACTTACTTAAAAGCCTTAACAGAAAATTGTATTTATGTTGTTATATTTAATATTTTAATGACTATTCCATTTGGTATGTATCTAAGATACTACTACAAGGCTAGTTTCAAAAAGACTCTCATTTTATCTTTTTCTCTAAGTCTATTTTTTGAACTAACTCAACTAACTGGTCTATACTTTATTTATCCTCATCCTTATAGATTATTTGATGTTGATGATTTAATTTTAAATACAACTGGTGGTGTAGTAGGTTATTTATTATTTGGTTTAGTTGAAAAGTATTTACCATCTCGTGAAAAGATAGATAAAGATTCTCTTGAACGTGGAAAGGTAATTTCCGGTCTAAGAAGATTAACATACTTCTTTCTAGATTTATTTATCTATTGTATCTTTCATATGACTATCTCTATATTTATAAATAATAATTATCTAAACTATATAACCTTAATAACTTACTACATATTAATTCCTTATCTAACAAAAGGTTATACACCAGCTGGTAAATTTTTAAATATAAAAATATCTCCCGAAAATAAACCATTTCTTAGAATAAGTCTAAGAGCAATCTTCATCTATCTTTATTATTATAAGATAGTCTACTTCCTAACACTACCAACCTTAGTATTTAATTATTTTAATCTAAATATATTGACAACTTTCTACTTACCAACATCAGCTTTAATACTAGTTTTATTCTATTTTATAAATGTAATTCATTTATTAAAAAACAAAACTATGTTTTATGACTCATTATTAAAAGTTAATTTAGAAAGTACTATCAAGACTGAATAGTTAACGTCAATTTACATAAATTTGACAAAATAGTAAAAGTATCATATACTATTAGCGTAGTAATTTAATTCGACCATTCGCGTTTTACTACCAGATAAACTATTAATAGTTTAAAGGAATAATGAAGAGCCTTAAGAATCTCCTCATGAATGGCAACAAACATGAAACAATTATTTTTGTGATTGTTATTTGTTGCATGTTCATGAAAGGAGGTTCTTTTTTCTTTACAATCACGAATGAAAGGAAGATTACTATGAAATTATTTAAACAAGTATTAGAAAAAAACAAAAAAATATTAATTTTATATTTATCAATTGGTATATTACTAACATTTTTAGAATTATATCAAGTCACATATTATCAAAAAATATTGGATGCATTTCAGAACCAAACTCTAACTATAAAACCCATAATTATTTATGGAATTTTATTATTAATATTAACTATTCTAGGCTACATTGATAACTATCCAGAACAAAAATTAAAACATGGTCTTTACCTAGATTTTAAATTACAATCTCTAAGAAAAATGAAGACTATAGATTATTTAGAATATCAAAAACTAGGAACAGGTAATTTGATTCAAAAAATAGAAGAGGGAGCAACTTCTTCTACCTCTGTCATAATGGACTTTTACTTAAATGTCTTTAGAACTTTACTACCAACCGCTATTTTTAGTTTAATATTCATCTATCAAGTAAAAAAAGAACTAACATTATTTATTTTAGTTGGCTACTTATTTGTAATCATAATTACTAATTTAATATTAAAAAGACTTTATAATCTAAAAGAAAAAATATTAATAAACAGTGAATATCTAAACAAACACTTAGTCAGAGGATTCATGGAATTAGTCGTTTTTAGAACTAATAAAAAGTATGACATGGAAATAGAAATAACTGAAACTGGTATAAAAAATATTGTAAATAACAAAGTAAAAATAAAACTAGTTCATGAACTATTCTTTACTTTATTTGCTCTTATTGTCTCTATTTTACAAGTCTTAATATTAGCCTTTGCTGTTTTAAAATCAACTCTTTCCGTCGGAGCAATAGTAACTGTAATAGCCTTAATAGGAAAGTCTTACCAACCAATCGCCATTTTTAATGTTGAATATGTCGACTACAAATTAAATAAAATATCTGTAAAAAGATACTTAGATTTTCTAAATTTAAAGGATGACTCTAATCTAACAATCGGCAAGAAGTTAAAGCGTTTTACTCCAACAATTACTTTTAAAAATGTAACTTACAAGTACCCTGATTCTAAAAAAATCTTAATAACCAACTTAAATTTAACTATTAAAAAATATGAGAAACTAGCAATCGTAGGTGAAACAGGTTCAGGTAAATCTACTATTATTAAATTAATAATAGGTCTCTTAAAAGACTATCAAGGAGAAATACTAATATCTAATGAAAATCTAAGTAATCTAAATTTAAATGATTTATACAACAACATAACTTATATTTCACAAGAGTCACCAATCTTTGATGGAACTCTTCGTGAAAACATCGTCTTTGATAAAAAAATATCAGACCAAGAAATTATAAAAGTCCTAAAACTTGTCTCCCTAGAAAAATTCTACCTTCGTCTAGAAAATGGTCTTGAAACTGAACTAGGTGAAAGAGGCATTAAAATGTCTGGAGGCGAAAGACAAAGAGTTGCTCTAGCAAGACTTTTCTTCGAAGAGAGTAGTATCATAATTTTAGATGAAGCAACATCTGCTATGGATAACATTACTGAAAAAAACGTAATGACTAATATAATGAAAAATGCTAAAGATAAAACTCTAATAATACTTGCTCATCGTCTAGAAACTATTAAAAATGTTGATAAGATATTAGTCTTATCTAATGGAGAAATAAAAGAAGAGGGAACTTATCAAGAATTACTAAATAAAAAGAATTATTTCTACAACTTAGTAAACTCTAAAAAATGAGTTAGTCAAACGTTAACAAAAAATGTAAACTTACACACTTTTTTCGACATTTACTTATATTGTATTAATACAATTTTTATGATAGAATTAATACTAGATAATAAATAATAAGAAGGTGTGTTATGAATAAAATAAAAAATGTTATTTATACTTTATTATTAATATCTATTATGACAATAACAATAAATGTTTGGGCACAACCAGAAAGTACAACGTCGGACTTTTCACTTGAAAATGTAACCGGTACAACGGATCCAGATAGTTATATTATAGAAGAAAAAGCAACCCTAACTATAAATAAAGTATCGAGTTCAGACTCATTTTTTGCTTATAAAATTATTGATGTTTTCTATAATCCATCAACTAATGTCGTAACATATGAATTTACATTGGACTTTAAAACCTTTTTAGCACAATCAGACATTTATAAATCATTAACAATTTCAGACTATTATAATTTAACCTCAGGCGATATTACCTCAGGTTCAACGCAAACCTCATCAACTCTAGATAAACTTGTTAGTAAGTATGCTAGTTATCTTCAAAATAATGGTAGTGAAGGGTATTCAATGACAACATCTGGAACAACAGCCTCTGCAAGCCTTAAATCGGGAGTCTACTTAGTCTTACCATCTTCAACCCAAAGAATTTATGCCGTAATGGTTGGTAATCTAACCCCGACTGTCTCTAATGGTTCATGGGTAATAAATGATTTTACTATTAATGCTAAAGTAAGTGACGCTTCTGTTGTAAAATATATTGGTAAAGAAGGACAAACTGTAGGTAGTTATAGTTATGGTGATGAAGTTCCATCTATCTTAGTCGCAACACTTCCTCAGTTTCCAACCAATGCAAATGGAGTAATAGTATTACTCGGAGATGTAATAGATCCAATCTTCGATTTACCAACATATAATAAGTTCACAGTAAAAGATGGGGATACAACTCTAACTACTAAATCAGATGGTACAGTAGTCGATAGTTCTGGTAATGTAGTCGCAACTATTTCTATACCAAATGAATTTTGGACTGGACAATTAGGTGGCAGGGTAGTTACTCTTACCGTAAATCATAAATACATTAAAAGCACAAAAGTAACAGTTACTTATAATCTTACTCTAAATTCATCCGCAACCGTTAGTACATCAGGAAATCAAAATACAGCAGGTCTTGTAATAAATAGTGATGTCTATAATGAAAGTGCCAATGACTCAACAAGCGGTTCTTACATTCCTTTTTACACATACACAACAATCTACACCTATGGTATTGACTTACTTGCCTACAAGCAAGGTGACAATTCAACCACCTTATCAGATATGGTATTTGAAGTATATAAAGATTCAAATCTAACTCAAAAAGTTGGTACAATTACCACAGACTCATCTGGTAAAGGAACCCTTGCTGGAGTCGCCGAAGGTACATACTACCTAAAAAATACTAAAACCAAATCAGGTTACGACCTTGCCGCTACAACAAGTATGAAAGTAAAAATATCAGGCTCAGTAGCAAGTACAACCGATGGCTATTACAAAGTAGAAATAGAAGTACCAGTTACCAAAAGTTTACCATTAACTGGTGGCTCTGGTATCATTACTTATATTTTACTAGGCCTAGCAGTGATTACACTTGCTATAGTTGGTTTAATCTATTACAATAAAAAGAACAACAAATAAAAGAATTAGTCAATTTCATTTTTGACTAATTTTTTTCTTGAAAAAACTTCATAAAAAAACATCTATACAAATATTGTATCGTGTGATACAATAAACCTGTAATTGATATGAAAGAGGGTGAAATATTGCCTACGACAACAAGAATAACTAAAGAAATGATTTTAAATGCTGCTTTTGAAATAACGAGAACTGAAGGAATTGGAAAAGTTAGTAACAGAGAAATAGCCAAGAAAATGAATTGCTCAATCAGACCAATTTATTACCAATTTAAAAACTCCGAGGAATTAAACAAAGAGTTGTACAATAAAATAGATAGATACTTCTATACTTTTATAATGCAAAACATGGTTGATGATATTCCTCCATACCAACAAATTGGTATCAACTACATAAAGTTTGCTCAAGAAGAAACTAACTTTTTTAAAGTACTGTTCATGTCCCCGGCCCGAGATGTTCCTAATACCTTTGTCGCAACAGACGAAACCGGTTTTGCTGGTGTTATTGATGCCATTAAACTAAGTACACATTTAGGCGACAAAGACATCAAAAGTTTCCACACAAAAATGTGGATATTTGTTCACGGAATCGCAACCTTAATCGTCTCTAAAAGTGTTAAATTTACCGAAAAACAAATTAAAGATTTATTATCCCTAGAATTTCAAGCACTCATGTTACTTGAAGAAAATCCTGATAATAAATGGGTATTAAAAAATAGTAATGATTGGAGAAAATAAAAATGAAAAACTATAAAAATATCATCCTAGGTTTAATTTTAATTTTAATTGGTATCGTAGTTGGAACCAATTCTCTAGGTATAACAAACATAAATATCTTCTTTGCTGGTTGGTGGACTCTATTTATAATAGTTCCATGTTTCATCGGTCTTTTAAGCGAAGCTGAAAAAACAGGTAATATCATTGGTTTATTAATAGGTATATCTTTACTATTATGTTGTCAAAATGTTTTAGACTTTGATCTTATCTGGAAATTAGCCTTACCAGTAGCCTTAATTATTATTGGCTTATCTTTTGTCTTCAAAGATACTTTTAATCATAAAATATCATCTAAAATAAAAGAGTTAAATAATAAAGAAACTTCCGAAGGCTACTGTTCAACTTTTACAGGCCAAAATATTAAACTAGGTGATGAAAAGTTTACTGGTACAGATTTAACTGCTATATTTGGTGGTATCAAATTTGACATGACTAGTGCCAAACTAGAAAAGGAATCTGTTATAAATGCCTCTAGTATTTTTGGCGGAATTGAAATCTATGTCCCAGAAAATGTAGAAGTAAAAATAAAGTCATCTTCAATATTTGGTGGAGTAAGTGACAAAAGAAAAAACATCTCTCAAGATGAAAAAAATAAAACATTATATATAAATGCAACCTGCATTTTTGGAGGAGTTGAAATAAAATGACAGAGGCTCAAAAAATAATTAAATATCTTGCTCTTTCTCTGGCCATAGTTCTAATAATATCAATATTCTCCGCCATCATAACTGGCATATATGGCTTATCTAATGTTTTAGGCTTAAATCACAAACAAAAAGTTGGCGATTTAAAAGAACTATCTTGTCTAACTGCCGAGACTATTCCAACAGACCTAAAAATAGATCTGAGTTACACAGACTTAATAATAAAATCTGCCGATGAATTCAAGATAGAAACAACAGACTCATCAATCAAATGTAAGGGTAAAAATTCTACTTTAACAATCAAAGACAAAAAGAATTATTTTAATGTTACTACTAAACAAAAATTAGTCATCTCTCTAGCAAATACTGAAACATTTTCTGATATTGACATTTCAACTGGAGCCGGCAGTCTAGAAATTGACAATCTAATAACCAAACGCCTTACTCTAGATTTAGGAGCCGGTAAAACTACAATTAAAAAACTAATTTCTAATGATACAGAAATTGATACTGGAGCCGGTGAATTTACTATTGAATCTGGTACAATTAATGACCTAGATTTCGATATGGGAGTAGGTAAAACTACAATTACTGCCAATATTACCGGCAAAAGTAAAATTGATTCTGGAGTCGGTAGTCTAAACCTAAATATTCTAAACTACAAAGAAAATTACAGATTAAACTTAAGTAAAGGAATTGGAACTATAAAAGTTGATAATGAAGAAGTAAAGGACAATGAAACTATTGGAACGGGTCTTCATACTTTAACTATCGATGGTGGAGTTGGCGAAATTAATATAAAATTCAAGGGAGAATAACATGAAAGAATTTATACTAGCAGCCTTACCATATGTAATTATAGGCCTTTCTCTAATAATCATCTATACATCAAATAGAACAACAATAAAAATGATAATTACTTAACAGAAGGTATGGTGCTTGGCATGTGCCTAGGTGTTTCTTTAGCAACATCTCTCAATCTCAACTTAGGACTAGGAATAAGTCTAGGTATGTTAATTGGTGAAGCGATTGGTGCCTCTTTAAAAAAAGAAAAATAAAATCAGGTAGTCCTGAACATGAACTTGTTCTAAAATGTTGTACCTGTCTAAAAAGGAAAAAATAAAATGAGTAAATATTTAAAACTATGGGAATACATAAAGGAAAATAATAAAAGCGAAATTTCTTTTACTGAAGTAGAAGAGGTACTTGGATTCCCACTTGATCATTCATTTCTAAACTCAAAAAAAGAGTTGCACGAGTTTGGTTATGAGGTAGAAAAAATAAGTTTAAAAAATAAGACAATAAAACTTAAAAAATACAATAATAAAATTCAAAAGTAAAACAAAAAAAACTAATTATAAAAGGAAAAATGAAATATGGATAAAAAAACTGAAAATCTTATAAAGGCATCTACCGTCCTATCTATAATAGCCGCTCTAATATGTGCCTTTTTCTTAATATTTGATTATGTTAAAGGCAATACTTTTAATGGAATCTGGCTTATCGCTCTATTAACCAATATAAGTATTTTACTAGCCAACTATACAAACTTACAAAACAGTAAAACACCTGCTAAAAAATAATAAAAGGAAAAGACTAAATAAAAAGGAAAGATTAATATGAATAATGTAATATCTGTAAAAAATCTAACTAAAAAATATAAAAATCTAACAGCAATCGACAACTTATCTTTTGACGTTCATGAAGGAGAAATCTTAGGACTTTTAGGACCTAATGGTTCTGGTAAATCGACAACTATTAATTGTCTTTTATCTCTTCTAAATTTTGAACAAGGAACAATTAAAATATTTGGTAAAGAAATGACTCCTGAGTCTTATGACATTAAAAGAAATATTGGTGTTATCTTTCAAGAAGTTGCCGTCTTTGATGAATTAACTGTCTATGAAAATATCGACTATTTCTGTGGCTTATACATAACCGATAAAAATGAAAGAGCCACATATATTGAAGATGCCATCAAACTAGTAGGATTAGAAGAGTTTAAAAAATTCTATCCAAAACAATTATCAGGAGGTCTACTAAGACGTCTAAATATTGCTTGTGGAATTGCTCATAAACCTAAACTAATCTTTTTAGATGAACCAACCGTAGCCGTTGATCCTCAAAGTAGAAATAATATCTTAGATGGTATCAAAAAGCTACGTGATGAAGGAGCAACCATTCTCTATACTACACATTACATGGAAGAAGTTGAACTTTTATGTGACCGTATAATTATTCTTGATAAAGGTAAAATAATTGCTCAAGGTACAACAGAAGAATTAAAAGACTTAGCCAAGATAGAAGAGAAAATAACTGTTGAAGTAGAAAATATTAGTACTGAGACAATCGATAAAATAAAAGAATTTAAAACAGTAGAGGAAGTAACTCTAAATAAAAATATCCTTCTAGTTACTTATAAAAAAGGCAATAACAATCTACGAAAACTAATTGATTTCTTAGAAGAAAACAAAGTAACTTACAACAAGATCTTCTCTGAAAGACCAACTCTAAATGACGTCTTCCTAGAGTTAACTGGAAAGGAATTAAGAGACTAATGTTTCTTCATAATTTTAAGTACTCACTAAAAACTCTTCTTAGAAATAAAGGACTAATCTTTTGGACTTTTGCCTTTCCCATTATTTTAGGAACTTTATTCAATCTAGCCTTTAGTGACATTGAAAACAAAGAAACTCTAGATATAATTGATATTGCCATTGTAAATAATGAAGAGTTTAAAACCGATACTTACTTTAAAGAATCTTTTAAAGCCCTAAGTAAAAAGAAAGATCCAAACCAATTATTTGATACTAAATATACTAATCTTTCTACAGCCAAAACTCTTCTAAAAGAAAATAAAATAACTGGTTACTTATTATTTGAAAATAACGACGTAAAAATAACTGTCAATGATAAAGGTTACCATGAAACAATTCTAAGATTCGTTGTAGATGAATTAAGTAGTCAAAAAGAAATGTTAGAAACTCTAACAACTAAAGAAATAGCAGACTCATATAAGTCTGGAAACTTAAATGTTGACTCTGAAAAGATCTATCAAGATACCCTAAGTCTAATAAATAGTACTACTCCAAAGTTAAATAATATTTCTAATTCTAACTTGAGTTATACGATGATTGAGTATTATACTTTATTAGCCATGGCTTGTCTTTATGGAGCCTTAATATCTATGTTCGTAACCAATAAAAAAATAGCCAACATGAGTAGTGCCGGTAAAAGAACCAGTATTTCTCCTACTAATAAGAAAACACTTTTACTAGGAAGTTTTCTAGCAAGCTACTTAGTCCAACTACTTGGTATTTTAATTCTTTATTTATACACAATTCTTGTTATAAAAGCAGACTATGGTAGCAATACCTTCTTAGTATTCTTACTTCTAATGGCCGGATCTTTAGCCGGTCTAACACTAGGAATTGCTATTTCAACAGTTCTAAAGTCTAATGAAAATACTAAAACTGGTATCTTAATATCTCTAACTATGTTAGCATCATTCCTATCAGGTATGATGGGTATTACTATGAAATATGTTATTGATACTAATATTCCAATTCTAAATAAAATAAATCCAGCAGCCATGATTACTGATGGTCTCTATTCACTATATTATTACAGTACTCTAGACAGATTCTATTTTAATATTATTAGTCTTATAATATTTTCTATCATTATGTTAGTTATATCTTATCAAGGATTAAGGAGAGAAAAATATGACAGTATTTAATACATTTTGGAAAGTAATTAATAAATATAAAGGTACAATTATTTTATTTACTGTTATGTTAGTAACCTTTGGTGGCATAAACACTACCTCAAATAGTAGTTCTGTAGACTTTACTAATAGTAAACCTGATATAATAATTGTAAACAACTCTGGAAATAACGCTCTAACTAAAAACTTAATATCTTATCTAAAGAAAAACACTAACGTAAAAGACGTTAAAAATAATGAAGAGGCTAGAAATGATGCGCTATTTTATCGTGAAGTAAATTATATTATTTATATTCCTAAAGATTATCAAAAGGATGTCCTATCTGGAAAAACTCCTGAAATTGATATCAAAACAGTAGGGGACTATACTTCATCTTTAGCCGAAATGCTTCTAACTAGATATTTAAAAATTCAAAGTATTTATGCTAAAAACATTTCTACTGAACAAGAACTAATAACAGCAATCAATAAAAACTTATCTAAAACATCTGAAGTAACCATAACTTCTAAAGTAGATACAGCTAAGACTTCTAGAGTATCTCGTTACTTTAACTTTGCTAGTTATAGTGCTATGTTCATCATAATATTTGTAATTTGTATGGTCCTATCTAGTTTCCATACAAAAACTATTAAGAAAAGAACTATTATAAGTAGTATGAATTATAAAACTCATAATAAATATCTTCTAAGAGCAAGTTTTGTTTATTCAATAATAGTATGGCTTTTATTTATGTTACTAGGAACTATCCTCTTTAGTAATACCATTCTTTCTTTAAGAGGATTAGTATATGCTATAAATCTACTTATCTTTATTTTTACTTCTCTAACTTTAGCCCTTCTTTTATCAACCTTAATTGATAATAAGGATGCTGTTAATGGTATTGTAAATGTTATATCCCTAGGGTCTGCCTTTCTATGTGGAGCCTTTATTCCAACTGAATGGTTACCAGAGACAGTCATTAAAATATCTCGTATCTTTCCAACATATTGGTATGTAAATTCTAATGACTTACTAGCAAGTCTTCAAACTATTAATATGACTTCTCTAAACCAAGTAATAATTAATATGATTGTTATGCTAGTATTTGCACTTATCTTTATAATTATCAATAACCTAGTATCTAAAAAGAAGCAAAGAGTAGGTTAATAATAAATGTCAAGAATATAATAAAAAGAATAAACCTCAAAAATTGAAACTAAGTAAAAAAACTTGACACACGAAAAAAATTGTTGTACTATGTAAAAAACGAAAGGAAGAAAAACTATGTTAAACAATCAATTAGTAAAATCTATCAAGAAGAACAATAAGTCAATAACTAGTATTGATTGTTTTAGTGTATCTTCAAAGTAGATAAAAATTATTGAAGAAATAGGAATAAAAAACGACCTAGAACAATCTTATGTTTTAGGTCGTTTTTGTTTTACATGAAAGGAATGATTAAAATGAATTGGGCAAGAGAAGTAGCCTTAAGAATTATTAGAGAAAGACCAAATGAAGAAGTTTATACTGTTGCCTCTGGAGTTAGTCCCTCAGGCTATGTCCACATCGGTAACTTTAGAGAAATCGCAACTCCATATTTAGTTGCGGAAGAGTTGAAAAGACTAGGTAAAAAAGTTCGCTATATCCTATCTTTTGATGAGTATGATAGATTTAGAAAAGTACCAGGAAATATTGATAAAAGTTATGAAAAATATATTGGTATGCCATATACTGATTTACCAAGTCCCTATACTGAAAATGAATCTTATGCCACATACATGGAAAATAGATTCTTAAATGAATTAAAAGAAATGGGTATTGAAGTAGAGTGTATTTATCAAACTAAAGAATATCAGTCCGGTAGATATAATAAATATATTAAAATAGCCATGGATAGAAGAAAAGAAATATTTACTATTATTGATTCATTTAGAACTCAAGATGCAACTATTGAAGAAATAGAAAACTATTATCCAATAAGTATTTATTGTCCGGACTGCCATAAAGATTCAACTAAAATACTTTCCTACGATGAGAAAACTGGCAATGTATCATATGAATGTACTTGTGGATATTCATCTACCTTGAATATCTCTACTGCTACTAATATTAAACTTCAATGGAAAGTAGACTGGCCTATGCGTTGGATGGTAGAACAAGTAACTTTTGAAACTGCTGGTATGGATCACTCCGCAGCCAACGGTAGTAAAGCCGTATCTGAAAGAGTAGTACGAGAAATTTACAACTATGAACCTCCCGTATTTACTCCTTATAACTTTATTGGTATAAAAGGAGGCGGTGCTAAAATGTCTTCATCCAAAGGAAATGTCCTAACTCTAACAGATCTTCTAAAAGTCTATGATAAAAATATTATACTTTGGTTCTATGCTAAATATGATCCCATGCATGCCTTTGATATAGCCTTAGATAATGATGTTATTAGATACTATGGTGAGTTTGATCGCTATGTAAGAATGTATTTTAATAATAATACTATTGATGATAAAAATAGAGCCATTATAGAACAAACAGGAGTAACCAAAGATTATCTAAATAATCCAAACTTTAGTTATCTAGCAACCTTCCTACCTATAGTAAATTACAATGAAGATTTATTAAAAGAACTTCTTAGAAAAGAACAAATTAATTGTGATACTAAAGAATTTTCTGAAAGACTAGCCCGTGCAAAATATTGGGTCGAAACTTATGGTAAAGACTATCAAGTAAAACTATTAGAAGAAAAAAATATCGAAGTGTATGACTCTCTATCTCCTCTAGAAAAATCTTGGTTAGAAAAAACTAAAGAAATATTAGAAAATACTTATCAGACCTCAGAGGAACTACAAAAAGAATTATATAGTGTCGTAAAAACTCCAGATTTATCAGAAGAAGAATTAAAATCTACTCAGAAAAGATATTTCCAAATTTTATATAATCTTCTTCTAGGAACTTCTAAAGGTCCAAAATTAGGTTTGTTCTTATTGGCCCTTGATAAAGATAGAGTAAAAGAGTTAATATAGAGTTATAGAAAATAAAAATAATTATAAAAGGAGTAATGCTATGAAAGTTTTAAGTATAACCGAACCATTTGCTAGTCTAATCGGCGCAAACATCAAGCATATTGAAACCAGATCTTGGAAAACATCTTATCGTGGAGAATTATATATTCATGCCTCTCTAACCAAGATTCCCAAAGTATGGAGGGAGAATAAAGAATTAATGGCTCTAGTAGAGAATATCCCTCTAAACTATGGTTATATAATTTGTAAATGCAAATTAGTTGACTGTATCTATATGACTGAAGAATTTATAAACGACATCAAGAAAAATAATAAAACTGAATATTTATTAGGTATCTATGAAGTAGGTAGATATGCCTGGATATTAGAAGATATTACTCCTATAGATAAAATTAAAACTAAGGGAAAATTAGGTATCTGGACCTATTAATAACTATAAAAAAAATAAAGAAGGTAAAAAAACTAATATCAGTAAAAAAGAAATATTATATAAAGTATGTTATTATAATTAAATATCTAAAACTAACATACATACCAAAAAGACTAAAGGTTAAATCAATTCACTTTGAAAAGATATTAATCTTTAGTCTTTTATTTTTTATTTTCTAAAGCCTCTTTAACTTTCTTTGTAATAAGTAGAACTTCTGTATCTTCTAATATATCAAATCTCTCATTTCCTTCTTCATCAAATATAGGAACAAATTCTAACTCTCCATCATTATTAATTATTTCTAAAAACTCCCCAACTACGTCTAAACATAAGAAATAATCGTATTCCATTACTCTTTCTAATATGTTTTTATCTTTATCTTTAAACATGACCTTACAAAATCTTTTAAATTTATTATTTCTAATACTTAATATTACAGCATATATATGTTTACAATAAAAATCACATGGACAAGAACAATATACACTTAATTTTTTCTTTTCTTCGTTATATCTAATCACAGTTACATATTTTTCATTTCCTAGAACAACTCCAAAGTATCTATCATCAACTTTCTCTAAATATAAGACTTTATCATTCTCATAATAATCAAGTCCTCTTTTTGTAATGTTATATGAAAAAATATCATCTATATCATCATTAAATAAATCAAAATCAATTTCTCTTCTATAATCATAAGTTGGATTATTATATATACTAGCAAATATTTCTTCTAAAAAACTATCTAATCTTTTAGGTAAATATCTAAATATAATTATAAATAAACTATCAAGTACTCTAAGGTCTCTAGGTAAATATCTATTAAATTCTACATCTATCATCTTATTAACTTTTGTCTTAATATTTGCCTTTAACATAACTAAATCTTCATCATTAAGACTTCGTTTTTCTTCTAAATCACAATCATAATTATTAAATATAAATGAAATATCATTAATTATATTATCTTCCATATATTCAAAACTACTATATTTATCTATATTATTATCAAGTACTTTATCTAAATCAAACCAACTAAGTTTATAACTTTTTGTCTTTTTTAAATAATCAATTCTAACGTATATATAATATCCAGAATAATTAAATAGTATTAATTCTAAAAACATTTTATCTTTTCTAAAATATTTTCTAATTAAATCTATCTTTTTTCTACACTCGCTATTCTTATCCATTTAACCACCACCTAAACTAAGTTATCAAAATTATATCACAGTTTCTTCACCTAAAAAAATCACTTCCATAAAAAAGTGATTTTATCTTCTCCAATGTTCGGCTCCACACCAACCGTAATCAAACGATAAATTTATTTTCAAACCTATCACTGTAACATAATTACTTTTTACTTCCATACTACACTTATAATGCAATATTGAGTTTGATTTTAATATGAAATATCTATTATACCTTCTTCGTAACCTGAAACTTAAGAGTAGAACTTGATGAGGGTGTTATGTTATTTAGGTTGATTGTTAAAGTATGATTAGCCGTATTGTAATTATATTGTGAAGTAGTTGCTTTAACTCCATCGATCATAACACTATCATTTACAAACTCTACTAAGTTAGTGTCAATAACATCTGTAACAACGGGATTTTCATATGTTTGATCCGCCTTATTATCAATAACAATCGTATATGTAAGATCACCATCAATCCAATTTGTTTTATCCGCAGTCTTTGTAATAGTCAAACCTTCAATCATATTAACAACAGATGTATTAGATGTCAAAGAAGTAGGAACACTATTATAATTACCAACAGCCGTAACTAAGTTATTTAATTCGTTCATAGTCACCTCCTATATAATAAGTGTATGAAATAATAAAAAAGTATTTTCCTGCTTTTAAATAATTATTAAAAACTCCCTCCAGAAACTAATACTTATTATATGCTTCATCTATTTAATTATTTTAGGAATTTTCTTCTGAAAATATAATAATAAAAGTAAGAGGTACAGAAAGAAAGTTTTTAATGAATAAAGAAACAATAAAAAAACAAATTGTCGTAAAGGACCGACCGAGTAATTAATGTAATTATAATCAATGGTAAAGAGTATATATCGTTAACTGACATGGTCAGCAGCCAAATGAAATTATTATACAAAACTACTTAAGAAAGAAAATTTATGAGTATTATTAATTTTTGCTTCCAAATAAAAACAACTATTTTTCCTAGTCAAAAATATGCTATAATCATCTTAGAAATACTATATGAAGTAGGTGTAAACTATGCAAGAAAAACCAAGTATTCATCTTTTTGTTGCTAATACAAGATATGATGATTTTTCAAGACTAATCGAAGAAGAAAAAGAAACAAGTACTAATAAGGAAGATGGTGTAGTCCGTTGGAAAATAGGTAATCATAAAGTAAAAAAAGGCGATATTTGTTACTTCTATTATTCTAATTTACCAGATTTAACTTCTAGAATTATTTTAAAAGGAATAGTAGTAGAATCAGATTATCCGCTCAAACAAACTCCCTTAATTTATGATAACGAAAAAGGTCTTTTAGGCATGAAAGTAAAATTAAGATCTATCGCCCTAGAAGATAAGGAAAAATATAGTTGTAAAAGTCTAAAAGAAGTATATGGTTTTAATGAAGCATATCATTTTCAAGGCTATGTAAATTTAACAGAAAACTATCAAAAACTAAGAACTGATCTAGAAAATGATCAAACTCCAAGAAGTAGACTAACAACTATTAATGATTATTTTAATACTGGTTATTGTCTATGTGAATTTAGCAATGACAAGAAAAGAAATCATAAAACTTTTATCGAAAAGAATGGTTTTTACTACATTGAAAGACATCACTTAGTAGAAAGAAATCAAATAAGTAAAAATATTACTAAACATCCAAGTATTGCTACTATAATTGAAAATGAACAAAATATCTTCAACCTATGCCCAACTTGCCATAGAGAAATTCATCATGGACAAGACTCCGTAAAAAAAGAAAAAATAGCTTATCTTTACAACAAAAACAAATCTTATTTTGACACTAATTTCAATGAGTTAAAACATGGCCTAACTACTTTAGAATGGCTATATGAAATATACAAAATAGAAGAGTAAGGCGAATAAACAAGTAACAAAAATAAATAACTGAGTAACTAATAATATTCATTAGTAGAAGGAGTAATATGGAAAATAAAAAATATGTAAAAGTAGTGTTTGGTACTAAATCAGGAGCAAATAGTGATTATACTTATAAAATTAATGAAGTAAATATTGCCACGAATTGGAACAAAACAGCAACTTCTGGTAAAGACTTTGGTGGTTTTAATTTCTCTGTACCAGACAAAATACTAAGATGGCTTCATCGTGGAGATACTCTATATGATGTTACCATACCGGCAGATGCCGAAGTAATTGACATCGTAGATTCAGCAACCCCTCATGGAGTATTTAGAACTAACAAAATAATTTTATCAAACCCAAGAAAGATAACCGACGACTTAGCCCTAGAACTTTATAAAATCTCAACAATACCAGAACAAGCCTATCCAAAAGCCTTAGGAGCAGTGTCTATAATGAACTATAAAAAAACAGCCCTTCAAATCTTTACTGATAAAGTTAACAAAGACAATGTTGAGTTATATTTATCTGCGTGGAATGATTTCATGGCTAAAGATGAAAGACAAAATGTAAATGAAACAATGAAATTAATAAAGAATAAACTTCTTGAACTAAGTCAAAATTAACTACAATTATCATAAATTAAAGTGTTAAATTACCGCAGCCAACACAAAAGTAGGTTGCTTTTTCTTAGTAACAAACTAATTATTTCAAAAGAAGTATTCCACATACATTATCTTAAAGGATAGTGATTACATGGAAATATTAAATAATAAGACTGTTGCTGTTGAAACCAGTGAGGAGTTAAAAAATATATTAGAGGGAACCAATGAAGTAGAATACATTTATCTAAAAAATGATATAACTTTAACCTCTGGTATTACTCTGAATGAAACCAAAATAAAAATAATTATCAATGGTACGTATCAAGGAATAAAAAGTACTCTAACTGGTATGAACAGTAGTGAACCAACAGCCACAATTCAAGCAAATCTAAATACTAAAGAAGTCCTACTAAAAAACATTAATATTGTCTCGACAAATACTAATGGAATAGTTTATGTTCCTGCCGATAAATCGTATTCAGTCATAACTTCCTATGACAACATTATTTTTAATGGTACAGAATTATCCTATAACCCATATGGAACAACGAAAATAACTAATTCAATAATTACCATCGAAAAAACTAATGACACAGAACCTAGCAAAGTATGCGATTCTGATCATGTAATAATCGGAGGAAATACCAATATAACTAGCGCCTCAACTGTCAATCCGTTATTTTATTTTCGTAACAATACCGGAAGTCCTTCGATAATTTTCTTATGTAAAAGCAACATTAAATTAACAACTGATACCAAAGAATTTATGAACGGAACTAACAAACTTAATTTCACAATACTCCATGATACTAATGTCTATCTTTTAACTGGAAATGGCTTTGCTACATACTCAACATGTGGAGCCAATAATGTTCTAATAGAAGAACGCGCAAGTCTAACTTTTCTAGAAACAAAACATCAACGAATACCAATGTGGGCTATTTTTGGAAGCTTTACTATGAAAGAAGGATCAGTTCTTGAATTAATAAATACTTATGAATCCACACCATCTGATAATTATAATCTTCATTTTAAAGGATCTAGTTGTAAACTAACACTAGATAATCCCAAAAGAGTAGCAATCTATACCAAAAATGCCAGTACAATTTATACTGACAATCCCCTAGAATTTAATATAAAATGTACCAGACTAAATTTATGGTCTAACTCCAAAGAAGTAGTTGAAGCAGGTGGGATAACAGATCTACCAGAATATTCTTGGTATAAAGATTCTTCTCTTTTAACAGTAACAGGAACCCTAACAAATAGTCTAACTGCTATTACTAGTCACAATTTGACTCAAGCTGAAATAGCAAAACTGCCAGACCTTGGTAATTTTAATTTAGTTTCTAAAAAAGAACTCTCAATCGGTAGTTATAGCTCGAATATTCATAAGCTTGATTCAACTAGCACTAAAATCTCTGGTCATACTGAAGCCTTCTCCAGTATTTTAATAAAATATGGAGCCATAAGCAGTATAGTAACTTCCGATAGTACCGGCTATTTTGAATATACCCCAACTAGTACTATTCCTGACGCTACAGAAATTGAATTTACTATCAATGTTCCAGGTAGTTTTACTTATCAAAAAAGAACCATTACAACTCCCTATGATGGCGAATTAAATATCATTTCTGAGCCTCAACCAATAACTTTTGATTTAACTCCAATTTCAACTGCTCCTGTAATTTTGCCTATGAGTAAAGATCTAACTATAAAAATAGTAGACAGTCGAAAAAACAGTACTCCTTGGAAACTATATACTTATATTGATAAGGATTTAACTTCTCAACTAGGTTTCATCCTAAAAGATGCCCTAGTATTTAAAAAGTTCACCGATGAAATAATATTTCTAACTACAACTCCAAGTCTTATCTACACAGGAGAAAAAACATCAGGTACACCGCAATTAACAACTCTAACATACTCTAAAGAAAAAGGCCCATTATTAAATCTTGCTGATAATCCTCTCGAAGAAAATGAAGAATACTTTGCTAATATCTATTTTATGATAGAGGAGTAATAATACTAATGGTCAAAAAACTAAAATATCTTTTAAACCAATATATCCAATTCTTACAATCCCAAAAATTAAAACATATCTTGAGCTATTCACAATGGTAATTAATAATGTTATAATATAAAAAAGATAAGAATAAGAAGATAATAATAATCTGTAGTTCTAATAAGAACAAAATTATTTAATCTAAACCTCAAAAAAATATAACTAGAATGAAATGAAATTCAAAAAGGAGAATTGCTATGACAGAAAAGTATGAATATTTAGATAGAAGAACAAAAAGGTATATATATGTAGCGGCGCTTGTTTATAAAAAACTAAAATTTATTAATCCTCAAATAACATCACTAGAAACTGGAGAAAAGTTATCTATTAGTACCAATGGTAAAAAGCTATTATCCTTATTACTTGCAGTATGTGATGCTAATTTTAGAAGTGAAATGAAAAATATGCTTGATAGTAACTATAGTGCGCTATTACGAAAAAATTTATATGACGTAATAGGTGAGTTACCAATAGGAAAAGGCGATGAACTTACTACTGCTGATTTAAATGAAATTTTGAATAACGACTTTTTTGATGTTTTAAATACTAAAGAAAATGGCATTTGTTCTAAAAATATTTCATCTCCAGAATCATTATTTACAATGTTTTGCTTAAGTCAATTATCAAGAGATGATATTTATTCAATATGTACATTATTTAGAAACTATGACCTTAGAAATAAAACATCCGGTAGTGTCGAAAATTTTGCTGAATATATTTTTAGAGTCTATAATTATGCAAAGTATAATAGAGAAATTTCCTCAGGAATTCCACTTTCTGAAGATGTTATTAAAAAAATGATAGCTGGAAGCAAAAAAATCCAATCTCCAACTAACGCTCCAAAAACTCCACCTGTTCAACCAAGCCAAAAGTTTCAATCTCAATCTCGACAGTCAGAAACAAAAGTTCAAACGGAAACCACTGAGAAGAGTCATGAAAGTATTTTTGAAAAATTAGATAAAATACAACATAAATTTATTGGCCAAGAACGACTAGCAAAAGAATTATTTTTTAACATAATTAATAATCAATATCTAGCAGAACAAGAAGAAGTAACAGACGGTGTACGTTCCATTATTTTCCTTGATGGTCCAACAGGTACTGGCAAGACTGCTATCACCAGAGAAATAACCAAACTTTTAAATATTCCCTTCACTTCAACTTCAATAACTAATTATTCATCAGCAGGTTATGTTGGTGGTGACTTAACTGATACCTTAGTTGATTTATACAAAAAATCTGGAGGAGATTTAAAAAAGGCCGAAAAAGGAATTATTGTTTTAGATGAGTTCGATAAAATTGTCAGTCATAGTCTTAATGGCCTAGAAATGAAACGTGCTGTTCAACAACAATTATTAGATTTTCTAGGTGGCGGTAAATATATTATAAATGTTGGCAATAAGAAAGAGGAAAAGCAAGTAGAATTTGACACATCCAGAATAACATTTGTATGCTTAGGTGCGCTAACAGATTTACGTACCCAAAAAACCGACAAACGTTTTTCCCTAGGTTTTGCTAGTGATAGTACCAGTCAATCTAAAAATGATGGAACCTATACAATAACTCCACAAGATTTAATTGATTTAGGTCTTGAAAGAGAACTTGTAGGTAGATTTAATACTTTCCTACATACTGATGAATATGATAAGGCTGCCTTAGAAAGAATCCTACGAGAATCTACAATAAGTCCTACAAAGAGTTTTGAAAAATTACTATCCTCACATAGAATATCTTTAGAAGTAGATGATAACGTATATGGAGCAATCGCTAATAGTGCTTATGAATTAAATACTGGTGCTAGAAGTCTCCAGACTGTAATGAATAATATTAGAACTAGGTATTTAGAAGAAATTATAACAGGAAAAAGTAAAAATATTCATTTAACTAAAGATAATGTTGAAACTATAGTACAAGACACAATGAATAGAAGGGAACGTGGATAGGATGGATTTTGAATATAATGGCAACTTACTAGAAGAAGAAAGAGTAGAACAAGTCACTAAAGAAATACTAATTAAATATCCAAATTATAATAAAGAAAAAGCCCGTGAAGCCTCAAGATTAGAAGGTGCTATTTCTGAAGAAAAGAATCTAACTATGGAACTTACTAGACTTTATAATTTAATGTTAACATCTAAAGAAGAAAAAGATGTTGTCTATGAAATATATAAAGACTTTCTACTATGTCTAGAAAAAAATATTGATGAGAAAAATAATTATTTCTATCAAGTAGCCGAAGATATTTATGGCTATTTAACTAATACTAAGCCTTTCCCATATTTAAACAAATACTTATCATAACAAGTACAAATATATTAACTAATTAAACGAATAATAGATATAACCTAAAGATCATAATTCATCTTTAAACTATATCTATTTTCTTTTGAACTATGTTAAAATATCTAGTGAAGGGAAAAAATCTTACTAAAAATGGAGTTGAAACGATATGAATAAAATAGGAATAATCTTTGCTATGAAAGAAGAACTAGATGCTCTAAAAGATTATCTAGAAATAACTAATGAATATGAAATATTTGAATTAAAGTTTTATGAAGGACTAATTAATAATATAAAATGTATTCTAGTTGAATCTGGAGTAGGTAAAGTAAATGCCGCTCGTACTACTCAAATTTTAATCGACAATATGGATGTTGATTGTATTTTTAATATTGGTGTAGCCGGTGGCCTAGATCAAAGCCTAAATGTCTTAGATGTTGTAATCGCCGATAAACTAGTTCAACACGATTTTGATATAACTGCCTTCAATCATGAAAAAGGTTATATTCCAAACGTCGGCAAATTTATAGCGTGTGATGAATATCTCCTAAATATTGCCACTAGTTTTAAAGATAGTTCAATTAAAGTTGGTACTATTGCCTCAGGCGATATTTTCTGTACTGATATTAATATGAGTACTAAGATAAATAAAAAGTTCAATGCTTTAGCAGTCGAAATGGAAGGCGCAAGTATTGCTCAAGTATGTTTTCTAAACCATATTCCATTCCTAGTAATTAGAAGTATTTCTGATATTCCAGGTAAAAATAATACTATGGTCTATGAAGAATTTCTAACAGAAAGTTCTAAAAAAGTTGCTAGTATAATGAATGAAGTCTTAAAAAATATAAGCCTTAACTAACAAAGGCTTTACAAAATACTGTCAAAACAACACCTCTTATCTAAATAATTAATTTTAATCTAACATAAATTCTCCAAAAATATGATAAAATTAATAAAAAATAAGAGGTGTTTTAAATGTACGATATTGATACAAAAAATGTAAAAAAAGGAAAAAAATTCTTTACGGCTTTTATAGTTTTTGGCTTAGTTTTTCTAGCCATTTTCGGTATACTTAGTGTATCTGAACTCATTAAGTATAAAAGTCTTGACTACCAAGTAGAAGCAACAAGAATAGATGAAAATTCTCACTATGATAGTGATAATAATCTTATGTATTCCCCAATTTATTATTATGAAGTAGATGGAAAGGAATATGTCTGCAAGACCACTTCTTCAGCAAGTACTCCTCCAACTGCCAATCAAAAGATAGTCTATTATGATTCAAAAAATCCATCTAAATGTATGACTTCTTTTTCTAAATCTGTAAATACAATATTTATAATTTTTACAGTTCTTCCTATAATAATGATCGTTATAGGAATAATTAAAATTAAAAAAGTAAATAATCGAGTAAAACAAATAAATACTTTAAATAATACTGGAAAACTAGTAAAAAATCTTCCATACCATCTTGAAGATAGTGGAATGATGGTCAATAATGTTAAAATCCAATTACCAGTTGTTGAATACACTTTACCATCAGGTGAAAGACTTACTTTAAAAGGAGATCCAAGGCATGATCGAAAATTATCAGACCAAGATGGCTTAGTTGATTTAGTTATCGATGAGACTAATCCAAGTAATTATTTCATTGACTTTGAAATAAATCGTCTTTCTGGAAACTTATCAACTGACTACTATACTCAACCAGGTCAAAATGCTATAAATAACAACATGCCCAATTCTGCTTCCATAAACAATGTAGAGCAGTCTGCACAAACTATAAATGCTAATCTAAATAATACTCAATCACAAGAAAATAGTACTGCCGAAGCCATTCAAAATAACTAAAATTAGTACCAATAATTAACTATTAACACGAATTTAAAGGTATCAGAAAGTGTCAAATTTGACAATTTATAAAGAATATGCTAAAATTTAAGTACTTTTGAAAGGGAGAATTTAAAATGAGAAACAATCAATTAATAACGACAGCTACTACTTCTACATTAAAATCAATTGTTACTATTGATTGTTTTAGTCTTGTTTAATAAGAAATATTTGTATAATTTCAAATTAAGAAGTCTACTATAATTAATAGTAGACTTTTTTAGAAAACAAAAATAAAATAATATAAAGACTATGATATAGGACACGATTATTAAGTAAATATTTTAAAGAGAGTTATCATTTGGTGTAAGATAATAAATATTCTTAATAATTACTACCTATTAAGTTGAACATGAAAATGTTTCCCGCTACAACGGTTAAATAAATTAAGTAAAAGAAGAGGATGGTACCGTGCTTTGCACTCCTATATGGTATCATTCTCTTTTTCTTTATAAAGGAGATGGTTAAAATGACGGAAACGGAAACTAACACGAAAAACTCACTTTCAAAAGTAAAATAAAGAAAGAAGGAAAAAATATGTTAAATGAAAAAGCCGTTCTATTATTAGAACAAATATTAAAAAATAATTTAAAAGACCTAAGTCTTGATAAAAAATATTTTGATGAAAATGAATTCTATTATGAATTTAAGTCAAACGAAAAGATCAGTGAAAATGACTTTTCATCTTTAGAACAAAAAATAAATGCTCTTGATAGTAACTGTTATGTAAAACTATTAAGAATATCTGGAGTCTATTTAGATGGTAACTTCAATAATGAGATGATTTCTAGAATATCTGGTAAAGCCTTTTCAAGTATGGAAGAGTTAGATAAGTATCTAGAGTTTCTAGAAGAAGCAAAATCAAGGGATCATCGTAAGATTGGTAAAGATTTAGATTTATTCTGTTTTTCAGATTATGTTGGTGGAGGACTTCCTTTATATACTCCAAGAGGAACTATTATAAAAGATGAATTACAAAAAGAAATAGAAAGAATCTGTCGCAGATATGGCTTTCAAAAAGTAAGTTGTCCATCTCTTGCTGATATTTCTTTATTTGAAGTATCAGGTCATGCTAAGAAATTTAATGATGAACTATTTAGAGTCTCATCACCTAAAGGACATAACTTTGTCTTAAAACCAGTTCAATGTCCTCATCATACTCAAATATTTGCATCAAAACTAAGAAGTTATAAAGACCTACCAATAAGATATATGGAGTCTGACAAACAATATAGAGCCGAACTACAAGGTGCTGTTGGAAACAGTTTATCTAGAGTTTATGCTATTACTGTTGAAGATGGCCATTCATTCTGTAGAGTTGACCAAGTAAAAGATGAAGTAATTAATATTTGTAACCTAATCAGAGACTTTTATTCTAGAATGAATCTATGGAATGATGTTTGGGTTTCACTATCTGTAAGAGACTATTCCCATCCTGAAAAATATATTGGCGATAATGCTGACTGGGATATCTGTGAAAAGATGCTTCAAGAAGTATCTGATGAATTACACTTAAATGCTATAAGATGTGAAGGCGAAGCCGCTCTATATGGGCCAAAATTAGACTTCATGTTTAAAGATGCTTTAGGAAGAGATGTCCAAATACCAACTGTCCAACTAGACTTTGCCTTACCTAAAAGATTCGACTTAAACTATATTGATGAATCCGGTAAAAAAGTTCATCCTGTTATGGTTCATCGAGCAGTACTAGGCTCATATGAAAGATTTATTGCTCTAATTCTTGAACAATTTAAAGGAGTTTTACCAGTTTGGTTATCTCCAGTTCAAGTAAATATTGTTCCTGTTAATATGAAGTATCACGATGAGTACTGTCAAAAAATATTTAATCTTCTAAATGATGAAGATATAAGAGTCTCATACGATGATTCTAAAGAGTCAATGGGTAAAAAACTGAGACAAAGTAATCTAATGAAAAATCCTTATATTCTTATCCTAGGTGATAGTGAGAAAGATAATAATCTTATAAGTTATCGTAAATATAATAGTGAAGAAATGGTATCTTTACCAATCAACGAGTTTATAGAATTTATCAAAGAAGAAATTAAGAAAAGATAAATCAGTGTTTACTAAAGATAGTATCTGAGTCTAACCTCAAAGTTATTCTATAAATATTTTTCTTATATTCTTTGAAATTTATAATCATACATAACATTTCTCCTTTCAAAATAAATGTCAAACAAACATTTCACTAGAAAGTATATTTATAAAAAATTAAATAAAAATTAAAATTAAGTATTTTGAACTAAAAAATGCATTAATATTTAAAGTATGATAAAATTATAAGAGGTGATAGCATGAACGTTGCATTAAAAGAAGTTAATAATGATAAGGACATAGAAGTATTTGGAAAGTATAAGGTTGAACTTGTTAAATATCATCAACAATATGCCCAAAAGTTAGGATTATTTGACAGTGTAGTAGATAATTATAGTTATGAAGATGCAATACGTCACATTAATGAAGAGGGTTATTTTCAGTTCCTTATTGAACTAGATAATGAAACGGTAGGAATAATGGAATATCAAATTACTGATTCTATCATTGACAAAAAGAAAATATTATATATTAAAAAACTTTATATTAAAGATAACTTTAGGGGAAAAGGAATCGGCAAAAAAGTAATTGAGTCGTTGAAAAAATTAAATTACAGGATTGAATTAGAATGTTGGTATGGAATGCCTGCTAATAATTTATATAAGTCCTTAGGAATGAAAGAAATTAAAACAAGATATATGCTAAATTGATTTATACAAGAATTTCTGTATATAATTTTAATGATATAATAGAAAATAAAAAATTAATTAGAAATATTGATAAAGAAATCTACCTATATTTAACTAATTAGAAATAAAAATTTTATAGTAGATTAAAAAATAAAAAAGTAAGGAGAAAAATTTATGAGATTAATACTTTGTGGTGGAGGTTCGGGAGAACAAAATACTAAAGCCAACCAAAAATTAAATGAAATAATAGACCATACGAAACCTATATTATATATTCCTTTAGCAATGGATGAAAAAGAACACCCATATGACAGTTGTTTTGACTGGATAACTGAAGAATTATCAGAAGTGGATACCCCTTGTATTGAAATGGTTAGAACTTTTGAAGAACTTGCTTCTAAAAATTTAGAAAAGTATACAGCTTTATTCATTGGTGGTGGTAATACTTATAAATTATTATTAGGTTTAAAAGAAACATCAGCCTTTAGTAATATCAAGAACTATCTAAACAATAATGGTATCGTAATAGGTGGTAGTGCTGGTGCTGTAATATTTGGTTATGATATAAATATAATTTCAAGTATGGATCCAAATGATGTTAATTTAACAGATACGTTAGGTTTTGATGTATTATCAGGAATATCTATTTTTCCACATTATACTAATAAAAAATCCGCTCTAACAGATACAGAAAATGAAGAGAGATTAAATATGTTTACAAATGCAATTATTAATTTTTCTAAAACAGTAGGGGAAGTTATCGCTATACCAGAAGAAGATGCTATCTACGTTGATAATAATAGTATTGAATTTTTAGGAAAAAGGCCTTATTTTACATTCAAAGATGGTATAATGGAAAAGTATGAAATAGATGATAATAAAAAGGTAAAATTACGTTAACTATTTAAAATAAAACATCAGCAAAAATAAAAAAAGATACTTTGCTAGAAAATATCTATGAGAATAAATATGATAAAGTTGAAAATAAAGTTTTAAATATCTTAAAAGAAAGGAATCAATAAAATGAATAATAAAGTAGCATTAGTTACCGGAGGAACATCTGGTATTGGAAAAGAAATAGTAAAGGAATTAATTGAAAAAGGTTGTAAAGTAATAACTTGTTACAGTAATAATGAAGAAAATGCCAAAACATTAGAACAAGAAATTAATAGTGAGGATCTTTTAGTTTTAAAATGTGATGTTAGTAAGGAAAAAGAAGTTATTAGTATGATGAATCAAGTACAAGAAAAATTTGGTAACCTAGACTACCTTGTAAATAATGCTGGTACTTTTATAGATAATTTAATTAAAGATTTTAATATTGATGATTTCAAAAAAGTTTTAGATATAAATTTTCTTGGAAAAGTTATTTGTACTAAGCATAGTTATAAAATTATGAATGAAGGTGGAAGTATAGTAAATATATCTTCTCATTTAGGAGTAGTACCTTGTACAGAATCACCTGCATATTGTTCTGCCGCTGCTGGAATTATCAACTTTACTAAAGCAACAGCCCTAGAATTTGCAGATAAAAAAATTAGAGCTAATTGTATCTGTCCTGCATTCACTCCAACACCTTTGTCTCTAAGAGGGTGGAAACAAGAAGAAATAGATCAAAAATTAAGTGAAACTCCACTAGGAAGATTTGCCACTCCAGAAGATACTGCTAAACTTTGTTTATTCTTATTATCAGATGATTCTAATTTTATAACAGGAGAAAACATTTGGATTAATGGGGGAAGATTTTAATTAATAAAACTACTAAAAACGCTACTTGAAATGTCTATTTTTAGACTTACTCCTAATCATAAAATGTAGCAAATATAAAAGACTACGATAACTATAAATATCGTAGCCTTTTTTGAATGAGTTTTTACTTGTATAATTATTAGTACTTGTTTCTAAAAATCATGCAATAAAATTAATTAAGCCATTTTTATTCTAAATTATTATCTCTTTCTCTATATTTCTTTCAACACTTCAAAAATATATAATCTATTTTTCTTAAATACGATAGTTTTATCTTCTTCTTTTATCATATTAATTACTTCATCAAGATCAAACCATTTTACTTCTGAAAGTTCTTCTTTTTGAATTATAAAATCAGCTTCAGACTTATTAGATTTCGTATAGAAAAAATAAGTTATATGAGAATTGGAATCTCCAAGTGTGAATTCTCTTTCAGCAATAGGATGAAGTTTTTCTAATGGTATCTCAAGTCCTACTTCTTCTTTTAATTCTCTTAATGCTGCATTTTCTAAACCCTCATTTGCATCAACATGTCCAGCACATAAAGCCCATTTATTAGGATTAAATCTCTTATTAGCACTTCTTTTTTGAAGTAGAACTTGTTTATTATTATTTATAATAAATACAGCTACCTCATTATGTAAAAGATTTTTATCATGCGCTTCTTCTTTATCCATAATTTCTCCAGTAAAATTACCATTTTCATCTACTATTTGAATTAATTCCATAAGTCCTCCTTACATTTTACTAAACATAATTTTATCATAATTTATTTATTATTTAAACTTTCCATTTCCCCAAATATCAAAAAACAGGAAAATATTAATATTTGTAGTATAATTATGTTGAGAAGAATATTTGCAATGAGTTCTTGTTAAAACACAAATTAAACCAATGGTATGTGTTAATAATTTACTAAAAATGGTAATATCCTCTTAAGGAGTGAAAAAATGAATCAAGAAAAAATTGGTAAATTTATTGCTAAGTTAAGAAAAGAGAAAAATATGACTCAAGAACAACTTGCTGAAAAGATGGGTGTAAGTATAAATGCCGTAAGTAAATGGGAAAGAGGTATAAGTTTCCCTGATGTTTCTCTATATAAAAAACTATGCAATGAATTGAATATAAGTATTGAAGAGTTAATTAATGGTGAAAAAGATAGTAGTGAATCAGCCAAAGAAAAAGCCATTATAACCTCTATAAAAGAAAGGGAAAATGTAAAGAAAAAATCAAAAAAATTATTTGTCATACTTTCAATTACTTTCTTTATAATTATTAGTTTCTTAATATTTTATAATTTAAAAGCAAAAATTAATTTAGTAAACGATTCTGACTATTTATATGATGAAGTAATAAGTTTTCTGAAGAAAAAAGAATTTGTTGAAAATCATGATTCAAAATATGAGGATTTTAATGTCTTTTATAGTTATTATGGCTTTGGAATAGAAAAAGAAAATCATTATAAATATGTATATATGTGGATCTACAATTCCAGTTATTATATAGAAAGTGCAGAAAATGGTGGAGCCTTAGCACTTTCCACCAGTAACTCAATACCATTAAAAGCAATCTTTAAAGACAACAATCTACAAGATATAGTCTTTCCTAAAGATGGAAATGAATATACATCTTCAATTAAAAAAATGTTTCCTAGTATCATCGGATATCAAGTTCTTCATTTCGATAAAGAAAAGAATGTTAACAAATTATTTAATGAAGTCGAAAATAAGAAAAATATATATTACAATTATTTGAATTTAGATATGAGTAAAATAACCATAGATGATTTAGTTTATGATAATCTGGTATTTTCAATTGAATATAAAAAGGGCAAATGTAATATTCCTGTAGAATTAAATGTCTTTAAAAACAATAAATATTCTCTATACACTAAATATAAAGCCTGTAAAATAGGACAAACATGTGATGAAATGTTACAATACACTGATTCAATTGAAGGAAAATATGAATTTGATATTATTGAAATTATAAGACATAGTGTAGATGCTAATCTTCATCAATATAGTAGTGATAACATGCCCGAATATATTATTCGTTCAGGAAAAGGGCATGAATTTATTACCGATAGTAATAACAGATATTTAAAGGAATTTATAGATTCAATAAATATAGATTTAAAACAATGCGCTAAACCAGATTATAATAATTAATAGTAAGATTAGTTTGAAATATAGCTAATCTTTTTAAGCAGGTATTATTTATGACTATTATTTTAATTGAAATGAAATCAAACATAAAGATTTAAGTTGTAATAACCGGTTACTAATACAAATTAAGTTTATTTTATATAGAGGTTATTAATAAACAAAGTAAAATATATGCTTGTTATAATCTATCTTTACCTATGTTTGTTATAATAACAAAAAACATAAAGAAATCAAAATTTTTAACTTGAAATCTTTATGCTCAACATTATACGTGCTATAATTATGCTAAAGAAGCAACTATTGGTAGTAACTTGTTCAATATAGATATTTTTGATAGGTGGTATAAGATGGGTAAAAAAAGTACTTTTAATAAAATAATAAGTGATATAGATAAATCTTTGGATGAAAACTTGGAAAGTTATAAAGAAATTAAAAAAAATTTGAAGGAAACTTTCAGCAAAGAAAAATCAGACGAAAATATAAAAGAAGATAAAGATATATTATTCTGTACTAAATGTGGTGCCGAAATGGAACAAGATGATTTATTTTGTCAATCATGCGGTGCTAAACGCAAAAAGGAAAAAGTTCAGTCAAAAAATAAAGAAGAAGAACCAGATGAAAAAACTGAAGAGGAGATTAAACAAACCAAAAAAGCGAAAAAAGAATCAGTTTATAAATGTCCAAATTGTGGTTCCTCACTAGAATCATATACAAGTAATTGTCCATACTGTCATACAGAACTAAGAAATATAAAGTCTTCTGAATCAATGGAAAACTTTTCTAAAGGATTAGAAAAAATAAAATCCAAAGAGATGCCTAAATATGAAGGAAAAGAATCATTATTAAAAAAGACAATTGGAATAGATTTAAGTAAAGATATTGAAGCCCGTGAAGAGTTTGAAAGTAGTTTTAGAAGAAAAATAAATGCTGAAGTGGCAAATTACATAAATAACTATCCAGTTCCAAATTCTAAAGAAGATTTAATAGAATTCATGATTTTGGTAACTTCTAATATTACGACTAAAGATGATTGTCCAACTGAAATTAAAAAAGCTTGGGAATCTAAAATGGAACAAATATATAAAAAATCTAAACTAACATTAAAAAATCCAAATGACATAAAAATAATTGAAGATTTATATAATTCAAAAAAACAGGAATTAAAGAGCTACAAAGTTGATATAGGATTTTATATTTCCGGCGGTATCTGTTTATATATTGCCTTAATGGTTGCACTAGAAAATGGACTATTTGCCTTATCATTTATATTTTTCTCTTTAGGAGTTATGCTAATTTTATATTATTTAATAAATGGTGAAGGGTCAAAACTATTTAAAACTCCAATTAAGTTAACAAAAAAAGCCGTTAAAATAGCCACAATTGTTTTATTTGGAATTGCTCTATTATGTGCCATTGTTGGAGTAATAAAACAAAATCCACATTATGAAGAATACAATAATAATTATAATGATGTAGTTGAAAACAATAACGTCGAGGTTGAAATCGATTTTGTAGAGAATCTAATTCTTAATAAATATGATGTAAAATTGAGTATTTATGATCAAGAAGTAAATTTACCCCATGGCGAAAATAAAACATTTAATTTAGAATTACCTGATGGAAAACATCGCTTAAAATTTACCGGTGACGGAATGGTAGAATACGTTGATTTACAAGTAAAAGGTAACACTAGAGTTAAGTATCAGCTCTCTTGTCATACAGATGAAATTAAAGTGACAGAACTTGAAATAGAATATCTTGATGATTCTAATAATGATTCTAATAAAACAGATTCTGATGATACAAAAACAGAAGAAAAAGAAGAGAATGCAAAAATAGTAATATCTAAAAACTCCTCTGATTTTATAAATAAAAATTATAAAGAGGTTGAAAAAGAGTTAAAAAGTCTAGGCTTTAAAAATATTAAAATAAGTAAAAAAGAAACAACAGATAAAAATAATATTAATGAGAACGTCGCTGAAATTACTATTGCTGGTAAAGATTTCGATACCAATAGCGAATTCGATGAAAATAGTGAAGTTAATATTACATATTGGTATTTAAAAGAAGAGCCTAAAAAAGAATCAGTTTCATATTCTACTAATGACAAAGACTCCGTTAAGGATGGAAATAAAGGTATTTATGCATACAAGAGTAGAGGAGGCCAATATGATATATATTGGATAATAGACTTTGATGCTGGCTATGTATATAATTATTTTGATGGTAATGGTGACGATAATTGTGATAGAGTAAAAATCGATTCAGGTAATCTAAATGACTATGTAAAAATCACATGGCATGATGGTAATGATCAATGGTCATATGGACTACACTTTAAATATAGAAGACAACCAGATCATTTAATAGTTCAAGATAATGATGGCTTTGATTTAGACTTTTATTCAACTAACTTAAATGCTGCCTTAAAAATAAGAGAAGAAAAGAACATTAAGGATTATTAAAAATAATTTTAGGAATAGCGAGGAGGCTTACATATGAAAAATATTTATATCATCCATGGATTCATGGGAAGTAATATAGAAAATTGGTTTCCTTGGTTTAAGCAACAAGTAGATTCTAAAAATACGTTATGTATTATTCCACAATTTCCTATTGAGTTAGATAAACATAATTACAGTGAATGGAAAAAATTATTAGATGTATATTATAAAGATTTTAATATGATTAATAATGACTCCATTATTATAGGCCATTCAACAGGAAGTATTTGTGCTCTTAAATATGTTTTAGAAAATAAAATTAAAATAGATAAATTAATATTAGTGAGTGGTTTTAATAATTACTTCTCATCAGATGAAAATGATATACACAATAAAATTAATCCAACTTATTATGTAGAAGAAGGCCAAATTAAAGAAACAAAAAAATATGTTAATGAGATAATTTGTATTTATGGAGATAATGATCCTTATATTCCACAAAATGTATTACATGAGTTAGCTGAAAAGATAGCAGCTAAAGAAGTTATTATTAAAAATGGTGGTCATCTTAATGCTGATAGTGGATATGATACATTCCCAGAAATTTTAAAGTATATATAATTATATTATTAAAAGACAATGTTGGTGGCATTGTCTTTATAATTTTTAAATGATACATTTACTTGAGAGTATTTATAAAACATAAAAAAACAAGTATTACTAGTTGGTTTAATCATTAACATCCCATTAGCGTGACGCTACCATCTTAATGGAGCGGTTTAAATACATCTTACGAACTTGCTCTCTTTCTATATACGATTATACATCATTTTTCTTTAAATAACAAATTTTAATAATTATGGATAATTTTTTTATGTCCACCCAAAAATATTTTACACCATCATTCATATACTTCTTAAAAAATAATCGTGAACTTGTGGTATAATTATATAAAAGAGATATTAGATTTATTTTTTAGAATGGAGTGGTAGGTGATAAATATTGTGAAAAAGATCTATATAATAACAGGAGCAAATGGCTTTTTAGGTAATAACATTATAAGAAAGTTAGGGCAAGATGCTGATAATGAAATTAGGGCTTTTGTATTAAAAGGTGATTCTATTAAATCACTAGAAAAAGTAAAATGTAAAATATACTTTGGTGATGTAACTAAAAAAGAAACTTTATCATCAATTTTTGAAAATACTGATGGACAAGAAGTTTTTGTAATTCATTGTGCTGCAGTAGTATATATAAAATCAAAATACAATCCACTTGTTTATAATGTTAATGTTAATGGAACTAAAAATATAGTAGATAAAGTAATAGAGGCAAAAGCAAAACTTATCTATATTAGTAGTGTTCACGCAATTCCAGAAAAACCTAACAATGGATTAATAACAGAGATAGCTAATTTTAATCCTGACAATGTTGAGGGATTATATGCAAAAACAAAAGCAGAAGCTGCGAAGTATGTAATTGATGCAGTAAAGAGTAAAAATTTGAATGCTTGTATAATTCATCCATCTGGTATTATAGGTCCAAATGATTTTGGCAATAGTCATTTAACACAACTAGTAAAAGAAGTTTCAAATGGAAAGTTATTTGCTTGTGTAAAAGGTGGATATGATTTTGTTGATGTAAGAGATGTAGCAAATGGTGTTATTAGTGCTTGTAAAAATGGCACTAATGGTGAATGTTATATCTTATCAAATAAATATATAACAATTAAAGAATTATGTGATTTAATTTGCGATGTGCAAGAAAGAAAAAAAATTAAAATGGTATTACCGATAGGTCTTGCAAAATTAATAGCACTTTTATTTGAAATATATTATAATTTAAAGCAACAAACTCCACTTTTTACAAAGTATTCACTATATACACTATCTTCTAATGCTAATTTTAGTAATGAAAAAGCTAAAGAAAAGTTGGGATTTAAAAATAGAAATATGAAAGATACAATAAAGGATACTGTTGAGTGGATAAATAAAAAGTAAAAAAAGGCAAAAATAAATTGTAATTTGTATTATTATTTATATAATCTAATAACTTGATATTCATAATGATCATTGGCATTTGAGATTCCTACTGAAATGCCTTTACCATTATTAGCTGTTTCTTTAGCAGAAGATTTTTCTTTGGCTTCTTT
>CAKPMY010000016.1 GCA_934168245.1 uncultured Bacilli bacterium
TATTTTATCTTCGTAAGTTAATTTTGACATATAAAAACCTCGTTTCTCTTATGTCCAAGAAACGGGGTTCATATCAATTTTAGTTACCTACTTTTATAATTTTACATTTTAATCTAAATCAGTTCTAGCGAGGATAGCAGCTGGTGTTTTACGTAGAGTTGCGAAGACTGGAATTAGTCCTACTAAAAGATTAAAGCCAAAGCAGATTATTATAGCCTCTAAAACAGTCGTTGTATTTACTAGAATTAAGTTTTGCATAAATGCGGCTTTAGATAATACTTTCATTATATAGGCACAAAGTATAATTCCTGTTAAACTTGTTAAGACACTTATAGCAATTATTTCACCAGAGAACATAATATAAATATCTTTCTTTTTTACACCTATGGCACGATAGATACCTACTTCTTTTACTCTAGATAAGAATGATGATCTACTCATTAAGAATATTTCGATTAGAGATATGGCTAGAACGATTGTAGCACTTGCTAGAAGTAAATTATTACTTTTTACACGAGAAGCGACATAATTTTCCCTATCCTGTTGATAGTTATCATAAATATTCATTTCATAACTACTTCTGAAGGTATTAATAGTTTTAGTTTTATCAGTTGCATAGACTGTTAGTTTTTTAGTCTTTAGAATTAAACTTGTTTTTAGAGTGTTAGCATTTACAAAATAATTATTTAATTCATTAGCAGAATCATAATAACCAACTACTTTTAGTTTATGGTCTCCTACTTTGACTGAAGTCTCTTTATCTAATTTCATATATTCTTCATTACTTACATTTACGATAGTTTCATAATCATTTGTTGGTTCTCGACCTTTAGTAATTCTGATTTTATCTTTAAATAGATTATAGTCTTGAAGACCAGTTGTGCCTTTATTTTCTTCTTCATATTCATCACTTATATTTTTAGAATTATATATTATATCTATAAACATATCTTCATTTACATAAATTGAAGGAGATACTAAGTCTGTAATTCCAACGATAGTAAAGTCATCCATAGAAGTTATTTTAGCAACTCTATTTAGGACATCTTTGGCTTTTGTAACATTGGCCATCCTGTTAATACCGTCACTAGATGAAAACATTTTTTCAATAGTAAGTTTATCGACAACTATTTCATAATTATTTTCAGGCATTCTACCATAGATTAAATCGTCTTTAGTAATCATGTTTAGAGATGATAGGGAACCTTTTAAGAGTAGATTTTGTTTACTTGTTTGGTAATAATCACTTAAAGGAACTCGCATACTTATAGAAGAATTACTTGGTAGAATATATTTTACTCCTTCTACTTCAGTATATTGTTGATAAGTCTCAGGAGATATTTTATTAGACTCGATTGTTAGATAATTTTTGTTAGTTGTGACAAAGTCTTTCTCATTTACTCGTGAGGTTACTCCGATACTACTAGTTGAAATCATTATAAAGATACCTGATAAGAAGAAACCAAATAGAAGAATCTTTTTAATTAGAGAATAAGCAAAAACTTTTTTAAAGCCATTGGTTATAAAAGTAATAGGATTAAATATTGAAGAATATCTTAGTTTTCTATTTTTATCAATGATGTTTTCAAAGTCAAACTCATATTTTTCTAGTTCAGACTTATCTAGTTTATGATAATGATCATCGATAAACTCAATACTAGAGTCTTCATCGACTACTTCAATAGAATTATTATTTTTACTACGGATATAAATATTATTATTTTTAATTACTATTTCTACTTGAAGTTTTTCATTATTATCATGATAGATTGTTATATCATTAGTCTTATCATTAAAGTTTTCTTTCTTTTTAAAGTCTTTTAGATAAAATCTATTATCGATAGCATAGTCTAGTTCATTGGTATGAGTATTTTCATAATCTTTAACGACTTTACCGTCAGATATTTCAATAATTCTACTAGCATAGAAATTGGCTAGATTGGTTTCATGAGTTACTAGTATTACTAATCTATCTTTAGATATAGCCTTGATAATATTCATTATTTCAACAGAGTTTTTACTGTCTAAGTTACCAGTAGGCTCATCAGCAATAATAATATTAGGATTTTTTACAATGGCACGAGCAATACCTACTCTTTGACGTTCACCACCAGATAACATATTAGCAGGTCTTTTACGATAACGGTACATTCCTACTTTTTCTAAGACATAAGTTACACGTTTATCGATTTCTTTTTTATCTTTAATACCAATTATTTTTAAACTTAAGGCAACATTGTCGTAGACAGATAGATTATCTACTAGTTTGTAATCTTGGAAAATGTAGCCAATATTTAAGTTCCTTATTTTATCTACTTTGTAACTGAATTTACTAGTAATCTTTTGATCGTTTATGAAGATTTTACCTTTTTGAACTTTATCTAGACCACCAATAACATTTAAAAGAGTTGTTTTACCAGAACCAGATGGACCAAGTAAGGCTACTAGACCAGTATCTTCTAAAGTAAGAGAGGTATTATCAATTACATGGATTTGATTTTTCTTATGACGATTAAAATACTTATTTATGTTTTCTATTTTTATCATTATTACACCTCTTCTCTATAAGAGTTCATGACACTCTTTTTAAATATTTTAGCAGCATATTTTTCACTTGTTAAGAATGATAGGAAGATTAATATTAGATATATTAATGTATAGTCATTGAATGACAAATATTCGTTTATGGTTTGAAGAATTGAATTTTTTATAGTACCTAGACTGTTTAAGTAAACTAATAAGTCAAAAGCAAAATAAGCAATATTTGCGACTATAAATAATTCAATTATTAGTAATTGTCTAGCCACTTTCTTAGGTGAACCTAACATTCTAATAGTTGTATAATAGATGTTTCTAGATTTTAAGATTAGTTTTATAACAAAGTATGTAATAAAGAAAAGTGTAGCAACTAAGATGACAGTAACTATTATTTTTAGAACTCTTATAATAACAGCAGTTGATTCTTGAATGAGAGTCTGTTTAACGACTAGGGTCTTGTAATTTAAGTTGTTTAGTTCTTCTACCGTGTCATCTATTTTATGAGGATCTTTTACGTAGATACTCATTTGATAGGTATCTTTATTGTAAAGGTTGTTGTAGTTTTCTGGATTGATAAAGATTATACCGTTATATAGTTCAAACTCCTCTTTGTTGTAGTTTGGAAAATATAGAACGTAATTAATATTTTTAGAATTGTAGTATTTACTTGGGTGAACGGTAAGATTATCTTCATAATACAAGTTACTGATATGAATATTGATGTCTTGATTTAGACAATTTTCTTTAGGACAAGAACCTTTATAGTCTTCAGTAATAAAGGCTTCATTTAAGGGTACCCATTTATTTGGAACTATTTTGTAGGCTGGATTCCAACTATTTATTTTGTGATTTTTACCTAGGAAATTTACTACTGTTGTACTATAAGATTCATTAGTTTGAAGTTGAAATTTATCAATAGCAGTATCCGTAAAATATAATAGGTAACGGTAATCTTCAATGTCTTTTTTATATTTAATACCAACTATTTTATAATCACTTATATCACTTTGAATAAGGGATGATGAATTGTTTTCTATGGAGTAAGTTTTACCCATTAATTCACCATATTGTTGACCTAAATAATAGTCTTTTTTACTACCAACGATAACTATTTCGTTATCCTGTTCTGGCATTCTACCGACATCTAATTTACCAGATAGTTGTTTAATACTTTTTGGTGTTCCATCAATGTAGTAACTATTGTCCGTTGATGATAAAAAGAAAGTTTGATCGACAATCGAGTCATTTTTCATGATGTGTTTGATATTATCTAGAGAAGATATTTTTTTAATTTCTTCTTCAGAAATACTGGACTTATCTTTTTTATTGATAATGATACGACCTTCATCTAAGTCTTGGAACAGATAATTGTAACCGTTTTTACTCGTTTCATATTCATTCTTTTTAAACGAAGAGTATTCAGCCATTAAGGCTACTACTATAAATAAATAAACTAGTAGTAAAAGAATAAATTTAGGAGCAACATTGAATGTATTTCGTAAGCCTAGTTTTAATTTATTAAAGAAAGTAATATTCTTGTAGTCGTTTTCTTGGACTGTTCCATATTTTACAGGCTTTAATTTTTTATCTTCTAGGACTTTGCCGTCATGCATAGTTATTTTTCTGGTGGCATAGTTACTTATTTGTTCATAGTTATGAGTTACAACAATAACTAATTTATCTTTTGATAATTCACTTAGAAGTTTAACGATGCTTTCTGCTGATCTTTTGTCAAGATTTCCAGTTGGTTCATCGGCAATGATGATTGGAATATCTTTGGCTAGGGCTCTGGCTATCGCAACACGTTGTTTTTGGCCTCCTGAGAGTTTAGAAACTTTTGTTTTACGGAACTTAGTTAGACCAACTTTATCTATTAGTTCTAATACTTTAGGCTTAGCCTCTTTTTTAGTTTGACCATTTAAGATTAGAACGAGTTCAATATTTTGATAAACGGTATAACTATTAATTAGATTGAAGTTTTGGTAGATGTTTCCGATATATTTACGACGGTAATCTTCCCAATCTTTTTCTAGGTAATGGCTTGTTTCATGACCATTAATGTACATTTCTCCTTCTTCATAGGTATCAAGACCAGATATTACATTTAATAATGTAGATTTACCAGATCCTGATTCACCGGTTATTGCGATAAATTCACCTATTTTAAATTCAAGATTTACTTTAGTGAAACCTGATGCAATAACTCCTTTACTATAATAGAATTTTGAAACGTTTTTTAACTTTATCATATACTGTTTCCTTTCTTTTAACTAAGATAATTATATGTATTTAATTGGTTGCATACAAGCAAATTTACTTGGAAATTTGGTAATTTTACTTTACATTTTTGATTTTTTCTAGCATAATGTCTACTGCTTCATCAACAGATAGATTCGATGTATCTATTTCAATAGCAGTTTTTGGTCTTAGAAAATTTCCAGACTCTATATCTTTTTTATCATGTTCTTCTATTTTTTTTATGACTTGATCAATAGTTAGTTCTTTCATTTTTTTAGATAAACGTTCAGCACGTTTAGTTGTGTTGGCATATAAGTAGAACTTTATATCGGCATTTGGCATGACTCTTTCAGAGATGTCTCTTCCTTCCATAATTAAATTTTTGTTTTCAGTTATAAATTTCTTTTGAATAGTTCTAACATATTCTTTTATTTCTTTGACAGTGGAAAATTCAAGAACATTTTGAGAAATATTTTTATCTTCAAGTTTATTCGTTACATCTTTACCGTTTAAAAATATTCCACTGGAAGTAATGTTTATTTTTATATTGGGAAGATGTTTTACTATTTGTTCTAGGTCTGTTGGAGTAAGAGAATTTTCTTGTAAATCAAGGGTAATTAAACGGTAAATGTTTCCGGAATTACAGACTGGATAATTTAATTTTTCACCTAGTTTCTTGGAAATACTTGTCTTTCCCACTCTAGTTAGACCATCGATTGCTACTAACATATTACTCTCCTATTGTTACGTTTTCTTTTAATTCATGTTCCATTATCCATTTTATATCTTCTATAGATTTATCGATATTAAAACGACCATTACCAATCGGATAATAAACAGGATATGTTTTATAAGTTTTGTTTTTTATTTTTAAAGGGTGCATTTCTTTTCTAGTTGTGGAGACAGATATTTTTTTATTTAAGACAATACTACTTACTTGATTGCCAAAGAGTATAATAACCTTGGGATTTACTATTTCTATTTCTTTTAGGAATAAGTCTAGATACTCTTTATAGACTTTGTCTGGTAAGGGTCTAGCATCTATTTGGGTACATTTACCAAGATTAGTTATAAAGACTTTATGTTTTTTTACATCTTCATAGACAAAAGAGGCAAACTCTTCGGTCCAAGAGGGACCTGTTATTTTTCTTATTGTCTGATATAAATCTTCATCTACTAGGTTTACGGCATAGAATAAGTCCCAAATATTTTTAGTACCAATCCAAGGAGATTTTAGACCATGCCAAGTCTTTTTAGAGGCTATATTTCTACCAGTTGGATTCATAAAAACAAAACAAATATCAGGATTAGTTTCACTACCACCATTATAGATAGAGTCTAAGTCTGGAGAACCATATTCTAATTGTAATTTGTCATAGTGCTTTTGCAAGTCTTTTAATTTCATTGATATCACCTACTAAGATAAGTATATCATGAAATATCACTATATTGGCTCGTTTGAAGCCATTTTTTTAGACTTTACATAGAAAAAGGACAAAAGTTTGAGTGTTTTGGACTCTTTACTTTCATCCTTTTTATTTATATTAATTTTAAAGATAAGTACTTTAACATAATATTTCGGCAGTTCCGTCAGCAAATTTAGTAGTTAATTCTATTAAGTCATTAGTTACTTTTTCTAAATCTTGATATGTGGTTTCTTTATTGCCAATAATTAAGTATAAGACATTTTTAGATTCTTCGGTTACTTTTGTTTTATCAACTTGTCTAATGTCTAGCCAGCAGATAATATCGTTATCATCATCAACAAAAGAGTATTCTCCAGGATTTATAGGTTTTAGTTCTTCACTACCTAAAGGAAGAAATTTTTCTGTGCCGTCAGTTATTTTTAGAGAAACATTACCAGATACTTTATCAATATCGTGGGCTCCTAAACATAATTTTGATTCTATTGATAAGATGTTATAAATATCTACGGCTTTATTAATACTTACTAGTTCATCACGCTTTGTTAATAGTTTGATTAGGTTTTCTGAGGCTGGTAAATTTTTTCTTCTTGGAACGCCTACTTCTTGATGTAATTCATAGAAACCTTCAATTACTTTATCATTTTTAATATCATAATCTTTATATTTAGTTATTAGTTCTTGAACTTTATTCTTTCTCCAAGTTAAATACTCTTCACTTACTGATTCGTTATCAAGGCCAGTAATTTTAACAGCCTTTATTTTTACTCCTAATTCTAATACTTTTTCATCTACTATAAATTTCATATTTTCACTCCTTCTATAAATACCATAATTTTTGGTTATTTTTTTGTACTGTTTTAATTATTCCACCACCAAGGCATTCATCATTATGATAAAGGACACAGGCTTGGCCTGGGGTTACTCGTTTTACTCCTTGTGGATACTTTACTAAGATTTCATTGTTATCTAGCCAAGTTAATTCAACAGGAATATCTTGTTGGCGATATCTAAACTTGGCAGTACAGTTCTTTATCTTTTCATCGCCTAGATAGTTAACATCTTCAATAATACATGAATCAGACACTAAATAGTCATTGTCTTCACCAATACAGACATATAAAATATTTTTAGTTAAGTCTTTGCCTACGACAAACATTCTATCTGCTGTACCACCAATGTTTAAACCTTTTCTTTGACCGATTGTATAATACATTAGACCAATATGTTTACCTAAAACTTCAGCGGTATCAATATTTACTATGTCTCCGGGAGTATTAGGCAGATAGTTTTCTAAGAATTTAGTAAAATTTCTTTCACCAATAAAACAAATACCAGTTGAATCTTTTTTAGTGGCAGTTAGTAGGCCATGTTCTTTGGCAATTTTTCTTACTTCGTCCTTTTTAATGTCTCCAACTGGAAATAGGACATTTTTCAGTTGTTCTTTACTTACTTGAGATAAGAAGTAAGTTTGATCTTTATTTTCATCTAGGGCTTTTAATAGTTTGCCATTTTCAATACGAGCATAATGACCAGTAGCGATATAATCAGCTCCTAGTTCTTTAGCCGCTTTAGCGAACATATCAAATTTTATATATTTATTACACATGATGTCAGGATTTGGAGTTCTACCTTTTTTTAGTTCATCTAGAAAATAAGTAAAAACATAATCCCAATATTCTTTTATGAAGTCTTTACGATATAGTTTAATACCTAGACTATCACAAACGGCTTTAGCATCGTTGTAGTCTTTTTCTTGAGGGCAAATGCCTTCTTTGGTTGTTGGAGCGGATGCATATTCACCGTCAGCAAGAGAATCCCAGTTACGCATAAATAAACCGATTACATCGTAACCTTGTTCTTTTAATTTTATAGCAGCAACAGAAGAATCAACTCCTCCTGACATACCTATTACGACTTTTTTCATATTATTCCTCTTTTACCTATTAATTTAATTTACTAAATAAATCTATAATATCATCTACTACTTTGTACTTTTCGTCTTTTATGTCTTTAACCATACAGGTTTTCATATGACTTTTTAAGATTTCATTACCGAGACTTTTTAAGGCATTCGTAGTTGATGAGATTTGAATTAGAACATCATCACAGTAGCGATCATTTACAATCATTTGCTCGATACCATTTATTTGACCAGCAATGATTCGGAGTCTTCTTACTAAGGCTTTCTTTTCTTCTATCGTTCTATGTTTTGATCTGGTACAATTCTGGCATTCTTTTTTCATAGTTATCACCCAGAAAACATTATAGGGAGGGAGGGTATTTGCGTCAAGTATTTTGCATTAAAAAAGTATACTTTTGTTGTATACTATTTTAGAATTTCGTCTGCTTCATATAGAAGTTCTTGAATTTTATTAAAGGCTTTAGAAATATGAAGGCCATCGACAAAGACGTGACTTACGGTAATGTTTAGAGTCATTTCATATTTACCGTTATTATTAACGTATTTACCCCAACAGATTCTAGGAACGGTTTGAGAATGTAGTTCTTCAGTCATTGGTTGATTGGCTCCAGTGAAGTTTAACCAAGGAAGACAAGTTATATAGTATTCGTTCCAAGCATTAGTAGGATTATAGTTATTTGCGGTTAATTTTGTTTCATACTTGGCTTTATCAATCTCTTGTTTGGCAAGATTGTAAAAATCTTTATAATTTTTCTTGTTTTCGAAACGGACATTTTCAAAGACGTCATTTTCAGTCATAACAGTAATAGCGGGATTTATATCCTCAAAAATGACAGGAGTATTGTCAACGAAGCGCATTCGCAGTTCAGGAACGGAGTTTAAACCGTTTACTACAATATATAACATATTGATAAAGAAAGATGTCTTAGTGGCCTTGGAATGGTTAACTAGTTTAGTTACATCCATAGTAACATTTATTCCATATGTGGGATTTTTAAATGATTTAAACCAATCATAAGTCTTTTTACGGAGAGAATTTTCTATATCTAATTTTTGCATTTTATTTACCTCTTTTCTTGGTATTAATTATAACATGGGGAGGTTTTTAAGTAAATGTGTATAGAAGATACAAATAAGGTGGTTTTTTTGTAAACGTGCATAGGAGATACAAATAGGAGTATTTTTTACTAAAGAAAAGACTAATTATTTTTTAATTAGTCCTTTTGGAAATAATATTTTTACTACATACATAAGTTAAGATAAAGTAACCACCATAGATAGTAACTAAAAAGATAGCCGTCATGATATTTGATAAAAGGAGTCCTTTAGTACCCATTGATTCTAATAAGTAGTTAGCAAACTTTATACCAAATATAGAATGAATTATCGCAAGAAGTAATGGTGTTAGGAAGAAGATACCAATTTGTTTAAATAAGGCGCTGTTTAACATTTCTTCACTGGCACCTATTTTTCTTAACATATTATAACGTTCTTTATTATCGGCTGATTCAGATAATTCCTTTAAAGCAAGGATTGCGGCACTCGAAATTAAGAAAATTATACCTAAATATAGACCAACAAATGTTACTAAGACTCCTAGACCGACGGAAGCATTGGTAATATCTATTTTACTATTGTAAGTTAACCAAGTTGTAATATTATAATTTTTTTCCATAACTGCACTTATTTTATTTTCTGTTTCCTCTTTATCTTTTTTATAGTTAGCCACTAAAACTTCTTGTATAGGTTCATAATTTTCTAGAGCTTTATCTGGCAGTACGATAAAACCAGTGTTTGCACGAGCACTATTAAATTCATAGAAACCGTTTTGACATTTTTGATATTTTGAATGATATACTTTGTTGTTTAATGATGTTTCTGGATCAGTTTTTAACCCAGTATTTATAATACTTATCATGTAATCATAATTGGCTATAACGATATATTCATTTTCTTTTAGAGTGTACTTTTCTAAATTGAATTTTTCAGCTAAAGCATTATAGTCACTTAATTTCATTAAATCAAAGGCTTGATTATAAAGAAGAAATGGGTAGTCTTTTGATATTTCATCTAAACTATTAATAAGAAGTGTTTTTAGAGTGAAACTTTCATCTTCATAAATGTTAAAAGAAAGCGTATCTTTTAATTCTTCTGTAGGATTTAAGCCAAGACTCTCGAGAGTTTTTTCAATAGAAATTTTGGAATCTTTTGCTTCAGTTTCAGTAAATCCAGCTAATTCCGTTCTATTCATAGGTTTAGTAAATTGAATATCCATAGGAGTTAACTCTTTTAAATTTTTAGTCATGGAATTCTTTATAGATAAGGAACTTGATAAGACACAAATGGTGACAAATAACATTAAACAAATAATAGTCATGGAAAAGACCATGGTATTAATCTTACTGCTTATTTGTCTGACAATAAAGCTATTTAGACCTTTATAGTAAATGTTTTTTAGGGACATGACTAGTTTTAAGATTAGCCCTGATAGAGACCAGAATAAAGTAAATGTTGAGAATATTCCCATGACGATTGGAATTAATATTTGACTAGTAGTTGTTAGTTTTTCAAAACCGTCTGTTACTAAGTAGTAGGCTGTTCCTAAAGCGATGACTGAGATAATAAATATTACTATACAAACGTATGGATTTTTTAATTTTACTTTTTCAGACTTTTTAGAGGCTGATAATAAGTCGATTAATTTATATTTATTTATGATTATGGTATTAAAGATAATTACAATTAAGTACATAATACCAAAATAGAACAAAGTCTTAAGACAAGCACTTTGTGAGAAAACAAATTGAAACTTGGTCATATCGGCTTCAAACATGTTAGCGACTAAAACACTCATTAATTGGGATAAGACTACTCCTAAGCCTAGTCCAATTACTAGAGAAATTAGACCGATTAGAAGAGTTTCAAAGAATAAGATTAAAGATATTTTTCGTTTACTCATACCCAAGGTTAAGTAAATAGCAAACTCTTTATTTCGTCTTTTTATTAGAAACCGTGAGGCATAAATTATTAGAAATCCTAAGATAAAGGAAACAAAGACACTTATGCCGGATAAGATGCTAGTCATTAATTTTATTATTTCATAGGTTCTTGATGAAACTTTTAACATTATGGTTTGAGAGTCAATGGCATTAAAAACATAAAAAATTGCGACTCCTAGTATTAGAGTAAAAAAGTAGATGGCATAGTCTTTCATACTCTTGGTAATGTTTTTTAGAGATAGTTTACAAAGCATCATTTAGATCGCCACCTAGTAAAGTTACTACATCTATTATCTTATCAAAAAATTCTTTACGGGTTTGTGTCCCTTTATAGAACTCATTAAAGATTTTACCATCTTTGATAAAGATAACCCGGCTAGCATAACTGGCTGTGAAAGCATCATGAGTTACCATGAGAATTGTTGTTTTTAAGTCGGTGTTTAAGTAATTAAATTTTTCAAGCAACATCTTAGAAGACTTAGAATCTAAGGCTCCTGTTGGTTCATCGGCTAAAACTAGGGTTGGTTCTGTTATAATAGCACGGGCTGCGGCTACTCTTTGTTTTTCGCCTCCAGACATTTCATATGGGTATTTTTTGAGAATTTTTTCAATATTTAGTTCTTTCGCAACCATTTTTATTCGACCTTCGATTTCGGGAATAGAACGATTTTGAATAGATAAGGCAAGAGCAATATTTTCATAGGCTGTTAGGGTATCTAAAAGATTAAAATCTTGAAAAACGAAACCTAACTCTTCCCTTCTAAATTCGTTTAGACTATTGCCTTTTAATTTAGTAACGTCTTGATCATTTACATAGATATGACCAGAGGTTACTTTATCGATTGTAGAAATACAGTTTAGAAGAGTTGTTTTACCAGAGCCTGAGGCACCCATTATTGCGACAAACTCCCCTTCTTCTACATCAAAAGAAATATTATCAATAGCCTTAGTTAGACTAGATCTATTTCCATAATACTTTTCTATTTTTTCTATTTTTAATACTTTTTTCATAATTTTCTCCTTCCAATAGTTAGTTTATTATAGATAATAGACTTTGTCGTTATTCTAATATTACAATACATTTCAATATTGTAATATTAGTCAGTTATTTTGTAGTAGTCATTTTTAGAAAATGTTATAGTGACTTTGGTATATTTATTTACTTCGGATTCTATTTCTATTTTATGACCTAGTTTTTTTAAAAGATTTTTAGCAATATATAACCCTAATCCAGTTGACTTAGTTGTAGTTCTACCATTGGTACCGGTAAATGATTTGTTAAAGACTTTTGGTAGATCATTTTTAGGTATACCAAGACCATTATCGGTAATAGTTAAAATTACTTTTTGGGTGGCCTCTTCTACTTTAATTTCTATTTTTGGTACTTTTATATTTCTTTTGTATTTAATACTGTTATTGATTATTTGATTTAGAATAAATTCTAACCACTTTTCATCTGTTAAGACTTTTTCGTTACTAGTTTTTACAATGAATTCAATATTGTTTTCTAGTAGGTCATCTTTATTTTTTAAGGCAACGGAGTTAATTATCTTTTGGAGAGAAACTTCTTTAATAAAAAAGTCTTCTTCAGAAGTATTACTTCTTACGTAATATAGCACTTGATCAATATAATTATCTAGTCTATTTATTTGAGTTGTATATTTCTTTGGAAGTGTTTCTTTAGAGTTATGAGTCATTAAAACAAGAATGGAGATAGGTATTTTTACTTCATGAATCCAGAGTTCAATATATTCTTTGAAATTAGTAAGACTTAGTTTATAATCTTTTAATTTTTCAATATAACATTTATTTATTTCATAGAGAATTTGATATATTAGTTCTTCTTCACTAGTTTTGGGTCTTTCTAGCATTTCTAGAACTAAGTACTTTTTATCTAGATTTATAAGTTTAGATTGAATCATTTTATAAAATGATCTTTTCTTAAAGTAATCCATTAATAATAAAGTTAGGCCTAGAATAATTTGAAAAGTAATAAATACTAAGATTAGGGATTCGTTACTTTTAAAAGCTATTAAGAGCATAGTAATTATTAAGATGTTTATGATATAGATAAAAATGGGTAGAAATTTATCTTTTAAGTAGTTAGTTATTTTCATAATAATTTATAACCTTGACCTTTCCTAGTTTCAATAACATCTTTTAAACCAAACTCTTCTAATTTTGTTCTTAACCTACTTATATTTACCGTTAAGGCATTATCATTTATATATTCATTATTATTCCATAAGTCTGTCATTAGTTCATCTCTTTTTACAATGTTACCTTTATTATTTAAAAGATAAAGAAAAATTATCATTTCATTTTTAGTTAGGGACAATTCTGATGTTTCACTTTGTAAGATACCTTTACTAGGGTTTACAATGATGTTGTTGTAGATAAGAGAAGATGTTGTATTTTCGATTCTTTTAAGGACATTTTGAATTCGTAATAAAAGTATAGTTGGATTATAAGGCTTAGTTATATAGTCATCTGCCCCATAGGACATAGAAAGTATTTCATCTACTTCTGTTACTCTACTCGTTAACATAATAATGGGCATAGTCGCTTTTTTACGTAGTTCTTTTAAGATTATTTCTCCATTGGCAGTAGGTAGATTAATATCTAGAAGGGCTAGATCTACTTTTTCTTTTAAGATTAGTTCTACTGACTTTTCATAATCAGTAATAACTAAAACTTGGTATCCAGCATTTTTTAATAATTCTTTTAGTTCTAATGCTATAGAAGTATCATCTTCTAGTATTGCTATTTTTTTCATATGAGACCTCCTTAACTATATTATATCATTGAAAGAGGTATTTATTTGTTACAAAAATGTAAGGATAAGAAATAAGTCTTAGTAATAAAAAAATTGTGTAAAAGAAAAAATATGATACTTAGAGTACCATATTTAAACTTTTAATATTAGATATTTTCGTTATTAATTGCTGCTAAAAGCATATTATATTCGTCTATTAGAGAATCTGATGTGAAGGCAATTGAACCATTTTCTACTTGCCAGTTATCTTTATTTTCTATTAAGAAATTAATTACTTCTTCTTCAGCATTTATTAGGTCTATTATACTATTTAGAGAAGCAAATAATTCTTCATCTTCTTCATCACTAGTTAGGTTACCTACTACTTCATCTTTATAGAAGTCTATATAATAATCGTCTAAATCTTTATCTAGATAAGACATGGCTTTCTTTTCAGTGAAGTATTCATTATACTTAATCATACTATTTTGAAGAGTTTCTTTAGCATTTTTTAAATATTCTTTTGTTTTGATGAAATCTTTACCGTCTTCTTGATAGTTTTCTGCAGTTAAAACAGTAGTTAGACGATCGTCTCCTAAGACACTTACAATATCAGTTAAAATAGTGAAACAGTCTTTACTATATTTTTTGTAAGCAATTTCTACTTTTTTATAGTCTCCTTTAGTTACGGTTCTATTTAGAATTTTATCAATTTCATCTTTGTCATAACCTTCTTTATTAGTTATTTCATATAGATAGTCTAACTCTTCCTTTAATTTTTCTTCTTGTTTTAAATCAGCTACTACGCCATAGATAATTATAGCGGCTAGAACGGCTACTACAGCACCAATTATAATTAAGATTTTCTTTTTACTTTTCTTTTTCTTTTCCATAAATCACTTTACTCCTTTACTCTTTTTCTTTTATATAAGTTGATTTTATCATGGAATCAACAATTGTGTCCAAGTATTTTATTATATCTGGATCAATATTACGCATATTTTTGTAGAGTTTTTTGAAATCATTAAGATTAAGTTTTAAGTTGCTAGAATACTCGCGAGGAAGGTTTTCAAATATGGCTTCAATGGCTTCTTTAACTTTTTCTTGGTCTAGTTTTTCGTAAGAAGTGGTTGTCGTTTCATGAAGTTGTTTACTGACACTTGATAATTTTCCTTTAATAAAATGTTCACCGAAACAGCACCAAGTAGTTGGATAATGCTCATTAAAAGCATGTTCAGTACTTTTAATTACGTGGTAATCTTTATTGTTTAGGATGGTACCAACGACTGATCCTGTTGGAATAACATTTATTAGTTTTTTATGAAGTCTTTCATAGTTTTTACTTTGGTATTCTTCTTTTCTAAAACCGGGACCGTCAAAGTTATAAACTGCTACTACTCTATTATATAGGTCATCGTTTGCAGACATGATACTGGCCATGGCTAGGTTACCACCTTTAGAGTGGCCTGTTACATAGATCTTTTTATCTGCTGGAGTTAGCGTGTTAAGAAGATATTTTTGGGCTAAGACTTGGGTGTTTGTTGGGTATTCATATCCTAGACGGAAGTTTTCAATCCAGCCAATTAGAGAACCGTCTGTACCTTTATAACTAATAATAGTTAGATCCTTAATTCTAAAAGTTACGGCACCAAACTGAGTATCATTATTTCTTAGTTTTTCAAAATTTGAGACTTTTAAGTCTTTATATCTTTTAGAATTCTTAAGCAGTTCTAATAATTCATAGGATAAGGGAGCCATAACTCCAGATGATTTATCTTTTTTGAAAGAGAGTGCATAGGCATAAAACTCTGGAAAAGTTTTAGTCCCTTGAAATGAAGAAATTGGTAGATAAACTAGAATGGCTGCAAGAAGAAGATCCTGTCCATTCAAATGAACCTCTTCTAGGGAGTTATCTTTATAAAATTCTATATAATCTTTTATTGTATACATAATTATTACCTCTTATTTATTATAGCAGATAACGGTAGTATTGGTTAATATATTTTTTGGTAGGTTGATTATTGTTAGACTTAGTAATGGATTATTGAAGGACTAGTCTTAACAAATTCTTGACTTTTTTCTTTACATTTTTCGTCGAATCTTTTTTGAGACATACCGAAGATAATGTTATATTTACCATCAGGAGTAATAGACTTTTCTCCATGAGCAGAAATGTATTCTACTCTTCTTTTTATTTCAGCAATTGGTAAAGTAAGAATACTAGCATTTGTTTTTATAGGTTCTAACATACCATTTTGTTCTAAGTATGGGAAAACTGTTTTTATTTGTTTTGTACTTTTTGGAACGATTGCTAGAGTAAGATATGAAGGACCATAGTTTTCTTTGATGAAGTCGATATTTTTTCTTAGAGAAGATGCCGATAGTGTAAAGATACTAGCTCCCATTTTAATATGGTTTTCTTGACATAGTTCAATGATTGCTCTAGTATTGCTTGGAGATTGTTTAAAGACAGCGTTACTGATAGGAATATTATGTTCATTACAGATACCAATTATCTCTTCTATTTCGGCGGCTTTTCTTCTAAAAACTGTACCGTGTGCTTCAATTCCATATTTTTGACACATTTCAATTACAGATTTGATTTCTTCAGGAGTTTTTTGAAGTATGTTGCCGTGTGGGGCTACACCATGCTCCTTACAAGCAGCGACTGTATCTACCGTTGTCCCGTTTTTACCAAGGTATATACTACCGGTTACTTCCATATTATTTTTTTTACAAAAAGCAATTCGCTCCTCTATTTCCTTATAATTTCTAAGGAAAGTACTATTGGTTATTTCAACGTTTTCGCTTTGACATAGTTTTATAATTGCTTCTATTTCACTAGGCTTTTTTTTGAAAAGTGGGCCTGAAGGTTCAATATGGTGTTTTCTACAAAGTTCAACTATTTTATCTATTGTTTTTGGAGTTTGGGAAGAAATAATAGTGGCAGTTGCTTTAAGGCCGTGCTTTTGACAAGCAATAATATTTTCCTCTAGTTCGGCGGCTCTTTTTCGAAAGAGACTTCCAGATAATTCAAGACCATATTTTTCAGTAAAGGCTACAATGTCTTTGATTTCTTCAAAGCTTCTGCAAAAGGCAGTTGAAGGAATTGGATTGATGAAGGCTTTTAGATAATCAATTATATCCTGCAACTCTTCTGGGTTTCTATTGAAAATGCCATCAGTGACTTTCATATTGTTGGTACGGCATATTTCTAAGACTTTTTTAATGCGGTCTTCAATGTCTGCTGAGCCAAGATAAAAAAGGCTGTTTGTTATTTTTAGACCATTAGCCCGACAGACTTTGATTATTCTTTCTAAAGTAGCACTTGTTGGAACACAAAAAACTGTACCGGTTATTTTTAGATCATTTTGCTGACATACTTTGATTATTTTTTCAATTTCAACCTTGGATTTTTTTAAAACAACTCCCGTTGGTTCAATATTATATTTTTTACAAAGTTCGATTATATCATCTAATTCAGCAAAATTTTTAGGTACCTTGCTTAAACTCACAGGTGATGAAGCAGTTTGATTACGATTTATTACTTCTTCAAAATCAGCTTCAGATAATCTAAAACAATTCTCTGTGATTTCCATATTGTTCTCATGGCAAAGTCCAACTATTCTTTCAATTCTTTCATCTTCTATATCTAATAGAGAAACATATACCTTTATACCAAGTTTTCTACAAAGCTCAATTTTTCTTTTTAATGTTTCTGGTTTCATTACTGATACTAGTCTATTTGGTTTGATACCGACACTTTTACAAAGTTCAAATTTCTCTTGTAACTCTTCACTTGGTCTTGCAACCATTCTTAAATAAGCTGCTGGATTAGTACAGTCTATTCCATATTCTTCTAGCATTTTGGTATTATTTTTTATTGTTTTTACATCATAATTTATGATTCCAGAATGTTTTTCAATATCACTTGGTGATAAGTGTAAGGTGTTTAGTAAATATCCAAGTGTATTAATAAGTCGATTTCTATCTTCTTCACTTAATTTTTGTAATGATTGAAATAAAGTTTTTTCTATTTTCATAGTAACTCTCCTCTTATTCTTTCTTTATTTTTTAATTAGAATGTCTTTCTTTTGTATTTACTTTAGTCTGTTTTAGTTTTTCTTGATATTTTTTTCTACTCAAACCGAAAATGGGATTAAGTCGGCCGTTTGGTAAAATAACTGGAGCTTGGTCTTTTACAAGTTGTTCTTGTCTTTCTTTAATCTCATCTACTGTTAAGGTAAGCATTGCCGCATTAGTTATAGTGTATTCTAGGAGACCTTGTTCTTCTAGGTATGGGAAAATTTTTTCGAGATGTTTTTTACTTTTTATAACTACTAATGGTCTTAAGTGGTCGGGAGCATAGTTTTCTTTTAGATAAGTAATACTTTCTTCTAGTTGCTGTTTATTTCTTAAGAAAATAGAGTTTGTAAGCGGAATGTTATTTTCGTGGCATAACTTAATTATTCCTTCTATATCTTGGGCTCTTTGCCTAAAGACGGAACCATTTGGTTCTAGGTTGTACTGACGGCAGATGGCTATTACTTTTTCTACTTCTTTGGCATTTCGTTGGAAGACAATACCGGTTACGGGAATGTTATTGGCTTGACAGATTTTTATTATTTCTTCGACTTCACGTGGTGATTTAGTAAAGGCATTACATGGTATTTTTACTCCGTAAGAAGTACATATTTGAACTATTTTTTCAACTTCCTCAGTTCTTTTTTGAAAGAGACTAGCAGTTGGAGTAATACCATATTTATGAGCAATCTTTATAATTTCTTCTATTTCTTTTGCAGTTCTTCTAAAGATGGCACCAGATGGTGTTAGGTTGTGTTTTTTACAAGTAGCAATTATTTGTTTTACTTCAGTAGGAGTACGTAAGAAAACACTAGTTGGTAATGTGCCTTTATATTGTTTACTTAGTTCAATTATGGCTTCTATTTCAGCAGGTGTTTTTAAAAAGACCATACTGGTTACTCTTAAATTATTTTCTTCACATAAAGTTATTATTCTTTCTACTTCGTAAGGAGTCCTTTTAAAAATTGTACTATTTATTTCTAAGTCATGTGCTTGACATAGAAGAATTATATCTTTTATTTCTGCTGCTGTTCTATTAAAAAGACAACTAGTTGATTTTATCTTTTCTTGACGAATAAGAGCAGTAATTTTTACTAGTTCTTCGGGACTTCTTCTAAATACAGTACTAGTTATTTCAATATTTAGTTTTTCACAAGTCTTTACTATTTTTAGAATGTCCTCAATAGTAAATCTACTAGAGGCTAAAAATAGAGTTATTTTTTTAGGTAAATGTAGAGATTCGATATCTTTAATTCTATTGACATCGGCACCTAGGATAGAACTCGTTTTCTTTATAGTTTCTTCACCATATCTTTCTAAAATGTAGGCATAAGTTGTTTTTAGTTGGTCTGGATTAGTACTTAGGATGTGAAGACAAGTTTCTATCTTATTAAAGGGCATGTTTTTACTTAATAAAAATTCGGCATTAGTTTTTATTACTTTGACATTGTAATACATAATGCTTGGACACTTTTCAATATTTTTAGGAGATATTTTTAAAGTATTTATTAAATAGTCTAGAGTACTTTTTATTTCTTGAAATTGGCCTCGTTCTAAAATAGCCGTATTATTTCTTAAAACAATGACTGGATTAAGTCCATATTTTAATAATAACTTTCTTAGTATACTTTCATCTATCATGTATTTTCCTCCGTTTTCCTATATGAGTCGTTAGTTGCATATTATAACACTTTTTAGGAAGAAAAAAAAGAGAAAGTTCAGGGAACTTTCTATAATATTTGAAAATACTTAGGTATGTTTATTTTTTATGTGGTACAAAGAGAAGACTGAAAGTTACACAATCAACTTTCGGTATTCTCCTGGTCCAATTTTCATAAGTAGTTTATATAAAACAAAAGTTATTAGAGTTAATAGTAGAGTGTGAATAAGCATTAGAGTTGTTAATGAATAATTATCACTGAAATAACCTATGCCAAAGATGCTTATAATAGCAAGACTCATACCAGTAAAGACAGAAATCATACTACTAATACTTTGTTTTACTACTTCGGTATCACTCGAGAAATTTAGTTTTGGATATTTTAAATTTATTAATAGTCCAATAATAGCAGTTAGAGTTGGTGCTATTAGGCTTAACAATAAAATAGTTATTATATAAGTGATATTAGGAGTAAATTTAATGATAAATAGTAAATTTGAGAGTAAGATAAAAGGTAATTCTATTACTAGGGACATCAATATTTTAGATTTTAGAATTGTTTTTTCTGATACAGGAAGACTCTTTGTAATATTAATAGTTTTACCTTCTAGAGAAATACTAGATGATGTTATAGATGTTAGCATACTGGCGAATAATACAAGAGAATAGAATAAGAAATTTATAGTGGTATTAATATCAAAATCCATACTTTTTAAGGCATCTTTAAAAGCAGTTTCTCCCTTTAGGAAGAGAAAGCAGGACATAACTAAGATTAGGATTAGTCCAAAACAGGTATTAAACATGTAGACTGGAGATGAAAAGTATCTTTTTAATTCTTTTATAGTTAAGGCTTTTAGTGGAGTTTTCTTTTCTTTTAGATCAGTTGCTTTTAATTTTTTGGACTTAGTCTGTGTTTCTTTAGAGTTAAAGACTATCTTGAAGTAGAATTTTGAACCTATATAGATAAATATTATTAAAGGAATAATACTTATTAGGATTAGTTTTATTAGGGTTAGAATATTAAAATTAGTTATTAATTCTATATAGGCACCGATTGGATAATATATTTTAGTTAACATGTCATTGATACTAGTTGCTTGAGTAGCAATGTTTTCGATAAAGTCATTCATTCTTAGACTTAGAATGTAGATTACTAAGAAAACAATCGTCGATAAGACAGTTTGAATTACTTTTTTGGCTTTAAATTTACTGGATATTGTTTTTACGAGATAGCCTACTAAACTAGATACTACGGTTGGTAGCAATGGGATAAGTAGTGTCATTAAGAGTGATATTAGGTAAAAATCTAGACCTGGATGTTCAAAGATGATATAGACGATAAAGGCTGGTAGTAAAAACATTAGATTGTAAAGATATTGAAAAAGTATTAGTTTAAATATTCTTAAAAAGAGAATACTTGATCGTTTTATTGGAAGGGAGAATAGCAAGTCACTGTCTTTAGCCTCAAATAAGATTCCTTGAGATTTATAGATACCAGACATAAAGGTAAGAATTGTGACTAAGGCTAAAACCATAGAAAGCATGATATAAGTTAGATTTATTTTGTGTAAGGGCTCGGCTATCATGTAGATATAAACACTAAGGGAAAAGGCTATCACAGCAAAAAGAAATACTGGGAAAATGGCTTTTTTTAGTTTACTGGAATTTTTGGCTGTATTATATTTAAACATGCTCATGTCTTGAGATAGGCCGGCTCTAAGAAGGGAGATTAGTTTTTTCATTTTTTATCACCTAATTCTAGGAAGACTTGTTCTAGAGAATCATCACCTTTTATATCTTTCATCTTACCGGTTTTTACTATTTTGCCAGATTTAATTATAGCGACATGATCACATAGTTTTTCAGCAACATCTAGGATGTGAGTTGAGAAGAAAATTGTTTTACCCTCTTTTACCATTTCTTTCATTAAATTTTTCATGTCATAGACGGCTTGAGGATCAAGACCAACGAATGGTTCATCCATAATTAGAACTTTTGGGTTATGAGCAAGGGCGGCAATAAGAGCAACTTTTTGTTTCATACCGTGAGAGTAACTAGAAATGTCATCAGTTAGTTTATTTTCAAGTTCAAACATTTTAGCATATTTTTTGATATTCTTACTTCTTTCTTCAGCAGGTATTTCATACATATCACATACAAAGTTGATAAAATCAATTGCACGCATATTTTCGTATAGATCAGGGTTGTCTGGAACATAAGCCATATCTAATTTACAATTAATAGGATCAGTCTTAATAGACTTGTCATTAATTAGAATGTCTCCTTCTTCAAATTCTAGAATACCAACGATTGATTTAATCATGGTAGTTTTACCAGCACCATTATGACCGATAAAAGCAAATATTTCGCCTGAGTTTATTTTTAAATTTACATTATCTAAGGCTTTTTTAGTGCCATTGTAAGTTTTACTTACGTTTTTTATTTCTATCATAGTTATAATTCCTTTCATATTTAATGTTATGTAAGTTTATTGTATCACATGATACATTTTTTGTATAGAAAAACAATTCTATTTTTGGTTAGAATTGTCAAGACTGTTGATGTAGGCATTAAATTCTTTAAAAGTTTGATGTGGGATGACTGTTTGAAATTCGGTTACTGGTCTTACTACTCCATCAGCCATTTCTTCATAAATAGCATTTATTTCTTTAATAGCAGCCTCTTCTGTTGCGAAGTGATAGATACCTTTTCTTTCCCAATTAGGATGCTCTATTTGATGAACTTTTCCGTCTTGGTAATATAAAACAAAGCAGTGCATATGTTCTTCGGCATCTAAATCATTAAAATCATCCTTTTCATAGACTCTAGTACAAAACATTTTGTTAGGAATACCTAAAGTATCTAGGAGATAATGCATTAAGTTTACTTGCTCAATACAAGTTCCTAGGTTATGTTTTAGAGATTCATCGATACTAGCGGTACGATAAAGTCTACGAACATTTTCTAGGTTATCAATGTGTTCTTCATCATTTATATCTAACCAGCCATATCTTATATTTTCTTCCATAAATTGTAAGATATCGTCCGGAGTTTTTATATCGTTTATTGTCATATTAATTCTCCTTTCCAATTAGAATTATATATTATTTTATACTGGTTTTATCTAGCATTTTTTTAAACATTAAGCCATGAGATTTGGTTATTTTCTCAGTTTCAATTAGTTTTAAGATTTCATCTTTTGATAAATATTCTACCTGCTCTACTTCTTCATGTTGAAGACTTAGTTTGGCTACATCAAGATCTTTTTTTAGATAGTATATTTCTCCAAAGGGAATACCAAATAATAAATCACCCATATAGATAATATTTTCATTAGAAATATCTAGACCTAATTCTTCTTTGGTTTCTCTAATGATTGCGGTTTTTGGAGTTTCACCAGATAAAACATGGCCACCAGTGGTTGCATACTTTTCACCTTTTTCTTTAGATGTTTTCTGGATTAAATACTTTCCTTCATTATTTTCGATGAAGATTACAGTGACTAAGATATGCTCATTGTCTAAGAGTTTGTCTCCTCTTTTTATCTTTTTGTTTAATTTTTCTTTCTTCTCGTTATAAATATCTAAGTATTCCATATTTTCTCCTATTTAAAGTGGACAAAGTTAAATCCTAGGCGGCTATATACGTCATAGGCTCTTGGTAGTTTTAAGACTCTTGCGAATATTAAATTATAAAACTCGTCAAATAAGATTATTGAACATAAGATGATGCTTATTCTCATAAATTTCTTTTTAGGAAGACATTTGGCTAGATTAAAACAGAATGGGATAATGACATACATCAGTAATAAAGCCGATAAGCCAAAGAATAAAACACTACGAAGGCAGACAAAACCATTTATGTTACCAAAGTTTAGAATTTCTTGGTTATAATCCCAGCATCTTTTACCATTACCAATAATATACATTCCAAGACCAGAGAAATATTCTAAAATTCCGGTTGTGAAGAAACTTATTAAGAATACTTTTAAGGGACTTTTACGATGTTTATAGGTAAGTAGATAAATCATTATTGAGCCAGTGGCATAGATGTTTATCCATGGTAGAAAATTACCTCCACGCCAATAAAACTCTTTCATACCTCCATTAAAATAGTAAAAAATAAATTCATAGAGCCAACCAAATATGCCTGTTATAACAATTACTAGGGCAAAGATACCTAGTAAAGTCTCTTTATCAAATTTATGATCTTTATTCAGATAATCTTTTAAATTTTTTTCGTACTTCTTTTTCATACTACATTTTTACTCCTTTTATTTCTTTTTACAATTTGGTTTAGTTATATTGTTAACTTATTCTGTAATGGCCTACTATGTTACCATAGTGTTCTAAAATATCTTCTTCGTAATTAAGTTGCATGGGATTTGCATGATGAATAATAAAATTTATGCCTTTTTTATTTCTTTTGTCAGAGACAATACCAATATGTTTTTCAAATATAACAATGTCTCCTCCTTGCCAAGCAGATATATCAGTGATGTCAGTAGTTAGAGAAATGGCATTATTGGCAAAATATATTTTTAGGTTTTTAACTCTTCTAAAATCAATATTTTTATCAATGACAGAGATATTATATAGTTCTTTATTGCTTTTTATATCTTCGTTTACTAGGTCTTTTAAGTCGTAACCGGCATTTAAAAGAGCAAAGGCCACGACATCGGTACAGACTCCGTAGTTATCATTTGGATAGCCGGTTTCATAGTACTTACTTTTGTATTTAGGCTTGGTGGCGATATAGGCTCTGGTATTTTTTAAGATATCGGTTTGATCGTCTAGACCATCGTTATCTTTATCGACTTGACTCTTATAGGTTTCAATACCAAAATCTTTGTTGGTGTATTTTTGGTGAGGAAGATAGTTTAGATAATAAAGAAGATATATTGAGAGAAAAAGTATTATTAATATTAGAATTGATAGGATGACTTTTCTTTTAGGCATGAGGCGTACTTTCGTTGGCAAGGGTTTTTTCTAATACTTTAAGGGTCTCAATCGTATCTTTGTTTTCTCTTCCTAAAGCAAAGACCTGTTCTATTACTTGTGGGTTTGGATTTTTAATCTTTGGTGTTGCCCTTTTCATTTTTGAGGTTAGGGCAATAGTACCGTCTTCTTTATCACGAAGATATTCATAGTTTTTCTTCTCAGTGGCAGTTCCTAGAGTAAAACCTACCATTTCATAGGCTCCGCCGTCGTAATAGTCATTTAGTTCTAGGAAAGTATATGGACTATCTATGGGTTCTTGTCCTTCGTTAGATGTGTGAGAATTTAGTTGGGTTGAAAAATTAGTCTTTAGATTTTGATATATGGTTTTTAGTAATGACAAATATCTTTTTTTAATACTAGGATTTTCTAGTAAGGATTTCTCTCCTACTTCATCTATACTTGTTTCTGATAAAGTATAGTCTTTAAATGGTTCGTTAGTGTAATCAACTATTATTCCATTTATAATGTTACAGTAATGACTTTTGGTAGGTGTTGTCATTTTTATTATTCTGCCTCCAAAAAGTGTATTAACGACTAGGGCTGTTATATCACTTTGACCAATATGGTAATCATCTTCGTTAAGACTTATTTCACTCCAAGAGCTTTCAATTATTTCATGTAATGCTTTCATTTTGTACCTCCGATTTTTAGTTTGCATTTTTATTATTTACACTTTCTTTGGCTGATTTAATTTTTAAACCAGAATATTGTCACTATAATTATTCTAACATATTAAATATTTATTTGCATTATTTTTGACGTAGAACGATTATTTATTAAGATAGAACTTAGTACTTTTAGGTAATTTTAGAGTTGATTTTTTGTGTTGTTCCAGCTCTAGGAGTTTTATTTTGTTTTCAATACCACCACCGTAGCCGGTTAGATTATTGTTAGTACCAATTATACGATGACAAGGTATAATTAGACAAATAGGATTCCAGCCTACGGCTCCACCTACTGCCTGGGCCGACATTTTCTGCAAGCCTTTTTTATGGGCAATTTCCTGGGCTATGTCGTTGTAAGTAATAGTTTTGCCGTAAGGAATATTGTTCATGATACTTATAACTTCTTCTCTAAATGGTGTTAAGTTTTCTATTTTGTACTGGGGAGTAAAGGCTGGGGCTTTACCAGAGAAGTATGTGTCTAGCCAAGAAGTCGTTTGTGCAAAAATTTCTAAGTCTTTTTCTTGATAGACATCTTTATGTTTTTCTTGATCTGTTGACTTTTCAAACCATAAGCCGGTTAGATAAGTTCCGTCACTAGTCATGTACATATCTGAAAACTCGGTTGGAGTTTGATATTTTTTTATGTATTTCATAGTATTACCTCGATATTAGCACTTTCTTCTTTAGAATAACACAGATAGAATAATTTGTTCAAGAAATGTATTTTGAATGGAATGGATTTTAGTAGGGATTGTTTTATTATTTAAGAAAAAAAATTAGACCTTGTGATCTAATTTATTATCTTGTTTTAAATGTTAGCCATTGACCATTAATTAAGACATCTATGGTGTTATCTCCACTTAGTTGGTAACTAAAGTCGCCGTCAAAGTTTGATTGATCATTTTCAGTTGGTACTTGATCGATTTCAACATGAGAAGTTATTTTTCCGTCCATAACTCCACATCTGGCTTCGTCACTTACTTCACCAGTATCATAATAAAGTTTACCATTTACTTTAATGATTCTTTCATATAACTCGTTTTCTAGTTCACCTTGTTCGAAGACGATTATTTTTTGACTTTTTAGTTTTTTAATGTCGGATGAGGAGAATACTTTTTTATAAAATTCCTCTTGGTTGTTGGGTTCGTTTATCTTTAAGCCTACTACTACAACATTTTTGTCTTCATCAACGTAGTTATAACTATAATTTGGTATTTCATCTAAATTGTCCATTATATAGTTTATAATTTGGCTGTTAATGGTTTCGGGATCTAAGGCATTGGCCTTTTTATTTAAGTAACTTAAAGTAAAACCAGCGATTAGACCTAGAATAAAGATAATTAGTAAAATGATGATTCTTTTCTTTTTCATATTTTTTTCATCACAAGATATACCTTGTAAAGTCCTTTCTTTTTTATTTCTGTACTTTTATTTTACCACTTTTTCTTTACTTTTCCAAATCTTATGCAAGCGGCTTATCATACAAATTAAGTTCTAACCTTATACATTACTCAACAAAGAATACCAGAAATACGAATACTATTATTGTAAAAATTGGTAGCATTCTATAAATAAACTTCACATATTTCCGACTTTCTTTTCTTGCAATATATCCTCTTGTTATATATAATACCACATTTTTCCGTTTTCGGTAGATTTTTTTGTTTTTTCTTTCATTTTACAAAAAAGCTTTTTTTGCTTTTTTTAATTATCAGCTAATATTATTTGACCATCTTTTATTGGTATATTTGGAAAACTTGCATCAGTAAGCATTATATTTCTAAGCGGTGCTGCTGGGTTTGCTATCTCAACAGTTTGAGTTGATGTAGTCATAATAATAGATTTTACAGAATCATCAAATGTATGTCCTCCATCACTTGTTATCTGTTTATAATATATTTCAGTACTGTCTGTTGGAGCAAACGGAACATTATTAAACACTGCATTTCCATCATGATCAGTTATTGCTTCTGCTCCCGTTATAGTACCTGAACTATCTGTTCTTATAAATTTTGCTCCTATAATTTGTACGCCACTAACAGGATCCCCCGTATCAGTTACATGCAAAGTCAATGTTCCTTTCGCACTTATTGTAAAAGCATAATCATTCGTGCCTTCTATTATGATTACCTTTTTAGGATCTAAAGTAGAAGCATCATAACCCCCAACTACTGCTGTTGCATTATATACTCCATCAACCAACTCTATACTTCCTTTCCCATTGGTTATTGGGATTGTATGTCTTGCCATATTATCATTTTCCCTCCTTTTATTCTTATATTTGGATAATTGGCATCCATTAACCTTATTGTAATAAGATGTTTTTTACTATTTGGATTATTACTACCAATGTTTATGCAATAAGTTTCGTTTTTCTTTGCAATTAAAGGCACTATAAACTTATTACTTTTAGAAATAATGATTAATTTATAGACTTTTCGATCACAAATAGGTATTTTAATCTTACCAATTTCTTCCGAAAAAGATTCAAAAACAACTTTATTACATTTATCTTTTAAAATAAGTTTTGCATTT
>CAKPMY010000017.1 GCA_934168245.1 uncultured Bacilli bacterium
CAAGAAGCTGACTTATCAATATGCCACGCTCCTTCTTCCTGACTACTATAACTAGATTTACTAGATTCAATACTAACCCTTTTAACAACGACACCAGTTGCATAAGACTTAGGAAAGATAGATACAAAAATTGCCATAAAAAGAACTATACAAAGTAAAACTTTAAAACTGTCATGTCTAAATATTTTAACAATCCTCTTCATAACTATCACCCTATCTTCTTTAATTTTACCACACAAAAAATCAAAAAGTAAATACATCTATCTGTATTTACTCTTGATCTGAAATATTAACTATATAAGGAGAGTCAACTGAACCATTTCCACCAGAATAAACAATTCCTTTCTTTAAAGAAATAACCGGTCTTAATCCCATTTCTGAATTAGTAGAACCAGACGAAACTGAACCAGTCGCATCAACATATGAAACATAAGCCGTCGTAGTTTTAAAGAAAATCGGACTAAGTGTTGCATATGAACTACCTGTTTTTCTCAATAAGTCATTATTAAGTAAACCTAACTCTTCTTTAGTAATAAGTCCCACTGGATAATCAAGTGTTGCTCTCATATTACTAACCGCAAACCTATCATTTTCATCCTTACAGTATAAAGAATCATTTCCAAATATCACAGAAGCAACTACACTACCACCAATAGGATTCCACCCAGCAGCCTCGCCCATACTTCTATCATTACAATAAATAGCATCTTCTATATAATATGTATACTCATTCAAATATTTTTTATACCAAGCATCAAGTGCATCCTTAATCGTTGAATCATTAATATTAGCATCAAGCATTTCCATAAGTGCCCAATCTATATCAACATAATCACTCAAACTAATATAATACACATTCTGCCTATCAAGTATTCTACTATTCTCAACATAATATACATACGCCAAAGTACTACATTCTCCAGTCGTATTAAAACACGTATAATGAGCATTACTCAATCTCTCCATACTACCTGTATCTCTATAATCCCATAACATGTAATAGTCATCATTAAGAACATAAATACCATTATCATAACTAAATCCACTCGCATACTTTAATCCTGACGTACTAGAATCATAATAATCAACATGCAATCTAGTAGTCGATGTTACATATCGCACAACACTACACTTATTAGTAGTCGTATCAACATCAACACAAATATACTTATTTAAAACATCATTATAATACTTACTCCAAGCACTCTTCTTAAAAACAGTCGGATTAACAATCGAAAAAGTTCCATCTCTATTATCCGTATAAGTATCTCCATATGCATAAACAGTATCATAATAAGTTATATCATTACCATTCTCTAACTCCAAATAATAAAAGTCATTAGAATCTTGTACATCTCCAATATAATAAACAACATCTGAAGTATAATCTTCCTTAGATTTAGTAAAGGTATATTTTCCAATCAAACTAGTATACTCATCTTTAGAATCAACCTTATACGGATTAACTAAACTCCATTCTCCACTAGAAGCATCCCAACTAACAGAATCAGCATAATAAAATGATGTCTTTAAATTATCTTTATGTACTAAATCTTCCTTCGACGTAGAAGCCCCATACGCATTATAATTAGTAGAATAAATTGTATCATACATATATCCAACATATGATAATGAATTATCATTCATATTAAACTTAACTGTTCCAAACTGTGAATAAGAAGCATTTGAATTTATCGCTAAAGCATTAGCCGATAATAAACTATTATAAGAAGCAATATAATATAACGTTGAACAAGTACCATCCTCACTAGCACTAATACAAGTATATTGTCCAAATAATGAAGAAGAGGTTGAAGAACTCCATCTAGATAAAGTCTTTGTCCCTGCCAAACTAAATAATTTAGTTGTACTATCATAAGTATAATCAGTTCCATAATAATAACTTCCCGTTAAATTAATCGTTGAAAAACCGTTATACCCAACATGACTTTCTCTAGTAGTAGCACACATCCCATTAGAATCAACTTCTCCATTATAAATCATCTTTACTCCGCCAGTATCTGTCGTTCTAAACATCTGCCAACAATGCCCCGCAAAAACTACATTGTTCTTCTTCAAAATAGAACTAGCCTCGGTATCATTCTTAGCATAATAGTAATATATCTTACTATCTCCTCCACCATTAACAGAATCTTGATGTTCCCCAGTATACTCCTTCGCAAGTCCCAAGGATGTAGCCTCATTCTGTAAAATATTATATAAATAAGCCTTCCCAGAAATTGTTCCATCCATCGATTTAGAAAGTGTAATCTTACTCCACACACCTCTTAAAGTAACATCCTTACTAGGCATTACAAAAGTATTATCTCCAACAACACTAACTCCGTCCGTAACAATCTCCCAATTCTTAAATTGATAACCGTTACATACAGGAGCCTCCTCTGGAATACTAACTACATCAAATGCCCCATACTTACTAGAACTAGGTACATTAGAAACAACACACATACTAGGACTATTAGCCTCATACGTAACTGTATAACCATTAGATAAAATTGGTGTCTCTGTACTTAAGACATCTTCATTAATAGAATCAATAGCTGACACTATCTCTTCCTCACTATTTGTTCCATACAAATCAAAATTACTTAAATACTCACCTTTTAAAGAAACAGCGATAGTCATCTTAGCACTAAATCCCGATTTAAAAGTTTTTCCAAACGTCCAATTAACCGTATTATCAGCAGTACTAACCTCACCTAAATCACTATCAACAGCATCTACATTAAAATACTCACTAACTAAGTCTCTAATACTAAAATCACTATAAGCCATTGCTGTAGAAGATGCTCTTCTAAATACATCTAACATATTAGTATCAGTCGCAATATATTGATAATCACTCATTCTCTCTATCTTTGCTTTTACTTGATCACTCTTACCATACTGAATAGCATTAATTTCAACATACGAATAAGTACTTTTCAAATAATTATATTGTCCTACTTCATTAGGAGAATCTCTATTAGGATAACCATCAGTAAAAAATAAAACTACGACATTTCTCTCATCACTTGCCGTATAATTTTCTAATATACTAGAAACTCCAACTAATGCCTGATAATAACTACTAACCCCTTTAGATTCAATAGTATCAACAATAGCACTTAGTCCTTCTACATCATTACTAAAATCAGATAATATCTCTGCCGTCGACGTAAAACTAATTAGCGCCACTCTATTATCTGTTCCATTTAATATTTCTGTAATTAGTGAAGTAACATTGCTTTTCATTAAGTTTAATTTTTTAGTATGCATTGAAGTCGAACTATCAAGTACTAAAATCAAATCTAACGGATTAGTACTTTTTTTGGCAATACTATCAATATCAAAAGTAATTTGTGCCTTTCCATAAGCCGTCCACTCCGCACTCTTAGTAACCTTCCAAGCCCCTTCTTCACTAATATCATAATCTAAATTAACTGACTTTAAAATAATTGAAGGAACTTCCCCTGTAATTGCAAAAGAATTAGATATAATAACAATAAGAAGACAAATAAAAAAAATAAAACTAACTAATACTTTTAATTTATTATTAGCAATAATTTTTCCCATTTTCTTCACATTAAACACCATCTATCCTATATAAGGATAACATATTTTAACCTTCCAAGCAACGAAGCAAAGTCAACAGTTTATGTACATCTGTTGGTTATTTTCATATAAAAGGATTGTAACCTGTACATACAAGATCACAATCCTCTAAATTATCATCAAATTATTTTTCTCATCATACCACTATTCAACAGTAACACTCTTAGCCAAATTCTTAGGTTTATCTATATCACAACCTCTTAATTTCGCAACTTCATATGCTACTAGTTGTAAACAAGGTACTACTAAAATAGCCTGTAAAAATTCATCTACTTTTGGAACTTGTACTAAATAGTCACACCTAAAGCCATCTTCATTACTAATAACTATTGTCATAGCTCCTCTTGCTTGAACTTCACAAATATTAGAAACAGTCTTTTCTTTAACATCATCTTCAGTAACTATCGCAAAAACAGGTGTACCTTTATCTATTAAAGAAATAGTTCCATGCTTTAATTCTCCTGCTTGATAAGCCTCACTATGTATATAAGAAACTTCTTTTAATTTTAAACTTCCCTCTAAAGAAATCGCATAATCAACTTTTCTACCTATAAAGAATATATCTTCTTTTTTATAAATTTTCTTTGCAATCTCTAAATAAATATCTCTTCTATCAATTACTTCTTTTACTAATCTAGGTAATCTCTTTAATTCATCAACTATACATTTACCTGCTAACTTACTTGCTAAAAGTGCCATAATCGCAACTTGTAAAATATAAGCCTTAGTCGTAGCAACCGCAATCTCAGGTCCTGCCTCTATAAATATTTGTTCATCGCTTTCTCTCGCAATAGTTGATTCTTTTACATTAACAATCGCTAAAGTCAAAGCCCCATTCTCTTTAGCCTTTCTCATTGCCGCAATGGTATCTGCTGTCTCTCCAGATTGTGAAATAACTATTACTAAAGTCTTTCTATCATAAAGAACTTTTCGATAACGATACTCACTCGCAACTTCACAAACTACTCTAACATTGGCATACTCTTCTATTAAACTCTTACCTACCATACCGGCATACATTGCTGATCCACATGCTACAATATGAATCTCTTCATAACTACTTAAATCTGGTATTTTATTAAAGTCTTCAATAAATGGCTTCAAAGTCTTTTCAAGTACAATAGGCTCTTCCATTATCTCTTTTAACATATAATGATCATAGCCATTTTTCTCTTTAGATTCTGCTGTTAACTCAGTAACTAAAATCTCTTTCTTAATTTTCTTTTTATTCTTAACTACTGTAATACCATCAAAATCTAATGTAGCAATTTCATTCTCTTCTAATAATGAATACTTATTAGTATACTTAATAATTGCTGAAATATCACTCGCAATAAAATATTCTTTCTCTCCATATCCAATTATTAATGGTAAATCTTTTCTAATCGCAAATAACTTATCTTGATCGTCAAAAATAATTGCTGAAGCATAAGACCCTCTAACTTCTTTTATAGCCTTTTCTATTGCCTTAACTGGATCTTTATCATAATAATAATCAATTAAAGCCGTTAATACTTCTGTATCTGTTTCTGTATTAAACTTAACTCCCTTTTTAATTAATTTTTCTTTTAACTCTTGGGCATTTTCTATAATTCCATTATGTACTAATGTTACTCTTCCAATTATATGAGGATGAGCATTAGTTTCATTAACTCCTCCATGAGTAGCCCATCTAGTATGAGCAATTCCAATATGAGAATCAATTAATTTTTCTTTATTAACTTTCTCTTCTAATGCTGCTATTCTGCCTACTTCTTTTATAATTTGAACAGAAGTATCATTTTTTAAAGCAATACCCGCAGAATCATATCCACGATATTCTAATGTTTTAAGTCCCTCTAAAAGTACTTCTTTAGGTTCCCTAAAACCTATATAACCTACTATTCCACACATATGTAAAATCTCCTTATATAAATATAGTTATGATATATTCTTTGTTGTAATCTTGATTTTACTTTTTAAAATATATCTAACGAATAACTTAAATCCGTAGTAGAACCCGCCGAACTCTCCGATAAACTACTAACCTCGTCATCCCTATAGGACCTGGCGCTCAAATGAATTAATACAACCTTTCTAACTTCATTCTAATAGTATTATATGATATTAAAAAAGAAAAGGCAAATAGAAAAGAAAGTCTCCTCTCCCATCACCCAAAAGCCTCTTCTAAAAAAAAGTCCATTATAAAAGGAAAGACTTACTTACCTCCATTTCTTTATAAAAGTCCAAAATAAAAGGAAGTCTCTCCCTCCCTTTAAATTCGATTACTTTTTACCTTTACTTTCACTTTTTCTTTTCCTGGTTTTCTCCCTGGACCTAACTCAAATAATGATCTATTAAGGAAATAATCATATATCTTCTCCTTAGATACTGTATACCTATCCTCACTAGCAAAAACAGGTCCATAACTTAAATCTATTAATTCCATAGTAGGAATTCCCTTAGTCATAACTAATACTAATTCAATAGCCCACTTCTCTTTAGCAGTTAATTTATTTTCTAACCCATTCGAAACAGGATGTAATTCCTCTCCAAAATACGTTTTATATACCCCAGGAATAACTGGTCCAGAACCCCATATAAAGTATTCATCTGGAAATAATGTTTCCCCTTCATTTTCTAACATATATATAACTTCACTAAAATAAAGTAATTTTTGTAATCTCTTCCTATAAATAAAAGTTGTATCTCTCAAAGTCTTACCTAAATTATCTTTCCTAACTTTCTCTATTATATAATCAGAAACTGCTAAACACTCTTTTGATATTCCCATAAATACTAAAAATCTTCACCTAATTTCTCATATATACCATGACTAGTATTATATTCTGCAATTTGATCAGAAAACATTGTATTAAATATTGGTTCTGCCTTTTTCTTAACATCTTCATATATATTTTTACTAGTTTCAAATGCTGTTTTAATATCCATTATATTAACTTCTTTTCTATTATCAAACAAAGCATTAGAAAAAGCATTTTGTAATAAAGTTAAAGAAACATCTGGATATCTAGATCCTATCTCATATATTCTTTTATATTCACTAGTAATATCTGTAATAAATTCCATAATTTTTCTTTGTACATAAGAAGAATACATCAACTTAGCCCCAGTCCTCTTCTCTATCTTTGGAAGAGTTCCTATTAATATTTCAACATTTTCATCTCTAGTTGGTTCCGCAACATCTATCTTTTGAAAACGTCTAACAAAAGCCTTATCTCTTAAAATATATCTTTCATACTCATCTGTCGTCGTAGCACCAATTACTTTAATATCACCACGATCTAGTGCTGGTTTAAACATATTTGCAAAGTCTAAAGACTCTCCTTTTCCAATTAAAGTATGTATTTCATCTATAAAAAGTATTAAATTAGTTCTCGACTTAATTTCATCTATCAACGTCTGTACTTTAGCCTCTCCAGTTACTGGATCTACTCCTAATAATGCCGATGTATTAACTTTAATAACTTGATAATTACTTAATCCATCTGGTACTAATCCATTTTGTATTCTATAAGCAAGTCCTTCTACTATTGCTGTTTTACCAACACCAGGTTTACCTACTAATACCGCTGACTTATCTGGAGTAAGTAACGTAAGTATCAATTCTTTTATTTGTACATCTCTTCCAATAGCTGGATTAGTAATATAATTCTTATTTAAAAAATTCTCCCCATACGTATCAAGAATACTAATTCTTTTTGTCTTCATATCAAATTCTTCATTCATAGTAACATCTCCCAACGACTAAATTATATCATAAATTTTATTATTTTACATCCATAGGATTTACATGTATAACAGTTAAATATATTTCTGGAATCTCTTTATCTATTTCTTTTTCTAACTTATTCGCTATATCATGACTATCAAAAGTAGATAAATTACCATCTACAAATATTGTAAATGAAATCTGATATTTATATCCAACCGGAGTAGCATTAAAATGATTAACTCTTTTAATCTCTTTATATCTAGAAATAATATTATATACTTTATCCCTAGTAACAGTATCCATAGCCTTATCCATAAGTACATCATAACTTTCTAAAAATATCTTTAAAGCCACTATAAATATCCAAACAGAAATACCTATACCTACAACACTATCTATAAAATAAATTCCCTTTAAACTTAATACTACTGCTCCTAAATTTACCAACGTAATAACACAATCATTTCTATGATCAGTAGCATTAGCCTTCAATAATAAACTCTTATATTTTTTATAAGCCCTATTAGCATACATATAAAGTATAAACTTAACTATAACAGTTATAATACATACAATAACTAACCAAATCGAAAAACTAAACCTCTCTCCTGTTATCAATGTCCTAATAGCACTAATAATAACTTCTACACTCATAAGTCCCATTGCTATACTAATAAACATCGAATAAATATATTCTGCTTTACCATGTCCTAAATTATGATCATCATCTCTAGGTTTAGAAGCAATTCTATTTCCAATAAAAGTCATTACAGAAGAAAATATATCTGAAGCACTATTAAAAGCATCAGCAATCATTGCCTGGCTACCAGTCATAAATCCTACTACTGCTTTAATTATAAATAGAAAAATATTTCCACACATTCCTAAAAGACTAACTTCTTTTATAACTTTAAATTTCATAAATTCATCCCTATCTAAAGAAAAAAGGAACTTTTGTCCCTACTACTATCTAATATTTAATAATCCAATTCTTATCTTTATCTTTTACAATAACTAAATTATCATATACTTGACAATCTAAATATTTAGAAGTAAATATAGTCTTTCCATATTTATTTAAAACTCCACACTTATCTCCATTACTATAAGAAACATAATTATCTGTTGCTCTTAGTCTTTCTCCAAGTTTTTTATCAGAACTATCTACTAAATAGTACTTTTCTAAATCTTCACTAACTTCAAATAACTTATCACTATAGGCAACTACATGTTTATATTTACAAGGTATTACTTCCTTACCATCAGTATCAATAACACCAATTTTTCCTTTTAAACTAACAACTGCTACCCCATCTTCATTAAATTCAAAAGTACCATCTACATCATACTTATTTTCAATAACTTTTGTTTCATCTGAAGATCTAAATCCTACAAGTCCTTCTTCATTAACATTAATAAACATATCATTAACAGAAAAGTCTACATTAGCCTCATGCCCTACTTTACCAGTCTCTATATTATATGAATCAAATGTACCCTCATCAGCAGGATAAAATACTTCTCCATCTTTAACAGAAATCATATCTCCAACACCAGTAATAGCCTTATATTTATTCTTAGTATAAATGTATAAATCATTAACACCAGTACCATACTGACCCACTAAAACATCTCCATCATTATAACTAACTACATAAACATATTTACTATTAGAAAGTTTTTTTCCTTCTATATCTATTATTTCATATTGCTCATCGTTATATAAAATAGACCCTTTATTCTTAATAATATCAAAGATTTTATATTTATTATCTATAATTACTTTATTATTATTATCAATAACACTCCATAATAGATCTTCGCTTTGTACTAAAAAACACTTACTAGATATTATTCTAATCGCAATATATTCTTTTGGTATAATTTCTTTTCCCTTAGAATTAATAACTCCATATAAAACATTATTCGCAGTAATTACAAATAAATCATCTTTTGAATCTAGACTTCTCGAATAACTTTCTTGTTCAAAACTATATTTCAAGTCTATTTTCTTATTCCCATCTAAACCATAGTAACCAAATTTTTTACCATTACTAACTAATAAGTTATCTCCTACTAAAGAAACATACTCACTATTTAAAACTGTCTGTTTTAAAAGTACTCCAGTATCTTTTCCTACTGCATAGAAAAATCCTATTCCAACTATTAGTACTATTACACTAAATATTACAATCTGTGTCTTTTTACTCATACCTTTCTCCTCCAAACTTATACTATTCTAAACTTTACTACTTCTGCTTTTGTATCTGTTTTATCCACCATATCATCATAATCATTTAAAGTAGTATCTCTAACATCTGTTGAAAATAATGATCTACCTAACATTTCTGCATATTTTAATGCTTTATATGTATTAATATCACTAATTTTATTAAACTGTGAAACGTCTCTCTCCTCAGGATATGTAGAATCAAACTTCTTAAATTCTTTTTCTTTTCCTAATCTAACTGCTGTAAATTTAATAATATCATCTATATTTATATCTGAAAAATTAGAATCACTCTCTAAGTAATCTGCTAATTCTCCCTCAAACTGTGTAACTCTATACTGATTAAGATTATCCATATAATAATCCCATCTCTTACCCACTCTCATAATAGCATCTTTAACATCTAAAATCAAGTTAGGATTTGCTCTAATATAGTCTCCTAAGAAAGCATCTCTTGAACTCGCTATATTAATGATAAAATTATTAACTCCAATATCTTCTATTTCTCTAAAACTACGGCATCTACCATGAATAAATGTTTCTATATTCTGCCCATTTTCCGTATAACCTGATAATTGAAAATCTTCTTCTATCATTCTCTTCGCAAAGAAATCCGTAATTATCTTATTACCACCATATTGATCTAGTATAAATAAAAATCCTTCTCCTAACTCCTCTTTTTTATCTTCATTATAACTAAGTATAGTATCTATTGTTGCCATCTCTTTTGAAAAAAGTAAGATAGCTGCTAAAGTAAATCTTCCATTGCCTGGTTGTACTATTACCCTTTCACCTTTCAACTTACTTAATTTTTGTTCTAATGAAGCCATATAAATATTCATCTGCATAGATTTAATTCTATCTATAAATTCTTCTGTAGTTTCTCTAGATTCTATCTCATTAGGATGTAATTTACTTAAATATGTATCGGCTATTACTGTTGCTTTTTCTAAATCATCTTTAAAAATATCTAGCACATCATAAACAAACTCATCATCTGTTACTAATCTCTCTGAACACATGAAAAACATCTTCGGATCTTTTGAGACTTTTATAACATTCTTCATAAAAGCCTCATTATCTTCTAGCCTTACAATATCGTATGGTTCTACATCTTCTCCATTAATATATCTTTCTACTAAATCAATTGCCATCATATCACTTCCTAATCAAAGTTTATTTTTTACCCTTTTTACTGTTTTTCTTAGAATCTACTTTTGTTTCTTCTTTCTTTTTATTAGTCTTAACTGCCGACAATACTTGTTCTGGTGAAATTACCATAACATCCATATCTAAAACTTCAGGTTCTTCTTGAGCAACAGGTACAACTACTGGTGCACTATTAACAACTTTATCTACCTCGGGTGCTCCTATATCAGTCGCATCAAATACAGTCTCTTTCTTTTCTTTTTCAACAGCCATATGTATCTTACTCTTATCTATTTCTACGAACCCATCTTTATTTTGAACTTCTGCTACTGGTGCTGGAGCAACTTTTTCTACTACTTCAGCAACCTTTACAGCCGCTTGTACGGCCTCAGAAGAAATCTTTGGTCGACCATCATCAACTATTTCTTTTTTAGGTTCTACTGCTACTTCTTTTTTCTTTTCAACTATATCAAGTTTTTCTTTTTCTGGAGAAACAAACTTCTCTTCTAATTTTCTTTGCTTCTCTAATAGTGCTTGTTCTTCTTTTTCTTTTTTCAATCTCTCTTTTTCAGCCTTAGCCCTTTCTGCATCAAGCCTCTTCTGTTTTTCTCTCTCTTCTCTAGCTTTAGCCTCTAACTCTTTATATTCTTTATCTTTTTCGATTTTTTCACGTTTTTCTCGTTCACGATCTTCTCTCATCTTCTCTAAGTTTTCACGTTTCTCTCGTTCACGTTCCTCTTTTTCTCTTTTTAAACGTTCCTTTTCGGCTTTCTCTCTTTCTATCTTTGCTAACTTCTCAAGTCGCATCTTTTCTTCTAATTCTTTCTTTTGCTTTTCTCTTTCTTCTTTTTCAAGTAAAGCCTTTTCTTTTTCAGCTTTTAATCTTTCTTCATTTAAAAGTCTAGCCTTCTCTTTTTCTTCCTTTTCTAGAAGTGCTCTCTTTCTCTCTTCCTCTTCTCTTGCTTCTCTTTCTTGTTTTTGTCTTTCTCTATCAAGTCTTGCTTGTTCTTCTTTTTCTTTTTTTAACTTTTCTAAGGCTTCTTTTACTTTAGAGTCATCTGCTTTAATTCCAGTCTCTTTTCTCCGTACTTCAACTTGCTCTTCACGAGCCTTTTTCATAACTTGTAATTCTAACTGACGAATCTCTTCTTTCTTTCTCTTCATCTCTTCAGCATCAAGCGCTCTTCTTCTTTCTTCCTCAGTTATAACTTTCTTCTTTTTCTTACGTTTACCAACTACTAAAAGTAAAACAAGTGCTGATGAAAATACAAATAGTAATGAAACTATAATTAATAACTTATCATTAGATTGTACAACTACTACTTCTCCTTCATAACTAGCATAAATAATATATTTATTAACATTACCTGCCTCAGAAGTAACTTTTATAATAATTGAATCATCTTTACCAATATTACTATTCCCAATAATAACAACAGTAGCACTACTATCCTCAGTAATAGCACTAATATCTAAAAAATTATTTTTAATTTTCCCAATATTATACTCAAAAACATCACTTGAAAATTTCAAGTCATACCCATCTATTTTAAGACTACTAAGTAAAGCATTACTAGAAAGTAGTTTTTCCAACTTAGTAACATTAATCTTATACGTTAAAACTGTCCCATCTTCTGCCGTTACAACAACTAAAAATTGATTAGGTCCTGTAACTAAAGACAAATTATCTGGTAACTTAACTACTGCCTTCGTATCATTTGCTACAGCCTCTATTTTAATTGTATTAGCATTACTACCAACCTCAACATTATATTCATTAATTAACGGATTAAAATTAATATCTATATCATTTATCATCAATGACTTTAATGTTGCATCACTACTCTTAACTGGTTCAACAGGTGTAGGATCTGGGACTGGAGTCGGCTCTGGTGTTGGTGTAGGCTCTGGTACATTACTAATAACTGTAATAACAACACTCTTATTAGGAATAGTCGCAATAGCCCCGTCATCTCCCGTAAAAGTAGTACCATTCATATAAAAAGTACCTACTCCAGATGCAACAGCCTTTAAATATACTGTACCCATTTCAAAATTACCAGGATATTTATCCGCAGAAGTCAAAGAAAGATTAGGCCACTCACTATTAATTTTCCATATACGTTCTGCTTTAAAATTAGTAACTATAATATTCCCATCAGAAGTAAGATTAGAAAAAATCTCCGATACTTGTCCATCAGAAGTACCAACAATCTTACATCTAACTTCATCTCCTACATTAACTGTAGTTGCATTACAAGAAAAAGAAATATCACCTGATAAGCCTAATGTCTTAACAGGAATAAAAAAGCCTAATAACAATATCACAAATAAAAACTTTTTCTTCATAGTATTTCCTCCACAGTCCCCTACTATAGAAACATTATAACATAAAAAAAGAATAGTACAAAATACTATTCCAAAAATTTATTCTAACTCTAATATATTCTTTACAGTAAATTTATTATTTAATACTAAAACTAATATATTTAATACAAATAAAACACTAAATATTATAATTGCTATCGTATCAATACCATAATTATTCTTATATAAGAAGTATCCTCCTCCTAAGAATAATCCAAATAGTAATAATACAATTCCCATCACAATAAAGTTATTAGAATTTTCTCTTAAAGCATTTAACTCATCATCCCAAATCAATTTCGGATTAATAGAATCAATAACTATACCTAAGAATGTAACAAATAAAATACATAAGAAACTAACAAGTACAAAGAATAATATCATCGCTAAAGGAAGCCCTATACTTACATAAAATATTAATGCAAATAAATTAAATCCTATAAAAGCAACACTAATACTTACTAAAGCCTTAACTGTAATTTGCTTATCATATTCTAATGGCACACTCTTCATAAAGTCAAAGTTTTTTCCCTCTCTAGAAAATGATGAAGCCGCAATACTATTAATTGCTGGTAATAGTATTGAAATACTAACTACAAATAATAAAATTATTGTTAAAAAGTCTCCATTACAATTTCTAGCCAGCTTCTCTAATTCACAAAAACTAATATCAGAAAACCTAAGTTTATAAATAACATATACCAGTAATGGCCATATAAAATTAATTAAAATACAATTAGAAAAGTAAGCAGTCGTTCTAAATAAAATAGCCATTTCTTTCTTAAAATAAGATAAAACTGGACTTTCTACTTTAATATCATCTAAATTATTACCCTTCTTAGAAGAAGTATCTCCTACATTTAATCCAACTAGTCCTTTAAAATATAATCCTTGTGCTAATCCTAAAAATACTAAAACATATATAATATTAACTAAAATATATAATAGTAAAGATGAAATACTACCAGTAGAAATAGTATCTATAAATAAATGAATATGTGGAAATATCCCTCTCATCGTATATAATAAACTCTTATCTCCATTAACAAATCTCTCTATATAAGTATCTATATTAAAATCTGTTAATCCCCCTAAAGCATATATTGCTCCAAGTAAAAGAACTACTATAAATCCTAGTCCAATCTTTTTAACAGTCTCTTTATTTTTAATAAACTTTGTAAAACTCATTAACAAGATACTAATAATTCCACAATATATCATTGGTATTAATGGTAAAGTAAACATTCCAAGTATTCCTAAAATAAAGTAATAAAAGTCAATACCCGCTCCAAAGTAATAACCAATAACACTAAATACTACTATAATTAACTGCATAAGTGTTTCTGCTATAAAAGCAGCACTAAATTTAGCGGCTATTATTTGAAATGGTTTTATAGGTAATGGTAATAAATTTTCAACATCACCCGTAAAATAAAATTCATTAAGTATAACATTAAATCCAAATATAAAAGAAAATATCGATATAACAATACACATTACTTCAAGTCCAGTAGTAGCATATCCATACTCTTTTAATACACCAGTCATAGACATAACGAAGAACATACAAATTAGTGCAAATGGTAACATTACAAAAAGACTAACAAAACCAACTAGTATTTTATTTATTGTTTTCTTCTTTTTATCATCTGCATCTCTCATTGATAAAGATCTAAGAAATACTTTTACTAAAGACAAGTAATTACTCATGTTTAATAACCTCCATAAATAATTTTTCTAAGTCTTTCTTATCATATTTATCTTTTAATTCTTTTAGAGTTCCATTGAATACCACTTTACCTTTATCTATAATTGCTATTCTATCACATAACTTTTCTGCTACTTCTAAAACATGTGTTGAGAAGAATACTGAGTTCCCCTTATCAGCATGTTCTCTCATCATTTTCTTTAACTCAAAAGCAGACGTTGGATCAAGTCCTATTAAAGGTTCATCTAATATCCAAACTGCTGGATCATGTACTAAAGCCGCAACTACCATCATCTTTTGTCTCATACCATGAGAATAACTTTGCATAGGCTTATCTAAAACATCACTTAATCCAAATCTCTCACTAAATGTTTTAATACGTTCACGTCTTTCCTTTAAAGGAACTTTATAAATGTTTGCTATAAAGTTAATGAACTCCATACCAGTAAGTTTTAAAAACATATCTGGACTATCCGCAATATACCCAATAATCTGTTTAGCCTTCAAACTATCTTTTACAATATCATATCCATTAACTTTAATAGTACCAGTATCAGGTTGTAAAATACCAGTCATCATCTTAATAGTCGTAGTCTTACCAGCACCATTAAGTCCAATAAAACCAACGATCTCACCATCATTAATAGTTAAATTTAACTTATCTATTGCTTTAATATTATTATTATAAGTCTTACTAACATTCTTTATCACTATCATAATAACATTCTCCTACTATAATGAATATAACACAAAATTATAGAAATGAAAACTTATATTAAGAGAAATTACTATACTTACCCAATTACATTTTTATTTACATCTTCCGTAATCAAATAAGGATCCTTCATAGTACCATTTCCCCCATCTGTTCTAATACCATTTTTAAGTACAATAGCTGGTCTTACTCCATACGATACTTTATTATCATATGTAGTGCCATTCCCATCAATATTACCATTTTCCATAATATAATAATTTGAAGCAACAGTTGAATAATAAGTTCTAGGAGTCAAAGTATATACTTTTTGATTAGTACACAAATAATAATCAGAATTACTTGCTCGATAACCACCAGCCAATAAATATTCATCAACTGTTAAAAGCGCCACCGGATATTTAAACCCTTCAACACTTGTATTAAGCCTATCTTTTTTTCTATCACAAATTAATTTTGGTCTAACACTTGTAGTAACAATTCTATAATAAGCCAAAGAATGAGAACTAACATTACTCCACAGAGCACTTGTATCTTTACTGGCCAAAGATCCATCACTAAATCCTCTTTCATTACACCAATCTGTATCTTCTAAATATTCAGTATAATTTAACATATTATTTGCATACCAATTATCTATATAGTTTTTAATCGTTGAAGACTCAACATTGGAAAACGTTTCTTCTTTACTATCATCAATCGACTTACCATCTGTTAATTTTATATAATAAACTTCTGATGAATTATTAACTTTTCCTATAATATAATAAACTGTACTACAACTATCATTAGTAGAAAAGCAAGTATAATATTTTTTATCTGTTGCTGTTTTTCCAGAACTAGACCAATCTGCAATAAAAAAATCAGTAGTAGTAGTTAATTTATATACTCCATTTGCATATTGAAAATCATTTCCAAATACCCATTTATTATTTTTATTTTCTTCATACAACAACTCATATGTGTCACCATTATCATAACTATAATAGCTCATGGAAGTAGACCACAATCCAACAGTAGAAATCTGTTTAACTTGAGTACAAGTAATTTCAGTTTCAGACAAACAAGTATATTTTAGTCCAAGATTACGATAAGCCTCTTTATATAAACTTTGTGTAGGATTAACAAGAGTATACACACCATTCTCATAAGTAACTGTATCACTATAATAATAATTTGTATTTTGAAGATTATATAATTCATGAGAAGTCATATCAAGTAATGTAAATAGATTTAAGTGCTTACTGACTGACTCATATAAAGTTCCATACATGTATCCAAATGTAATAGCTGAAGTTTTAGTACCTTCATACGGACTTGTTCCAATCTGTGTATCAACTCCTGTCGTATTAGTGCAATATCCATAGTCATCAGGAGTTCCATTATAAACAAGTTTAATTCCACCAGTCTCAGTAGTTCTAACTATCTTCCAACAAAATCCCGCAAATTTAACATTATTATTTTTAACATTTCCCCGGTAATAATATACTGGGTATTCATCATCTTTAGTAGTTGCAAATAAATAAAGTCCTTTTCCGTTAGTATCAGAAGAAATAGCATGAAAATTAATACCAGAACTAGAAGAAACAGACTCACTCTTTATATTATCCATAACTGCATTATCAGCCAAAATGTTATATAAAGTCTGAACTTTAGACACCTTACCATCCATCCTCTTAGAAAGAGAAAGACTACTCCACTGTGCCACTAATTCTACTGACTTATTAGGCATTATAAAATGATTAGAATCAGTAAATTTAGTAGTATTATCTTTTATAGAAAATCCCTTAAGTTGATAATCTCCACATACTAATTTTTTATCATATATTTCAACATTATCAAAAACTCTATATTTCTTAACCTCAGGATAATTACTAATAGTACAACTAGTAGGTAAATTCATATCATAACTAACACTATTATAATTAGAAATAACTGGGCTAAGACTAGAATCAATAGTTTCACTAACATTATCTAACTTATAATTAATGACATTTTTAGTCAAAACTGGCACAACAACTTCATTGTCTTTATATTCATCTTTTAATTTTAACTCAACTGTTACCAAAGCCTCTTCAAAAGTTCTAATATTATTATCTAAATTCCAAGTCAAAACATCTTTATCAAAACCTAAAGTGCCAAGAGAAGAATTATAATTTAATACTTCAAAATAATTAGTATTTACATAACTATCTATATTAAAAGTATCATAAGTCATCGAAACAATAGAAGCCTTATCTAAGATAGCATTTATATTGTCTTTAGTACTAACAAATTGCCTATCACTAACTAAAGCTATATTTTGATTTATTTTATCTCCCATCTCATACTGAACCATATGAATATTAATATATGGATATTTTTGTTTCAACATCTCATAAGATGGTCTCTCATTAGGAATATCTTCATTCGCAACCCCATCAGTTACAAATAAAACTAATAATTCTCTATTACTATTTTTTGTATAATTACCTAATAATTCATCTATTTTTAAAAATGCCTGATAATAATTTGTCCCATCAGAAAAAGCAATATTATTGATGGCATTTTCTATTAAGGTTTTATCACTAGTTAGACTTTGTTCTATACTAGCAGTAGAGTTAAAAGTGATCAACGCCATTTTATTACTAGAATTTTGATCATATAATTTATCAATAAGTTCCTCACAAGCATCTTTTACATAACTGAATTTTTCATATTCCATAGATTCCGAATTATCAATAACAAAAACTGTATCTATATAATCATAATCTGTCTTGGAAATAGTTTTTAAATCTAGTTTTAAAGTCAATTTATCAACATCACTAAAACTAATAGAACTATTTAAGTTCCATGATCCCGGATCACTATCATAATTTAATTTAGTTGACCTAATAGATACACTATCAACTGGTACAACTTCCGCCGTTGTAAAAGGTATAAAAATAATTAAAAGAAAAAAGGTAATAACCGCTAAAAAACTAAATACAAATCTATTCCTGTCTGTCTGTCTGTCTGTCTGTCTGTCTGTCTGTCTGTCTGTCTGTCTGTCTGTCTGTCTGTCTGTCTGTCTG
>CAKPMY010000018.1 GCA_934168245.1 uncultured Bacilli bacterium
TGTTGATAATTACATTTTACTAGACTTATCGCATTTTTTATATATAAAAGGTCTCACATCAATTGTAACTCTACAAAAAAATTTTTTTGTGGCTGTAGTATGTGGTTGAATTCGATAGGAGTTCATGGTATAATGAATACAGATGAAGGAAACTTCATAAAATAAAAAGGAACACTTAATTTAGCGGTTGAGTGTTACCTTGTGTTTTGGGTAATCACCTAACAACTAGTTAGGTGATTTTCTTTTATACTAAAACTATTAATAGTAGAAATAGTAAAAGGTAGATGATTATTACTAAAGAAGTAATCAAAGAATCTTTCTTGTTCATAATATCGCCTCCTTTCCTAATAGAAAGGTATCACCTAACAATTAAATGTTCCGAGAATCATTCTATCAAGGAATAAGTAGAGATGCAAATTGAGAAAAAGTGAAAAACATTAATTAATTGACTTAGATTTAGTAGTTTTATTATGTGTATTTAGGTAAATAGATGTTTCATTTTAAGGTATTTTTGTATTTTGACAAAATTATATAAAAATGATATTATATTTTTGGAGGTTGACGTTATGGAATTCTTTGATGATATTGTTCCAACTTATACATTCTCATGTGCCTGTGATGATCAAGGATGTCAAGGCTCTTGTCATAGTTGTGACAATTAATTTTCTAATTTAGTAAGTTGTCTGTATTTTTATATAGGCAACTTTATTTATAGAAGGGTGTAAGAGGTATGAAGTATAAAAAATCTAAATATAATATTTTTGTTCCATATGAGGATTCAAAGACGATAATATTTAACTCTTTAACTGGATCTATTGGTTTATTTGATGAAGATACTATGAAAAAATATAATAATGATACTTTTTCTGTAGAAGAGACTGAATTATTATTAAAAAAAGGTATATTAGTTGATCATAATTATGATGAATTAAGTAAAATTAATAATGACCGTGTTAATGGGATAAAATATACTAAAGGAAAATTTATAAGGGTATGGACAACATCGGCATGTAATGCACGTTGTTATTATTGTTTTGAAAAGGGTATAGCAACTACTAAAATGACAAAAGAGACAGCAGATCAGTTAGTTACTTTTATTGATAATATGTTAAATGATGGAGATAAATTAACTTTTGAGTGGTTTGGTGGAGAGCCTTTATTAAATGTAGAAATTATAGACTATATTATTGATAAACTTGAACCTATTTGTGCTCAAAAGAAATGTAAATTAACTAGTACGATTATTAGTAATGGTAGTCTTATAACAGAAGAAATTGTTAATAAAATGATTAAAAAGTGGAATGTTAGTTATATTCAAATAACTCTTGATGGAGATAAATATGACTATGATAGAATTAAAAATTATTTTAATCCTAAAAAATTTAATTTTGATAAAATTATTGAGAATATAAAATTATTATCTAAAAATAATATACATGTGTCTATTAGAATGAATTATGATACGAATAATTATGATAGTTTAAATAATTTGATTGATTACTTATATAAGGAGTTGACAGGTTTTAAAAATATTTTCTATTATGTGTATCCGATATGGAGTTCATTAAATGATAAAGATGATTCTAGATTTATTTCTCAGTCATTTGCTGATGATAAATTATTATTACTATTACAAAAAATAGCTTCGTATAAATTAACTCCAATTCGTGAACTTGCACGATTAAATTATAAAGTAAATCAATGTGTATCATGTAATATTAATAGTTATACGGTTTTACCAGATGGTAAGTTAGCAAAGTGTAGTGAAACGTTTAGACAAGAAATTGGCGATATTTGGAATGGTGTTACCGATATTGATGCATATAATTATTGGACTAATACAGGATTAGATAATAAGTGTGAAGAGTGTGTTTATTTACCATTGTGTCAAGGTGGATGTAGGTCTTCATATTTTACGGAGATGCCACAATGTTTTGTGTATAAAGATATATTAGATGAAATTTTGAAATGGTATGTTTCTGATTTAAAAAAGCATAAATAGTTGTCATTTATGTTTTTTTAGTTTTACTAATCATTGGTGATTATGTTATAATTATTTGGCGAGGAAGATGTATATGAAACAGGAAAATATTAGAAATTTTTGTATTATAGCACATATTGATCATGGTAAAAGTACTTTAGCAGATCGAATACTTGAGATTACTGGGGCTATACAAAAACGTGAATTAAAAGAGCAGATGCTTGATTCTATGGATATAGAAAGAGAAAGAGGCATTACAATTAAATTAAATGCAGTACAACTTACTTATAAATATAATAATGAAGAGTATTATTTACACTTAATAGATACTCCAGGACATGTTGATTTTTCTTATGAAGTAAGTCGTAGTTTAGCAGCCTGTGAAGGGGCTATACTTGTAGTTGATGCTGCTCAGGGAATTGAGGCACAAACACTTGCTAACTTGTACTTGGCACTTGATAATAATTTAACGATTATTCCTGTAATTAATAAGATAGATTTACCATCTGCAGATGTAGATAAAGTTATTGAAGAGTTGGAGATGATAGGTTTTTCTAAAGATGAGATAATTTTAACTAGTGCAAAGAATGGTATAGGTATTAAAGAATTAGTAGAGGCTGTTATAGAAAAAGTTCCGGCTCCTACAGGAGATATAAATAATAAATTACAAGGATTGATATTTGATAGTTTATTTGATGCTTATAAGGGAGTAGTTGTTTCTGTTAGAATAGTTAATGGTAAATTAAAAGTAGGAGATACTATTAAGATGATGGAGACTGGGGCTACGTATGAAGTTACATCAATTCATATTAATACGCCTAAAGAAGTTAAGAAAAGTGAATTAGTAGCCGGAGAAGTTGGGTTTATTTGTGCTAGTATTAAGACTATTAGTGATATTAGAGTAGGAGATACTATTACTTTGGCAAAGAATCCAGCAGAGGAGAGGTTGCCTGGATATAAGCCAATGAAATCTATGGTTTTTTGTGGAGTTTATCCGATTGATACTTCTAAGTTTGAAGATTTAAGAGAAGCCTTAGAGAAATTAAAATTAAATGATGCATCACTTGTATTTGAACCAGAAACTTCATCAGCACTTGGATTTGGTTTTAGATGCGGTTTTTTAGGACTATTACATTTAGAAATAGTAAAAGAGAGAGTTACTAGGGAATTTAATATAGATTTAATTACAACTGCACCTTCTGTTGTGTATGAGGCGGTTTTAAATAATGATGAGAAAATGTTAGTAGATGCTCCTAATAAATTACCAGATAAGGGTAAGATTAAAGAAGTACTTGAACCATTTATTAAAACTAGTATATTTACACCAAAAGAATATATTGGTTCTATTATGAAGTTATGTCAAGATAAACGAGGAGTTTATTTAAGTATGGAGTATATTGATACGAGTAGAGTTAATATACATTATGAATTACCTTTATCAGAGATTGTATATGATTTTTTTGATAAGTTAAAATCTTATACTAAGGGTTATGCATCATTTGATTATGAAATGGTTGGATATAAGCCAAGTGAATTAGTAAAGATGGATATTTTATTAAATGGAGAAGCTGTTGATGCTTTAAGTGTAATTGTTCATAAAGACTTTGCTTATCAGCGGGGTAGATGTGTAGTTGAAAAGTTAAAAGAATCTATTCCTAGACAGTTATTTGAAGTACCAATTCAAGCAGCGATAGGTAATCATGTTATTGCGAGAAGTACGGTTAAAGCCCTTAGAAAAGATGTTTTGGCTAAATGTTATGGTGGAGATGTTACACGTAAGAAGAAACTTCTAGAGAAACAAAAAGAAGGTAAAAAGAGAATGAAACAAATAGGTAGTGTTGAATTACCACAAGAAGCATTTATGAGTGTTTTAAGCATGGATGAGGAGTGATTTTTGTGACAAATGAGGAACTTATTATGATTGCTAATGATTATTTAGCAGGATATACAATGGAAGAGTTAGGAATTAAATATGGAGTTTCTAAACCAACTATTGTAAGAAATTTATCTGGTAAACAAAAAATAAAATTACCAAGTGAGTTACAAGAACAAGTCGATGCTAGAAAACAACTTAATTGGATAACATCTAAGGCTAATAAGGGAAATTTAGGACATTATAAGTATACGATAGAAGAAGTAAGAGAAATGGCTATGGAGTTAGCAACAACACATTGTACTTTAAGAGAATTGGGAGAAAAAGTTGGGGCTAATCCAGCGACGTTATTTAATAATTTTACAGAAGAAGGACTTGGAAGAGAATTGTATGAACAAGTACAACTAGTGTATAAAGAAAATAAAGAATTAAAAGCATTTGTTGGTTCTAGTGGGACTGTTAGTAGTAAAGAAGAATTAGCAAGTATGTTAGTAGAAAAAATGGCAAATACGAGTAGTGTTGCTGTTAATAGTGAAAGACCTGTAAAAAAATGAGATCAGTATATATACATATACCATTTTGTGAAAAGATTTGTTCTTATTGTGATTTTTGTAAAGTTTTATATAATAGTGAATTAGTAGATAGGTATTTAGATAGTTTAGAAGAAGAAATTAAAAGTAATTATTTAGGTGATGTAATTAATACAATATATATAGGTGGCGGTACTCCTAGTAGTTTAAGTCTTTTACAGTTAGAAAGACTATTTAAGATGATTAGTATTTTTAAGAAAAGTGATGATATAGAATTTACAATAGAGGCTAATTTTGAAAGTACTAATAAAGAGAAGATAGATTTATTTAAAAAGTATGGAGTAAATAGAATTAGTTTTGGACTTGAAAGTACGAATAAAAAACATTTAGATTTTTTGAAGAGGGATTTTGATAGGTGCCATGTTAGTGATATTGTTAAGTACGCTAAAATGGTAGGACTTGATAATATAAATATTGATTTAATTTATGCACTAGAGAATCAAACTATCGAAGAGTTAAAAGAAGATTTAGACTTTATTATTAGTTTAGATATTAAACATATTTCTACGTATTCATTAATAATAGAGAAGAATACTTTACTTAGTGTGTTAGGTACTAAGAATATTTCAGAAGATATGGATTTTGAAATGTATAGATTTATTTGTAAGTATTTAAAAAACAATAATTTTAAACATTATGAGATTAGTAATTTTTGTAAGGATTGGTATTATTCTAGACATAATACAGTTTATTGGAAAAATTTAGAATATTATGGATTTGGATTAGGTGCTAGTTCTTATATTGAGAGTAAGAGAAGTACTAATACAAGATCATTTAATAAGTATTTTTCTAAGAAGTGTGTTTCTAGTGTTGAAGAAGTTAGTGATAAAGACTTGATGGAATATGAAGTTATGCTTGGATTAAGACTAAGTGAGGGAATTGATAAGAAGAAGTTTAGAAATAGATTTGGTAAAAGAATAGATGAGTGTTATAATTATAATGAACTTATAGATAATGGTTTTATTATTGATGATGAGGATAAGTTATTTATTCCGGAAGAGAAGTTTTATGTGAGTAATGAAGTCATTGTTAAGTTTATTGAAGGAGAGAAGTATGAGTAAGAGTGAACATTTTAAAAAAGAGTTAGAATATATTAAGAGTGATAGAATAAAAAAAGCTTGTATAGAAATGATAGAATTATTACCAGATTATTTCTTTGAGATACCAGCATCTTCTACTGGTAAATATCATCCTGAGTATGCTTTAGGTAAAGGTGGACTTTTACGTCATACTAAGGCCGCAGTTAGAATTGCTTATGAATTATTAGGAGATGAATGTATTGGTAATAAGTATACGGCTGATGAGAAAGATTTAATGCTTATGGCTTTAATGTTACATGATGGATTAAAGTCTGGATATGATCATGAAAAGTATACAAGATTTGATCATCCAATATTAATGGCAGATTATATTATGGATAATGAAGAAAAATTAGGATTAGAAGTCGAAGAAATCGAATTTTTAGGGGATGTAATAAAGACACATATGGGTCCTTGGACAAAAGATTATAATGGAGTTGAAGTATTAGAGAGACCTAAGACAAAGTATCAGAACTTTGTTCATATGTGTGACTTTTTAGCAAGTAGAAAATGTATATTAGTACCATTTAATGAGAATGATGAAATTAGTGTATAATTTCGTCATTTTTTTTAATATGTGTTGTGTAAAAAATAATTTTTTGATAGACTAAAAGAGAAAGGTGAAGTTATAATGAGAGAAAAAGAAAATTATACTAAAGAGATAATTACTTCAATACTTGGAGTATTGATATTATTAGTTTTAATATTTGGAACTAGTTATGCAGTTAGTGTAAAAGAAAGTGATGTTAAGATTAACACACTTACTATGGGATATTTGTCTTTTAATTTCACCGAGGGTAATAGTAATACAATAGACATAGTTAATGCTTTAAGAGTTAGTGATAAAGAAGGGATTAATTCTAGTAATTATTATGAATTTAGTATTTCTAATGATTATGACAAAACTATAAATTATGAAATATTACTAGAACCAATTATTAATGAATTGGATGGAAAATATATAAAATTATATTTGACAGATGATCAAAATAAACCGATTGAGAATTTAGATGATGTTTTAACATTGAGTGGGCTTAATGATTCGGAACTTGATAGTAATAAGGTATTATATAAAGATGAATTAAAGGCTAAGACTAGTAAAAAGTTTAGGCTTAGAATTTGGTTGAGTGATGAGTATAAAACTAATAGTAATGTCTCCTTTTCAGTTAAAGTTGATGTAAAAGGAACAGTTTAAATATTGAGGTGATAAAAATGGCAGGTAAAATTATTGTTATAGAAGGAACAGATTGTTCAGGAAAAGAGACACAATCAAAATTATTAGTTAAAAGATTAACTGAGATGGGAAAGAAGTGTGCTTGTTTTAGTTTTCCAATGTATGATACTCCAACAGGAAGAATAGTTGGAGGACCATATTTAGGCAAGCCAGAGATATGTGATGGATATTTTGAAGAAGGGGCACCTAATGTAGATCCAAAAGTATCATGTTTATATTATGCTGCTGATAGGAAATATAATATGGAAAAGGCTTTAAAATTATTAGAGGAAGGATATTATGTTTTTCTAGATAGATATACAACTTCTAATTTAGCACATCAAGGTAGTAAGATAAAAGATAAAGATGAGAGATTTAATATGTATCAATGGATTGATAAGTTAGAGTATTGGTTGTTACAACTACCTAAACCAGATAAGACAATATTTTTACATGTTCCATATGAGTTTTCATGTGAGTTAAAGAAAAATAGAGAAAATTTAGATGAAAATGAAAAGTCGCCAGAACATTTACAAGGTGCGGAAAGAGCATATCTAGAGTTGGTTGAACTTTATAATTGGGATAAAATAGAATGTGTTAAAGATGGTGTACTTAGAAGTATTGAAGATATAAATGAAGAGATATTAAATATCATAGAAGAAATGTAAAGTTACTTAGTTGGTAACTTTTTTTCTTGTTTTAAAGTGGGTTATTCGTTATAATTTAACTATAATGTGAGGTGTAGATAATGAAAAATAGAAAAGGTTTTTCATTGGTTGAGTTATTGGCAGCAATAGTCATCATGGGTTTGCTTGCAGGAATTGCGATTGTTAGTATTAATTATTTGTTAGATAAAGCAAAGAAGGAATATTATAAGGCTCAAGAAGATGAAATAGTAATGGCTGCTAAGAGTTATACACAAGATAATAGGAATATGTTACCAAAGAGAGTAGGAATGAAAAGACAAATTACTTTGGAAACATTGCAAAAAAGTAAGTACATAGGAGATGTAGTAGATAGAAATAAAAAGAAATGTGATCCGGTTAGATCTTATGTACAAGTATATAGGTATGATAAGAATTATTATAATTATTTAGTTAATTTAGTATGTGATGGATATACTTCTGATGAGGAAGGAGAATCTTTAGTTAATGCTAAACCAGATATAACTATTAATTTTGTTAGTGTTGGAGCTGAAGATAAGTATACAGATTCTAAGACTAAAGTGACTATTAAGGATACTTATAAAATATCTGGGTATAGATATAGTATTTTAAATGGTGGCAGTGAGGTTATGAATTCTGGAGATATAGATGGTAAATTAAAGGAAGAAGTAACTTTTGAAATACCTTTAAAAGATTATGTTCCCGGAAAGATTACAGTTGTAGTAGTGGCAACTAATACTTATGGTAATCAGGCTAGTAAAGATGCTACTGTTACAGTTGCAAATACGAAGGCACCTGACTGTGAGCCATTACTTGAAAATGTTGTTTGGACAAAGGAACCTGTTGAAACTCAGGCTAAATGTATTGATAATTCTGGTTCTGGATGTCAAAAAGATGTTTATACGCAAGTATTTAAAGAAGAGGCATTAATTTCTATGATTGAAATGAGAGATAATACTGGTAATATTGGAAGATGTAAAGTTAAAACTTATATTGATAGAACTCCACCAACTACTCCAGTAATTAATAATCCGTATGAGAATATATGGACTAATCAATCATATAAGATAGAGATAACTTCAGTTGATCAAACTGCTGGTATTGCATATTTTGAGTATAGGTATCCTGATTCTACTGGTTTGGATAGTGAAGGTAATCCGGAGAATGAGTGGCATAAATGGGCTAATTCTTCTAAGGAGCCAAGAGATGAAACTCCGTTTGTTTCAACGGCATTTTCTAAGGAACGAGCAGAGTATGTTGAGGTTAGAGCTTGTGATAATGCTGGTAACTGTTCTGAGACAGCCAAAAGTATGATTAAGATTGATAAAACTAAACCATCTTGTACTGTTGCGAGAAGTATAGAAACGCCAAATGGTTTACTTGACTGGTATGTAAGTAATCTTACGTTAACTATTAGTCCAGTAAATGATTTAAGTACTGTTAGTGATAGGGCTGTTGCTAGTAATATTACTTTTGGAATTAGAGGAGGCAATACTCCAATTTATGATAATGTTTATTCTAAAATTCAAGGTGATACTAAAGGTGTTACTTGGTATGGCTTTGTAAAAGATGAGGCTGGTAATGTTGCGGCATGTGATTCTGGTAGTTTTAAGGTAGATGCGACTAAGCCTACTTGTAAAGTTAATTTGAGTGGAACTATGGGAGTTGATAATTGGTTTAGGAGTGCTGTTAATATATCGCTAAGTACTAGTGATAATATGTCAGGGGTAGATGTGTATGATTTGTCAAGTTCTACTTCAGCATCATATAATGGTAATACGACTGGAAGTGTATCGAATGATACAAATAAAGTTAGTTGGTATGGGTATGTAAAAGATAAGGCTGGTAATATTGGACAGTGCTATAATTCCTTTGGTATTGATACAAAACGGCCTACTGTTACTACGGATAATTTAGATGAAAGGGTAACTTGGTGTAAAGGTAAGAGTGTATCAGTTAGTTGTGATGATGATCGTTCTGGTATTCAAAACAGAGATACTTCTTCAGCATCGGTTGCAGATGAAGTAAAATATACTTGTACTGATAAGGCTGGTAATACTTCTTCTGTTACTAAACGTTTTGATGTTGTTACTAAGGCATGTGTTACTTATAATAGCTGTAGGCATAGTAGTTTTGGTTGTGAAAAATATACTAGAACTTATCAAAAGTGTGAACTTAAAACGAAAGTTTGCAAGACTGATTCTACATTGATTTGTACTAAATATTCTGGAACAAATGAAGCAACTTGCAGAAATCATGGATGTACGTGGAAGCAGGGAGAATGTCGAGGCGATACTAAGGAATGCCCTAATAGCAGTTGGACACTTAATGGATCGAAGTGTACAAAGACAGTAGCTGCAAGTGTAAGCTGTTCTCCTGGTACGGTTTCTTCAAATAATTATGGATTTACTAAATATACTAGTTATAATGTTGCTCCACCTTGTACAGCACCACAATCATCTTTTACTTGCAATTCTGGTCGTAATGGTGCTGAATATAATGTTAGTTGTGATTGTACTGAAAACAAAAAAGGTACTGGTAAGGTTTGTGGATGCGCAGAATGGAATTGCTCTGAATAATATATATGTAAACTATACTTTTGAGAGGGATAAATCGTTATGATTTTTCTCTTTTTTCTTTTAATATTGTTCCTGTTATGCTATAATTTTGATAGTATAGTAAGGAGACAGTGATAATGAGAAAGAAACGGAATGATAGTGGTTTTTCTTTAGTAGAATTATTAGCGGCAATAGTTATTATGGGAATACTTACAGGTGTTGCGATTGTAAGTGTTTCATATTTATTGGGCAAGGCTGAGAAAAGTTATTATGAAGCACAAGAAGATGAAATTATT
>CAKPMY010000019.1 GCA_934168245.1 uncultured Bacilli bacterium
ATATTCTACTCTCTTACTCAATTAAAAGATATAAGTCTTTTATTTGGAACAATTCTTTTATCAACAATAATAATTTTTACATAAAAAAACGATTTTCCCCTTATTTTATAAGGAAAAAATCGGTATTTTCTTGGCAGGGGCAGAAGGACTCGAACCCTCGTGTTCAGTTTTGGAGACTGACATATTAACCACTATATGATGCCCCTAGAAAGCTCTAAAAAGAGCAAATTTTAAAATTTAAAACAATACAATTATATTACAATTATATTAATTTTTAGTTGTTTTTATTTAGTTACACTTTGTTTTAATTTTGACAATATGCCACCGAAAGTGCCACCAATTTAATTTATAACATTTAGGGATAGCCGTAGTTATAAGGAAAAATGGACTTTTTCGTTATCTACTGCAACGGTTTTGGAGACCATTATTATACCATTTAACTAATCCCCTAAATATGCCAAATCAACTGAACAAGTTGATTATAGCATAAAGTTTTATCTATTTCAAGAAAAATATTAATTACCAAATGTAATTTCATTTGTATTCGTTTTAGTATTATCTACAACTTTAATTTCTCCATTAAAAGCATTTATCTTTTCTATTGCAGGATTAAATATTGTTTGATCTAATTGCGGATTTTCCATATTATTGTATTTTCTAACTTCATCAATAGTACAACCAAATCTATCTGCCAATCCCCATGCCGAGTTACAATCCCCTCCGGCTCTAACTAATAAATCAGCATCCAAGTTTTCAGCTTTATAAGCAGCAAATCTACCTAAAGCCTCTGTGATGTTATCAGCAACATTCGCAGGAGTTCTCCAAGAATCTTTAGCGAAGCACAACGTAACTTGAGACGTATTTTTATCCTTATCTATTGCACTTTCCGTTGATGAAGGCATTCTACCTGCATCTTTTAAATCAGTATATTGAAGTTTTCCACAATAAACATCGGTATTACTAAAACATTTGCTCATAGCAATCGCCAAAGCATCCGAATCATTATTGTTGTTAGCATATTGTGCAATAATCTGTGCACCAATACCTTGCTCAAATTTAACATCCGTAATGTATTCCTGATCAATAGAAATTACTACACTATTATCAACATTAATGGCTTCATTATTTTGAGAAAAGTTATATTTAACTCCATTTTCGTCTAATCTCCAACAAACATCTGCAATGAAATTATCATCACACCCATTATCATTTATTATGATATTCAAATCATTAATTTGTTCCAAAGAAACTTCCGGTACCTCAGTTGGCATCATTTGTTCTAATGGAGCTTCCACAACAGGAACAGTAGTTTCTGTACTGTTTTTATGTCCGGAAAAAGCAGATACAGAAAAAATAGTAACTGCTGCAAGTCCAGCCGCTATTAATCTTGGTAAATGATTGTTTCTTTTAACTCTCTTTTTTCGATGAGCATATTTTTCAAGATTTTCTTCATATACTTGTAAATTTCTAGCCATTGTATATCACCTCAAACTAAGTATAAATTAAATAAAACTCAAAGTCAAAACTAACTCAATCAACTTAACACATTATTAACACTATCAAAACGTCAAAAAAAATGATAAAATGAAACTAAGAGAAAGTGTACAAATTAAAAATAACGAATTTTACTAAAAATAATAGATATCGTCCCATTAAAATCATTTTAAAATAATACAGTCCCCACACAAAGTTTTTCCTAAAAGTAAAAAGAATATTAAAATAAATTCAGGTGAGGTGTACCATGAAAAAGCAATCCACTAAAAAAAAGATAGTTCTAATCACAATAACAATAATAACAATATTACTATTATTCTGTATCGGCTTCTACCTACTTAAACCACAAAAACAAGTAGCCAAACCACCTAAAGAAAAACCAACTGAAGAAGAACCAGTAATTATTAAAAAATTAACTGTATATGATGAAGACAGTGCTCAACGTCCTATCGCCATTATGATTGATAACAACATTGGAAACGAATACCATTCTGGCCTTCAAGAATCATACCTAAATTACGAAATAATTGTTGAAGGAGGTCTAACTAGAATAATGGCTATATATAAGGATAAAGACTTATCTCAAATTGGCCCTGTAAGAAGCTCAAGACATTATTTTCTTGACTATGCCATGGAAAGTGATTGCATATATGCTCACTTTGGCTGGAGTACCTATGCAGAAAATGACATTAAAACTTTAGGTATTAATAATATAAACGGTCTATATGATTCATATCCATTCTGGCGAGCAACTCATTTATATGCTCCACACAATGTCTTTACTTCAATTTCTAAATTATATGAGTATGCTTCAGAGAAAAACTACTCACTAACTTCCACTAACTGGAAACTACTAAACTACACCCCAGATGAATTGGATCTAAATACACCAATTCGCTATGATACAATAGTAAATGCAGAAACCGGGACTAAAGAAAAAGCCCCTATAACAAGAGAAGGTCTTTTGCCTGCAACTACCATTGATATCCCTTATTCATATTATCAAAACAGAAGTTATACTTATGATTCTATAAATAAATACTACCTTCGTTTTATGAATGGAATAGCACACATCGATGCAGATACTAAAGCCCAATTACACTACAAAAATATTATCATTGCCTACGTAAATAATTATCAATTAGATAGTTATGGCAGACAAAATCTAGATACGACTGGTACCGGCCAAGGCTACTATATAACAAATGGCTATGCTTTACCAATTAACTGGACAAAATCTTCAAGAAATGATAAAACAAGATATACGTATAGTACTGGAGAAGAAATTACTGTAAATGATGGTAATACCTTTATTCAAATTGTACCAATTGGAAAACAAGTAACTATACAGTAGGAGGAAAACATGAAAATAGGTTTATTTGGCTGTGGAGCATACGGAATGGCTCTAAGCAGTATTTTAGTAACAAACGACCACAAGGTAGAAATGTGGACAAAATTCCCTGAAGAAAAGGAAAAATTAGAAACAACAAGGAAAAACGAGAAATTATTACCAAACTTTACTCTATCAGAAAAAATAAGAATAACAACTAGTGTAAAAGACTGCATAAAAGATAAAGATTTATTAATAATTGCAATACCAGCGGCTTTTATTGATTCCCTTGCCATAGAAATGCAACCATATATAAAGGATAATCACATTTTAATTGCCACTAAAGGAATCGAGCAAGGAACAGGATTATTTATAAATGAAATACTAGAAAAATATCTAGATACAAAAAACATTGCTGCAATTTCTGGCCCTACCTTTGCTGTTGATTTAATAACAAAGATGCCGGCAGGCCTATCTGTAGCAAGTAAAAATGATGAAACAATCGCTCTAGCAAAACAAGCATTGCAAAATAAATATGTAAAACTACGCGCTACTCATGACATAATTGGTGTTGAAACATGTGGTGTTATAAAAAATGTCATCGCCTTATCGTCTGGTATGCTCGCTGGATTAGGTGCTAACGATTCATCAACTGCCATGCTCCTAACAGAAGCAATTCATGATATGAAAGAAATAATAGAAGCCTTTAATGGTGACAAGAAAACAGTATTATCGTTTGCTGGCTTTGGCGACTTACTTCTTACATGTACATCAACCAAAAGTAGAAATTATAGTTTTGGAAAATTATTAGGCGAAAAACGACCAAAAGAAGAAATTGATGAATATCTAAAGAATACAACCGTAGAAGGTTTTTATACCCTAGAATCAATTTACAAATTACTTAAGGACAAAAAAGTATCTATACCAATTATTGATTTAATATATGACATTGCTGTAGAAGGCAAAAATCCCGAGGAGTTATTAACATTTCTTGTGGAAAAAAATTAAAATCAAACAATATACTAATATAATATAGAAAGGAGAAAGAAATGTTAGAAATACAAAAGATAAGTAAAAGTTATACTACTGGCGATTTTACTCAAGTGGCTTTGGATGATTTCAGTTTAAAATTTCGGCATAAAGAATTTGTAAGCATTTTAGGACCATCAGGTTCCGGTAAAACGACACTTTTAAACATCATTGGAGGCTTAGACCATTATGATTCTGGTGATCTGATAATAAATAATAAATCCACAAAAAAATTCACTGAAAAAGACTGGGATTCATATCGCAATAACTGTATCGGATTTGTTTTTCAAAATTATAATTTAATAAGTCACATAAGCATTTTAGAAAACATAGAAATGGGAATGACTTTGAGTGGTGTAGGTTCCCAAGAAAAACGAAAAAAAGCTCTAGAAGCCCTAAAAAAGGTAGGACTAGAAAAACATGCACACAAAAAGCCAAACCAACTATCAGGTGGTCAAATGCAAAGAGTTGCCATAGCACGCGCCTTATCAACCAACCCAGATATTATTTTGGCTGATGAGCCAACCGGTGCCCTAGATTCTAAAACTAGCAAACAAATCATGGAACTAATAAAGGAAATTTCCAAGAATAAATTAGTCATAATGGTAACTCATAACAGACAATTAGCCGAAGAGTATTCAACTAGAGTTGTTGAATTAAAAGACGGCAAACTTTTAAGTGACAGTAATCCAGTTACAGAAACAGAAAAAGATCAAAGTCACTTCAATATACGAAAAACTGCTATGAGTTTCTTGACCGCTCTTAATTTATCCTTTAACAACATAAAAACAAAGAAAGGCCGTACTGCTATAACCGCTTTTGCCTCATCAATTGGTATAATTGGCATAGCCCTAATTTTATCTCTTTCCAATGGCTTTAAGATTGAAATTGATAAATTTGAAAAGGAATCATTATCAGAAGCCCCTATCATAATATCAAAGCAAGCAATGAAATTAGACTCTGAAATGGTTTCTCAACTTCAAAGCAAATATACGGAGCGAAAAAGATACCCTAGTCAAAAGAAAGTTTATGTATTAGATGACACTATGGAAAGTATGACTCATACTAATAATATCACTTCTGATTATATGAAATATTTAGACGGTCTAAATAGAAAAGATATAACTGGTATTGCCTATCAAAAAAGCACAGCCCTAAATATGATTAGTTATAGTAAAGAATCCGGCTACAAATTGATAAATAATACCATAATGGGCATGTCAACATGGACATTGCTCCCAACTAGGTTAAATAAAGATGAAGATGGTGTTATAGAGGAAAACTATGATGTCATTGCCGGTAAAGTAAAAGAAGATGAGCCAGGTTTAATCCTACAAGTTGATAGCCGTAATCAAATATATGCTAAAACATTAGAACAATTGGGATTAACTGGTTCAGAAGTTTCATTCGATGATATATTGAATAAAGAAATTAAAATTGCTTTAAATGATGACTATTACATTAAATATGGTGAATACTTTGTCCCTAACACAAATTATGAAGAACTATATAATAATGAAAACAGTATAACAATAAAAGTTCAAGCAATAATAAGAGGCAAAGAAAGCAAAAAAATGCTAAGTTCCGGAACTGGAATTGCATACACTGATGCCCTAGTTGCTCTTGTTATAGAAAAAAACAAAGATTCAGCAATTGTCAAAGCACAAGAAACAAAAGATTATAACATTTTAACAAATGAACCATTTAATAATGAAAATCTGACAAAAGAGACCATGTTAGGATATTTAGGAGCAGATAGCATACCAATCGCAATATACATTTATCCAAACGACTTTGAGTCAAAGGATAACATCACTACATATCTTGATGCTTATAATACAGGTAAAGTAGAAGAAGAACAAATAAAATATACTGATATGGCTAGTATGATTTCTTCTCTTTCAGGAAATATCATGGATGCAATAACCATTGTCTTGATTGCCTTTTCGTCAATTTCATTAGTGGTGTCATCAATCATGATTGGAATAATAACATACATATCTGTACTTGAAAGAACAAAAGAAATTGGAATTTTAAGAGCTCTAGGTGCTAGACGTAAAGATATAAAGAGAGTATTTAATGCTGAAACATTTATAATTGGAATCTTTTCTGGACTTTTAGGAGTAATTATTGCCAGACTACTAGTAATTCCAACTAACATAATTATAGAAAATGCATCAGAATTATCAAATGTTGCAAAATTAAGCCCAATTCATGCTATAATACTTATTGTAATAAGTGTAACCTTGACAATAATAGGTGGATTAATTCCAGCAAGCATGGCATCAAAAAAAGATCCGGTTGAAGCACTTAGAACTGAATAGGAGGAAAAAATGGAAACATTAATGAAAAAATTTTTTAGGTCATCCCTAATATCATCAATTATATTACTAGTAATAGGAATACTACTAATTTTTCAATCTGAGGTAACAATCATCTCAATTTCATATCTAATTGGTACCTTATTAATTGCAATGGGCGCAATCGCGATAATCAAGTACATCAAAAATATAAATAATGTTGCTAGGGAGGAATTAGATATTTTCTACGGAGTAGTAACAATTATTCTAGGAATTATCGTTATCTACAATCCTGAAGCCATAGCAAGTATCATCCCAATAATAATTGGAATAGGCATTGTTATAAGCAGTGCAACAAAATTGCAATATGCCCTAGAATTAAAAGCAAGTCTAAATTATCAATGGAAAACAACAATTGTAATTTCAATTATCAGTGCCGTTTGTGGTGTAATACTAATATGTAATCCATTCAAAGGTGCAGTTGTCATAATGCAAATAATTGGCGGCTTTATTGTTGCATACTCAGTTTTAGACATTATTTCAACAATCACAATAAAAAAGAATGTGGCAGCAATCCATAATGCTATAGATGGAAATATAAACGATGCTGAAGTTGTAGTTGAAGAAAACCTAGAAGAAGAAACTAAAAAAGATTCAACAGAAACATCAAACACTAAAAAAGAAAAAAGCCGAAAAAATAAAAAGTTTTCAAAGGACAAAGAATAAAAATGAACAACCTTATATATACACTTGGCCGTTTTTCTATAATGATAGAAGAGTGGAATGAAAAGTTAAATTCTTTTTTCGAAAATAATTTTGATAGTCCATTCTTTGGAACTGTAGCCTTATTTGTTTTATTTGGATTTGGATGTTGGATTGTTGCATACCTAAATAAAGGGAGATAGGAGAAGCCGTAAATGGCTTTTTTTATTTGAAAAAAGCCAAGGAAAAAGGTATAATAAAAACGAATGAGGTATAAAATGGAAAAAGAAGAATTAATTATAGGAAAGAAATACGAGATTCATGGCTACAAGCATAACGGAAAAGTATATCGTTCTTGGGACGAAGCCGTGTTATTAGAAATACACGATGATTATCTGGTTTTTGGAAACGAAAAGACAAAAGTAACAGAATCAGATGGAAGAACCTGGCGAACTAAAGAGCCAGCTGCAATTTATTTTTTTAAAAACAATTGGTACAATATAATAGGACAGTACAAAAAAAATGGAATATACTATTATTGTAATATGGCTTCTCCATATATAATAGAAGACGGAACAATAAAATATATTGATTATGACTTAGATTTAAGGGTTTTTCCAGACGGAAGTTTTAAAGTGCTGGATAGAGGAGAGTATCGTTACCATAAGAGTCTAATGAACTATTCAGCAGAAATAGATTATATATTGAGAGAGGAATTAACTAATTTAATTAATAAAGTGCGCAAAAAAGAACTGGCATTTGAGCCTGGAATAGTCGAATATTATTGTCAAAAATATGAAGAAATTCAAAAGAATAGTTAAAAAAAAGGATACAAAAAAAGCATCAGAAAAATTGATGTTTTTTTTCATATATATACCAACGAAACAGTAAAACAACTTAACGCCGAGTGTCAAAAAAAACTTCAAAAAAAGTGTTGACTTTCATAATTTGTTTTGATA
>CAKPMY010000020.1 GCA_934168245.1 uncultured Bacilli bacterium
AATTACAAAATAACTATATCATATTGCCTTTAATTTTTTTATAAATTTTGTCTCACATCATTTACAATTATACATTTCTTGATATATCAAGAAAAAATACGGTTTTTGACTATTTGGTACATAATTATTTCTCAGTGCTTTCACTAAGTAAGAGGGCAAGGCTTTCGAAGGTGTAGCCTTTTTGGGTTATATAGTCAATGATACTAGGGAGTTGTTTTACAGTAATATTTGATAATGGTAGTGAAATAATAGCAGAGTTATGAAGTGAGTTTTTTACTTCTCGAAATGGTTCTTTGGTGGTTTTTATGGTTGGGATGATTGTGTGCAGTTTTAAGGATGAGCAAAGTTCTATTACTTCTTTTTGATCATACTCAGCATAACAATAGTGAGGAGATACTTTAGTTAGAGAGATTAAGTAATTAATGGCACTTTCAAAATATATTTGATCATATTTATTATCATAACTTAGGAGTTCTAGTTCATGATTGGTCATTTTTTCAAAGAAACTAGTATTATTTTCTAGAAGAAGACCATCGATAAAGAAAGTTCCTGGGATATTTTTAGAGTTTAAAATATTTACAATATCTTGGAGGTTGGCTGTTGTATTTGTTTTAAAGACTAGAGAGACAGATTTGTTTTCACTATTACCTTGGACAATGTATTTATCATAATAATCATCTACAGATATGGCTGGAGTTACTTCTTTAAATGTTGTTAGGACTTCGTTATAGGCTCCATACTGAATCATTTTGGTATAACTTTTTTGATAGTCTATTTCTTTACCTGTTTTACCAGGAATTATTTTATTACCAATTATTTTGGCATCTACAGCAGCTATTTTGTATTTTTCTGAACTGGCTTTTATCTTTTTCATTAGAGGATCACTGGCTCTAATCAGTTCAATTGATTTGTTGGTATAGAAAAAACTGAATAACATAAGAATTAAAACGGTTAAAACTTGAATTAATTTCTTTTTAGTCATAACATCACCTAATTCAGTATATGAAAAAAAAGTTCAAATTGAACTTTTTTAGTTTTATTTAGTCTCTTCTTTTTTAGTTTTCTTAACGGCAGGTTTTGGAAGAGCATCTTTTCTTGAGAAGTTTTGACGACCTTTCTTATCTGGTCCTAAGGCTTTAACAATTATTTCTTCGCCTAACTTTACAACGTCTTCTACTTTATCTACTCTCTCGTTTGCTAGTTGTGAAACATGAACTAGACCTTCACATCCTGGCCATAATTGGACGAAGCAACCGAAGTCTTCTATTTTTACAACTTTTGCTTCATAAATTTTACCAACTTCTACTTCACGAACGATTTCTTCAATCATTTGTTTTGTTTTGTTGATTATATCACGGTCTGTATGATAGATTACAACACGACCGTCATCCTCTAAGTCTACTTTAACAGCATTTACGTTGGTAACTTCTGTAACATTTGAGGCTTCACAAATAATCTTAGTAATTGTTTCACCACCGCGACCAATAACATCTTTTATCTTAGCAGGGTTAATCATAAATGTTTCCATCTTTGGAGCATACTTAGATACTTCTTTTCTTGGTTCTTTGATTTGTTTAGCAATTACTTTTAAGATTTCTAGACGGGCTTTTTTGGCTTGTGCTAAGGCTTCTTTTAGGATTTCTTCAGTAATACCTTTTATTTTAATATCCATTTGTAAAGCAGTGATACCCTCTTTTGTACCGGCTACTTTAAAGTCCATATCTCCTAAATGGTCTTCCATACCTTGGATATCTGTTAAGATTGTATATTCATCTTCATGAGTAATTAATCCCATGGCAATACCAGCAACTGGGGCTTTAATTGGTACACCTGCTGCCATTAAAGACATACAACCAGCACAGATTGAGGCTTGAGATGAGGAACCATTAGATTCTAGAATTTCTGATACAACACGAATTGTGTATGGGAATTCTTCTTCTGACGGAATAACTTGAGCTAAGGCTTTCTCACCTAAGGCACCGTGCCCGATTTCTCTTCTACCTGGCGCTCCATATCTTCCTGTTTCTCCTACTGAGAATTGTGGGAAGTTATAGTGTAACATAAATCTCTTTTGATCTTCTAGACCTAGTCCATCAATAATTTGATGTTCACCTAGAGCACCTAGAGTTGTTACAGAAAGGGCTTGAGTCTCACCTCTTGTAAATAAAGCAGAACCATGAGTTCTTGGTAATAAATCAATACCTGTTGATAATGGTCTTATTTCATCCATCTTACGACCGTCGGCACGTTTTTTCTCTTTTACAACGATACTTCTAAATAAGTTATATTCAATATCTGATAAAACCATATTTACTTTAGCAAGTAATTCTTTTAATTCTTGGTCTTTTAGAACTTCTTCGTTTTCCTTAGTATATAGTTCTATAATTTCTTCTTTTACTTCATCAATAGCAGCATATTTTTTAAGTTTATCTTTAATACGTAGAGCCTTATCCATTTTCTTAGTTGCTAGAGAAGTAATTCTTTCAATCATTTCTTCATCTGGTGTTAGAGTTTCATACTCCATTTTCTCTTCACCAATTTCTTTAATGATTTTTTCCTCAAACTTAATTAATTCTTTTACGGCTTTATGACCAAACATTAAGGCTTCTAACATAATATCTTCTGATACTTGTTTAGCACTTGATTCTACCATGTTGATAGCATCTTTAGTACCAGCAACTGTTAGTTCTAACTCTGATCTTTCTAATTGTTCTGGAGTTGGGTTGATTACAAATTTACCGTCAACACGCCCTACTTTTACTCCAGCGATTGGTCCATTAAATGGAATTTTTGAAATACTTACAGCAAGAGATGATGCTAGCATAGCAGTTAATTCTGGGGAACAGTCTTGATCTACTGATAAAACTGTTGAAATAACTTGTACTTCATTTTTAAAACCTTCTGGGAATAATGGTCTCATTGGTCTATCAATCATTCTAGCAGCCAAAGTTGCGGCTTCTGATGGACGACCTTCTCTTTTAATAAATCCACCTGGTATTTTTCCTACGGAATATAGTTTTTCTTGGTAGTTTACAGTTAATGGGAAAAAGTCAGATAGTAAGTTAACATTTTTACTTACTACAGCTGCAGTTAAAACTACGGTGTCATTGTATCTAACTAAAACTGCTCCGTCTGCTTGTTTGGCTAATTCACCATGTTCTACAATAATTTTACGACCATGAAAATCTAATTCAAATACTTTTTTCTTCATTTCTACACCTCAAATCTTTCTAAAAAAAAGACACTAAAAACAAGTGTCTACTTTCTTAATCCTAATTTTTTAATTACTTCACGATAACTTTGAATATCTTTCTTTGCTAAGTATTGTAACATATTTCTACGTTGACCAACTTTCTTTAAAAGACCTCTACGTGAATGATAGTCATGAGTATGTACTTTTAAATGCTCTGTTAAATCGTTGATTTCTTTAGTAAGAATAGCGATTTGTACTTCTGCAGAACCAGTATCTTTCTCATTTTTAGCAAATTCTTTAACGATTTTTGCTTTTTCATCTTTTGTTAATGCCATTATTAACACTTCCTTTCTTATATATTGACCGAAACTAAGTAAGAAGTCGGAAATTCTTCAAACCGAGTACCGGTAAGTAATTGTATTATACACTTAAATATGGTGACGTGCAAGTGTTTTTTTTGTTTTTGTGGCTGGTTTAGGATTTGAGTTATATTAATTCTTAGTTTCTTTAGTTTGTGGTAGGCTTATTTTTAGTTGTTGGAGATGGATTTAGGTTACTACGACTGAAATTTTATGGTTTTTGAAAATGTTAAGTGTCAATTACTAATTCTTTTAGGCTAGTTACTTTTATTTTTACTTATTTTGTGGTATGTTAAATATGGTGATATTAATGGAGGATAAAAAGAATTTAATTATACAAATAATAAAAGGAATTGCCGTATTTTTATTATTTTACTTTAGCACTTATATACAACTGATACCAATTTGGATATTAAATATTGACATTAATAACATTTCTGATTCACTTAATGTTTTACTTAGTTGTTTTTCAAATATTGTTCTTGTCATTATACTTTGGTTCTTGTATAGAAAAGAGTTAAAAAAGGAGTGGCGAATATTTAAAAGTAAAGCTGAGGAAAATCTTAACACTATGATTAAATACTGGAGTGTTGGATTAGTATTGATGATGGTAAGTAATATTCTTATTAATGTGTTATTTAAGACTGGACAAGCAGAAAATGAACAAGCCGTACAGAGTATGATTTCCGCACTACCTTGGGCAATGCTTATAGATGCTGGATTACTTGCTCCATTTGTTGAGGAAATTATATTTAGAAAGGCTTTTAGAAATGTATTTAAAAAAGGCCCGCTATTTGTTTTAGCATCCGGATTAGTTTTTGGAGCATTACATATAATAAATGCAAGCAATCCTATTGGATATCTTTATATAATTCCATATGGTTGTTTAGGAATTTCCTTTGCATTGATGTATGAAAAGACCGATACAGTTTATACTTCAATCTTTGCTCATATATTACATAATTCAATATTGACACTAATATCTATATTATAATTATAGCAATTAAAAACTTGGAAGTTATTCTCTTCCAAGTTTTATTTTTTTATCTATATAAGTTAGGCCTATACAAATAACAGTTTGAATTAATAAAGTTATAAAATAGCCTAGCCAGTAATCATCTATAATAATCATGTTTAGATAAATTAATGTGTAAAACATATAGAATGATACTAAAGCAAATAAGTAATTCAATAATACTAATAAGAATGGTGCTTGAGTATTACTATTTAGAAAACGGTAGATTAACAAGTTAACTAAATGTGACACGACTAAGGCACAGAAACTACCAGCAAAAGCATTTATATTAGTTGTTTTTCCCATAGCAAAATTCATTATTACAGTAAATATTACAATAGAAATACTAGAGATAACAATGGCAAGTATAGATCTTTCACAACTATACTTTTTTGTTATGTAGTTTGTTATTAAATAAAGTACTGGTAATAAGAATATTGAATACGTTAGGCTTACTCCGGCTATTTTAAATGTATAAGTACCTAGAGAATATGCAAGTATGGTAATGGTTGTTAGGAGTAATATATACATCCAACTATCATCGTAACTATTTTTTTTACTTTTCTTTGTCATAACTAAATCCTTCCTATTCTACTAAAATTATAGCATATAGTTTTGAAAGTTAAAAGATAAAAATTAGAGAAATTTTTCTTCTATTAGCGAGTATAATCTTCCACCTACTGTATTGCCTAGAAAAACTATTAGTAGGACTAAAAAGGCTTTAGATGTGTAATTACCTGTCATAGCAAAGTAAAACATATCAGCTACTACGTGTTCTGTTCCAGTTATAACAAAACCTATTACTCCAAAGAACAATGATAAGTACTTAGAAACATTATCTTTAGACTTTTTATAACCATCTACCGCTACAAATATAAATATGTTACAGATCACTGCTAGAAGAAAGATACTAAGTAGATTATCAGATAATTTTATATCAATAATACTAGTAGCTTTAGTAGATAAAGCTTTGGCATACCTTGTACCTCTTAGTAATAATCCTGTAATATTAGTACCAATAAAGTTACCAAGGATTATTATTAAGAGGTTTTTAATATCTTGTTTTGCTTTACAATAACAAACTTTTCCAGTATATAGATTATAAGACCTTGTGCAAACAAGAAATAATCCTAATGTAAATAATAATGATCCTAAGTATTTATTATCTACCGATAAGAAGATAAAACCGGCTAGAGAAATAGATATTCCAGCTAGAATACTTGGAATTAGTGTTTTTAGAAATTTTTTCATTTTACGACATCCTTTTTTATATTTTGAATAATATGATTTTATTTAGAATTATTACTTATAGTTATTTATGATATTTATAATGGCTTTACCATACATTTCTATTTTTTTAGATGCAAAACCAGGTACTTTTTTTAACTCTTCTAAATTATTTGGCATAAGAGCTAGTATTTCTTCTAGAGTTGAGTCACTATAAATAAAATATGGTTTATAATTTAATTCTTTAGCTTTTTGTAGACGATATTTTTTTAGAGCTGCTCTAATACTTTCCTTGTTTACTGATGTGTTATTTTGTTTATTTGAGTCATTATGATTTTGGTTGCTAGATTTAGGATAATTATTTTCATTTGACTGAGTATTTTCTTCTAAGTCTATTTTTAATAATGACTTTTCTATATTCATTTCTAGATAAGCATCTGCTGATGCCTTTATATCTTTTTCAAATCTAAATGGTTCTCTTTTTGCTTCTAGTCTTTTTAGACATTCAATTATTTGGTCGGCTTTTACTAATCTTTCTTTTACTTCTCTTGGAGCATATTTATCATTTATAATTGTTTTAGGATTAGCCATTACAACAATATAGTCATGAAAACTATTAAAGCTTTTTTCAAAATTTAGTTTATATAGAAATTTAGCGTTATCATAATTTTCTTCTTTTATTATTTCTATGTGACGTTTACTTTGAGTAATGGGATTATAAACACCTTCTACTACTTTTCTATTATTTTTAATATATTTTCTTACAAAGTCACCTTTACTGTTTATAGTTATATTACCAAGATAGTTTTTACATTCAATAAAATAAGTACATCTAGCAGTTATTACTACAAAGTCTATTTGAGCACTTTTACCATTATATTCAAAATTAATATTATGAAGAATATACATACCTATTCCAGAATGTTCTAGTTCATATAAGACTTGTTTTTCTCCTTCTAGACCGTATTCAAATAGTTTTACTTTTTTTTCTAGATCTTTGTTGGGATGAGATTTTAAATATTCTTTTACTTTGTCTAGTTCTTTTTTGGTAGTAGTGTCTTCTTTATATAAAACTTGTTTTTTAAATCTATACATAGTATCGTCTATGATTTTATCTATTATATCAAACATATTATCACCTACTATATTGTATCATGTGATAAGACTATTAGTAAATGACGAGTAAAAAAAAAGAAATAAGTAATTTGTAGAGTTACAATTGATGTGAGACCTTTTATATATAAAAAATGCGATAAGTCTAGTAAAATGTAATTATCAACA
>CAKPMY010000021.1 GCA_934168245.1 uncultured Bacilli bacterium
TCTGTCTGTCTGTCTGTCTGTCTGTCTGTCTGTCTGTCTGTCTGTCTGTCTGTCTAAGGATAGACTTTATTCCTTTCCGTGTCAACATCTTATCACCAACTTTAGTATTTTTCTCTATATTAATTATACTATTTTTATAATTTCATTTCAATGGAAAAGAAATGCATGTTATAATAAACATATATAATCGAAAGGATAAAAATATGAACAATAATAATGAATTAGAAAATAATGAAGAATTACAAGAATTGGACTTTATCAAAGAAGCCGAAAAATATAATGTCTATTATGAAGAAGATAAAAAAATAAGTACTAGAACTAAACTCTCTCTTACCGGAATAATCATAGGCTTTGCTCTACTCTTATTTTGGCCTAATCTAAAAACTGTAAAATTTGCTTTAGGTATCGGCACCGTCTTATCACTTACCAGTCTTATCGTAAGTATATTTTCATCAAACAAAATAGACCTACATCGTTATAAAGAAAAAAGATTAAACGGTAAAATAATCGTATTAAGTATTATTGAACTTATCATTATGGCCTCTTCCTTCTATGTATTTATGTCTTTAGAAAATATAAAGTACACTGATAAACATATCTGTCCATATAGTTCCGTTACAAATTGTACTGATAACAAAGATGGAACAAGTACATGTAACTTTCTAAATAGAATAGATATACCTTGTAGTACTAAAATAGTAAAAAATAAATAAAGAATGCTTAAAAATACTCAAGCATTCTTTTTCTATACCTTAACATTTGGATTAATATATTGCCCATGTTTCTTAGTCTTCTTCTTATACTCAATAGCAGCCTTAGGACAATTATGTAAACATCTTAAACATAAAATACATTTCTCACTCTTCCAAACTGGTTTTCCATTTTTTACTTCTATTGCCCCACACGGACACTTAACTTCACACATTCCACACCCTGTACAATCATTATTAACTGTAAAATACTTAGTACTACGAGCCTTATCATATGAAGAGTATACTCTTTTTACAATAAATACTGGTAACTTCTTACTCTGAAAAGTACCAGTCTTTTTTCCCATAATCTTTTTTATTATAAAGTCAATTCTAACTTCACTCTTCTTCTGAACCTCTTCATTACTTTTCAAATCACTAACATCATAACTAGGAGTCCAAGTATCAACCATAACAATATCATACTTTGCTTTTAATTCTATATTAATATCTTTTAATAACTCCTCAAGCATATCTAAAGTACCACCAGAAAAACCTCCACAAGTAGTAACACCATAAACATAATTATTACCATTACAATTAATTTTTGTTCTTTTAAAAAAATCTTTTACTATAACTGGAACTCCAAAAAAGTAAGTAGGACAAATTATACCTAAATTTTCATTTTCATCTAAATCAAACTTATAATTATTAACTCCAATACAATCTTCTATAGAAAATATCTTCTCAGAAGTAGCCTCTCCAATTCTAGAAGCCACATACTTACTATTTCCTGTTCCTGAAAAGTATAATATCATCTACTCACCCTCTTTACTTAAAAACTTCATAATCGAATAAGCCGTATCTCTACCATTACGACAAGCCCAAGCAACTGTTGACTTAGCCCCAGTTAAATCCCCTGCCGCAAATATCTTTGGATTAGATGTCTGATTATTACTATTAACCATCAAATAACCATTTTCTTTAACATCCAATTTCAAACTCTCTAAAAGTTCACTATCTGCTCTAGAACCAACTGCCATAATAACTACATCAGTATCTATTACAAAGTTACTACCTTCAACATTAATAGCCTTTTTCTCCTTATCTAAAGTAGTCTTTACACATTCAATACCAGTAACTTTATCTTCACCTATAACTTTAATAACATTAGTCTGAAATAAAAACTTAATACCTTCTTTTTTAGCCGCCCTAATATCATTCATTTCCGCAGACATTTCACTTCTACTTCTTCTATAAATAATACCAACTTCACTAGCACCTTCTTTTATAGCCGTTCTAGCCATATCAATAGAAACTCCTCCACCTCCAATAACTACAACTCTTTTAGAAGTATAATCTACTTGAACTAAATTCTCCAACAATTCATTGGCTCCATATACACCATTAAGTTCTTCTCCACTAAGTCCCATCATCTTAGATACATTAGCCCCAAGTCCTAAAAATACTGCATCATACTCTTTCTCTAACTCCTTAAGAGAAATATCTTTTCCTAAAGAAACATTAGTCTTAACCTCTATTCCTAAATCAAGTATCTGTTTAATAACTTTAGAAACTAACTCCTTATCAAGTCTAAACTTAGGAATACCATGATACAAAAGTCCTCCTAAATATTCATGTTTTTCATATATCGTAACTTGATAACCATTTTCTGCTAAAAATCCTGCACAAGTAAGACCTGATGGTCCAGATCCAATAACTGCAATCCTCTCTTTTTTCTTACCCTTTCTTGGTAATTTCCACCCATTCTCTACTGCCAAATCTCCAACATAACTTTCTATTTTACCAATCTCGACTGGATCATATGACACTTTCTTTGCACAAGATCCTTGACATTGCTTATCAACAGGACATATTTTTCCACAAACAGAAGGTAAAACTGTACTCTTACAAAGTACTTTAAAAGCCTCTTCATAATTATTATTCTTTACATTTTCAATAAACTCTGGAATATCTATATTTAATGGACATCCTATTTGACAAGGTTTAGTAACACAAGTCTCACATTTAGAGGCAGCAATCTTTACTTCTAATTTTTCCTTTTCCATTACTTTTCCCCCTTTACTAAATAAGATTTATCATCATAAGTAGTATGTAAATACTTATGAACTTTATCTTTATCATTATAAAACTCCCTATATATCTTTATAATATCTGGATTCTTATAACTAAGACGTCTCTTCATTTTCTCATCTTCACTATAAAGTCCATTCATTCTCTCTAACTTTTTATCTCTCATCTCTAATAAACTTAGTTTAGGCTGTCCCCCTCCAGCAATACAACCACCAACACAGTTCATCACTTCTACAAATTGATACTCTGCTTTACCTTCTTTAATTTTATCAATCAAAGTCTTCGCATTTTTCATACCATTTGCTATCGCAACTTTTAGTTTTATCTCTCCTGTATCAAGTAAAACTTCCTTTATTCCATCCATTCCTCTAACATCAGAAAAAACTAATTTTTCATCTTCTAAATCTTTACCAGTAATATAATGATATGCCGTTCTTAAAGTTGCTTCACTTACTCCTCCAGAACTACCAAAAATAACACCTGCACTACTACCAAGTCCTAAAGGAGAATCAAACTTACCATCCTCTAACTTCAATAAATCAATATTATTATCCTTTATCATTTTTGCAAGTTCTCTCGTTGTTAAAACATAATCTGTATCCCTCTTAGTAACATTTAATTCTGATCTTTTAATCTCATACTTTTTAGATGTACATGGAGCAATCACTACATTAACTAGTCTTCCTAAATCAATACCTTCTTTTTCAGCAAAATATGTCTTAATAGTTGTACTTTGCATCGCAATAGGACTCTTACAAGTAGATAAATTAGGAATTAACTCTGGATAAAAAATTTCTGCATACTTTACCCAAGAAGGACAACAAGAAGTAAACATCGGTAGATTCTTCTTATTTTTAATTCTCTCTACTAACTCTAAAGCCTCTTCCATTACTGTTAAATCAGCCCCAAAAGTAATATCAAAAACATATTTAAAACCTAGTTTTCTTAAAGCCGTAATAATTTTCTTATAAATATTTTTACCTGACTCTAGTCCAAATTCTTCTCCAAGTGCCACTCTAACCGCTGGAGCCAAAGAAACAACAACGACTTTTTCAGGATTAGAAAGCAATCTCTCCACCTTCAAATAATCTAATCGTTCTCTAATAGACTCTGTAGGGCAATAATTGGCACACTGTCCGCAGTTAATACATATAGGCTCATGAGTAATACCAAGATCATACATCTTCGCCACTGTCACATCATTACGACAAATTCTAACACAGTAGCCACATTGTATACATTTACTAGCATCTTTCATTATCGCCGGATTTTCATTACTAATTGGTAACGCTATATCTTCTCCATTCATTTTTTTCACCAAGCCTTCTATTCTTATCTTACTTATATTATTATACCTAATTTTCATTTATTTTTAAATAAAAAATGTTATAATAAATTAGAGGTGAAAAATATGTTAACTTTAGTTATACCTGAATTAAAAGATTACTGGTATGAAAAAAAATTAAATGAAGATCCTGCTTCTATGAGTTATAATGCTGGCTATGATGTTTCTTACTCTGGTTATCATTATGATACAGGAACAATTGACTTCCCTGAAGAAAACTTTGAAAAAACCTACACCAAGAGAAAAGATGAAAATAAATTTTTTGCTTTCCTAAAAGACACTGAAACAAATGAATTTGTAGGCTACGTAAATTATCATTTTGATAGTTCTGAAAACCACTATGGCTGTGGTATTTTAATAGAAGCCTCAAAAAGAGGAAAAGGCTACGCAAAAGAAGGTTTAAAACTATTATGTGAAGCTGCTAAGAAAAATGGTATTAAAGAACTATATGATAACTTTGAAAAAGATCGTTATCATACTAAAGTATTTGAAGATGTTGGTTTTAAAGTAATAAAAGAAACTACTTGGAAAAAGTTTGGTAAAGATGTTGCCGGAGTCATTGTAAAAATCAATTTATAAAAAAAAAGACATATAAAAACTAGAGTTTGCAAAACGTCAAATATAAAACTCTAGTTTTTAATTTACAATATTTCCATTTTTTTCTAACACTTTTATTTCTACTTCCTCATCATGTATTTTATAAAATATCTTATCATGAATATTTTTCAAATATAATGCTTTACCCATTTGACTATTCAATGATATTTCTTGAATTGAACTTTCTAAATCTGGCAAATACATACCTGTCAGTTTTACTTCAAAAATTTCAATATCATCTTCTGCATAAATAACTTCTATTTTTAAAGTATCTCCAATATTTATAGTATCAGCGCTAGACTCTACATCATCAATAACTTTTATGCATCGTCCATCCATTAACATCTTTTTTAGTTTAGCACTAACTTTTCTCTCATCTCGCATCAATTCATCATAGGCAAAATTATCATGCCAACCATCACCAACTGCATCTCGACATACTTCTGCTGCTCCTGAGGCAATGTTTTCTAATGCACTTTTGAGTTCGTTCAAAATATTCACAAATTGCTCATAACCATTTCTATCAACTAATATTTCCATGTCCTACTCACCTCCTTTCAATATTCATATGGCGCATATCACAAGAAAGTTCTGAAAAATATAAGAAATATTAGCGATAATTTTTTTAGTCATTAACATTCAATAAAATATTAACATTTTCTTAACACCAAGATATTATCATAGACATTTTATTTTTACAAGTTAATTTTTTTAACTTTTTTTGAATTACTTCAAAGTTTTTTATATTTTTTCGAATAATATAAGTAGGGAATACTAATGGAT
>CAKPMY010000022.1 GCA_934168245.1 uncultured Bacilli bacterium
GTCATTTTATGAAAAGCATGGAGGATGTGTTTTAAGTACAACAATTAATAAATACATGTACATTACATCCCATCCGTCATTTGATAAAAAAACAACTGTTTTAAAATATTCAAAAACGGAAACAGTCCATAATATTGATGATATTGAACACAATATTTTTAGGGAATGTTTAAAAAAAGAGGGTATTGAGGGTCTAGAAATTACCTCAATTGCGGATGTACCACAAGGAACAGGGCTTGGCTCATCTAGTTCATTTACTGTAGGACTTATAGAAAATTTAAAATGCTATAAAAGAGAGTACATTTCAAAGGCAGAAGTTGCAGCAGCAGCGTGTGATATGGAGAATAATATTGTTCATACAACAAATGGAAAACAAGATCAATATGCAGCGGCATTTGGTGGACTAAATTTTTATAAATTTAATAAAGATGGTTCTGTAGATGTTGAACCAGTATTAATGAATCATGAAGCATTTAAACAATTAGAAAAGAATCTAATAATGTTATATGTTGGTGGAGAACATAAGGCTTCTTCAATACTAGAGGAACAATCAAAGAATATTGTTACAGCAAAAGACAAAGAAGAAGGTCAAAAGAAGATAATGGAAATGACTTATGATTTAAAATATGAGTTAGAACATAATAACATTGATGCTGTTGGAAAAATATTAGATGAAAACTGGAAAATAAAAAGAACGCTTGCAAGCGGAATAAGTAACCCACAATTTGATGAATGGTATGAAAGAGCTATCAAAGCAGGAGCAACTGGTGGAAAACTTTTAGGCGCTGGTGGTAGTGGTTTCTTCTTATTCTATGTTCCAGAGGAAAAACAAGAAAAATTTAGAAAGGAAATGTCAGATTTGTCTGAGATGGAATTTAAATTTGACCATCAAGGTACAACTGTTATATTTGTAAGTTAGGAGGATATTTATGAGAATATTAGTAACAGGTGGAGCTGGGTTTATAGGAACTCACTTAGTAAGAAAATTATTAGAAATGGGAAATGAGGTTGTTTGTGTTGATAACTTCACTTTAGGAAAACAAGAAAATGTGGATTGTTTCATACCTAATCCCAGTTATAAATTTTATAAATTAAATATTGAGGAAACAGAAAATTTCTGTAGTGCTTTAGCTGACGAAAAATTTGATATGGTTTATCATTTAGCCGCTAATTCCGATATTCAAAAAGGAGGAAAAAATCCAAGTGTAGATTATAATGATACTTTTATGACTACATATTCAGTACTTGAATATATGAGAAGAACTGGTATTAAAAAATTATTTTTTGCTTCAACTTCAGCAATTTATGGAGAAAAAACTGAACTTCTTACAGAGGTTGCAGGAGATTTACATCCAATTTCATATTATGGCGGTGCAAAATATGCTAGTGAAGGATTTATTTCATCATATAGTTATATGAATGATTTTTCAACAGTTATATTTAGATTTCCAAATGTAATTGGACCTAATTTAACACATGGAGTAATATTTGATTTTGTTAAGAAATTACATAATAATCCAAATGAATTAGAAATTTTGGGAGATGGAACTCAAACTAAACCATATTTATATGTACTTGATTTAGTAGATGCAATCGTAGCATTTACTCAAGAAAAAGAAATGCAAAGAGGTATTGAAATATATAATGCTGGTGTAGAAAGCGCTACAAGTGTAACAAGAATTGCAGATATTGTTTGCGAAGAATTAGGTTATGAAAATGTAGATTATAAATATACTGGAGGGAATGTTGGTTGGAAAGGCGATGTTCCAAAATTCCAATATGATTTAACTAAGATTCATAATGCTGGATGGACAGCACATCATACTTCAGATGAATCTGTAAGAGAAACTGCAAAGTACATTAAGGAACATTTATAATGAAACAAAGGAACTGTTTATTAGATATTTTTAAACTATTACTTTCCTTTTTTGTTGTATTCATACATACAGGACTATTAAGTTATGTTAGTTATGGAATTTTTATAAAGGATATAGTTTTTAGATTGGCTGTTCCTTTTTTCTTTGTGTGCTCAGGTTATTATTTTTCTAAAAATGAGAGTAAGTCAAAAAAATATTTTAAGAAGTTAATAATTCCTTATGTTATTTTATCACCGATATATACGTTAGTTAGTAAATTTCTTTTTAATTATAATTTTTCATTTATAAAAAGTGAGTTTGTAAGATTTATATTTGGTTGTCCACAAAATATTATGTGGTATAGTGGCACTTTATTTTTAACTTTGGTAATATTAAAAAAAATTAAATTAAAAAAGGTATTAATTTCCAGTATATTAATAAGTTTGATATTATATGTTATAGGATTATCTTTTACAACATACAATTGGATTTTAATTTTACATTATCCAAAATTAAGTTCATTTTTTTCAAAAATATTTTTAAGTAATAGAAACATTTTATTTGTAGGATTTTTATTTACTTCGATTGGTTATTATATGGGTAAATATTTAAAAAATACTAAAAATACACAAAAGCAAATTGTTGCACTAATTATTTCATTTATTTTTTTAGTATTAGAAGTTTGTATAGTAAAATCACATATAGATTTGGTTATAGAACATGATTTTTATTTTTCTCATATAGTCTTAATACCCACTTTATTTTTAATTATAAGTAATATTTCAATTGATTTTAAGTATGATACTAGAATATTTAGAGACTTATCATCATTTGTTTATTATTTTCATTTTTTAATTATATATTTATTTATATATTTGAATGATTACAAAAATATTAAATCAGAGTTTTTTCAAGGCGTGCATTATCTAAAATTTAGTTTTGCAGTCTTGTTATTTACTTTAGCAATTGGTATACTATTGTTAGGGGTAAGGAAAAGGAGATTAAAATGCAAGCAGTAATTCAGGCGGGTGGTAAAGGTACAAGAGTATCTTCCATAACAGGTGATACGATACCCAAACCTATGTTAGAGGTTTCTGGATATCCTATTTTGTATCATCAAATAATGAATTTGAAGAAATCTAATATAAAAGATATCACAATTATTATTGGTCATCTAGGGGAAGTGATAAAAAATTATTTTAAAGATGGAAAAGAGTTTGGCGTAAATATTACTTATATTGAGGAAAATCCTTTAGTTCCTCTTGGAACTGCTGGTTCACTATATTATCTAAAAGATAAAATTAAAGAGGATTTTGTTTTTCTATTATGTGATGTATTTATTGATATTGATTTTCAAAAAATGTATGATTTTCATAGAGAAAATAGTGCGGACGTTACACTTCTTACTCATCCTAATGGGCATCCATATGATAGTGATTTAGTTGTTGAAAAAGATAATGTTGTAACTTCATTTGATCATAAAACAAATGATAGAACAAAGTATTATTATAAAAATTTAGTAAATGCTGGTATTATGATTTTTTCACCTAGAGTATTTGATTATATTAAAGAATTAAAAAAATATAGTTATGAAAAAGATATTGTAGATCCTTTGATAAAAGAAGGAAG
>CAKPMY010000023.1 GCA_934168245.1 uncultured Bacilli bacterium
ACATCAATATATTTATCATCTTTATCATACCAACTATGAAGTTTATCGTGTAAGAAAGATATTAGTTTTTCAAATTTATCTTTCCAATATTCAATAGTATTTTTTAAATCGTTGATTTTAGATTTTAAAAATGATATTTCATTATCTTTTTCTTTAATTATATCGTTTAAAGTCTTAACTCTTAAATTAAGTGCCTCATTATTTTCAGTTAGAGTTTTAATCTTATTGTTCTTATCTTTTAATTGATCGTGAGCATTAACTAATGTATTAGATAGAGTTTGTATTTTATCATACTCTTTACTAGTATTATCTACTTGTTCGATAAAGTCGATAAAAGAATCTTTATCTTCTTTTGATAAAATATAATTATCTTTATTTAATTTAGAGTTTTTTAATTTATCAATTTTATCTTTTATATCTTTAGAGTTTTGCTTTAATTCTGAAGATTTTTTATTTGCTTGTTTTAAGTTTTCAGTATTCTTTTCAATTTGCTTTTTTATTTCTATATAGTTGTCCATATCAGATACATGAATATCTCTATTTCTACCCTTTTGTTTCTGTTTAAGGGTAGAGTCTAAACTATAAACTTGATTAAATTCTTGAATACATAAAGTTCTCATTTTATCTTGTAATCTAATTAAAGATTCTTTAGTAAATACATCAGATTTACCAACTTGTTTTTCCATACCATTTTTATTCTTATATTTAATAGGAACACCGACAATATGCAAATGTGGACTAGTTTCATCAAAGTGGATTATAGCACTAGCTACTTTAAAGTTAGGAACTAGTAATTCTAAATCATCAACTTGTTTTTTGTAGACTTCTGACATTTTCTTTTTAAGAATGGAATAGTTTTTTAAAATACAAAAAAACTAATCCATTTCTAGATTAGTTATTTATCAAAACTCGAAAAGTTCGAGCAGATTTCACTATGGAGCGGTTGTCGAAGATATCTACAACTTTTCACTTCTTAACGATTTGATACATAAAATATCAATCTCTAATAATATCCTACCATATTTTTATCGATTTGTATTAAAAAAATAAAATTATTAACATTTTTCGTGATATAATGTTTATAGGAGGAGATGTTTTATGAAATACAATGCAATGCAAGTAACTTTTTGGTTTAATGAAATAGATAATTTTAAAGAATTACAAAACATATTGGATGCGGAATTGAACAAATATTTTTCTCCGTTTAATTTAACAGGTGTTCCGTCAAATTTTGATCCAATAATACCAAGAATAAATTCAAACACATTGGGAGGACATACAATTTTTAATATGTCTAAAATTAATGCACAGATTTCTACCCGCTTTGATAATGATTATGTAAATAATTTAACGAAGTGTTATGAATATGTAAAACAAAAAGCAGAAGAAATATTTAATGTCTTAACGCAAAAATGTAATGTTAATATTTTGTATTCAGCAATACAAGTTAATTGTGAATATGAAGAAAAGAATCCTGTTGAAAAAATACTAAATAATATTTTTAATAAAGATAGTGATGAAAATTATGCAGAAATAGGAGCCAGATTTTCTAAAAAAATTGATGATAAATATTATTACAATATTTCAATAAATGATGCTAAAGTTGTTTCTTTTACTAAAAAAATAGAACAAGGTTCAAAATCTCAGACAATAATAATACCATTAATTCCTGAAAGAGAAGTCACAGTTGAAAAGACAGTTTTGGCTTTTGTTGTAGAAATAAATGATAAATATAGTTATAATCAAATTGGAGATTATAATACTACAAAAGAAAATTTTGATAATATATTTAAAATTTGTTCTGAGAAGATGGATGAATTATCAAAAAATGTTATTGAAGGTAAAATTATATAAAAGGAGGGGGATTATATGTTAATGATTAATCAAGGGATTGATCCACAAATTTATACACCTCATCCAATTGCTGAAAAATATAATACAATTAATACTATTGGTAGTGTTAATTGCGGAGGAACAAATTTAGATCCAAATAATTGTTTTGTTTATTATATTTTTAAACCTAAAACAACAAAAGAAGAAATATTAGAACTTTTTGAAAATGAAGTGTTTTTTGATTCAGAAGATGAAATTTCTGCAGAACGAGAAATAGAAAGATTAATTGTAAAAAAACAAGGGAACTTTTATAAGTATTATGATTGATAAGTTTATTGACTATACATATCAAATATTTCCATCTATTGATACAAATGTAAAAAATGGAATAAAAGAATTAATGGCACAATTTGATACATCCAAGCCAAATTGGTTTTCTAATTCTTTGCCTATATTATCTCAAGGAGATATATTAGACAATATTCCTTTTTCATATATAAATTCTAATGGAGATGAAATAACATATAAAACGAAAGGAATGATTTTGTCTAACACCTGCGATCTTACAAGGGACAAATATATTATTATTGCTCCTTTAATTCCTTTTGAACACGATTTTAAACAAGATACAATTAATAATATCAAACATAATATAGTAAGTGGTAAAATGTGCCTTACTAATTGTGAATTAGATAATTATTATATAGATTTTTCTAGAAGCAGTAGTTTTGTAAGAGATATAATTATAGATTTGTATAATAAACAAAAAATAAAAAGACTTTATTCATTAAGTCAGTTTGGCTTTTACTTTTTATGTAGTAAAATATCAATCTACTATTTAAGAGTAGAAAATTATGATAATTTTAAAAAAAGAAATGAAGAAATGTTTTTATAAACGTTGAATCAATCTAAAGTGCACAAATAAGTGCAATTAAGTAATAAAAGTGTGT
>CAKPMY010000024.1 GCA_934168245.1 uncultured Bacilli bacterium
TTTATAAATCAAAAGATAATAAATATAAAAAAGAATATAATACTATTTCAAAAGGAATGGCTATTATGATTAAAGAAAAAGGTGCAACAGATTATGTACAATCAAATTCAAAAGATATACCTAAAGGTAACTATATTTTAAATGAAGAAAAAACACATTGTGAAAATAATGGTAAAGTTACAAATTATGATAGTACCACAGGTACAGTATCTCTTAACTTTATAGGTAGTGATAGATGTTATTTGTATTTTGATTATAAAAAAGAAACTATTAAATTAGGAAGTACTGAGTTAGTAGTTAATAGTGAAACCCCAGATTTTAATCAAATTGCAACAACAAATGAAGGTTTGTTTAAAGCACAAGATGATTTAGGTACTTCTTATTATTTCAGAGGCGCAGTGGATAATAACTGGGTAAAATTTGGTAAAGATAGCAGTGGAAAAGATATATACTGGAGAATAATAAGAATAAATGGCGATGGCAGCATAAGAATGATATATACAGGAACAACAGCACCAACAGAAAGTACTAAAGTAGTAATGACCGGAACAGGTACCCAAATAGGTACAAGTGCATTTAATAGTAGTACAGATAAAGCAGAATATGTAGGATATATGTATCAATTAGGACAGCAACATGGAAATAAAAATAGTACATCAAGTGCAATAAAAACAACAATAGATAATTGGTATAAAACAACAACATTAGAAACAGATTTGAAAACAAAAAGTTTAGTGGTAGATCAAATATTTTGCAATGATAGAACAGCATCAACTTCAAATGTTACATATTCAACTACAAATTATACAACATTAACAAGTTGGAATTCAACGGAAACAGATTATAAATATGGAGCATATGGAAGATTAGATGATTTTAATAGTAATAGAACACCAATATTAATCTGTCCAACAGCAAGTGATAAATTCACAGTAAATACAAGTAATGGAAATGGTGCATTAACATATCCAGTAGGACTTATAACAGCGGATGAAATAGCAATGGCAGGTGGAGTAAAAGAATCTGCAAATAGTTCATATTACTTGTATACAAACCAACATTATTGGTCGGGGACGCCTGAGTCTTTCTATTCCGGTGGAGATGCGTTTGAGTATAGTGTATATCCTTCGGGTGCTAATAATGGTTATACTGTGTATTATATTCGTTATGGTGCCCGTCCAGTTATAAGTTTATCCTCTAAGGCTAAATTAACAGGTGATGGAACTTGGAATAATGTATTTGAAGTTGAAAAAAAGGGTTATGAGACAATCTTAGCAAATAATACAGTAAATGAAACAACACCAGATTTTAGTAAAGTAACAACAGCAAGTGAAAAAGGTTTATATGCTGCCGATGATGATTATACTGCAACAACAGGAATGAAGTCATATTACTTTAGAGGTGCCGTAGATAATAACTGGGTAAAATTTGGCAAAGATAGTTCAAATAAAGATATCTATTGGAGAATAATAAGAATAAATGGAGATGGCAGTATAAGAATGATATATACAGGAACAACTGACCCAAGCACAGACTCATCAGTAACAGGAAGTAATGGCGTATATATGACCGGAACGGGTACGCAAATAACAGTAGACAGTACAAATACTTTTGATTTTAATAGTAGTGATAATAAAGCAGAACATGTGGGCTATCAATATATAGAAGGATTGCAACACGGTTATGGAAAATGTGATGGAACAAATAATGCAAGCTGTACAGTAAATGGAAATACAGTATATAATAGTACAATAAAACAAGCAATAGATAAATGGTATGCTGGAACAACATTGAAAGATAATGATTTAATAGCAGACCAAATATTCTGTAATGATAGAAGTGCTTCAACTTCAGATGTTACTTATTCAAATACAAACTATACAACATTAACAAGTTGGAATTCAACTGGAACACAATATTATTATGGTGCAAGAGGAAGATTAGATAAAAGTAAAAGTCCAGTATTAACTTGTCCAACAGCAAGTGATAAATTTACAGTTGGTACTAGTAATGGAAATGGAGCATTAACCTATCCAGTGGGACTTATAACAGCGGATGAAGTAGCAATGGCAGGGGGAGTATATAATACAACAAACAGTTCTTATTATTTGTATACAAAACAATATTATTGGTTGGGGTCGCCTAATTATTTCGATTCCCGTGGATATGTTTGTGAGTTTGATGTAGATTCTGCAGGTGTTTTGGACTATAATCATGTGGGTAATGGTTTTGGCGCCCGTCCTGTCGTTTCTCTATCCTCTAAAGCCAAGTTATCAGGCAATGGAACATATTCAAAGCCATACACAGTAAGTTAAGCTATAGAGAAATTCCAAAAAATCTAAATAATCGAGGCTCGACTCTTCGAGATTCGGCGAATAAAATTTGATGTGGTTGAAAAACTTTATACGAAGGTTAAAAATAAATAAATAGTACACCCCTTTATGGGGTGTATAGTATAAAATTGAGGTAAAATATGAATAAAAAAGGGCAAGCATTAATTGAATTTATAATTATATTACCAATATTTATAATGATGATGTTGGCCGTTT
>CAKPMY010000025.1 GCA_934168245.1 uncultured Bacilli bacterium
TATAAAATATTTTTTTCAAAATAACCTCCTTATTATTTCTTTTGTATTATATGAAAAAAATTAATTTTGGTGATTTTTGATTGAAAGAATTTTGATAATCGTATATAATTATTTTATAGGGTAGGTGCGATAGTGAGAAAAAGTTTTAAATTACTAACATTAGGATTATTTTTATTTAGTAGTGCAGTTAATGCTCAAAGCATTGATGAAGCAAAAAAGGTTAATGAGGAAATTATTAAAAATCATAATTTTGAATATAAATATGTAAATCCAGATAAAATGATTGATAAAAATTATGAATGGTTTCAAAAAAATGATTATGATGGAAGTACTTATTCAAAGGAAAGAATTACACATAATTTTTATGAATATATGTTCCGCGAAGATTTATATAATATAGTTGATTTTGAAAATGTTGCGGGAATTGATACGGCTTGTTATTTTAAAGGCGAAACTCGTTATAATAATCAAAATAAACTTGAAACTGTTACTAAGGATAGTTGCGAGGCTATGATTTATTATGGGGAACTAGGCAATTTTGAGGATGAACAACTATTTGAAATAGAAGTAAAATTTAATGAAGTTAATGGTGATGAAAAAATTAGTCAAAAAGTGGATAAAATAACTGATGATTTATTTGGAACATTTCATATTGCTGATAAAGATATGATTAATCACTTAGTTAATTATGAAAGTGATACTTCAACATTTTTCTCTAACAAAAGAGCTGCTAAAGAGTTTTCTAAATTAAAAAATATTGTTGAGAAAAATCCTGACTTTGATATTACTGTATCTTTTGAAGAAACAAGAAGAGGAATTGCTTATACTGGGATTGCTGATGGATTAACTTATGTTAAAAAAGATGGCGTATATTATGGATTTACTTATAATGGCTTTTTCCAATCAAATATGTATTATGTACCAGTTGGAACTCCTTTAGAAGACTATGGAAAGGTTTTAGAGGATAAGCTTATCAAATATATTAATAATAATGATGTTAAAATTAAAGTTACTTTATCTGATGATATTGATGGATATAATGGAGCTCAAGGTGTTGAAGAAATATTAAATTATACAATGGGTTTAAAAGTAAATGAGTATTATAAACTTGTTAATACAAATTTTGATAAAGAATTTGAAACATTAAAAAAATATCAACTTTCAAAAAATTACTATGAATATTATACAGAGGATGCTGGTTTAATTACAGGTGTACCTTATAAACTTAGTATCAATGATAAAGATTATTATGTTGCTGTTTTACAAATGCCTGAAAAATATATGGAAAGTGTTGGTATAATTTCAACAGTAGATACAAAGACTGGTATTATTTTAAAAACAAAAGCAAGCAATGTACCTCTTGATGCAAATTTAATTAGTGATAAATATGATTTAACTAGTGAAGAAATAAAACTTCTTGAGAAAAATGGTTATAAGAAAATAGATAGTTATTCATTAAAATTATATTCAAGTATTTTAGATAAAATTATTAGTAATTTTAATGATGTAACAAATGTTTTAATACCTTATGATGGAGAAACTAAAGATTTAGTAGTTTTATATATTAAAGATGATGGAACTTTTGAAAAATATGATGCTCAAATAGTTACAATAGAGGGAATTAAGTATTTATCATTTAATACAAACCATTTTAGTAATTATATAATTGCAAGTAATAATGTAGTAAATCCTAATACATTAGATAACATAGGTTTATACTTTGGAATAATGGCATTAAGTTTGGGAGTAATCGTTATTCTTGTTATAAAAAGTAATAAAAAATTGAAAAGGTAGTTTACATATACCTTTTTTTTGTGTTATAATTCATA
>CAKPMY010000026.1 GCA_934168245.1 uncultured Bacilli bacterium
TTTCAAGTAAATGTATCAATTTTTCTTCACTATTTAAAATCACACGAACCGGAATAGTATTAATATACATCCCCAATGAAGTATCAATTCCTGAAATATCAACATTTCTTCCTGATACTACTTTTCCGAAGATAATATCATCATTTCTCGTATAAGCACCCAATATCAATCCCCACACAGTTTCAATAACTGTGTTTAATGAGAGTGCATGATTATGGATAAAACTTGTTAACTTTCTTTTCAAATCATTGTCCAAATAAATTTCAACTTTACCAGGCGTATCTTTATCAACTTTATCCGGATGCCCCGTTGCTTTAATTTTGCATGGTTCAGTATAATTGGACAAAAGTTTTTTCCAATATTCATATGCTTCTTTTTTATCTTTTTGCTTAAGATATTTTCCATATAACCCCTGCATGTTTTCATACTTTGATTCAAATGAACTGCCAAGTAAAAATCTTTCATAATTCTTAAACAGTTCGTCAATCAATAACATACAGCTCCATCCATCCAAAATAATATGATGAAATGTAATAATCACACGCATGCCATCTGCTTGCTTACATACTGCCATCCTTAACAAAGCTTCATTCTCCAGATCAAACCCTCTTTGTATATCCTGTTTTTTTATCATCGCAATCATATATTCTGAATTTCCATTCATAGAATAATCATAAACTGTGTTCTCATAAACCACTTGATCAAAAACAACTTCTCTCGGCTCATTTACTCCAGTATAAAAAATATTAGCCCTCAACGAACCATGATATTTTGCCATATAGTTTAACGCCTCATATAAGATTGCAGTCTGAATTTCTTTATCCACAGCCAAATCAACCTGAACAATGTATTCGCTTGAATTTGGATACAAACGTTTATGATATAGCATACTTTCTTGCATCGGTGTCAAATAATTAATTTCTACAATTTTCTTCCCATTCTTTTCACAATTTTGAGTCACATATTGTAACTCTTCAAAAGACCATCCAATTTCCCCGAAATCTGAAGGTGTTTTTATCTGTCCAGTTATCTCCAAACATACTTCGATAATATTGGCTAGTTCTCTCAGAAAATAATTAATCAATTCCGTAACATATTCTTTACTAAAAATATTGATCTCATAAGTTACTTCCATATGGTATTTTTTATTAATTATCATAGAATTAATTGTGATTGGAGTCCGAAAAGCATTTGTTACATCCTTATCCCTTGATTTTTTTACTTCACTGATAAAGAATCCATAATTGCCTTCTTGACCAAATTCACCAAGATAATTAAAAGTAATATCCGGATCAATGGCAATAAATGTATCGGGATAAGCATTTTGTAAAATAATATATCCGAGTCCTTTATTCGGAACTGCACGAAGGGTCTCCTTTACATTTATCAGATCCCTACTTGGTTCGTTACCTACATTTTCGAACACTACAGGATATTCTGTTGTAAACCATCCTACCGTTCTATCGGTATATGCTTCCTTATGTATAGGTTCCCTACCATGTCCTTCAAGATTTATTGCAATCGTTGATTTTCCGCTTTTTTTGCCCACTGCCCGTGCTAATGCAACTAACAGAATATCATTAATTTCAGTATTAAAAGCATCTGAAATACTGTATAGCATATGCTTTGTATACTCTGAATCCATATCAGCCTCTAACATAGACAATTCAAATTCATTGCTTACATTTTTGCCAGCAAATTTGCCACTTTCTATTTTGTTATTTACTGATTTCCAATACTCCATTTCTCTATGCAATTTCTGGCTATCCGCATACTCCCATAGATTCAGTGACCA
>CAKPMY010000027.1 GCA_934168245.1 uncultured Bacilli bacterium
ATACCTAGCAAATTGTTAAATAAAGCTATGTCGATAAAAGATAATAATCCAGAATATACAAAAGATATAGGAAAATTTTTATTTGAAAACGGTATAATATTATTTGTTGAAGAATTGCCAGACAAAGATTGGGAAAGATTAGACGGTTTTTCTTGTTTTTTTAACGATTACCCCGTTATAGTAATATATAAAAAAGAAGATAAAATAAGAATGTTATTTACTATAATGCATGAAGTATATCATTTAATATATAATGAAAATGAAGATAACGCCGATAAATTTGCAGGTTGCTCTCTTCTTACGATAAAAGATTTAAAAAAAGAATATGGCGAAGATTATATTCATACAATGAAAGAAGATGAAAATAATGAAAACTATAAAAATATAGCGAAAAATTTATGCAACAAATATGATATATCGGTAGAAGCGGCTACCAACACTTTAAAAAATTATAATATTCTTAAAAAAGAAATAAACGAATATAAATCATATTTTAAAGATATAAGAGAAGGAGTTGAAGATAATAGCTCAAAAATTCAAATAAAATCCATATATGATTTTATAGATTAATATTAATTAAACGCTATATACAATTTCAATATGCCCATTTCTCAATTTTAATAACCCAAGCGCCCGTATATTTTGCAGCCTCAATTCCCGTATCGCTATCTTCAAAAATAACACTTTCTTTTGGCAAAACATTAAAATAATTAATGCATTTCAAAAATACTTCGGGGTTTGGTTTTCTTTTAATTACATCGTCTCCCGTTATAATTAAATCAAATATATTTTCCATATTTATATTTTTTAATACATTTTCTACCGCAACTTTTCCAGCCGTAGTCGCTAAAGCTAATTTTTTAATTCCTTTATTATTATTTATGATTTCCAATATATAAGGATGAGTATTTATATTTTTTAAATTATTTTTATATATTTCTTGCTTTCTGTTATGAACTTTTTCTATAATCTCTTCTTTTCCGTCAGGTATTAACATAGGTAGAAATTGTTTATAATGTTGTCCGTTAAAACAGTTGATATTAAAAAATTCTCTTGTCAAATCAATTCCTATTTCTTTTAAGGCGTCATGATAAGCGTTATAATTCGCATCGGCGCTATCTATAATAGTTCCGTCCAAATCAAATATCATTAATTTTATTTCGTTCATAATTTACTCCATTCATTTAATGCAAGCCCAGATAAAGCCAACATTAAAACGCTATTATTTTTATTTAATCTAACCATATAACTTAAAGTTCTTAAATGGCATACAGACTCATAAAAATATGTAGCTTTTAGCCCTTCGTTGCCATAATTATCAACTATAAATTGTTTTATGTAATTAAATATATCCGAATATTTTTGAGTGGAATAATCGGCATATTTGATTGAATTTTTTTCTATACTCCAAGAATTAGAATTTTTTAAATATTCGTATTTGCCATGTAAAGATTGAAAAAGTTTAGAATATTCGGCAAAAATATTATTATACATAGGAGAAGGGTCGATTATAATATAATTTCCGTTAGTATCTACCAATATATTTTCTATAGTTAAATCGCCATGAATATTTT